>NZ_CAWQWZ010000012.1:0-59991 GCF_963899305.1 Aeromonas sp. MR19
TGCCCACCTGGTTCAGCACGATGGCCTCGCCCTGTCCATCGGGAGCCTGCGGATCTACCGCAAACAGGCCGCTGACCACGTTGCTGCCCGTGAGCGCCAAGCTATAACCAATCGTGCCCGCCCCATCGGCCCCGAAGGCCGGATTGAACTGGGCCTGCACGCTGGCAGCACTCAGGCTGGCACTGGCCACCCCGTCGTTGCCCGCGCCACCCAGGCTGACCAGGCTTTCGTCCACGAACACACTGCCCACACCTTCAGATCCAGAGGTGAGCGTGACGCTCGGTACATCATCCAGGATCACCACATCCAGACTGCCACTGGTACTATCGCCATCGGTGTCCACCAGTACCACACCGAAACTCTCACCCAGAGCCGCATCATTGACAGGCTTGGTATGATTTTCATTGTCACTCAGGGTGTAGCTGTAATTAACGCTGCCTAACCCGGTGACCGGGTTGTAATTAATGCCGGTCACTACTAGCTGATTACCCAGTGGGCTGGTAATCGCCTGAGGGAACACCGTAATAGCTTGCCCATTACTGATCAGAGTGACACCGCCCAGTGTCAAACTCTGTACACCATCTGCCGCATTGAAGGTAAACACGCCACTTTGTGTAAGAGCGGTTGCATTCGGGTTGCTGCCATCTGCCAATGCAGCTTCATTTAGCGTCAGCTCACCGCCTTCCAGCTGCAAACCAGCCAGACCAACCGGCTCATCAACCGAAGTGATGGCAATAGAGAGCGTGGACTGAACCGTGTCTGTGCCGTCTGTGACGGTATAATTCACTGTCGGAACCGGCCCATCGTAATTAGGTGCTGGCGTGAACAGATAGCTGCCATCGGCATTGACCACCAAGGTTCCTACCCCAGTCAGGGTTACGGGTGTGCCCAATGCAGAATTGATGATGGAGCCCCATCTGAACCCGGTAACAGACGGAGCCTGCGGTCCATCATTGTCGATGGTATTGGCCAACAAGTTGCCAGAAATGAGGGTGTCTTCTGTCGCAACAACACTTTCGTTCTGATCGGAAAGATCATTGGCAGGAATAATTGTCAGTTCCAGTGTTGACTGAACCGTGTCAGTGCCATCGGTGACGGTATAAGTGGCAGGAGGTACAGCGCCATCATAGTTGGGGGCAGGTGTGAAAGTGAAACTGCCGTCAGCGTTAATGACGAGGCTGCCGATACCATCAATTGTGACGCTGGTACCTACAACAACGTTGACGTTATCCCCCCAGCTGAAGAGCAGCACAGACGCCGCATCAGGACCATCAGCGTTGACTGTGTTGGTGAGAACATTGCCATTCAGTACCCCATCTTCGGGAACGGTCAACTGCTCACCTTGATCCGCCAGTTCGTTGGTCAGCAGTGGTTCTGCCAGCTGCTGAGTATCGACCACTGGCTCGGTCTGGTAAGTGGTGTCAAACCCGGCTGCGGCAATCGTTGCATCACCGGTTCTATCTATGGTGACAAAGCCGCCATTACCACTGGCGCCGGCGACTCCACCAATTCCACCGCCACCACCACCTGCAGCAGGTGCCCCACCGGCGGCAGATGCCTCAAAGTTCTGCGTCGGGTCAACCCCTTGCAAGATCGATTGTTGCAATGCGGCAATATCGGGAGAGGTCGCACTCCCGGCATCCGGAGCCTGTGGCTGTCCCGGCACCGGAGCATCCGGGGCTGCGGCATCTGGCGTGGCGGAAGCAGGAGAATCGTCATAGGGGGCCAGTGTCAGCTTGGCGTCATCTGCAATATTGAGCTTGGCGCCGGGCTGAAGGATTTCACCTTTCTGCAGAGGGCGACTGCTACCATCGGCCAGCAATATTTGAACGTTGCCTTCAACAGAAGAAACCACCACGGTTTTGTCGATTACTTGGGTACGCATATCCATTGCTCCAACATGACAGATCTTGATGTCTACACCATAGATGCCTGTCCGCCTCGCTTCCGTTGCAAAAATGTACAAGATGGGTTCAAACTGGGAGCAATGCTGCGCATTAAATCGAAGGGTCTTTTTTTATATTGTTGAATCAGCCACTTGATAGGGATTCGAGTAAGCCCTTACGCGATTACTCAGCTAAAAGTCTTAATACTTATGTTTAATTCGCATAAAAAAAGGGCCCTCATGGGGCCCATTCTTGGCGCTAATGGCTCAGGACAAAGGAAAAGCGGGGTGTACGAAGCCCTGATAACCATCGATATGCAACTTGGAGAGCAACTCGACCTGATGCTGATCCTCAACACGGGTTGCGATGGTAGTCACACCCGCATTGTGAGCGGCGCGGCAAACTGCGGCCAGGAAGGAGGTATCGGCCCCTGGCTCCATGACCTGACTGGTATAACCATGGTCAACCTTGACATAGGCTGGCGCCAGCTCCTCCAGATACCCCAGAGACTGGAAGTGACGACCATAATGATCGACCCCCCACTCGAACCCATGCTCCTGCAAGGTGTTCACCAAGGCGGTCACATGTTCCTTGTGCTTCATGATGGCGGCCTCAGGTATCTCAAACAGCAACCTGTCCTTCAATTCGGCGTGAGTCGACAGATACCCCGTCAGCCAGGTCAGAAACTCATCAGAACAGAGAGAGCCTGCCGTGATATTGATGGCCAGCACCAGATCTGATTGCCGTTCAAACAGGGGCACGCAGGCATCCAGTACTGCCTGATCAAACTCGCTGCCCAGCTTGAACTGCTCGATGGCTGGCAAGAATTGGCCGGCAAAATAGTCGGTACCGTCGCGTGAAATAGAGGCAAACAACTCGGCATGCAGTCGAACCCCATTGTCGAAACGGCAAGCCGGCTGGGCCTTGAAGCGCCACAAGTGCCGGACAATGGCATCTTGCACCAGATCCCGCCAGGCCAGACGCCCCATCAAGCCCTGATCGGTACCACCTTCCATCACCACGGCACCACGGCGCTCATTGCGCGCCTTGCCCAAGGCGTTGTCGGCCTTGGTCAGCAAGGCCGAAAGATCGTCATTACCGTCACGTCCCGCAATACCGATGACGGAGAGGGCATCCCCTTCTCCCATGGGATTTACGACCAGGTCGGCAATACGAGCGTTGATGGCTTCGGCCAGCTCCTTCAGCTGAGCCAGATCATCGGTAGGACACAGCAGCGCATATTCCGTGGCGGAGATCCGTGCCAAAGCCGAGCCATCCCAACCCTTCAACTGCTCTTTCAAGGTCTGTGCTATCGACTTGACCATGTTGTCCCGCGCGGCAAAGCCCTCTTCACGGTACAGGTCATCCAGCATATCAACCGCCACCAGCATGACTCCACCTTGCCCCGCTTCGGCAATCCATGCGTTGACCTGGCCGACAAAATAGGCCCGGTTACCCAAGCCGGAAACGGCGTCCACATAGACACGCTCCCGCAATTTTTCGGCCTCTTCCGCTTGCTCTTTAAACTGCAGCGCCAGCTTGCTGGATAGGGTGTTGATGGCCTGCACCACCTGTTTCAACTCGTGGGTCTTGGGTTCTGGAATGGCGTGGCCAAAGTGGTGCAGTTCAATCTCCACCGCCTGCTCACAGATCTGTTTGAGCGGCTTGAGCAGATAGTTCAGTGCTCTCATCAACAAAATGGTGGTGATCAAAAAACCGATCAGGAACCAGCTTGCCAGTTCACTCATCCCTCGCCACAGCTCGTAATAGGCCTGCCCCGGGTGACCCACTACTTTCAATTTGCCCAGTTGCAGCCAGCCTGACGTCAGAATTGACTCGTTGGATACCTCGGGAAACAGACCCAGACCAATGAACCATTGCGGCACACCCTGAATGTTATTGGTGTTCTCCTGCTCGATGACATCCTTGGAAGCCAGCAGATCCAGCCGGATCAACCGGTAATAACCACCATCAAAGATGGCCTGGATCACTGATTCAGCCCCCACCTTGTCACCGTTTTCCAAATACGGGGTAAGCGCCAGCCCCAGCGAAGTAGCGGTATTGATGACAGTGGTTTCCTGTTGCTGCGCCAGATAGGTTCGAGTCGAATTGAACTGCACCCAATAAGTGGCCGCAAACAACAATCCGAACAGGATCAACATGGTTGCCAATAATTGTCTGTAGAGCGTCATAGGTTAATCATCCAAATTCACCACAGGCTGAGCCAATCGCCCTGAAGTCATGCGATTGCGTAAATCACTCCATAATCCCAAGCGTGACGACTGTCCGGCCAGTTCCCCTTGGCCACGCGCCTTCATCAACCACAAGTGACTACCGTTAAAGCTGTATATCGGCACCAGATCCCTGCGCTGACTGGCAGGGCGGATCGAACCGATCAAATTATCCAAAATCACAGGCACAGAGGAAGGCGTGTCATAGTAGGCAACAACCATATGAAACTGGTTATAATCCAATGCCTTGACATATACCATCCGCATTTTTTCATCCGGAATGCCAAGCTCCAGCAGGGTGAAATACTTGGAAATGCTGAAGTCTTCGCAATCACCGCCTGCCGCCCCCAAAAACTCCAGCGGGGTGGCCCAGTAATCTTTTTTGCGCCACAACTTGATGTCATCGATGAAGCGCATCTGGTTGAAAAACTGGTTTACCTTCTCCAGCTTCTGGCGCTCGTTCAGCCCTGCAGCACGATTTTGCATGACCAGCGTACGCCAGGTCGTCACACGCTTGCCCGCCCTGACCCCATAGGTTTCCTGAGCGCGCTGGACCAATTTGAGATCTTCGGGTGTCAGAGGCTGACTGGCACAGAGCAGCAGCGGAAGTGAAACCAGCAGCAACCACAGCGAGTAACGCAACCAGCGAGCGCGTAAACGCCGGCCCAACCCTGAGGCTGACACCCTGCTGCAACCGCTTGCCTTCCACCACACAGTCACGCTCATCCTCTGGCATCCAATGACAGTCACTGCCCCGGTCTAGGGTGACAGTGAGAGACAAGGGATGGCGGCAGCACGGCTGCAACCATCCCTTTCAATCGCATCAAGCCTGATGCGATCTCCATTACTGTTTAGCTTGCCAGTCGGCCGGCTGCTGGACGTTAAACGCGTTGAGCAAACTGCCTGTGGCGTTGAGGATGCGATAGTCAGCCAGCAGAGCGTCATACTCGGCGGTGATGTAGCTGCGGCGCGCCTCAAACAGTTCGTTCTCGGTGTTCAACACGTCAAGCAAGGTACGCTGGCCCAGACCAAACTGCTTCTTGTACGCCTGTACAGTGTCATAGCTGGCGTCAACGTGCTCTTTCAGGAAGGTCTTCTGTTTGGTCAGCGACTCCTTGGCGTTCCAGGCCAGGCGTGTTCCCTCTTCAACCTGACGGAAAGCATTCATGTGAATGTCTTTCGCCTGGGAGTAAAGGGCCGAGGTTGCCTTGCTTTCGGCCAGATCAGATCCGCCACGGAACAGGTTGTAACGCATCCGCACCATGGCGGTCAGATCGTCGTTATGCCCCTTGACCGCATCTATATCCTCGTTCCAGTTCTGATCCACTTCGAACGACACATTCGGATAGAAACCGGATTTGGAGCCCTCATGCTGGTACTTGGCCGCTTCGATATCCTGCAGGGAGGAGAGCAGAGTCGGGTGCACTTCGGTAGCCGTTTTCAATGCGGCATCCAGACTGGCGGGAACAAGTTCTCCATTGGGAACGGGTTGTACCAGGTCCTTTGGCATCTCGTTGACGACACGAATGAACTCACTCTCGGCATCGCGGTAGTTGTTCTCGGCGGCAGCCTGGTTGGCATAGGCACGGGCAACACGACCATCGATCTGGGTCTGGTCTGCGGTAGAGCCCAGGCCCGAGTCGGTCCGCTTGCTGATGTCGCTGCGGATCTGCTCATGGGTTTCCAGGTTCTGCTTGGACAGCTCCAGGATCTCCTGCTGGCGCAGCATGTTGAGGTAAACCTCAGCCACACGCAGCGCCGTGTTCTCCGCCTCGGAGATCATGGCCAGACGCTGAGCGTTGGCTTCGGCATCGGTCCGGGCCACGTTGCTGCTGACATTGAAACCGTCAAACAGCATCTGACGCAGGCTGATCCCGGCCTCTTTACGGGTCATAGAGTCATCTATGGTGGTCGAATTGGCACCTGCTGCACGGGTGGACGGGCTGTCGGTCTTTTCATAACCGACACCACCGCGCAGATCTATGGTGGGGTAATAACCGCCTTTGGCGCCATCATGCTGATACAGTCGAGCCTGATAGAGGTCAAAAGCTTCCTTGATTTTCGGATGGGTAGCCAGTGACTGTGCCACTGACTGTTCCAGCGTTTGAGCCTGGGTAAGGCCCGGGAACAGCACGGCGCCACTTACTAACATGGCAACAATCGTCTTCTTCATGGTATCTCCAGTCATGTTGTTTTTAGATTGTTGGCTTATCGTTCTCTCAGTGCCGACTGCCTAGCCCGTAATATCGGCTTAAGCAAATAGTCTAGGACACTTTTTTTACCAGTAATAATATCTGCACTGGCTAACATACCGGGGATGATGGGAAGTGCGTTAAGCTCATCGCCCAAGTAACTTTTCTCGGTGCGAACTCGTACCAGGTAGAAGGAGTTCCCCTCCTCATCCTGGATGGAGTCGGCACTTATCTGTTCAACCTTTCCATGTAATCCTCCATAGATAGTGAAGTCATAGGCAGTGATCTTGACCACGGCTTCGAGCCCTGGCCGCAAGAATGCAATGTCTTTCGGGGAGACCTTGGCCTCGACCAGCAGGGTGTCTTCCAGCGGCACTATCTCCATCAGATCCATCCCTGGTTGCACCACACCCCCAAGGGTATTGATCTTGAGCTTCTTGATGGTGCCTTTGAGCGGCGCAATCACGCTGGTACGGTCGACCCTGTCCCGCAGCCCTACCTGCCCCTCGGAGAGCTGGCTCAGTTTCCCCTGCCGCTCGTTGAGCTCGGTCTGTGAGTCGGCCCGAAACTTCAACGCTATGTCGTTGCGCTTGGAGATGGTCTCCCGCAGCACTGAGTTGAGTTTGGGGATCAGCAGCCGGTTGCTCTCCAGCTCCCCCTGCATCTCGTTGACCTGACGCTCCAGCTTGATGAGCTCGACCTGAGGTACTATCCCCTCCTTGGCCAGCGGGCGGCTGATATCCAGCTCCTGACGAGCCAGATCCACGCTGCGCCCGACGGTTCTGATCTTGGCGTTGAGCTCTATGGTCTCCTGCTCTTTTTGCTCGATCTGCTGGCCGAGTATATAGAGCTGGTTGTTCAGGTTGTTGAGTCGCTCATCCTGTACCGACTTTTCACGCGCAACGTACTCGGCAAACACGTTCTCGAATCCATCAGGAAAATCGATCGGCTGCTTGTCAATGGCCACTTGCTCACGCCAACCCAGATTGGGCGCGGTCTTGACCACCACACTCTGGATCTCGGCCCTTAGCCGGGCGATATCGCCCTTGAGGATCACCAGCTCCTGCTCACGCTCCCGAAAATCGGAACGGAAACGGGTGTCATCGATGCGCAGCAGCGGCTGCCCTTTCTCGACGATATCCCCCTCCTTGACGAAGATCTCCTTGACGATCCCACCCTCCAGGTTTTGGATCACCTGCAACTGACGGGACGGGATCACCTTGCCCTGCCCGACCGTCACCTCGTCCAGCTCAGCCCAGGCTGCCCAGATGATGGCGCTCATGAAGAACAGGAAGCAGGCCCATAGCAAGGCTCTTGCCCGGGTCGGGGTAGTCAGCAGGACGGCGGCGGCGCCATCGTCGACAAACTCCAGATGCTCGGGGGCAGGCAGCACAGTATCGGACGGCGACTTCTTGAACAGGCCAAATCTAGCCATTGGACGCCTCCTGCACTCGCACCTTGCCTTCCTTCAACTGTTGCAACACCACCTCTTTGGGTCCATCTGCCACTATCTGCCCCTGCTCCACGACGATGACCCGAGATGCGACATCGAGCATGGAGGTCTTGTGAGTGATGAGGATCAGGGTCGTCTCCGGTCCCAGTCGTGCCAGCTCATGCTTGACCTGCATCTCTGACTGGTTATCCATGTTGGAAGTGGGTTCGTCCATCACCAGAATGGGGGGATCGTTGAGCAGGGCCCGGGCCAGCAGGATTGCCTGACGCTGACCACCGGAGAGCTGTCGCCCCCCTTCGCCTATCTGGCGGTCCAGACCGTTCGGGTCCCGGTTGGTGAAGTTGGTCACCCCGGCCCGTTTGGCCGCACGCATGACCCGCACATCGTCCACCAGCGGGTTGCCAAGCATTATGTTGTCGCGCACCGAGCCAAAAAACAGGGTCACGTCTTGTGGCACACAGCCTATGTTGCGCCGGATCACGGATGCCGGCAGCTGATCCAGCTCGAACCCGTCGATGCGCACCGAGCCATCGGTCGGCCGATACAGGCCCATCAGGATCTTCTCGAGGGTCGTCTTACCCGCCCCGATCCGGCCTATGATGGCCACCTTCTCGCCCGGCTCGATCCGCAGATTGATGTTGTGCAGTGTGCTGCTTTCCATCCCTGGGTACTTGAACGACACATTATCAAATTCGATCCGGCCGGCTATGACAGGGTGATGAATGTACTGCTTGCCCTCCTCCTGCTCGCCCGGCGTCATCATGATCTTCTCCAGGATCTCCAGCGCGGATTTGGCCTGGTTGTAGCGGGTGGAGAGCACAGAGAGTTGCACCATGGGGGCGATGGCGCGGCTCGACAGCATGACGGCGGCGATCATGCCGCCCATGGTAACCAGCCCTTCCGATATCTGATAGACACCGACGATCACCAGGCCCACTGTCACCACCTGCTGGATGTAGCTGGCCAGGGACGACATGGAGTTGGTGATGCGGCGAGTCTGCACGCCCCAGGTCGATATATGGGATACCGCCTGTTCCCAGCGATGCTGGAACATGCTCTCGGCACCGAAGATCTTGACGGTCTCCAGCCCGGAAATACTCTCGATCAGGTTGGCATTTTTTTGGGAAGCGAGCCGCGAGCCCTCTTCGATGGACTGTTTGAGTGGCGCCTGGATATAGAAGCTGTAGGCCACCAGGATCAACATGGCAACGATGGGCACCACCACCATGACGCCGGCAAACATCCAGATGATAAAGAGGAAGAAGACCGCAAAGGGCAGATCGATAAGGGTAGAAACCGTCGCGGAAGTGAAGAACTCCCGCACTGATTCGAACTCCTGCAGGTGTTTGGCAAAGGCGCCGGTAGAGGCCGGTCTTGACTCCATCCGCATGCCCATCACCTTGGCGAAGATCTTGGCCGACAGCAGCACGTCCGATTTCTTGCCCGCGATATCGATAAAATAGCTGCGCAACTGGCGCATCACGAAATCGAAGGTAAACACCACCATGGCGCCCGCCGCCAGCACCCAGAGCGACTCGAACGCCAGGTTGGGCACGATTTTGTCATAGACGTTCATGGTGAACAGCGGGCTGGCCACCGCAAACAGGTTGATCAAAATGGAGGCGATCAGCACATCACGATAGATGCCACGGGATTCAAACAAGGTGCTCCAGAACCAGTGTCCATCACGGGTCTCCAGCACCTTGGGGGAACGGTCATCAAACTTGAACTGTTTTTTGACGAAGAAGAGCCGGCCCAGATACTCATCACCCAGCTGGGCTATGCCAAGCCACTCGGCCGCATCCCCTGCCTGAGGAAAAATCACCTTGCCCTGGGTTCTGTCTTCGTTCCACTCCAGCAGTATGCAGGCACCGCCGTTGCGCATCTGCAGCACGCAAGGCAACAACAGGGAGGAGATATCGGCAAGGGGCTGGATCACTTCCCGTGCAGACAGCCCTCCCCGCTCGGCGGCGCGACTGAACAGGTTCGGGGTCAGCAGGCCGGACACCAGCGGCAATCCAGTGGTCAGGGCATCCCTGCTGTTGGGTACGCCATAAAAGCGGGTCAGGAAGACCAGGCACTCCAACAACTCATCAATACGGTTAGTTTCTGCTTGCATAGCATCCTGTCACTGCATGATTAGGCCGACTGTAGTGGTCACACATCGCTGTCCGGCGAACGCGATCTCGTGGAATAAATAACCCGGACTCCACGGCAAGAGATCAACAGCCTGATTAACGTTAAAGCACAGGTAAATGACACTGGATGTCATCGTCAGACCTGAGAGGCATTACGCCCAAAGACGGTACGGCATGATCGGCACTCGATAGCGACACAAGATGGCGCCATGTCCGATATATCCCGCCTAAATTGGAAATAACACAAGCTTATTGATAATGATATCTTTTTCAAGCCCGCTACTATATCAAGACAATTTTACCGAAACTATACTGCAAAGACTGAATTTCATCTAATAACCCTCTGTTTTTTTGACGAAATTTGATTGCTCACTCAATACATCCTGCGAGGGAAAAAGGTCGCCCCAGGCTGTGCCCCTGAGCGCCGGAGTGAGCCAGTTCACTAGCAATATCGGCCATGGCTGTCCAGCGATTCTCGCACCAGACCGGCGCCAACAGGGTCGGACGACGAGCCGAGGCCGAGATGCGGTGGTAGACCACCTCGGGGGGCGTGTGCTGGATCATGGCCACCGCCGCCTCCACGTATTGCTCCAGGGTAAGAACTTCAAGTCGACCCGCCTGCCAGGCCTTGCCGAGGGTACTCCCCTCCACCACGTGCAGCGGGTGCAGCTTTATCCCCTCCACGCCCGTCTCCACTATGCGGTGCAACGTATTCAGGCTGTCCATGGGCACTTCACCGGGCAGGCCGACGATCAGGTGGGCGCAGACCTTGATGCCACGCCGATGGGCCCGCTCGACCGCATCGGCATAGGCCACGTAGCCGTGCCCGCGGTTGATGCGCTGCAAGGTCTTGTCATTGGCGCTCTGCAGCCCCAGCTCCAGCCATACCTCATAGCCACGGGCCTGATAGCCGGCCAGCAAGTCCAGCACTGCATCCGGCACGCAATCGGGGCGAGTGCCGACACACAAGCCCACCATGTCGCTGACCGACAGCGCCTCTTCATACATGCGCTGCAGATATTCCACCTCGGCATAGGTGCTGGTATAAGCCTGAAAGTAGGCGAGGTAGCGCTTGGCACGGGTCACTTCATCCCGGCGCGCCAGCAGTTGTTGCACCACAGAGAGCTGCTGGGCCGACTCGTCGGCAAAAGAGGAGACATTGCAGAAGGTGCAGCCACCGCGGCCCAGGGTGCCGTCCCGATTGGGGCAGGTAAAAGCGCCGTGAATGGAGAGCTTGTGGATCTTCTGGCCGTGGCGTTGCTTGAGATCCTGACCGAATGTATTGACGAGTTCGTGTAACTGCATGACACCTCCGCTAAAGGAGCGCCATTGTACGAGCTTGCACAAACAGGGCGCTGAGCTGGATCAAGGGAGGCGAGGGTCAGAAAACATATAAATATTCACCAATATTTGGATAAATATCTGCAAGTAGGTAGTTATTGACGCTTTCGAAACCCGTCAGCTAAAAACAGCGCCCAGGCCACAACCGCATAACGACCAGCTAACCACCTGTTGAGCAATGAAATTTTCCTCATAGCCTCATTGGCGACAAATGCAAGACACAGGGTGCGTAATTGTGATCGCCACCTCTCACTGGCCGGATTGATTGGTAAAATTACTACAAATCACTGCCCCCACTGAGTCAACCAACAAAACCCAGGATATCAGTATTAAATCCTGCAAAAATAAAAACAGCCAGAGCAATAGCCAATTCAAGCCCCATATACACCCGCACCCCGACATTTTGTTATGAGTTTGTAATAATGAAAACAGCCGGGATGTCCAATTGACCTTGCCGAAAAATCCCATTAGTTTGGAGATTCGCCACGTCAGGCGGACGGAACCACAAGAGCCAATCGCAATTTATGCAGTTTGCGATGCAAGGCCGAGCAAGGGAGAAATGCAATGTCACTATATGATCCAAAGCTGGAGAGGGATAACTGTGGCTTCGGCCTGTTGGCCCACATGGAAGGTGAAGCCAGCCACAAGCTTGTCCGTCTCGCGATGTCAGCATTGGCTCGCATGCAGCACCGCGGCGGCATCTCCGCCGACGGCAAGACCGGCGATGGCTGCGGTCTGCTGCTGCAAAAACCGGACAGCTTCTATCGCGCGATCGCCGAAGAGAAAGGATGGCACCTGGGCCGCAACTATGCGGTCGGCATGCTGTTCCTGAATCCGGACCCCCTGTTGGCCCAGCAGACCCGCGACATCATAGACGAGGAGCTGGAAAGAGAAACCTTGAGTCTGGTCGGTTGGCGCAAGGTGCCCATCGATACCAATGTGCTCGGTCCCATCGCCAAAGCCTCCCTGCCCAGCATCGAACAGGTCTTTGTCAACGCGCCCCCCGGCTGGGTCGACAAGGATCTCGAGCGCCGCCTCTATATAGTGCGTCGCCGCATCGAGAAGCGTATCAGCGACGACTACTTCTACGTGGTCAGCCTCTCCAATCTGGTCACAGTCTACAAAGGGCTGTGCATGCCGGTGGACTTGCCGCGCTTCTATCTGGATCTCGCCGACATCCGCATGCAGGCCGCCATCTGCGTGTTCCACCAGCGCTTCTCCACCAACACCAGCCCGCGCTGGCCGTTGGCGCAGCCGTTCCGTTATCTGGCCCACAACGGCGAAATCAACACCATAGCCGGCAACCGCCAGTGGGCCAAGGCGCGCAGCTACAAGTTCGCCACCCCGCTCATTCCGGATCTGCAAGAGGCAGCCCCCTTCGTCAACACCACTGGGTCCGACTCCTCCAGCCTGGACAACATGCTGGATCTCTTCCTGGCCGGCGGCATGGACTTGTTCCGCGCCATGCGCCTGCTGATCCCGCCGGCATGGCAAAAACACCCGAACATGGATGACGACCTGCGCGCCTTCTATGACTTCAACTCCATGCACATGGAGCCCTGGGATGGCCCGGCCGGTATCGTCATGACAGATGGCCGTTACGCCACCTGCGCGCTGGACCGCAACGGCCTGCGCCCAGCCCGCTACGTCATCACCAAGGACAAGTTCATTACGCTCGCGTCTGAGGTCGGCACCTGGGACTACACCCCGGACGAGGTGCTGGAGAAGGGCCGGGTCGGCCCGGGCGAACTGTTCGTGGTGGATACCCGTAACGGCAAGGTGTGGACCAGCTTCGAGATCGATGACGATCTCAAGAGCCGTCACACCTACAAGCAGTGGATGGACAAGCATTGCAAGCGGCTGGTGCCGTTCGAGCAGATGGATGACGCCAGCACAGGTGCCCGCGAGTTCTCGGACGACCAGCTCAAGACTTATCAGAAGCTGTTTGGCTACTCCTACGAGGAGCTGGACCAGATCATCCGCGTGCTCGGCGAGAACGGCCAGGAGGCAGTGGGCTCCATGGGGGATGACACCCCGATGGCGGTGCTCTCCTCCAGCCAGCGCACCCTGTATGACTACTTCCGCCAGATGTTCGCCCAGGTGACCAACCCGCCCATAGATCCGCTGCGGGAAAACCACGTCATGTCGCTGGCCACCTGTATCGGCCGCGAGCAAAACGTCTTCAACGAGACCTTCGGCCACGCCCACCGGGTGCTGTTCCAGTCGCCTATCCTGCTCTACTCCGACTTCCACCAGCTGCTGGCCCTGGAAGGGGAACACTATCGTCATGCGGTGCTGAGCCTGAACTACCAGCCCGAAGAGGGGCTGCAGGCGGCGCTGGAGCGGCTGTGCAAGGACGCCGCCGACAAGGCGCGCGGCGGTACCGTGCTGCTGATCCTGTCGGATCGGGACGTCAGCGCCGATACCCTGCCCATTCCGGCCGCCATGGCGGTGGGCGCAGTGCAACGCACCCTGGTGGACAACAACCTGCGCTGCGACGCCAACATTTTGGTGGAGACCGCCAGCGTGCGCGATCCGCACCACTTCTCCGTGCTGCTGGGCTTTGGCGCCACCGCCATCTACCCCTATCTGGCCTATGAAACCCTCGCCAAACAGGTCGAGGAAGGCGTGCTCAAGATGAGCCTGCGCCAGGCCATGCTCAACTACCGCAACGGCATCAACAAGGGGCTCTACAAGGTGATGTCCAAGATGGGCATCAGCACGGTCGCCAGCTACCGCTGCTCCCAGCTGTTCGAAGCCGTGGGCCTCTCCAGCGCCGTGGTCTCCATGTGCTTCCGCGGCGTCTCCAGCCGCATCCAGGGCGCCGATTTTGCCGACATCCAGCAGGATCAGCTCAATCTGGCCCGCCAGGCCTGGTTGGCGCGCAAGTCCCTCACCCAGGGCGGCCTGCTCAAGTTTGTCCACGGTGGCGAGTACCACACCTACAACCCGGACGTGGTGCAGACCCTGCAAACCGCGGTGCGCTCCGGCGACTACGCCGATTACAAGGAGTACGCCCGTCTGGTAAACGAGCGCCCTGTCTCCACCCTGCGCGATCTGCTCGCCCTGAAGAAGGTCGACAACCCAGTGGCGCTGGATCAAGTCGAGCCTGCGGCCAAGCTGTTCCCCCGCTTCGACTCCGCCGCCATGTCCATAGGCGCACTGGGGCCTGAGGCCCACGAGGCGCTGGCGGTGGCCATGAACCGGCTCGGCGGCAAGAGCAACTCGGGCGAGGGTGGCGAAGATCCCAAGCGTTTCGGTACCGAGAAGAATTCGCGCATCAAGCAGGTGGCCTCGGGGCGCTTCGGCGTCACCCCCCACTACCTGATGAACGCCGACGTGGTGCAGATCAAGGTGGCTCAGGGCGCCAAGCCCGGCGAGGGCGGTCAGCTGCCCGGTGACAAGGTCACGGCCCAGATAGCCAAACTGCGTTATTCCGTGCCCGGCGTGACCCTGATCTCGCCGCCGCCGCACCACGACATCTACTCCATCGAGGACTTGGCCCAGCTCATCTTCGACATCAAGCAGATCAATCCGGACTGCCTTGTGTCGGTCAAGCTGGTCTCCGAACCCGGCGTCGGCACCATCGCCTGCGGCGTGGCCAAGGCCTATGCCGACTTCATCACAGTCTCGGGTTATGACGGCGGCACCGGTGCCAGCCCGCTGAGTTCGGTCAAATATGCCGGCTCCCCCTGGGAGCTGGGCCTGGCCGAGACCCAGCAGGCGCTGGTCGCCAACGGCCTGCGCCACAAGGTGCGCCTCCAGGTGGATGGCGGCCTCAAAACGGGTCTGGACATCATCAAGGCGGCCATTCTCGGCGCCGAGAGCTTCGGCTTCGGTACCGGCCCCATGGTGGCGCTCGGCTGCAAATACCTGCGCATCTGCCACCTGAACAACTGCGCCACCGGCGTCGCTACCCAGGATGAGAAGCTGCGCCGCGAGCACTTCACCGGCCTGCCGGAGATGGTGATGAACTACTTCAAGTTCATCGCCGAGGAGACCCGCGAGCTGATGGCCCAACTTGGCGTCACCCAGCTCACCGACCTCATCGGTCGTACCGACCTGCTGGAAGCCCTGCCCGGCCTCACCGCTCGTCAGGCCAAGCTGGATCTCTCCGGCCTGCTGGCGAGCCCGGTGGCACCGGCAGGCTCCAGCCTGTTCAGCCAGCAGCACAACCCGACCTTCGACAAGGGTCCGCTCAACCTCAAGATGGTGGAAGACCTGCTGGAGGCGGTCGAGCACAAGTCTGGCGGCGAATTCCGCTATGACATCCGCAACACGGATCGCTCCGTGGGTGCCCGTCTCTCCGGCGAGATAGTCAAACGCCACGGCAACCAGGGCATGGCGGCCGATCCGGTGAAGGTTCACTTCAACGGCACCGCAGGCCAGAGCTTCGGCGTCTGGAACGCGGGTGGCCTCGAGATGATACTCACGGGTGACGCCAACGACTACGTGGGCAAGGGCATGACAGGCGGCAAGCTGGTGGTCAAACCCCACGTCGGCGTGGCGTTCAAGTCCCACGAGGCGGCCATCATAGGCAACACCTGCCTCTATGGCGCCACCGGCGGCAAGCTCTACGCTGCAGGCACGGCGGGCGAGCGCTTCGCGGTGCGCAACTCCGGCGCCCTGGCGGTGGTCGAGGGGATTGGCGACAACGGCTGTGAATACATGACAGGCGGTATCGTCACCATACTCGGCACCACGGGTGTCAACTTCGCGGCGGGCATGACGGGCGGTTTTGCCTACGTGCTGGACGAGTGCGGCAACTTTGCCAAGCGCACCAACCCCGAGCTGGTGGAACTGCTGGATGTGGCGGATCTCGCCATCCACCAGGAGCACCTGCGCGGTATCATAACGGCGCACCTCAATGAGACCGGCAGCTCGCGCGCCGAGGAGATCCTGGCCCATTTCGACGCCTATGTGCCCAAGTTCAGGCTGATCAAACCCAAGTCCAGCGACGTCAAGTCCCTGCTTGGCCACACCAGCCGTTCCAGTGCAGAACTCAGAATCCAGGCGCAATAAGGAGGGAACCCTATGAGCCAGAACGTATTCCAGTTTATCGATGTCCAGCGGGTCGACCCGCCCAAGAAGCCGCTCAAGATCCGCAAGATCCAGTTTGTGGAGATCTACGAGCCCTTCAACCAGGCCCAGGTCGGCATGCAGGCGGATCGCTGCCTCGACTGCGGCAACCCCTATTGCGAGTGGAAGTGCCCGGTGCACAACTACATCCCCAACTGGCTGAAACTGGCCAACGAGGGGCGCATCCTGGAGGCGGTGGAGCTCTCCCACCAGACCAACAGCCTGCCGGAAGTGTGCGGCCGGGTCTGCCCGCAAGACAGACTGTGCGAGGGTGCCTGCACCCTGAATGATCGCTTCGGCGCCGTCACCATAGGCAACATAGAGAAATACATCACCGACAAGGCGTTCGAGATGGGCTGGCGCCCGGATCTCTCCAAGGTGGTGAAGACAGACAAACGGGTCGCCGTCATAGGTGCGGGCCCGGCCGGGCTCGCCTGCGCCGACGTGCTGGCGCGCAGCGGTGTCAGCGCCGTGGTGTTCGACAAGTATCCAGAGATCGGTGGCCTGCTCACCTTCGGCATTCCCTCCTTCAAGCTGGAAAAAGAGGTGATGCAGCGTCGGCGCGAGATCTTCGAGGGCATGGGGATCGAGTTCCGCCTCGAGACCGAGGTGGGCAAGGATGTCACCTTCGCCGACCTGCTCGGCGAGTTCGATGCCGTCTTCCTCGGGGTCGGCACCTACAAGTACATGAAGGGCGGCTTCGACAACGAGACGGCCCCCGGTGTGTACGACGCCCTGCCCTACCTCATCTCCAACGCCAACCGGTTGCTGGGCTTTGAGAAGGCACAGGCCGATTACATCGACTTCGCCGGCAAGCAGGTGGTGGTACTCGGCGGCGGCGATACCGCCATGGACTGCGTCCGTACCGCCATCCGCCAGGGCGCCGACAAGGTGATCTGCGCCTACCGCCGGGACGCCGAGAACATGCCTGGCTCCAAGCGGGAGGTGAAGAACGCCCAGGAGGAAGGGGTGGAATTCATGTTCAACCTGCAGCCGGTCGGCGTCGAACTCGATGCCCATGGCCGTACCTGCGGCATCAAGGTGGTGAGCACCGAGCTCAGTGCGCCCGATGCCAACGGCCGCCGCAATCCTGTGGTTGTGACAGGCTCCGAGCAGGTGCTGGCCGCCGATGCCGTGGTGATGGCGTTCGGCTTCCAGCCCAACCCCCAGCCCTGGATGGCGGAGTACGGTATCGAGCTCGACAGCCGGGACAGGATCAAGGCCCCCGAGCAGGCCGAACATGCCTTCCAGACCAGCAACCCCAAGGTGTTCGCCGGTGGCGACGCTGTGCGTGGCTCGGATCTGGTGGTCACCGCCATCTACGAGGGCCGCAAGGCCGCCGAAGGGATCATGGACTACCTGGCCGTGTAAGCTGCCGTCCAAGGCTTCCACAAGCAAACAGCCCCGCAGATGCGGGGCTGTTTTTTATATGGTTGTCGTCCGGGCAAGCGCCGCTAGATGCTCCAGCTCTCCGGCAACCGCTCGGTCAGGGTGGAGATGTACTCGAAGGTGCGGGCCCGCTTGGGAGTGGTAAACATCTGGCGCGCACTGCCCGCCTCCACCACCTCGCCAGATTCCAGAAAGATCACCTGTTGCGCTATCTGGGATGCCAGACGCAAGTCGTGGGTGGCGATCAGCATGGTGGTCCCTTCACGGGCCAGCTGGCGCAGCACGGCCACCACCTCCAGCGCGAGCTCGGGATCCAGCGCCGAGGTGGGCTCGTCACAGAGCAGCACCTTGGGCGCCGGTGCCAGCGCCCGGGCTATGGCGACTCTCTGCTGCTGGCCGCCGGAGAGGGTGGCGGGCACCGCCTCGGCCTTGTGCCTGAGCCCCACCTTGTCGAGCAGTTGCAAGCCGCGCGCCTGCGCTTTCGCCTTGGGCCACTTCAGCACTGTCACCAGTCCCTCCATCACGTTTTCCAGCACCGTCATGTGAGGGAACAGCTGGAAGTTCTGAAACACCATGCCGGTCTGCTGGCGCAGGCTCAGCACGCTTTGCCGTGACAGATGCTGGGTAAAGTCGAGCTCGCTGCCCCCCAGCACCAGCTGCCCCGCATCGGGTCGCTCCAGCAGGTTCACGCAGCGCAGCAAGGTGCTCTTGCCGCTGCCGGAGGGGCCTATCAGGGCGGTAACGCTGCCCGCCGCCATGGCAAGGTCTATCCCCTTGAGCACCCGCTGGCCGCCAAACTGTTTCTCGATGCCGCTCAATCGGATCATAGGGCAAGCTCCCGGGTCTCTTTGTGGGTCAGTCTGCGCTCCAGCCTGTCTTGCAGGGTGGAGAGCACAGAGCTGAACAGCAAGTAGATGATGGCCGTCTCGACATAGAGGATGAGCGGCTCATAGGTGACGGAGGCGAGTCGCTGGGCCGCCTGAAACAGCTCGGGCACGGTCACCGCCGCCGCCAGCGAGGTGTCCTTGACCAGCGAGATGAAGGTGTTGGAGAGCGGTGGCACAGCGATGCGCGCCGCCTGCGGCAGGATCACCCGCCACATCACCTGGGGCCAGTTCATGCCGATGGAGTAGGCAGCCTCCCACTGCCCCTTGGGGATGGCGGCCAGGGTCGCGCGGATGATCTCCGAGCTGTAGGCACCTATGTTGAGGGTGAAACCGATGACGGCGGCGGTAAAGGCATCCAGCACTATGCCGGCACTCGGCAAACCATAAAAAATCAGAAAGAGCTGCACCAGCAGCGGCGTGCCCCGAATAAGCCAGACATAGAAGCGGACCAGGGCGACCAGCGGAGCGGGACCATATAACCTTGCCAGTGCCACCAGGAAACCGAGCAATATTCCCAATACGAAGGTGATCAGGGTCAAGGGCACGGTAAAAATAAGCCCCGCACTGAGCAGGGGCCAAAAAGAGTCGATCATTAACTGCAACCAAGCTGGCACGTTAATTCCCCTTTATTGTTATTATTCGGCCAAGTTATTAATTCGAGACGTCAGTGCCAAAATATTTCAGCGATATCTTCTGATAGGCACCGTCTTGCTTGGCGGTGCGCAGCGTCTGATTGATGGCGGCCAGCAATTCCGGTTGTCCCTTGGCGAGCAGGGCGGCCGATTGATCCCCCTTCGGCTCGGTCGCCGCCACCTTCAACTTGGCATCCGGCTTCTGCTTCTTGAAGTCCAGGTAGGAGAGGCTGTCGTTGATGGTGGCATCCACCCGCCCGGTCAGCACCAGCTCAAGGGACTGGTTGAACCCCTCGGTGGCCACCACCTCGGCCCCCGATTTTTTGGCCAGCTGGGCGAAGTTGCTGGTCAGGGACTGGGAGGATGTCTTGCCCTTCAGATCCGCGAAGCTCTTGATGGTGCCGTTGTCGCTGTGTACCACCACCACTGCCTTGGAGGTGATGTAGGGGTCTGAAAAGTCATATTTTTTCAGCCGCTCCGGGGTGATGGCCACTTCGTTGAGCACCAGATCGTAGCGCTTGGCATCCACCCCGGCGATGAGCCCGTCCCACTTGCCTTCGACGAACTCCGGCTTCACCCCGAGACCGCGAGCGATCAGCTCGCCAATCTCAACGTCAAAACCCACCAGTTTGCCGCTCTTGTCGTGGTAGGTAAACGGAGGATAGGCCCCTTCAGTGCCTATCTTGATCACCCCGGCACTCTGAATGGCGGCGAGGCTGGATTGGGCCTCGGCCGATGTCATCAGAGCCAGCGGAAGCGCCGCCAGCAAAAACAGGGAACGTACTTTTTTCATGAATCACCTCGTTATATTTATAAATACCCAGAACGCTTGCCAAATAAAATGTATTGGCGCCATGCAATTATTATTTTCCGAACCTGAATTCGTAGCGGGCCGATTGATATCATTCGCTGCAACATCACAGATTAATCCGGCTGACTATCGGCATGGACAAAACATAACGCGGGCCATTCCATTGCCAAACAATAAAATGTGGGGATATTTATCGAAATTATGGATAACGAGGATAAGGTAAACAACATAAGCATTCCCCCAGGGTGGCATGGCTCACCCTGGGGGCCGGGATCAGGCGAGTTGCGACTCCCGGGGGATCGGGGTCACCCAGGGTCGACGCCAGTGGGGGGCCTCGTAGAGATCGGGCCAGAACTCGGTCTGGTGCAGGATGGCGTCTCCGCGCACAGTGTGAAAGGTGATGGCGCGGGCCTGCACCAGACCATCGGTGATCAACACCTCTGTCACCACCTCCCGCCCCTGCTCCAGCAGCCGGACCACCTCAAAATTCCAGGGGCCCGCAGCCGGATAGCGGCGGTTGATCTCGATGAAGTTGCAGCGCCCTGCGATCCGCTCGCCCGACTGCGGCCAGTCACAGACATAATCCTCGCACAGCCACCTGGCCGCCTTGGCAAAATCGTTGCTCTGCATGGCCTGCCAATAGGCCTCTACCACAGCTCTTGGTTCCATGGTCTTGAATTCCATGCTCACTCTCCCTACAGACGCACCACCAGCCACTCCCCCTTGCCCACCGGCACCAGCGTGCTCTGGAAGGCCGGATCGCGCTGCACCTCACTCATCCACTCGACCATCTCGTCCCGATGGGAGATGGCGTTGTCCACCACCAGCAAGCCGCGAGGGGCAAGCAGGCGCCGGATCTGCGGCCACCAGGCCCGATAGTGCTGACGATCTGAATCCAGGAAGATCAGCTGATAACCTTCCGTCGGCAGCTCGGCCAGCAGGGCCCCCGCCTCGCCCGCCAGCTGGGTTATCCAGGGGCCTAGGCCGGCGCGCTGGAAGTTGGCAGCGGCCATAACCCGTTTGCCCTCATCCAGCTCTATGGTGGTGACCCGGCCATCTAGCCTGCGTACCGCCTCGGCCAGCCAGAGGGTGGAGTAACCGTTGGAGGTGCCTATCTCCAGCACGGCGTCTGCCCCCCTGGTCTGCACCAGCACCGCCAGCAGCTCGCCGGTATCGCGGGTGATGTTGAGCATCTTGCTGCCACGGGTCTGCTGCTGGCTGTCGTTGTATTCGCCAAACTGCTCCAATTCCCGTTTAAGCTGTTCCAGTGCCATGTCTCCTCCTTGACGGTTAAACGAGTCGGCCCTGTGCATGGCATGGCTGGGTCGACACTCATGTTCATCATGTTGCTGATCACTCGTCGGACGGCGGTGCATCCCCCAGCAGATAGCGGGGGCCGGCGCCCTGTCTTGCGGCCTGATCATCCGGGTTGTAAAGGGCGCAGTGCTCGAGCGACAGGCAACCGCAGCCGATGCAGGAGGTGAGCTTGCCCTTGAGCTGCAGCAGAGCCTCGATGCGCTGATCGAGCAGCCCCTGCCACTGGCTGGCGATCTGCTCCCAGTCGCGACGATCCGGTGTGCGGCCATCGGGCAAACCGGCGAGGGCATCGGCAATGTCGCCAAGGCTCAACCCCATCCCCTGCGCCACCCGGATGAAGGCGATCCGGCGCAGCGCATCCTGCGGATAGAGGCGCTGACCTCCATGGCTGCGCACGCTGCGAAGCAGCCCCTTCTGCTCGTAAAAACGCAAGGCACTGGCGTTGACGCCGGAGCGACTGGCTATCTGGCCTATGGCTAACCACTTGCGATCCGTATCCATCCTTGACCTCAAGTTAGCTTTAACTTGCACAATCCTGTCTCCCTTAATGAAAGGAGTCAAACGATTATGCATCATCTTCATCGCCTGCTCGATGCCAACCGTGCTTTTGCCCTCAATGGCCGGGGCACCACCAACCACTGCCCGATGGCGCTGCACGCCCTGCACGAGATGGGAGCCAGCCCCCGCCAGCTGCAGCATTTCTTCGATCACTGGCAGGCAACCCATGCGCTGCCGAGCGGGGAACCAAGTCAGGGGGAGGATGAAATCAGCTTCGTTCGGCTGCGTCAGCAGCTGGCAAACCGGCTCGCTACCCAAGGCTGGCAGCCCACCTTTGAGACACTGCTGGCACGCCGACTCTCACCGGCGGGAGGGGCCTTTCACCCCCTGATCCGCTTCGCCTGCGCCCTGGAAAATGGCCATCTGGGGGAGCAGGCCGCGGCGCTGGCCGCCTGGCAGTGCCGCCCCCTGATACTGCCTGCCGGAGAGGCCGCCCCCAGCCGGGATGTCGCCAGCCTGCTGGCCGGGCTTTCCGCACAGTGGGAGGGTGCGAGCTGGCAGGGCGAGTGGATCACGGAGCGATTGCAGCAGGTGGCAGAGGCGCCGCGCTGGCCGGGCACACTGCCATGCTCACTCGCCGAGTCATCGGCAGTATTCACCCAGCTGGCCGAGATCGCCCTGCAGCTCTATTGGCAGACCGGCAATTTCACCGTGTTGCACATGGTGACCGGCAGCCGAGCCGCCGCCTTGGTCGCGCAGCAGTTGCCCGGCGAGTGGCAAGCGCCGTGGCAAACCCTGATGTGGCAGGCGGTGGCGGCGGCTTATATCACGGTCGGGGCGCCCGCGTTGCGTTCCCAGCGCTGGCCGGACGCCACAGGGCTGGATTGGCAGAGGGTGTTGCCACTGGCGCTGGCCAGCCTGGACGATCATGTGATCAAGCTGGTGCACTGCTGCTGGCGGGAGCGGGACGCATCGCCTCGTTATCTGGCGGTGGCGGCGCGCGCTGTAGGGCTGCTGGATGCGAGCAGCGGCAAGGCGCGAGTCAGCCCGCCTAGGGCGCAGCCAGGCGATTGAAGCTGATGGCGGGGCAACGCGGGGCAACCCCCTGGGTCAGGGTCAAGGGCTGGGCGCGATAACTGAGGTGATAGAGGCCTGGGCGCGACAAATCGTAGACCTGGGTCAGATCCGCATCCGCCTGGCTCTGCTGGCCCGGTCCCAGTATGAAGAAATCCTCGGCCGCGGGAGCACCACGCTTGGCGAGCGGCCCCTTGTAGGCCAGCGGCTGGTTATCCAGGGTGAGTTCGATGGCATCGGCAAACCAGCCCTCGAACGGGGTGAACCAGCTCAGCACCTCGAGCGGCCCCTCCCCCTTGTTGGTCAAGGTCATCACCAGGGGCAAGGGCTCGTCCACCCGGCTTTGTGCCTTGACCGACAGCTCGCACTGCAGGGGGGCGAGTGCGAGGGTCGTGAGCAAGAGTGTCATCATGGCGCCTCCTTCAACATCAAAAAAGGGGCCTGGCGGCCCCTGTCAGCGGATCAATTTTCGCTCGGGGTATTTTCGGCGAAGTATTCATGGTTGTCGGCGTTGTTGAGCGCCTTGACCGGCTCCGTCTTCGCCAGATTGCGGGCATTGGCCTGACCGTAACCCAGATCATCGGTGCCTGCCACCACGGTGAAGTGGCTCAGCTCATGGACTATGGTGCCGGCACGGGAGTCGGTCCCGGTGACGGGCGCGGTCCAGAAGCTCTTGCACAGATAGACCTTGTAGGGCTGATCCGGGTAGACGTAGGCAAAGTAGCTCTGCTTGCAGCCGCAGTCGAAGGTGAGCGGCTTGTTGTCGATGGCATCCTTGATCTTGCTGAAGTGCCCCTCGGCCTGATCCCAGCGGGAGGCGTCATAGGCGCCAAACCAGCTGCGATAACGCTGGCCATCGGGCTTGTCCACCGCCAGATAGCTGCTGGAGTTGTTGCTGATGCCGCTGGCGGCATCGAGCGCGGCCAGAATATCGCTCTTCTGGGTGTTGCTGCAGCGGCCGCTGAAGCTGACCGAGGCGGTGACGGCCTGAGGGTCGGCGGCGGCCACCTTGGCCTGAACTCGCTCATCGTTCACCCCCTCCACCCACAGGGTGATGGCGTTGGACTCGCTCGCCTGGGCCTGTTTGGCCTTGGCGGCCTTCGCCTCCTGCGGCAGGGTCGGCAGCTGATAACGGATGCTGTATTGACCCTGGGCGCTCATGTCATAGAGACCCGACACCTCCGCCTGCACCGTCAGGCTCTGGCCGGCCTTGAGCAGCTGGAAGTCCTTGTCGGTCGGCGCCGCCCGCTTGATCAGGGCCCCCTCGTAGCTGACCGGCTGACCATCCCGTTCCACCAGGAACAGGGGGGCATCTTCGCTGCCCGGCAGTTGCCACTTGAGCAGGCGGATCGGCTTGTCGCCCGTGTTGGTCAGCGTCAGGTTGACGCGCACATCGTCTGTGCTGCCATCCACCAGGGTAAGTTGGGCATCGAGCCCTGCGGCGCAGAGCGGAGAGGCCAGCACACCGGCCAGCAGCAGGGCAATGGGAGTCGCTTTCATCATGTTTCCTCATTCATTGAGTATCGCCATCAGGCGGTTTGCTTCCTTAAGGCCCTCTTTGGGGCCAACCCACCCTAGAGCAGAAATTTTCCGCCACCATCCCACCATATGGGGGACGCCCCCCATCAGAGGGGGAAAGAGGAGGAAATAGCTCTATGCGACAAACCATCCGCGACAAAAACGGGGCTCGCCATCCCACTTGCCCCTGGCTCTCCTCGCCTCCCCGGCGTTCCCATCGCCGCTCGCCGCGCATAAAAAACCCCGGCGCCAGGCCGGGGTTTGGGAAGGACAGAGGAAAAGGCTCGCCGTCAGGCTTTCGCCTCGGCCAGCAGCGCCAGCGCGGGCTGCAGGTTGGCCGGCACCAGACAATACGCCTTGTGGTGTTTGACCAGCGTGGTCTTCTTGTTGCCCTGGCTCAGCAGCAGACCATGGCGAAAGGCCGCCTCGGCCAGCTGGGTTTCGTCACAGCGCGCATAGAGGGTCAGCGGCTTGACAAGCTCCCCCTGGACCAGGTGCTCGCCGTATTCGCGGCTGGAGATCACCAGGCTGGATTGGCCCTGCCCCTGCAGGCGCAGCTTGGCGCTCACCTCGCTGTCGGTAAACACTAACCAACCCGCGCTTTCCAGCTCGGCCAGCATGGCGGCCAGCCTGGTGCCGAGCTGCTGGGAGTCGGCCTGCACGCGGGCGTACTGGAAGGCGATGCGCTCCAGCAAGCCCTTGAGGTCGGCGCCGGCTCCCAGGGTGCGGCCCTGCTGGATCCAGCCTTTCAGATCCTCCATCACCAGCCGGGAGAAGCGCTTCTCCTTGAGGGAGTCCGCCATCCAGGTACAGAGAAAATGGCTCTCCTGGGCCGGGGTGCGCTTGCCCGTCTTCTGCTCGGCGGTACGCGCCAGCTCGGCAAGGCTCTGGGTGGCCATGTCGAGCAGGGCCTGATTGTAGTTGGGAGGTGTCATCACGAGTCCTCAGAGAGACGGGCGGGCCAGAGGCCGGGTCATCAACAGCATAAAGGCGCCACTGGCGCCTTTATGTACTAAATCCCCCCTCCCGGCCTGCCCTGACAAGGGGAAGGCCGGGGCGGGGTTGGGCGCGCTTACTTCGGCTGACGCGGCTTCTTCATTGCCGCCAGACGCTTGAGACGCTGGCCTTGCAGCTTGGCCTCGGCCATGGCCTGGGCGGCGGCGTTGTCATCGCGCTGGGGACGCTTGCCGAAGCGACGACGCTCCTGCAACTGCTTGATCAGCTCGTCACGGTTGCCCACCTGGTAGCCCGGCACCATGACGCGGCGGATCTTCTGGCCGATCAGCGCCTCGATCTCGAGCAGGGTGCGCTCTTCCTCGCGGCTGACGAAGGAGATGGCCATGCCGCTCTTGCCGGCGCGGCCGGTACGACCGATGCGGTGCACGTAGTCTTCGGCCAAGAACGGCAGATCATAGTTGACCACGTACTGCAGATCCGGGATGTCCAGACCACGGGCGGCCACTTCGGTGGCGACCAGCACCCGCACCTTGCCTTCGGTGAATTCGCGCAGGGCGCGGCGACGGCTGCCCTGGGCCTTGTCGCCATGCACCACGGCGGACTTGATGCCATCCAGGTTCAGCTCGGCTACCAGCTCGTCACAGCTTTCACGGGTACTGGCAAACACCAGCACCTGCGGCCAGTTCTGCTTGCCGATGAGCTCGGAGAGCAGCTCGCGCTTGCGCTTCTGCTCCACCGGATAGACGGTGTGGGTGACGGTATCGGCGGTGGAGTTCTGCTTGTTGACGCTGATGATCTGCGGCTTGTCCAGCATGACGTTGGCCAGCTTCTTCACCCCGTCGGAGAAAGTGGCGGAGAACAGCAGGTTCTGGCGCTCCTTGTTGACCGCTTGCAGGATCTGCTGCACATCGGCGCTAAAGCCCATGTCGAGGATGCGATCCGCTTCGTCCAGCACCAGACACTCGACACCGGAGAGGCTGAGGTTGCAGGCGGTCAGGTGCTCCAGCAGACGACCCGGGGTCGCCACTATGATGTGAGCACCCGCTTTCAGCTTCTTGGCCTGCACATCCTGCTTGCCGCCGCCAACGAGCGTCAGCACGGTAACATCCAGGTACTTGGCGAAGTCATTGATGTTGCTCGCCACCTGGGCCGCCAGCTCGCGGGTCGGGGTCAGGATCAGCACACGGGCGTTGGACGGTTGCAGCTCGGCCGGCTTGTCCACCAGGCGCTGCAGTATCGGCAGGGCGAAGGCGGCAGTCTTGCCGGTCCCGGTCTGGGCACTGGCCAGCACATCGAGACCGCGACGTATGGTCGGGATCGCCTGGCGCTGCACAGGGGTCATCTCCTGATAACCGCAATCTGAGACGGCACGCAAAATCTCGGGGGCAAAATCGAACGATTCAAATCTCATAAATTGGGTTCCTGTGTTCCAGCTGGGCTGTGTTTGGCTTGCGGCTCGGCGTAGGCGAGGCGGAGGTTGATACCACCGGTGGCTGCGTCCGACATCAAGTCAGAAAGTGAGCCGGAAAATGGCGGGCGCGAAGTGTAACAGATAGGCATCACAAATTCTGCCTCAAATGACCTGAGTTTTTATCCTGCGGCCAAAACGCGCCGACCGGGGGAGAGGCCAGGCTGACACAGGCCGGCGCCGCCCTCCCCCCTGGGCACTCAGGCGTCAGGCAACCTTAGTTCCGGTTTACATCATCTGCCTTGAAATCACGCTGAAACAGGCACATGCGAATGGCGGTGCGATATTTGCCATCGATGAAGAACTCCTCTTTCAGCTCCCCCTCCGGCTCGAACCCCAACCCCTGATAGACATGGATCGCCTTGGCGTTGTCCCGATCGACGATGAGGTACAACTTGTGCAGGTTCAGCACGTTGAAGGCGTACTTCATCCCCTTCAGGGTCGCCGTCCTGGCATACCCCAACCCCTGATAGGCGGGGGCTATGATGATCTGGAATTCGGCGCGGCGATGAATGCTGCGAATGTCCACCAGCTCCACCAGCCCGACCTGGGTGCCGGCCACCTCCAGGATGAAGCGGCGCTCGTGCTGATCGTGGATGTGCTTGTCATAGAGCTGGGCCAGCTCCATGTAAGCCTCGTAAGGCTCCTCGAACCAGTAGCGCATTATGCTGGCGTTGTTGTTGAGCTGATGCACAAATTTCAGATCCTCTCGCTCGAGGGGACGAAGGCTCAGGGTGTCATGACATGACATAAGGTACCTGCTTGAAGGTTGAGGGGCGACCCTGGCGGCCCGCTCGGGGTCGCGCCTGGGTCAGGTGTATATTCACAAGAAATACGCGGGGCGATGACCGCCTGCAGCCGATCAGCGGATGCGGTTGGTCGGGCGCTTGAGCAGCCGGATGGCGATGGCCGCCATGGCGATGACGAACAGGCCGAGGGAGGTCACCAGCAGACACTTGGTCATCAGCTCGTGATACTGGGCAAACACCGGGGCCGCCATCACGAACTTGCCCACCAGACTCAGCAGCAGGGCCCAGAGGAAGGCGCTGGCAAAGCTTGCCATCATCACCCGCGGCAGATGCAGGCGCGAAACCCCCATCAGCATAGGCGTCAGCACCCTGACGAAGGGCACGAAGCGGGAGGAGAACATGGCCCAGAAGCCGTAGCTGTGCAGCAGACGCGAGGCCCGTGGCAGGCTGCCGTCCGGGATCATCCGCTCCACATGGCCCATGAAGGAGGTACCGTGCAGCGCATGGCCCTGCAGATAGGCGATCAGGCTGCCAAGCCCGGCGGCAAGCGGCATGTAAATCAGTGTGACTTCGGGGCCAAGCACCCCCATTCCCACCAGGCCACCGGCCAGCAGCACCAGACTGTCACCGGGCAGGGGCAAAAAGACGAAGCTCGATTCGAGAAAGAGGATCACCACCAGACAGGTGACGAGCAGGCCCACCGCCTGCATCTGGATCAATTGGTTAAAGTCCTGTTGCCATATGGCAAGCAGCATCTCCTGCATCTGGTGACTCCCATCAACATAGTGAGCATCCATAGTGGGTGACCCGAGGGCCACCGGTGCGGCAGACCCTCCCTGTCGCCATGCCCCTTCTCTCCATGAGGGAGGCCCGTTATACACCCTGCCAAGTGAACAAGAAATTAATGCAGGTCACGGATAGTGGAGATAATCGCTCTGGCGCGACGAAAGTTGCGCCTTGAGCCGTGTGTGCCTTGAGCATGTGTGCCTTGAACGCAAGGGAGGGCACCTGGCGAGGCGGCCCTCAGCTGCGCTTGAGTTGCTGCAATTTGGTGAGGGTGAGCAGGGTCTGGGCGGAGAGATCGCACACCGAGAGCACGAAGGCCGTCTCGTCCGGGTGCCACTCCTCCTTCAGACTGGCTCGTTCGGCGATGATGAAACCGAGCAGCTCATCCCCCTGCTTGAGGGGTGCCATCAGTATGGCGCCCGAGAGGGCATCGAGCCCGAGCTGGGCCAGCATGGCGCCAAACCGTGACAGATCATAGCGCTCGCGGATGATGAGGCAGGGGGCATGCTCGGGCTTGGAGACCTCGTAGCGGCCCTGGATCAAGGCATATGGCAGGTGAAAACCCTGCTGATGATGGCGCTTGGGCAGGAAGAAGAGATCCTGGCAGAACATGGATTGCTTGTCCTCGGCGCAGAACCAGACGCTGGCGCGGGCGGCCCCGGTGCCGGCGCACACCGCCTCGTTGATATGACGGGCGGCCTGCCCCGGATCCTCGCCGGTCAGCAGATCGCTCTTGGCCAGGTGGATCAGGGCCCCGTGCTGCAACTGCTGCCGGGTCCCGCTGTCGGCCTGCTGCTGACGCAGGCTGTCCAGATGATCGAGCATGCGATTGCAGTCGATGGCGACCTGGGAGATCTCGTCCTTGCCCTCCACCAGCAGCCGACGCACGGCGCCATCGTCAGCGATGAGGCGCAGGTTGGCACTCAACCGCTGCAGGCGGGCGGCTATGTAGCCGTTGAGGATCAGCAACACCAGGGCGGCAAACAGCAGGGTACCCAGGCTCAGCAACCAGAAGATGCGCTGCTCGATGGCCTTGCCCTCCAGCATCAGATCCCGTGGCAGGGTGAAGCGAAAGATGAGGGGCGACGTCTCCTGCAAGGTATCGATCTGGGCCAGGGTGAGCAGGCGGTCCTCTTGCGGCAGGATCAGGCTGTCGCTGGCCATGAGCCGGGTCAGGGTCGGCGCCCCCTGGCTGGCGGCGAGCTGATCCGGGCTCAGGAAGGTGAGCGACAGGGCTGTGCGTTTTTGCAGCTGGCGGATGAATTTCGGGGTAAAAGCCTTGAACAGCAACAGGGTGCCGCGACTTGGCCCCTCCCCCTCGCTGCTCAGGATCTGGGTGGCGGCCATCAGGTAATAGCGCTCGCCGTCGAACCAGATGCCGGCGTTGGGCTTGAGGGTGCCGTAGCGCATCAGGTAATCGGTCAAGGCCCCCAGCTGGGCCGGCGTTTGCGAGACCAGCTTGCCGGCCTGGTAGGCAAAGGCCACCTGCGGCTGCTTCTCCCTGTCGTAGAACGCCAGCAGATCGATCCCCAGGGTCTCGAAGGTGCGCACGTTGAAGTTGGCATCCAGATAGGCCTGATCCCGACGGGCCATGAAGGCATAGGTCTCATCCCATTCGGACCAATCCTGCCCCAGCATGGTCAGCTGGCCCAGCTCGGCCTGCACCACGGCCCTGACCCGCTCGCGGTTGCGCTCCACACTCATGCGCTCCAGCTCGCCGAACTTGTCGCTCACCACATAATGCAGGCCGACATAGCCAACCCCCTGCAACAGCAGCAGCGTCAGCACTATGGTCAGCGTAATCTTGCGGCTGATCTTCATCTCCACTCACACTCCCGAACAAGTGACCCATTGAGTTTAATGGATTTTTATTATCCGCCCGGACGCAGTGCGAAAAACCTGACCCGACCGTCCGTGGCCCGCATCGGCAAGCGGTGGCGTCCACTCGCACCCCACGAGCACACGGGCTGCACAGCCAGGAGAGGCGCAGAGAACGCCGCCAGCCCCCGCCTGTTGCATCGCCAGCAAGCCGGCCCCTGATCTGAGGATCGCGTACGCCAGAAGAGTGCCATCCGGCTCATTATCCGGGCTGCCAAGCCGAGAAAAAATCGCTACAGTGTAATCGTGCCTCAGCCAACGAGGCTTCACGGGAACCCGGCATGCCCTCATACACCTCTCACACCAACCTGCCCCTGCTGATCAGCCTGCTGCTCGGCACCAACGCCATGGCCGACGAGGACTCGCTGGTGCAGCAGCGCGCCAACGCTGTGGTGTCGCTGATGACCTTCACAGTCGTGCCCGACATCACCGCCAGCAACATCAATATCGGCAGCGGCACCAACCAGGCGGCGGCGCTCAACATGACCCAGGTCGGCGGCGGCGCCACCATGAGCGAGAGCGTGCCCATCTATCTGGAGGGGACGCTGGGCTTTAGCCGCTACGATCCCCAGTTCGTGGTGAGCAACGGCAGCGAGACCCGCACCATTCCCACCAAATGGAACAGTCTGACGGCCACCGGCGGGATTGGCTGGGACATAGGACTGCACCGGGACAGGCACGGCGGCAACTGGGTGCTGCGTCCCCTCGGCAACGTCACCCTGGGCACAGTGGCCAGCGATCTGCGCATCGGCAACTGGCTGCTGGGCCAGTACACCGGCAAGAACCTCGACTTTCTCGATGGCGGCAGGCTCGATGTCTATGGCCTGGGCGGCGCCCTGATGCTCGACTATGAACTCTTCTCCCCGACTCAGGACATAGACGCCGAGCTGCGCTACTCCTACCAGCATCTGCAGAGCTTTGGCGGCACCTCGGCCAGCGTGACCGGCCAGGCCAACGCGGAAAATCTCGGCCTCTATCTGCGCCGCCGTGCCCCCATCGGCGATCTGACGCTGCTGAGTCGGCCGCTGCGCTACGTGATGGAAGGGGCTCGCACCGAATACCTCGGCGAGCAACGGGGCCTGCTCGGTTTCAACTCCCTCAACTCGCTGGGGCTCGGGATCGAGCTCGACAGCAGCAAGTACGACATCATAGTGACCCGCACCCGGCTGGTGGCCCGCTATATGTTCAGCCACAACACCAGTGGCTACGGCGTCGGGCTGGCGATGAGTTTCTAAGCTCTGCCCACGGAACAGAGCCGCCCAACCTCTGTTGCGGGATTCCTCTTGCCTTCTCTTCTCATAAGACCCTCCGACAGCAACGCCTAACCCCCAGCCACCGCCCTCTAACTGCCAGCGCCACCACCGGCTAAAAATCACTGATGAGTCACACAGTTAGTGGGACTTGTCACACATTCGTCCTGATTAAGTCGCTATAGTAGTTCTGTTTGACACTCTGGTTATTCGTATAGAGTCCACAACGTGTCAACCCAGTACTCTCTGTAATACGGTTGAAACCCAAGGACGATAGTTCGGTTACTTTCAGCCACAATATGACGACTGCCAATGATGCCACAATAGAAATTTCAAGTTATAAACCTACTCATAGTAACAATGTTTGATAATAAGGCGACTATATGATTAAAAAGAAAATAACTATAAGTCTCAGTAAAGTAATATTGTGGACTTATATTTCAATGGCTATATTACTTGTTGCCCTATATTCCTTTGATATTATTACATCAACTAAATGGGCCCCTTTAGTTGGCGGTGGACTAGTTTCAGTTGTAGCATTATTGGTTCAATTCACGACGGATTACCTTGATTATGTCAGAAATGAAAAGATAATAAATTCTGGACTAATTGGAGTTCTAGAACGAAGAGACGATAAAGATTTTTACAGAAACATAATAAAAAATTCCAAGGCTGAACTTAAGTTCCTCTTCCACACCGGAAAGCGTTTCTCAGAAGACTTCTGCCAAGCAGAATCTGGAGACAATGAGTTTATTTTAGCGTTAACGAGAGGTGTTAATGTTAAATTACTTCTTCCAAGAGTGGACTCAATTACAAGTGAAAAAGAAAAACAAAACTTAACTTTAGCACTTGAGCGTTTCGTTGAGATTAAAGATAATTTCAAAGAAAACTTTGAAATTAGACTTTATAATCATGAGCCACACCACAGTATTTTTGCATCTGATACTGACATTATTGTAGGACCTTATTTTGAAAAACGGAAAAGTAAATACTCACAGTCTCTACATTTCAGAACTGGCGCTGCGTTCACTCTAGATTACATTCAATATTTCGATGAGGAGTGGTGTAATGCTAAAGGTCAAGATTAGTTTGCCATTTAGGCTCCATTTCACTCTAATCGCAATGCATGACTGTAACTACAGAGTTAATGGCGGTGTAGGGCTTGCTGTTTCAAGCAACAATCATTTCCTAGAGGCGACACATGGAAATAAAAACACTTTAAATATAAGAGGAAAATGCAATGATGCTAACAAGATAAAGAATATATGTTGCCAACTTGACGACATATCTAGATCTCTTTCGCTCAAGCAGTCAATAAATATTACAGCAACAGGGGATTATTTTTTCCACGTGGGCCTTGGAACCCACACCGCTATAATTCTTGCATGTATTGAGTTGTTGATGATCATGAACAACATACCTTATAAGGAGGAAGATATAATACAGCTCTCAGGTAGAGGTGGGACATCCGGCATAGGTATAAAAAGTTATTTTTCTGGCGGTTTTGTATTTGATTTGGGTAGAAAAAAAGAGAATGATGAATATCTCCCTTCTTCTTTTGCAAGTAAAATGAGAAAACCAACAACTTTAATTACACATGATGTTCCAGAAGGATGGAAAATTGGATTGATAATTCCACAAACCGATACTCTTATTTACGGTAATTCAGAGTTTGAATTTTTTAAGAAGACATGTCCTATTAGTTCACATGCAGCCCACTCTGCATGCTACATATCTACATTTGTTATTACCAGCTCTATTATAGAGAATGATTACGTTAGCTTTTGTGATGGTATAAATGCACTTAGGGAATGTGAATGGAAAAAATCAGAAATAAATAATCGATCTGAAAATTTATCATCCATGTTAGAAATATCCACTTTTAATCCTGACTGTTATGGCATGAGTAGCTTTGGACCAAGCATTTATTTTTTCCATGATGATGCAGAGATCATCGCGAAAGAATATTGTGCTTTACATGGAGGAGACTATATTCCATTAAATATCTGCAACTCAGGGAGAACTATATGTTTGAACTGATTTTTTTCACCTCAAATAGAACTAAGATGCAACACGCTAGATATTTATGTCGTGAGTATAATATAAAGATAACTAATTTCAGAGAAAAAACCTATCATGCGAACTATGATGAGCCGAGAATAAATGACAGGTTCAAACTACTCAAAGAGAGTTTGAAAAGTGCCAAAAACAAGGCTAAATCAGCTGGATTGCCTCCGTCACAAGCATTTATTATTGAAGATACATCAGTAATTATTGATGCCCTTAGTACGGATGGTATGGAGTATCCAGGTCTTGATATAAAATATTGGATGCGAGAAAATTCTTTTGAAGACATAGATATAGTACTAGATTTTTCTGGTAATAATCGCACCGTTACGGTCAGGTCTGATTTAGTTCTATACATTCCGACCATACGAGCGGAAGAGTTTATATTTACAAGCAGCACATCAGGGACAATAGTAAGGCTTGAAGATAAGAGCTTACAAACAAATGCTATATATCCATGGTTAGATAATAAAACTTTTAATAAATGGTTCTGTCCTGGTAAAGAAAAAATTGTTATTAGCCAGATGCCTATCGAAGTTGCAGATAAATATGACTTCCGTAAAAATGCATTTTTAGACATGCTTTCATTTTTAGAAAAAAAACATGTAATTTCAAAAGCAAAATTATCCGTAGGCCCAGCAACAAATAAAGAAATCATAAATGACATTTCAGCATGCCATATCGTCACAGGATTGAGTTGCGCAGGGAAAACCACTATTGCAGAATACTTGACCAGTAAATATTCTTTTTTTCATATTGAAGCCTCTGATTTTATGCATCTTATATACTTAGAGACTCATGGAGAGAAAAGTGATATCCAAATTGGTAGATTTGCTGAATTTTTGTTATCAGAGAGGCCTACTCTAGTAGCTGAAAAAGTATTGGATTTTTTAGAGAAATATAATTGGCCATATGTAGTTATAACCGGATTCAGAAAGTATGAGGAGGTTGTATTTATACAGAACAATTATATTGTTGGCAACGATGCAGATATAATATTTATATCTGCAAACAGCACAAGTCGAAAAGAAAGGAAACTTGAAAGAAATCGCTCTGAGGTAGGGCCACAAAGGGAGTCTTTTGAAGAGAGAGATTCCCGAGAACTCGATATGGGATTAAATAAAATCAGAACGCTACCTCAAATAAACACAATAGAGAACGATAAAAAAATAGATGATTACTATGATTTTTATGAGCATGCCATGAAATTATCACCACCTATGTTCTCTCCTAATGAAACAAATAAGTCAAATTCACATGACTCACTCAAATTAAAAGATTTAATTGTTCTTGTTTTATATAAAAAAAGAGGACCAGGGGAGCGTAACTCATATTATACAACAGGTGAAATCTGTACCTTTATAAATAATGAACTAATCCTTTCAAAACCAAAATTCAGAGAGAATGTAGGTAGACTACTAAATAAGAAATTTGATGTCTTTTTTGAAGTTTATCCTGATAAAAAATTAAAAATAAAAAAATTTCGTCTATCAAACACAGGAACTAGCCATGCTAAACTGCTACTAAAAAGATACTTAATATAAATAATCGCAACGCATCCATATTTTATTTACCACCCTAATTATTAATGTAGATGTAGAGTCTTTTACTATTCGTTGGGATTTTTAGGTCAGGTAAACATTGTTTTTAATTTAACGCATCCTTGATAACAAGGGCAAACACTTGGCCACCCTTGCTATTTCTGGATACTAGCGAATTGTAGCAATCTTCCTAATGCAAGCTTGTGCCCTGCCATCCACCCGTTTGGCAAACCAGGCGGTGGTGAGGTTGCGGGTGATCTTGGGGCTCTTGAGGGAGATGCCCGGCAGCACGGCGCGGGGTTGCCGCTTGCCGGCCTGCTTGTCGGCCAGGGTAAAGACCCTGTGGTAGAGATCGCTTTGGGCAAAATCGCTGGTGTCGCCGAGCTTCAGGCTCTGGTGAATGGCCTGCTTGCTCATGCTGAGGCGGCCGGCGATGGCATGAACAGCGAGCTCTGTCTTGCCCGGCAGATCTGAGTCATAGCGAATGAGATCCCCATCCAGTGCCAGCGGCTTGCCGCTCACGCGGCTGACCGCCGCCTGGAATGCGGCGTTGCGACTGGCATACCAGCCGGCGTTGAAGTCGGCGTAACGGTAGAGGTGATCCGGATACTGGGCCGGGTAGTTGAGCAGATGACGGGTGCCAAACCAGATGCCGCCACGGCGGCTAAAGACTTCGTGGCGGATGGAATCCTTGACGGGATAAGGGTAGCCACGGGCGTTGGCCTCGGCGAAGGCGATGCTGACCTGCATGGGGCCACCGGTACGCACCGGGTTCATGTTGCCAAACAGGGTCTTGCCCATGGGCACCTCCCCTATCATGTCCTCGAAGATCTCGCTCATCTCCCGCTCGGTGCGCAACTTGTCGATGCGCTCGGCATAGCTCTTGCCGGTGGGGGAATTGATGCTGAGCGCAGTGCGCACCACGAATTCGGGGATCAGCAGCTTGCTGGCGCGGGCGTTGATCTCCTGCCAGGCGATCTTGCCAAGGCCAGGCACCACGGGATCAGCCTGAAAGGTGGACTCCTGCTCGGCCACCGCCAGCACGGAACAGACGTTCTCGTCGGTCACGGCCAGCTCCTGTTTGGCGAGGGCCGTGACTATGTCCTGCGCCCAGCCGTTGCGATCCACGGTACGGGCCGGCAACAGCCGCACTATGCGCGACGGCATGCTGGCCGGGGCTCTGGGGATCTGGGCCTTGGGCAGGGGAGCGGGTTTGGTGATGGCCGGCCCCGTGATGGCCGCACTGCCAGGTTGGCGGGTATCGCCCTGGCTGGCCGGTTCGCTGGCACAGGCAGCCAGCAGCAAGGCGGCCAGCAGAGGCGCGACATGATGACGATAACGAATGAGATGATGCATGAAAGCTTCCCGATGGATAAGGCGTCCCGGCACCCGCAGAGGGTATCCGGACGCAGACAGCCAGGGCATTGTAGAGGATTGATCGGGGGATCAGAAGGCATGAGCATGGCCAGCCCGCAAGCATCCGCCGCTGACACGACAAGGCCCCCGCCGGTTGGACGGGGGCCTTGCAGATGTATCGGGTCATGGCCAGGGGCAAAGACAGTGCCCGGCCGATGAGCTGGGGGCGGATCAGGCCGTTTGGCGCAGGGCCTGGATCTGGGCGGCGCCATTGATCACCGCCTGCAAGGAGGCGTTGACCACGTCGCGGCCGATGGCGACCCCGCACTGGCGCCGACCATCGACACTGAGCAGCACATAGGCGGCGGCGCGGGACTCGGTGCCCGCACTCAGGGCATGTTCCGAGTAGTCGAGCACGTCTATGTGCATGCCGGTCTGGCGCTCCCAGCCGTTGACCAGCGCCGTGATGGCCCCCTCCCCCTCGCCCCGCAATTGCAGCGATCCATCTGGGGTCTGCAGCTCGAGGTGCAGGCTCTCCTGGCCGTCGTGACCGAGCTGGAAGCGACCGATGCGATAGCCGTGCACCGGCTCAAGATAATGTTGCTCGAACAGGGCGCGGATCTGCGCCGGGTTGATCTCGCTGCTGCTCGCCTCGGCCTGCGCCTGTACCCGGCGGCTGAAGTCGATCTGCAGCCAGCGCGGCAGTTGCAGGCCGAGATCGCGCTCCAGCAGGTAGGTGACGCCCCCCTTGCCGGACTGGCTGTTGATGCGGATCACCGCCTCGTAGCTGCGACCGAGATCGGCGGGATCTATGGGCAGGTAGGCCACATCCCAATAGGTGTCGGGCTTCTCGGCCGCCAGGGATTTACGAATCGCATCCTGATGGCTGCCGGAAAACGCCGTGTAGACCAGCTCGCCGGCATAGGGGTGGCGCGGGTGCAGGGCTATCTGGGTACAGGCGCCCACGGTAGCGACTATGGCATCCATGTCAGACAAGTCCAGCTCGGGATCTATGCCCTGGCTGTAGAGGTTCATGGCCATGGTGACTATGTCCATGTTGCCGGTGCGTTCGCCATTGCCGAGCAGGGTCCCCTCGATGCGATCCGCCCCCGCCAGCACCGCCAGCTCGGCGGCAGCCACACCACAGCCTCTGTCGTTGTGGGTGTGAATGGAGATGCTCACCTCGGGGCGCGCCCTGAGGTGGCGGCAGAACCACTCCACCTGATCCGCAAACACGTTGGGGGTGCTCACCTCGACCGTGGCTGGCAGGTTCAGGATCATGGGGCGGGCGGCGGGGCGCCACTCGTCGATCACGGCGTCACACACCTCCACCGCGAACTCCACCTCTGTGCTGCTGAAGCTCTCGGGGGAATATTGGAAACTCCACTCTGTGCCCGGGTTCCTTGCCGCATGCTCGCGTACCCAGCGCGCCCCCTGCACGGCGATGGCCTTGACCCCCTCTTTCCCTGAGTTGAACACATAGTTGCGCTGGGTCGGGTTGACCGAGTTGTAGACGTGAACGATGGCGCGCTTGGCCCCCTTGAGGGATTCAAAGGTGCGGATGATGAGATCTTCGCGGGCCTGCACCAGCACCTGTATGGTGACGTCATCGGGAATGAGATTGCGCTCGATCAGCTCACGCACGAAGTCAAAATCGGGCTGGGAGGCGGCCGGGAAGCCCACCTCGATATGCTTGAAGCCGACATGGACCATCAGCGCCCACATTTGCAGCTTCTGGGCCACCGTCATGGGTTCGACCAGCGCCTGATTGCCATCGCGCAAGTCCACGGCACACCAGAGCGGCGCACGCTCCAGCACCCGGTTGGGCCATTGGCGATCCGTCAATGCGATGACGGGGGCGGGGCGGTATTTGCGATGATCGAAGCTCATATTCAGATTCCCTTGGCTGATGTCCTTGAGGTGCGGCGCCGTTGCGGGCTATGAGGGTGAGCAACGACGCGACTGGGCAGGCAAGCAGACGGGGTAAGGAGGGGGAAGCAGGCTGGCGCGGTAACGCTGGCCCTGACGGTTGCGCGGGTGGTAACCCCACAACCGGTTTCCTGTGGCCCCTCTGGGTAAAAGGGGACGGCCTTCGCTGCCGGATAAGCAACTGGCCCTGATCCTCGCACCCCGCTGTTGCGGGCGCAGACGACCTTATGTGATGAGAAACCAGTATATAGAGGCGGCTCGGGTGAGTGATTGCAAAGATTGCGAATAAAAGCCACCAAGGCGCAATCATTGTCACCTTTACGCCACTAAAAGGGATGATATCGCCTACTCTTGACCCTATTCCCTCTCCCCTGCGCACCTCACTCCCATGACAGAGGCTGGCCGGATCCGCAAAAAAACAGAAACCCCGCCATCGCTGGCGGGGTTTTTCAGGGTTCGCAAGTGTTGTGCAAAAAAGAAGGAGAGAAAGACTCCCCTGCCCTTGTTACGCAATGCTTAGCGGTTTTTCACCTTCTGGTGCAGCTCCTGCACCGAGTTCACGTTGGCGGTGGCATCCATGCTGATGGCCATGCAGGTGGCAAACGCCTCATTCATGGTGGTGGTATAAGCCACCTTGTGCTGCAAGGCGGCGCGGCGCAGCTGCTTGGAGTCCTGGATCGCCACTCGCCCTTCGGCGGTGTTGACGATGTAGGTGTACTCGCCGTTCTTGATGCGGTCGAGAATGTGCGGACGCCCTTCGTGCACCTTGTTGACCAGGCGCGGGTTGATGCTCGCTTCACCCAGCGCCACTGCGGTGCCGTGAGTAGCATCCAGCTCGTAGCCCAGCTCCAGCAGCTTGGCGGCCAAATCGACCACCAGCGCCTTGTCGCTGTGACGCACCGACAAGAGCGCGCGGCCCTCTTTCGGCACCGCATGGCTGGCACCCAGCTGGGCCTTGGCATAGGCCTCGGCAAAGCTGCTGCCTACCCCCATTACTTCACCGGTAGAGCGCATCTCTGGCCCCAGCAGCGGGTCAACCCCAGGGAACTTGGCGAACGGCAGTACCACCTCTTTCACCGAGTAGTAAGGCGGGATGATTTCGGTGGTAAAGCCCTGATCTTTCAGGCTCTGACCGGCCATGACGCGGGCGGCAATCTTGGCCAGCGGCGCACCGGTCGCCTTGGAGACGAAGGGCACGGTACGGGCGGCACGCGGGTTCACTTCGATGAGGTAGATGTCATCGCCCTTGACCGCAAACTGCACGTTCATCAGGCCGACCACACCGAGTTCCAGCGCCAATTTCCGCACCTGCTCGCGGATCTCGTCCTGAATTTTCTTGGACAAGGTATAAGGTGGCAGGGAGCAGCCGGAGTCACCGGAGTGGATACCGGCCTGCTCTATATGCTCCATGATGCCGCCGATGACCACGTCCACGCCGTCGCAGATGGCATCCACATCCAGCTCGGTAGCGTCATCGAGGAAGCGGTCCAGCAGCACCGGCGATTCGTTGGAAACGCTCACCGCCTCGGCGAAGTAGCGACGCAGGTCGGTCTCGTCATAGACGATCTCCATGGCGCGGCCACCCAGCACGTAGGAGGGGCGCACCACCAGCGGGTAGGTGATCCGCTCGGCGGTCAGCACTGCCTGCTCCAACGCGGTGACTGTGCCGTTTTCCGGCTGCTTGAGGCCGAGGCGCTCGACGGCGGACTGGAAGCGCTCGCGGTCTTCGGCGCGGTCGATGGCATCCGGGCTGGTACCGATGATCGGCACGCCGTTCGCTTCCAATGCCCGTGCAAGCTTGAGCGGGGTCTGGCCGCCGTACTGGACGATGACGCCCTTGGGCTTCTCGATGCGCACGATTTCCAGCACGTCTTCCAGGGTCACCGGCTCGAAGTAGAGGCGATCCGAGGTGTCGTAATCGGTGGAGACGGTCTCCGGGTTGCAGTTGACCATGATGGTCTCGTAACCGTCTTCGCGCAGGGCCAGTGCCGCATGGACGCAGCAGTAGTCAAACTCGATGCCCTGACCGATACGGTTCGGGCCACCGCCGATGATCATGATCTTGTCACGATTGGTCGGGTTGGCCTCGCACTCTTCGTCATAGCTCGAATACATGTAGGCGGTGTTGGTGGCGAACTCGGCCGCGCAGGTATCGACCCGCTTGTAGATCGGGAAGATGTTGTGGCGGGCACGCAGTTTGCGCACCTCGCCCTCGGCCACGCCGAGGATCTTGGCCAGGCGCGCGTCGGCGAAGCCTTTGCGCTTCAAGGCGCGCAGGAAGTCGGCATCGAGACCGGCCATGCCGCGCTCTTTCACCTGCTCTTCCAGCTTGATGAGATCTTCTATCTGCACCAGGAACCAGGGGTCAATCTTGGTCAACTTGAAGATGCCGTCCATGGAGAGACCGGCGCGGAACGCATCGGCTATGTACCAAATCCGGTCGCAGCCAGCATCCTGCAGCTCGTGGCGGATGCGGGTCAATGAGTCAGGGGCATTGAGGTCAACCATGGGGTCGAAGCCGGTCTTGCCGGTCTCGAGGCTGCGCAGCGCCTTGTGCAGGGACTCCTGGAAGTTGCGGCCAATCGCCATCACTTCACCGACCGATTTCATCTGGGTGGTGAGACGGTCGTTGGCACCGGCAAATTTTTCGAAGTTGAAGCGCGGCACCTTGGTGACCACGTAGTCGATGGCCGGCTCGAAGGAGGCCGGAGTACGACCGCCTGTGATGTCGTTCATCAGCTCGTCCAGGGTGTAACCGATGGCGAGCTTGGCGGCGATCTTGGCGATGGGGAAACCGGTCGCCTTGGAGGCCAGCGCGGAGGAGCGGGACACCCGCGGGTTCATTTCGATGATGACCATGCGGCCATCTTTCGGGTTGATGCCGAACTGGACGTTGGAGCCGCCGGTTTCGACCCCGATCTCGCGCAGTATCGCCATGGAGGCGTTGCGCATGATCTGGAACTCCTTGTCGGTCAGCGTCTGGGCTGGCGCGACCGTGATGGAGTCACCGGTGTGTATGCCCATGGGGTCGAAGTTTTCGATGGTGCAGACGATGATGCAGTTGTCGTTGCGATCCCGCACCACTTCCATCTCGTACTCTTTCCAGCCGATCAGCGACTCATCGATGAGCAGCTCCTTGGTCGGCGACAAGTCCAGACCGCGCTCGCAGATCTCAACGAACTCTTCGGTGTTGTAGGCGATGCCACCGCCTGAGCCGCCCATGGTAAAGGAGGGACGAATGATGCAGGGGAAACCAACCATCTGCTGCACGCCCCACGCCTCTTCCATGTTGTGGGCGATGCCGGCGCGCGGGCACTCGAGGCCAATGCTCTTCATGGCGATGTCGAAGCGGCGGCGATCTTCGGCCTTGTCGATGGCATCGGCAGTGGCGCCTATCATCTCCACACCGAACTCGGCCAGCACGCCGTGTTTTTCCAGATCCAGCGCGCAGTTCAGCGCAGTCTGGCCACCCATGGTGGGCAGCACCGCATCCGGGCGCTCCTTCTTGATGATCTCGCGCACCACTTCCCAGGTGATGGGCTCTATGTAGGTGGCATCCGCCATCTCGGGGTCCGTCATTATGGTGGCCGGGTTGGAGTTCACCAGGATGACGCGGTATCCCTCCTCGCGCAGGGCCTTGCAGGCCTGGGCGCCGGAGTAGTCAAATTCGCAGGCCTGACCGATGACGATGGGGCCGGCGCCGAGGATCAGGATGCTCTGTAGGTCGTTACGTTTTGGCATGGCTTCTCTTTTCCTCTTAAGCGCGATACTGCTTGATCAATTCAATAAAGTGGTCGAACAGACCGGCACAGTCGTGCGGGCCCGGGCTCGCCTCGGGGTGACCCTGGAAGCTGAAGGCCGGACGGTCGGTGCGGTGGATGCCTTGCAGAGAACCGTCAAACAGGGAGACGTGGGTGGCGCGCAGGCAAGCCGGCAGGTTGTGCTCATCGACCGCGAAACCGTGGTTCTGGGCGGTGATCATGACGGTATTGTCATCGAGACTCTTCACCGGGTGGTTGGCACCGTGGTGGCCGAACTTCATCTTCATCGTCTTGGCACCCGAGGCCAGACCCAGCAGCTGGTGACCCAGGCAGATACCGAACACAGGGGTGTTGGTATTGAGGAAGGCCTTGATGGCCTCGATGGCGTAGTCGCAGGGCTCGGGGTCACCCGGGCCATTGGAGAGGAAGATGCCATCGGGGTTCATCGCCAGCACCTCGGCGGCCGGGGTCTTGGCCGGCACCACTGTCAGGCGGCAGCCACGGTCCACCAGCATGCGCAGAATGTTGCGTTTGACGCCAAAGTCGTAGGCCACCACGTGGTATTTGAGTTCATCGGCCGCCGGGGTGACATGCCCCTTGCCGAGCTGCCAGCTGCCTTCGGTCCAGGCGTAGGCTTCTGACACAGTCACTTCCTTGGCCAAGTCCATTCCCTTGAGACCGGGGAAGGCGCGCGCCTGTTCGAGGGCATATGCCTCATCGACTTGCTTGCCCGCCAGGATGCAACCGGCCTGAGCGCCTTTCTCGCGCAGGATGCGGGTCAGTTTGCGGGTGTCGATGTCGGCGATGCCAACTATGTTGTGAGACTTGAGGTAATCGGAGAGGGATTGCTGATTGCGGAAATTGGAGGCAAGTATCGGAAGGTCCCGGATGATCAATCCCTGAGCGTGGATTTGACTGGACTCTTCATCTTCGCTGTTGGTGCCGGTGTTGCCTATATGGGGGTAAGTGAGGGTGACTATCTGACGGGAATAAGAGGGATCGGTGAGGATTTCCTGATAGCCCGTCATCGACGTATTGAAAACCACTTCACCAACGGAACATCCCTCGGCGCCTATCGACACGCCTTTGAACACAGTTCCATCTTCCAGCACTAGCAATGCAGTGTGATTCAAGACAACCTCCAGTTATTTAGCTTTAAATTCAGCAATTTACCTGGGTGTTGCGGGTCCGGACGCTGTTTGAAACAGGGCTCAAACCCGGCAGATTTCTGGCAAATTGGGCGCATTCTACTTAAAAACGATCGCATTTCAACGTCTTTTCTCGTTTTAAATGCATCTAAATTCAATAAACAAGCAACATTACCCATTATCTATGCACTCAATCGCTTTGCAACCCCCGCCGTCAAAAGAAAAGCCAAAACCCGATACAAAAGAGATGCCCCATGCCGCGCAACTCACAAAAATAGACATTTAAACCTTAAAAAACAACAAATTAAAATTTACAAATAAAATTCATAAAGGCTTAAACGAGACTTTTATTGACAGATGAGTGCCAACTAAAAATAGAAAACGTTTTTCTCGTTTTGAATTTTTAGTCTTTTTCATGTCATGTAAAAAAATGAGGGTACAGGGGGCATTGAGGCTCAATCCCGTTACCCTTTGATGACATTTGAGCAATGGCTGGATGGGATGAATTGAACAAAGAAGAGGTTTAGGCCATTTCACATAAAAAACAGGGTGTAATCGCCATTTATACAAAAAGATATGAAAAACCCCGGCGAACCGGGGTTTGGCAACACTGTCAGGAGTGGGCTCATTGCGGCCCGCCTGCCGCCAACTTGGCCGCTCACTTGAGGTCGAGCACATCCTGCATGTCGTAGAGACCGGCACTCTGGCGGCCAAGCCATTTGCCGGCCCGCACGGCGCCATTGGCGAAGGTGAGGCGGCTGGATGCCTTGTGGCTGATCTCCACCCGCTCGCCGATGTCGGCAAACATGACGGTGTGCTCCCCCACCAGATCGCCGGCGCGAATGGTGGCAAAACCGATGGTGTTGCGATCCCGCTCGCCTGTGATCCCCTCGCGGCCGTAGACGGCGCACTCTTTCAGGTCGCGTCCGAGCGTCCTGGCCACCACTTCCCCCATGGAGAGCGCAGTGCCGGACGGTGCATCCACCTTGTGGCGATGATGCCCTTCGATGATCTCGATGTCGGTGTAATCCCCCATTACCTTGGCGGCCTGCTCCAGCAGCTTGAACACCAGGTTGACCCCGACCGAGTAGTTGGAGGCGAAGACGATGCCGATCTGCTTGCCGGCCTCTTTCAGGGCGGCCTTGCCTGCATCATCAAAGCCGGTGGTGCCGATCACCATCTGCTTCTGATGAGCCAGCGCAAACGCCAGGTTGGCCAGGGTCACCTCGGGACGGGTGAAGTCGATGATGAGATCAAACTCATCGCGCACCTTGTCCAGGCTGTCGCTGATGCTCACCCCAAGCTTGCCCAACCCGTTAAGCTCACCGGCATCCAGGCCTATCACGGCAGAGCCGGGCCGCTCCAGCGCCGCCCCGACCACCACGCCCTCGGCGTTGGTGATGGCTTCCAGCAGCACCTTGCCCATACGACCATTACAGCCCATCACGGCCACACGGATCGGATTATCCATCTCCACCCTCTCATCTGTTTATTATGGAAAGAGACCGTTTTACCAGCCCGCGCCCCCTTTGAAAAGCCGTGAGACACCCTCTTCGGTTCGGGCTCGACAGTGAACCGCTCAAAATGGCTGATGCACAGGCTTGCCACTTCTCCTCGCAGACTGACGGTTTGGAGTTTGCTAGATACAGCGCCATATGATAGATTTCCGCCAACCAAAAAGACCCAGTCGACACCTTTTTTCACCAGGAGATAAACATATGGATGCGGGATTGCTGTGCGTACTGGGCCTGATGTTGCTCGGCCTTATCGCGCTTGTGGCTGCGCTGCGGTTTGGCGGGCCGAGCCCTGCACCAGCGATGGCCAGCATCAACAACCCTTTCAAAGGGAATGACTGGAGCGGCATGCCGCCCCTCTCAAGGTACCCGGCGCGTGACGGCAAGCAGTTGGCCTACCGGCAATATGGTGCAACGGGCGATAAGCTCAGGGGCAGCGTGGTGCTGGTTCACGGCTCTTCTGCCAGCAGCCAGAGCATGCACAAGATGGCAAATGCCTTCTCACAAGCGGGATTCGATGCCTACGCCCTCGATATTCGCGGCCATGGTGAATCTGGCAGCAAAGGCACCATTGCCTACATCGGTCAGCTCGAAGACGACCTGGAAGATTTCATTAAGGCGGTGGCCCCCAGCAAACCAGCCACTCTCATCGGCTTCTCGTCAGGGGGTGGCTTCGTGCTGCGCGTTGCCGGCAGTTCGCGACAAACCCTGTTCGATAATTATCTACTCCTCTCCCCCTATCTTGGCCCCACGGCCGCCAACTACCGGCCCAACAGCGGGGGTTGGGTGCGCGTCGGCCTTCCTCGCCTGATCGCATTGAGCATCCTCAACGGGCTGCATGTCTCTGCACTGAACCATCTGACTGTGCTTAACTTTGCGCTCAATGAAGAAGCGAAAACTCTTCTGACCCCCTCCTACTCATTCAACCTCGCCTCGAACTTCCAGCCAGAGCGCGACTACCAGCAGAATTTGCGCAATGTAAAACGCCCCTGCGCCGTGATTGCTGGCACCGATGACGAGGCATTTAAAACCGACCAACTGGAACCCGAGTTAAGAGCGCTGGGCATTCAATGGCCCCTCACCCTGGTGCCAGATATAGGCCACATTCCCCTGACCCTCGATAAACGCGCCCTGGCTGCAGCCGTTCAGGCTGTAGAGAAAATGACGCAGTAACAGCGCCACCCTGACCGAATATCAACACCGCCTTGTGCCCTGCGGATGCCAGTACGGCTTTCGTCATGCTCGGTATGGCGGCATTGATGCCCTAATCCCACACGCAAAGCGCCCGGATATCCAGTACCACCAAATTCTCCGTCAGCCACACTCCATGTCTGTGAAAAACACACAGAAAACCCAGGGCACAACACGGAACAATTAACAGAGTTTATTAATTTTTCCGAATATACTTTTGATATTTTTACAGATACAGAATTGAAAGATAAAAACACCTATCCATCTGGACGTCTATCTTGACCGAATGGCCCCGACTCACTACTGTAGGCGCCCCATAGCGGCAGGATGCCCGCCAGGTTCACCCCCATATCAGGGCTGGCTGCGACAGGGAGGTCATGTTCAACCACAGAGGAACACATGATCCAGACCCAACCCAGTGCCATAGCCCTGCTGCCTCTTCTGGTCTTTCTCGCTCTCTTTATCGGTACCGGCACCTGGCTCACCCTGCAGGGGGTCGAGTTCGCCTTCTACCAGCTGCCCGCCCCCGTGGCCGCCCTGCCCGCCGTCATGCTGGCGCTGATGCTGGGGAAAGAGGGGTTCAACAAGAACCTGGAGACCTTCTTCAAGGGGGTCGGTGACAGCAACATAATGGCGATGTGCCTCATCTACCTGCTGGCGGGCGCCTTTGCCACCGTGGCCAAGGCCACCGGCGGGGTGGATGCCACCGTCGCCATGGGTCTGTCGCTGATCCCGGGCTGGTTCCTGCTGCCGGGGCTGTTCCTCATCTCTGCCTTTATTGCCACCGCCATGGGCACCTCCATGGGCACGATCGGTGCCGTGGCCCCCGTGGCCCTCGGCGTGGCACAGGCCGCCGGCATAGATCCGGTACTGATGGCCGGCACCATTCTCTCCGGCGCCATGTTCGGCGACAACCTCTCCATCATCTCCGACACCACAATCGCCGCGACCCGCAGCCAGGGCTGCGAGATGAAGGACAAGTTTCGCGAGAACTTCAAGATTGCCGCCCCTGCCGCCATCGGGGTGATCCTGCTCTATCTGACCCTGGGATCCGTAGGGGAGGCCCCCGCCACGACAGCCCATGCGGATCTGTTCAAGGTGATGCCCTACCTGCTGATCCTAGTGCTGGCCCTGTCCGGCATGAACGTCTTCATGGTGCTGGGCATTGGCATACTGGCCGCCGGCGCCGTGGGCATGGTCAGCGATTATCCGCTGGGCCAGTTCAGCAAGGACATCTATCAGGGCTTTACCGGCATGCAGGAGATCTTCCTGCTCTCCATGCTGATCGGCGGTCTCGGCGCCCTGATGGAGCGCCAGGGCGGGCTGGCCTGGATCAGCGAGCGGATCAGCGCCCTGATCGCCCGCTTCACCCGCCAGCACGATGGCGAACAGAACGAGAAGGCGGCCGAGCTCGGCATCGCCGGCGTGGTGGGGCTGACCAACCTCTGTACCGCCAACAATACGGTGGCCATTATCGTCGCCAGCAAGGTAGCACGGGAGCTGGCGGAGCATCATGGCGTCACCCCGCGCCGCGCCGCCTCCATGCTGGATATCTTCTCCTGCGTGGTGCAGGGCCTCATCCCCTGGGGCGCCCAGGCGCTGCTGCTGGGCTCCATCTTCGCCCTCTCCCCGCTGGCGGTGGTGAGCATGAGCTTCTATCCCATGGCCCTGGCGCTGGCGGCGCTGGTGGCTGTGTTCGTCAAGCATCAGATGGGCAAGACTGCTGACAAGTAACCCAATCCACTGCCGGATGGGGCATTGAGTCCTGTCCGGCGGCCCATTCAAGCAGGGCTGGTCACGCTGTTCATCCCCCGCCAGCCTTGTTAAGGTAACCCCAGCCCGTTGCGGCAACCCATCTGCACCACACGGGTGCACACCAGAGGAGCCCCCATGCCGGATGATACCCAGCCTGAAAGACAATCCCTGCGCCAGCTCATCCGCCAGCGCAGAAAGAGCCTGAGCCAGACCGAGCAGCAGGAAGCCGCCCAGCAGCTGGTTGCCCAGTTCAAGCAACATCCGGAGATACTGGCGGCCAGACGCATCGCCCTCTATCTGGCCAACGACGGCGAACTCAATCCCCTGCCCGCCATCCACTGGCTCTGGGCCCAGCAAAAGGAGGTCTACCTGCCGGTGCTGCACCCCTTCACCCCGGGTCATCTGCTCTTCTTGCGCTATACCGCCACCAGCCCCATGACCCGCAATCGCTACGGCATCGCCGAGCCTGAGCTGGACATGTCCCAGGTGGTGCCTCACAGCACGCTCGACCTTATTTGCACCCCGCTGGTGGCGTTCGATGCCGAGGGCAACCGGCTCGGCATGGGCGGCGGCTATTACGATCGCACCCTCGCCTGCTGGCATGAACACAGGCTGGGTCCCAAACCGCTGGGGCTCGCCCACGACTGCCAGCAGGTGGAGGCGGTACCGCAGGAGGAGTGGGACGTGCCGCTGCCGCAGATCATCACCCCCAGCCGCTGCTGGCAATTTCCATGACCATCAGGCAGTCGGCCCGCACTGACTGCCTGCTCCTCTCTGTCTTGGGCTTGGCCTGCTCCCTTTTGCGTGCGATACCGCCACTTTTGCACATGCCTCCGCCCCGTCCGGGCGACAGGGCTCAATAAACAGGCAAACGATTTACATCTTGGGGATTTTTGGGCCGGAACGTGAGCGCTGTGGTCGCCCTGAGGGGGATGCTTGGATATAATGCGCCCGCTTTTTCCCAAAGGATCCATCATGACTCAAGATGAAATGAAGAAGGCGGCCGGTTGGGCTGCGCTCAAGTACGTGGTTCCCGGCACCATAGTCGGGGTAGGCACAGGCTCTACCGTCAACCACTTCATCGACGCGCTGGCGACCATGAAGGACGAGATCAAGGGGGCCGTATCCAGCTCAGTGGCCTCCACCGAGCGCCTCAAGGGCCTTGGCATCCAGGTGTTTGACCTCAACGACATCGATGCCCTCTCCGTCTATGTGGATGGTGCCGACGAGATCAACGCGACCCGCGACATGATCAAGGGCGGTGGCGCCGCCCTGACCCGCGAGAAGATAGTCGCCGCCGTGGCCGACAAGTTCATCTGCATCATAGACAACACCAAAACCGTGGACGTGCTGGGTCAGTTCCCGCTGCCGGTGGAAGTGATCCCCATGGCCCGTGAATACGTGGCCCGCGAGATCAAGAAGCTGGGCGGCAATCCGGTCTGGCGTGAGGGTGTGGTCACCGACAACGGCAACATCATACTGGACGTCAAGGGGATGGCCATCGAAGATGCCAAAGGGCTGGAAGTGCAGCTCAACGCTATCGTCGGCGTGGTCACCAACGGCCTGTTCGCCCACCGCGGTGCTGACGTTGTGCTGATCGGCACGCCGGACGGCGTGGTTATCCAGTAATCCCCCCGCAATGAAAGACGGCGCCTGATGGCGCCGTTTTCATTTATCCCTCAATGAGTTGCAAACTGTGGTTTACAACTATCGTTGAAAACTTCAAAGAATTTGACTTTCGTCACAAATATTCCCTCTCCCAACCGTTTTTGTTACTTTACGGTTTTCTTCACACACCATATCTGCACTCATTCTTTGCATACATAGAGGGATCGTCATGACTGCCAAGTTTTCGCTGGACAAGGATAAGATCAAGGTGCTGCTGCTGGAGGGAGTCCATCCCAACACGGTGGAAACCTTTCGTGCCGCCGGTTACACCAGCGTGGAGTACCTCAAGACCTCCCTGTCGGAAGAGGATCTGATCGAACGCATTCGTGACGTGCATTTCGTGGGCCTGCGCTCCCGTACCCAGCTCACCGAGAAGGTGCTGGATGCCGCCGGCAAGCTGGTCGCCATCGGCTGCTTCTGCATCGGCACCAACCAGGTCGACCTCGATGCCGCCCACCTGCGTGGCATCCCTGTGTTCAACGCCCCCTTCTCCAACACCCGCTCGGTGGCCGAACTGGTGCTGGGCGAGATACTGCTGCTGCTGCGCGGCATCCCGGAGAAGAACGCCAAGTGCCATCGCGGCGTGTGGGAAAAACTGGCCAACCGCTCGGTCGAAGCCCGTGGCAAGAAGCTTGGCATCATAGGCTACGGCCACATCGGCACCCAGCTCGGCATCATAGCCGAGAGCATAGGTCTCAAGGTCTACTACTACGACATCGAGAACAAGCTCTCCTTGGGCAACGCCATCCAGGTGCCGAGCATGGTCGAGCTGCTCAACATGTCTGACATCATCAGCCTGCACGTCCCCGAAACCGCCTCCACCAAGGATCTGATCGGTGCCGAGCAGCTGCGCATGATGAAGCCGGGCGCCATCTTCATCAACGCCTCCCGCGGTACAGTGGTGGACATAGATGCGCTGGCCGACGTCATCAAGAGCGGCCACCTCTCGGGCGCCGCCATCGATGTCTTCCCGAGCGAGCCCAAGTCCAACGACGAGGAGTTCCTGACCCCGCTGCGCGGCCTGGACAACGTGCTCCTGACCCCGCACATAGGTGGCTCCACCCAGGAAGCCCAGGAGAACATAGGGTTGGAGGTGGCCAACAAGCTGGTCAAGTATTCCGACAACGGCTCCACCCTCTCCGCCGTCAACTTCCCGGAAGTCTCACTGCCGGGCCACAAGGGTTCCAGCCGCCTGCTGCACATTCACCGCAACCAGCCGGGCGTGATGAACCAGATCAACCAGATCTTCGCCGAAGAGGGGATCAACATCGCCGGTCAATACCTGCAGACCAGCAGCCATATCGGTTACGTGGTGATCGACGTGGAGACGGAGCACAGCGAGAAGGCCCTCGCCAAGCTCAAGGAGATCAACGGCACCATACGTGCCCGGATCCTGCACTGATGCCCTGAGCCCCGGCGCTCGGCCAGCAAAAAGCCCGTCATCTGACGGGCTTTTTTATGCCAATAAAGAAGCTTGCTCTCGCAAGCTACCACCAGCCCAGCTGGGTTATTCCCCACCGGGCTTTTCTTGGTACCGAAAACACTACCACCAGCCCAGCTGGGTTATGCCCCACCGGGATCTTCTTGGTACCGAAAGCACTACCACCAGCCCAGCTGGGTTATGCCCCACCGGGATCTTCTTGGTACCGAAAGCACTACCACCAGCCCAGCAGATTGCGTCCCACCAGAGCGCCCCACACCAGGGCGTTGAGGGCCAGCGCGATAAAGACGGCGGCAGAGCCGAGATCCTTGGCGCGGCCCGACAGCTCGTGATGCTCCGAGCCCACCCTGTCTACCACGGCCTCGATGGCGGAGTTGAGCACCTCGACGATCACCACCAGCCAGCTGATGACGATGAGCAGCAGGATCTGATTGAGGGAATCCCCGAGCCAGAAGGCCAGCGGCATCAACAGCAGGATCAGCACCAGCTCCTGCCTAAAGGCCGCCTCGTTGATCCAGGCTGACTTGAGCCCTTTCATGCTGTAACCGGTTGCGTTGATGATGCGGGTGACCCCGGTTGCCCCTGGCTTTGCCACGCTATCTACCTCATTTGGAATCGTTTTAGGGCTCACATCCTATCAGAGCCCCTCAAGGTTTCAATCAGGGGGTTTTTGCTTTATTTTATCCCCTTGCATTTTCGGCACGCCGTCGAGCAACAGCCCACGCCACCCACTCGAGAATTGAGTCGTATGTCCATTCACACCGATGAATTGCGCACCCGTCGCCTGGAGTCCCTGATCACTCCGAGCGAGCTCGCGCACGCCTTCCCTATCAACGACACCATTGCCCAGAATCTGCTGGATGCCCGCCGCGAAGTGGAAGCCATTCTGGCCGGTGAGGATCAGCGCCTGCTGGTCATCGTCGGTCCCTGCTCCATCCATGATCCGGCCGCCGCTCACGAGTACGCCCGCCGCCTCAACGTCCTGCGCGAGCAGTACAAAGAGAGCCTCTGCATCGTCATGCGCACCTACTTCGAGAAACCGCGCACCATAGTCGGCTGGAAGGGGCTCATCAATGATCCGCGCCTCGATGGCAGCTTCGACGTCAACGAAGGGCTGAAACTGGCCCGCAAGCTCTTGGTCGACATCAACGAGATCGGCATGCCCACCGCCACCGAGTTCCTCGACATGGTGACCGGCCAGTACATCAGCGATCTCATCACCTGGGGTGCCATAGGGGCACGCACCACCGAATCCCAGGTGCACCGCGAGATGGCCTCCGCCCTCTCCTGCCCGGTCGGCTTCAAGAACGGCACCGACGGCAACACCCGCATCGCCATCGATGCGGTGCGTGCCGCCCGTCACAGCCACATCTTCTACTCCCCGGACAAGGACGGCAAGATGACCATCTACCGCACCGCCGGCAACCCCTACGGCCACGTGATCCTGCGTGGCGGCCACAGGCCCAACTACGATACCGCCAGTGTCGACGAGGCGTGCGAGGCCCTGGCTGACGTGGGTCTGCCCGAGCGGCTGGTGGTGGATTTCAGCCACGGCAACAGCATGAAGGATCACCGTCGCCAGCTGCTGGTGGCCCAAGACATCTGCGATCAGCTGCGCCGCGGCCGCACCGGCATCGCCGGCATCATGGCCGAGAGCTTCCTGGTGGAAGGACGTCAGGACGTGGAGAACGGCTGCGCCGCCACCTTCGGCCAGAGCATCACGGATGCCTGCCTGTCGTGGAGCGACACCGAGACCCTGCTGGCCATGCTGGCAGAAGCCGCTCAGGCGCGTCTGCAACGCTGCGCGGTCTGAATCGGTGACAATGGCTCACACCGCCGTCTTTCAGATAGTGCCGCTGAGCCAGGCACAACTGGCGCAATGGGCAGCCCTGCGCCAGCAGCTGTGGCCCCATCATGACGCCTCTGCTCACCTGCAGGATGGTATCGACATGCTGGCCAATGCACGCCAGAGTGCCTTCCTTGCCCTCGATGAGCATGGACAAGCGGTGGGGTTTGCCGACGCTGCCCTGCGCCTGGATTACGTGAACGGCTGCGAGAGCAGCCCCGTGGTCTATCTCGAGGGGATTTATGTGCAGCCACAGCAACGCCGCCTGGGCGTGGCCCGGACCCTGATCTCCCATGTGGAGCGCTGGGGTATCGAGCATGGCTGTCATGAGCTCGCCTCCGATACCGCCATCGAGAACCTCGCCTCACAACAGATGCACCAGCAGCTGGGTTTCAGCGAAACCGAGCGGGTGGTTTTCTTCAAAAAGGCCCTTGGCTGACGCCAGGGGCCTTTCCTGTTAATCACAAGCTGGGCATAAACCAGACCCGGCCGGCCGCCTCGACGCGATCCGTCTTTATCTGGAACACCTGCTCCAGCAAGGCTTCGTCGATAAGCCCTGTTCCCCCCTCGCTCACCACCCGCCCCTGTTGCAGGCAGAGGATCCGATCCGCCCAGTCGATGGCCAGGTTGATGTCGTGGATGGCGAGCACCACCAGCAGTCCCTGTTGGGCCAGCGTCTTCAGCAGCCGCAACAACGCCAGCTGATGGTGCAGATCCAGCCCCGCCAGCGGTTCGTCCAGCAGCAGCACCCGGCCTGCCGGATTGAGGCTGGGCCACAGCTGCAGCAGGGTGCGGGCGATCAGCACCCGCTGCTGCTCCCCGCCGGAAAGTCGACTGAAATCGCGCGCCAGCAGCGTGCTCAGCTCCAGTGCATCACACAGGGCGTCGATGGCCTCGCTCTGGGCCTGCTTCACATCGCGCTGCGTGCCGGCCTCCACCCCGTCGTCCAGCCCTATGGCCAGCACCTGAAACACCGGAATATGAAACAGCTGGGGCTGGCGCTGGGGCAGCATGGCGCGGCGCCGGGCCAGCTCGGGCCAGCTCAGATCGCTGACCGCCTCCCCGCAGAGCCGCACCCTGCCCGTTGCGGGCAGAATGCCGGCCAGGGCGCCGAGCAGGGTGGATTTGCCGCTGCCGTTGGGACCGAGCAGGGCCACCAGCTGGCCCCCCTGCCAGCACAGATCGAGCGGGGCCAATCGCTCGGGGATGGCGAGGGCGTGCGCCTCGATCAGAGGAGCCGGTTCAAGCGCAGAGGGATCAGCGGGCAGCATAAGCACCTTGCCTCAGCAGCGGGTAGACAGCTTGTGCACGTTGGCATTCGGGCCGGTATTTATGCGGTGGCATGGGCATCTTGTCTCAACAGCAGGTAAATGAAGAGCGGCGCCCCCACGGAGGCGGTGATGACACCGATGGGCAGCTCGCCTGCACTCAAGGCCGAGCGCGCCACCAGATCGGCACCGAGCAGCAAGGCGCCGCCCCCCAGTGCCGAGGCGGGCAACAAAAAGCGCTGATCGCTGCCGCCACACAGGCGCAGCAGATGGGGCACCACCAGCCCGACGAAGCCGATGACACCGCACAGGGATACCGCCAGGCCGGTGAGCAGACAGACCGCCAGCACCAGCCGCACCCGCATCCTGTCCACGTCCAGTCCCATCAGGCGGGCCTGGGTCTCCCCCAGCAGCAGTTGCTGCAAGGCCTTGCCCTGCCAGCAGAGCCAGCCCAGGGTGAGCGGCAGCGCCAGCCACCACCAGCCGAGCTGCTGACTGCCGTAGGCGAGGCTGCCCATCATCCAGAACATGTATTCGCGCAGGGAGCCGTCGTCGGCAAAGTACATCAACCAGGTCATGGCCGCGTTGGTGAGGATGCCAATGGCCACCCCGAACAGCAGCAGGCGGGCATGGCCGAGCCGGGCCCGGCGTGCCAGCCGTATGAGCAGCATGGTCACCAGCAGGGCGCCACCGAAGGCCGCCAGCGACAGCCCCCAGCCCGGCAGATAGACGCCGAGGGATTTGGCCACCGCCATCGCCACCATGGCAGCAAGGCCAGCCCCGCTCGAGACGCCGAGCAGGCCGGGTTCGGCCACCGGATTGTGCAGCATCACCTGCAGCACGGCGCCGCCACAGGCGAGCGCGGCCCCGGCCAACAGGGCCAGCAGGGCGCGCGGCAGCCGCAGCTCCAGCAGGATGCGCTGCTCTAGCTCCCCCATGGGTTGCCAGGGCAGCAGCACGAATTCGCCCCAGGCGAGGGAGAAGAGAAACAGCGTGAGGGTCAGCAGCGCCAGGCCGAGCAACCAGCCCCGCTGCCAGCGGCGCTGGCGGGCGAGCAGAGAGAGATACACAGAGGATCCCCGAACGTGAACAAGGCCCGGCGCCGATGCGGGATTGAGCAGCCCGGCGCACAAGGATGAAAAACGCATGATAACAGCGTGTTACCACCCGAGGTCAAGGCTGGTAAGGCTTGGCCAGGGCCTGGATTTCGCCGCTGGCCACCAGCTCCTGCAGCGCCAGCGCCAACGGCTGTCTGAGCGCCTGATGGGGTGAGTGCTTGCTCATGCCCAGATAGAGCACCACTGGCTGGGGCGGCTGGTAGGCCGCCTTGATGAGGCCGGCCTCGTTGTGCAGGCTCAGGGCATAATCCACCTGGCAGTCTGTGCCTATCATCAGCGGCAGGTGGCCCCGCTGCACCATGCGCAGCAGCTGATCCTCGGTGGGCACGCCGTGCTTGTCGAGCCGGTTGTCGGTATCAAACGGTTCAAAATAGACGGAATTGAGCACATAACCCACCTTCTGCCCCCGCAGATCGGCGTAGGTGCGCAGGGTCGACACCGCCGCGGCCTTGCCATAAAACGCAGGCCGGCACTGGTAATAGGCCGGTTGCAGATAATCGATGAACTGTGCCCGCTCCGCCGTCATGGCCAGGCCTATCATGAGGTCGACCTGACCGGTCTGCATCTGCTTGAGCGCCCGTCCCCAGGGCACGCGTTTCACCTCGAACGGTATGCCGCTGCGGCGCTGCAGCCGTTGCAGAATGTCCATGTCCAGCCCCCGGAACTGACCGTCCGGTTGCGAGATCCGAAAGGGTGGCCAGACATCGGTGGCCACCGTCAGGGTCGGCGCCCCGTGCGCCAGGCAGGCAAACAGCAGACCAAGCACACCCCAGCTTGTCTTGCCCATCCCGTTGAACCTCGTGTTACCCCATCCTTGATGGGTTAAAAATACCCTGCTGCCCCACTTATGGAAACCCGTGGTTCAGAGATAAAATGCGATTGATTTTAAAGGAGAACCTAATGAACCCTATCATTACCAGTATCGGTCTGTTGGTGTGCAGCAACGTCTTCATGACCTTCGCCTGGTATGCCCATCTCAAGAGCATGAACCACAAACCCTGGATCATCGCCGCCCTGGTGAGCTGGGGCATAGCCCTGTTCGAATACCTGTTGCAGGTGCCCGCCAACCGCATCGGCCATACGGTACTCTCGGTCGGTCAGCTCAAGATATTGCAGGAGGTGATCACCCTGACTGTGTTCGTCCCCTTCTCGGTCTTCTATCTGAAAGAGGATCTGAAGTGGGATTACCTCTGGGCTGGCCTGTGCATCATGGGCGCTGTGTTTTTTGTGTTTCGCGAGAAACTTACCGGCGCCTGAGGCTGTACACTCTATGACATTCAATGTAATGGCATCTGCTTGATAGACGAGGCAAAACCATGGAATTGCGAGACATGCTACAGATCCTGGCCCAGCAGGACGGCTCCGACCTCTATCTGTCGACCGGCGCCCCCCCCTGCGCCAAGTTCAATGGCGGATTGCGTCCCCTGCTGGAGACGCCGCTCGAGCCGGGCGAGGTGGCGAAGATTGCCGCCGACATCATGGACGGCGAGCAGAAGCTGCAGTTCGAACGGGAGCTGGAGATGAACCTCGCCATCTCCTTGCCCCAGATAGGGCGCTTTCGGATCAACATCTTCAAGCAACGCAACGAAGTGTCCCTGGTGGCCCGCAACATCAAGACCGAGATCCCCCGCTTCGAGGATCTGAAACTGCCTCCCGTGCTGCTCGACACCATCATGGAGAAACGCGGCCTGGTGCTGTTCGTCGGGGGTACCGGCTCGGGCAAGTCCACCTCGCTGGCGGCTCTCATCGACCATCGCAACCGCAACAGCGGTGGCCACATCATCACCATAGAGGATCCGGTGGAGTTCGTTCATCGCCACCGCAAGAGCATCATCAACCAGCGTGAGGTGGGGGTGGATACCCGCAGCTTCCACGCAGCCCTGAAGAACACCCTGCGCCAGGCGCCGGACGTGATCCTCATCGGCGAAATTCGCGACCGCGAAACCATGGAGCATGCGCTGGCCTTCTCCGAAACCGGTCACCTCGCCATCTCCACCCTGCACGCCAACAACGCCAACCAGGCGCTGGATCGCATCATCAACTTCTTCCCGGAGGAGCGCCGCCCGCAGCTGCTCAACGATCTGGGCAACAACCTCAAGGCCTTTGTCTCCCAGCGGCTGGTCAAAACCACGGACGGCGGCCGCCGGGCGGCGGTGGAGATCATGCTGGGCACCCACACCATCCGCGACATGATCAAGCGCGGCGAATTTGGCGGCCTCAAGGAGGTGATGGAGAAGTCCAAGGCCCTCGGCATGGTCACCTTCGACAGCGCCCTGTTCGATCTGGTGGTGGAAGGAGTGATCGAGGAGGAAGAGGCGGTGAAAAATGCCGACTCGGCCAACAACCTGCGCCTCAAGATCAAGCTGTGGAAGGAGAAGGGCCAGATAGCCAGCAGCAGCGATGCCACGGGTTGGAGTCTGGAGCCCACCAAGGATGAGAAAGACGAACTCTTCTAGTGCGGGTCACCCCCTCCCCCATTAAACAGACACCCGCTTCGGCGGGTGTCTGTTTAAAAAAGTGCTGTTTATTCAATATCATCTTCGCCCTTTCAGCCCGCTGGCAACCTGACATCTGGTGAACTATCGCGCGGCCTGCGACAGTTTCTGTCACCACAAATGACAAAATCATCACTTCGCCCAAAAACCCTGTACGAAGTGTGACTGAAAGCACTTTCAAACCAGCTTCAAAGGAGGCACTATCAAGGGAATGTATCAATAAAGGGGTATTCAATGTTGTTACAACCTGCCAATACAGCAAAATCCAGACAGTTGCTGAACGAGACCATGGCCTTGGTTCTCGCAGGAGGGCGGGGCAGTCGCCTCAAGCAGTTGACGGACAACAGGGCGAAACCGGCAGTACATTTCGGCGGCAAGTTCCGCATCATCGACTTCGTACTCTCCAATTGCATCAACTCGGGGATCCGCCGGGTTGGCGTGGTCACCCAGTACAAGTCCCACAGCCTGCTGCGCCACCTGCAATCAGGCTGGTCATTCCTGCGTTACCAGATGAACGAGTTCATCGATTTGCTGCCAGCCCAGCAACGGGTGGACGAGGTCAACTGGTATCGCGGCACCGCCGATGCCGTCTATCAGAATCTGGACATCATTCGCGATCATGGCCCCAAGTACGTGGTGGTGCTGGCGGGGGATCACATCTACAAGATGGATTACGCCGCCATGCTGCTCGACCACGTCAACATGGGCGCCAAAGTCACTGTGGCCTGCATCGAGGTGCCGCGTACCGAGGCGAGCGCCTTTGGCGTGATGGCGGTGGATGAGGATCGCAAGATCAACGCCTTCGTCGAGAAGCCCGCCAATCCGCCGGCCATGCCGGGCAAGGCCGATACGGCGCTGGCCTCCATGGGGGTCTACATCTTCGAGGCCGAGTATCTCTACCAGTTGCTGGAAGAGGATCTGGCCAACCAGGATTCCCACCACGATTTCGGCATGGACGTGATCCCGCGGGTGGTCAAGGAGGGCACAGCCTACGCCCATCCGTTCAGCCTATCCTGCGTCGGCTGCTGCCCGCAAAAGCGCCCCTACTGGCGCGATGTGGGGACCGTGGATTCGTTCTGGGAAGCCAACATGGATCTCGCCTCTGTGACGCCAGAGCTCGACATCTATGATCAGGAGTGGCCCATCTGGACCAGCCAGAACATGACGCCCCCCGCCAAGTTCGTGCAGGACAGAAACGGCCAGCACGGCATGACCATCAACTCCATGTTCGCCGGCGGCACCATAGTCAGCGGCTCCTTCATAGTGAGCTCTGTGCTGTTCACCAATGTGCGGGTCGACTCCTTCTGTACCCTGGATCAGGCGGTGATCTTCCCCGGGGTCGAGATAGGGGCCGGCTGCCGGTTGCGCCGGGTCGTGGTCGACAAGGGCTGCAAACTGCCGGAAGGCCTGGTGGTGGGGGAAAACGCCTGCGAAGACGCCCGCCGCTTCCACCGCTCCGAGCAGGGCATAGTGCTGGTCACCAAGGAGATGCTGGCCAAGCTGTGAGCGCCAGCCTCTGATGCCAACAGGGAGCCCGCGCGGCTCCCTTTTTACATTTGCTTACCGCTCGCCCCTTGCCTGGCAGGCACGCGGGCATGCTACTCTGCCGACCCAAGCCTGCCTTCGTCTCATCATGGAACTGCATATGAAAAAACTGGATGTTGCCCGCCTTGCCAGCCTCGCCGACGAGGCCGCCCACTCCCCGCGCCAGCGCATGAACCACAATCTGCACGACGAGCTGGCCGACCCCATCCAGCGCCTCGCCATCGCCATGGAGCCGGAGACCTATATCCGCCCCCATCGCCACCTGCAGACCTGGGAGCTGCTCACCGCCCTGTGCGGGCGCTTCGTGGTGCTCAACTTCGACGACGAGGGCACCGTCATTGCCCGCGCCCTGCTGGGGGAAGAGACCTCGGTGCTGGAGACCCCGGTCGCCACCTGGCATGCGGTACTTTCCCTCGATCCTGGCGCCGTCATCTTCGAGGTGAAACACGGCCCCTATGCCCCCTTTCGGGAAGAGGACTTCGCCCCCTGGTCACCGGCCGTGGATGACATCGAGGGCCAGCAGGCCCTGATGGCCTGGTATCGCCACGCCGAGGTCGGTCAGCGCTGGCCGGGGCGCTGAGCCCCTCCTCCGCCAGGCAGCCCCATCGCTGCCAGCCATAAAAAAGACCCGCCAGTGGCGGGGCTTTTTTTTTTTACGAAATAAAAGGGGGAACGCGCCGGGTTAGCCCCTTTTTTCCCAACCTATCTTGCCCGGGGCGCACCACCCCCACCGGCTCTTTTTCAAAACTCCCCGCCCCCCCGACGCCACCCCATCTTCTATGCCCTCTTTTGCCTTTAAAAAAAAAAAACACGA
>NZ_CAWQWZ010000013.1:0-55822 GCF_963899305.1 Aeromonas sp. MR19
GAGGCAGAGGCAGAGGCAGAGGCAGAGGCAGAGGCAGAGGCAGAGGCAGAGGCAGAGGCAGAGGCAGAGGCAGAGGCAGAGGCAGAGGCAGAGGCAGAGGCAGAGGCAGAGGCAGAGGCAGAGGCAGTATGCTGGCGCTCCCTGGCCAACACAATCCCGGCCTCTTGAGCTGAGCCAGTCCCCAGACCAGCCAAATGACAGGCGACAAAAAGGCCGCTCGATGAGCGGCCTTTTTATCAAGACTATCAGGACTTAGCTGTCGCGGCGCTTGTTGCCACCGAACTTGCGATCCTTGCTGAAGCCACCTTCACGGCGCTCCCCGCTCTTGTTGAACGGACGGTCACCGCTGGGGCGGCGATCCTTGTTGAAAGGACGATCGCTGCGCGGCGGACGGGGAGCAGTGTTGCTGCCAGCCGGCACTTCGGTGTAGCGGGTGATCATCAGCGGACGCTGACAAACACGGGCTTTCTTGATCACTTCCAGTACATCGGCGGTCATGCCCTTGGGCAGATCGACGGTGGAGAAGTCATCGGCGATGTCGATGTTGCCGATGAAACGGCTCTCGATGTTCGCTTCGTTGGCGATGGCGCCCACGATCTGGCCCGGCTTGACGCCGTGATGGGCACCCACGTCTACGCGGTAACGCTCCATCTCTACATCAGGATTGTCTTTCAGCGGACGCGGCTCGAGGGACGGCATGCGACGGGCAGGACGATCACCACGGTCTGCGAAGTCACGACCACCGTCACGGCGTTCGAAGTCACGGCCACCACGATCGTTACTCGGGTTGAACTGCGGCTCTGGGATGGACTCATCCAGCAGCAGCGGTTGGTCACCCTGTACCAGCTTGGCCAGTGCGGCAGCCAGCTCCAGCGGATCGGCAGAATCTTCTTCGATCAGCTCGTTCACCAGGTTGTGGTAGATCTCAAGCTCTTCGCCCATCATGGTTTCCCGGATGCGCTCTTTGAACTTGGTCATGCGGTGCTGGTTGATGTCCTCGGTGCTCGGCATCTTCATCGGCTCGATGGCCTGACGAGTGGCGTGCTCGATGGCGCGCAGCATGCGGCGCTCACGGGGAGCAACAAACAGGATGGCCTCACCCTTGCGACCAGCACGGCCGGTACGGCCGATACGGTGTACGTAGGATTCGGTATCGTACGGAATGTCGTAGTTCACCACGTGAGTGATGCGCTCAACGTCCAGACCACGGGCGACAACGTCGGTGGCGATCAGGATGTCCAGCTGGCCTTGACGCAGCTTGTCGACGGTACGCTCACGCAGCTTCTGCGGGATGTCACCGTGCAGCGCTTCACAGGCGTGACCACGGGCGGCCAGTTTGCCAGCCAGCTCTTCGGCCGCGTTCTTGGTTCGCACGAAGACCAGTACGGCTTCGTACGGCTCGACTTCCAGCAGACGGGTCATGGCGTCCAGCTTGTGCAGACCGGTTACCTGCCAGTAGCGCTGGCGGATGGTCGGTGCAGTGGACGTCTTGGTGATGATCTTGATCTCTTTCGGCTGCTTCAGGTGCTTCTGGGCAACACGACGGATCTGGTCCGGCATGGTGGCAGAGAAGAGTGCGACCTGACGAGTGCTCGGGCACTGTTCCATGATCCAGTCCACGTCGTCGATGAAGCCCATACGCAGCATTTCATCGGCTTCGTCCAGAACCAGGGCTTTCAGGCCGGAGAGGTCCAGGTTCTTGCGACGGATCAGGTCCATCACACGGCCAGGGGTACCCACGACAACCTGAGCACCACGACGCAGGGCGCGGGTCTGGGTTTCGTAAGAGGAACCACCGTAGATGGGCAGAACATGGAAGTCCGGCATGTGCTTGGCGTAACGTTGGCACGCCTCGGCAACTTGCAGCGCCAGTTCACGGGTCGGTGCCAGCACCAAAACCTGGGTATTGCGGTTACCAGCTTCCAGACGAGACAACAGAGGCAAGGCAAAAGCAGCGGTCTTCCCTGTACCGGTTTGCGCCTGCCCCAGCAGATCGTGTCCCGCCATCAGGTGGGGAATTGCTGCGGCCTGGATCGGTGACGGGCGCTCATAGCCCACGTCCTGCAGCGCTTTCAATACAGGCGCGGCCAGTCCAAGCTCACTAAAAAGGGGCAGTTGTTCGGTATCAGACATAGATTCTTCCAGATTAAGGCAGGCGGCTAAGCACCGCGGAATAGCAAAAAGGCGGCGATTATAGCGCCACTTTGTTCTGCTGTCTTGAAAAATGTGATAAGCCTCTCAAGACGTTGGCAATTATAGAGGGATCTCGCGACTATGGCTTGCTTATTTTGCACTCATGGTGCGTTATTGCAGATCACTCCTCGCTGGAGTCCTTGCCCCGCTTGTGTTTGAGCACCGCCATGGTCAATCGACTGGTGCACAATAAACGCTCACGTTCGTCCCGAATTTCAATCTGCCACACCTGGGTCGTTGCCCCCAGATGCAGTGGCGAGCAACGCCCCGTCACCACCCCTTCCCGCTTGGCCCGCAGGTGGTTGGCATTCACTTCCAGTCCCACGCAGTAGCTGTCCGCGCCCACCGCCATGTTGGCGGCCAGGGAGCCCAGCGTCTCCGCCAACACAACGGACGCACCGCCGTGCAGCATGCCAAGGGGCTGATGGGTGCGGTGATCCACCGGCATGGTGGCCGCCAGCCAGTCGGGGCCAAAATCGGTGTAGACGATGTCCAAGTGGGCCATCAGGGTGTTGCGGGAACTGGCATTGAGCCCCTCCAGGCTCATGGACTTGCGCCAGATGGCGCCGTTTTCTTGACTCATGGCGAGCAGACTCCTTGTGTGATCAACGGGTTATACATGAGCAGTGTCGGCGAAAAAGGGCTGGAAAAGAAGATGCCCCTATCAGGGGGCATCTTGCCAAGCCAGCTCCTGATGCCGGGACCTCACCAGGGATAGGTCACGCCAGGCCACTCGGCCCAGGGCTGCTCCCGCCCCGGCAAGCAGGGGTCGGGCCAGTGCCACACCTTGCCCAGCCAGAGCCGCAGCTCGGCTTCCAGCTCGGCTTCGGTGAGGGGGGCCTCGGCCAGCTTCCAGAAGAAGAGCTCCACCGCCACCTCCGGCAGGAGCGAGGGGTAGAGATAGACCCCGCCCCAAAATTGCGGCTCCCGATCCGGGCTCCAGAGGCCATAGGCGAACGAGCGCTTGGCCAGAAACTCGGAGCGCTGCCACTCCAGATCCCCCTCGTGCTGGCTCAGACTGAACTGGGCAGAGGGCCAGACGTCATCCGGGCGAAACAACTGATGCAGCTGCTCCCGCTCGCGCTGCATGGCCACAAACTCCACCACAGCCTGACTCTGGGCGACAGGCAACAGCAGGAAGTGCGGGTGCCGAAAGGCTTGCGGCACCCGAAATCGCTTGGGCAGCGTCAGCATCAGAGCAGTTCCAGCAGGGCCTGCAGCGGATGCTTGAGTTTCTCCCCCTCCATCCGCTTGACCTGGCTGCGGCACGAGTAACCTGTGGCCAGACAGCGATCTTTGGGCAGGCGGGAAAGCGGCTCTGCCCAGCTAAGCCCGTAGATCCCCTTGGAATTTTCCACCTGTTTGGCGTCGTGACCATAGGTGCCGGCCATGCCGCAGCAGCCCACAGACACAGGCTGCAAGCGGGCCCCAAAACGCTGGAACAAGGTGCCCCAGTCGCCGTGGGTCGAGGGCTTGGCGGTCTTCTCGGTGCAGTGGGCAAACAGATACCAGGGCTCGGCCTGCTCACCCTCGCTCACCCTGCTCTCAGGAGCGGGTAAAGAGAGCAGCCACTCCTGGGGCAGCAGCACCTGGAAGTCGCCACGGGCCGAACCCAGGGCCTTGGCATACTCGTCCCGATAGCAGAGCACCAGTGAAGGATCGACCCCCACCATGGGAATGCCCAGCGCCGCTATCTTGTTGAGGAACTGGGCACTGTTGGCCGCGGTGCGGGCAAAGGCACGCAGGAATCCCTTCACGTGCTGGGGCTTGCCGTTGGGCTTGAATGGCAGCAGATAGGGTTGCAGCCCAAGCTTGCTGGCAAGCTTCACCAAGTCCCGCACCACGGGGGCGTCGTAATAACTGGTGAAGGGATCCTGCACTATGAGCACCACGTTGGCACGCTGCTCCGGGCTCATGGCTTCGAGGCCCGGCAGATCGAAATAGCGGGCGCGATGGTCACGCAGCTCCTCGGCCAGGGTCGGCACGCTCAAGAGCGGCACGTCCACCATGCCGATGCTCTTCTCGGTCGCCTTCTGGGCCCACTCTTTCTCGAGGAAAAAGTTGACCAGTTTCGGCGCCTTGGCCAGCAGGGGGGCGTAGCTCTCCACCGTGCCGACGAAGTAATCCTTGGGGCCGCGCAGATAACGGCTGTGATAGAGCTGCATGAAGCGGGCACGGAAGGTGGGCACATCCACCTTGATGGGGCACTGGCTGGTGCACGCCTTGCATGCGAGGCACCCTTCCATCGCCTCCATCACCTCGTGGGAGAAGTCATACTGGCCGCGGGCGCGGGCCACCGTATTGCGGAACTTGTCGACAATCTGCTTGAAGCGCAGACCGCCGCTTTGCAACGCCACCTCTTCGGCGAGAGGGTCGAAACCCTGCTCTGCCAGCTGGCGCAGCCACTCGCGCATCAGGCCGGCCCGCCCCTTGGGAGAGTGACGGCGATCGCGGCTGATCTTGACCGAGGGGCACATGGGAGAATCTGTTTCGAAGGTGAAACAGAGACCGTTGCCGTTGCAATCCATGGCGCGGGTATAGCTTTCCCGCACCGCAATCGGGATCTGGCGGTCAAACTTGCCGCGCTTGGGCCCATCCACCGACACCAGTTCGGCCCCACTGCCATAAGGCATGCAGATCTTGCCCGGGTTGATGCGGTTAGCGGGGTCGAAAGCTCCCTTCACCCGCTGCAACTCCTCCCACAGCTCGCCGAAGAAGGCGGGGCTGTATTCGGAGCGAAAGCCCTTGCCGTGCTCCCCCCACATCAGGCCACCGTATTTGGCGGTGAGCGCCACCACCTGATCCGAGATGCGCCGCAGCAACACCTCCTGCTCGGGGTCGCACAGATCGAGCGCCGGGCGCACGTGCAGCACACCGGCATCGACGTGGCCGAACATGCCGTAGTCAAGGCCGTGGCCATCGAGCAAGGCACGAAACTCCATGATGAAATCGGCCAGGGATTCCGGCGGCACGGCGGTGTCTTCGGTGAAGGCCACCGGCTTCTTGCGCCCCTCGGCGTTGCCGAGCAGCCCCACCGACTTCTTGCGCATGCCGTAGATGGTCTCGATGCTCGGCAGATGGTCGCACACCTGATAGCCGATGACCCCGGCCTCACCACGCGCCAGCAGGCCGTCGATACGCCGGCACAGCTCGGCTACCTTGGCCTTGTGCGCATCCTCGTCGGTGTCGGCAAACTCGACGATGTTGAGCCCCTGCAGATCCTTGCCGGGCACGTCCTCAATGAAGGCCTTGACCGAATGCCAGATGATGTCGGCGCGAGCCAGTCCCAGCACCCGTGAGTCCACCGTTTCCACCGACAGGGCCTGCGCCTCCACCATAAAGGGGGCATTCCTGAGGGCTGACGGGAAGCTGTCGTACTTGACGTTGACCAAGGTGCGGTAGCGCGGGATGGGGGTGATGTTGAGCCTGGCTTCTGTGATGAAGCCAAGAGATCCTTCCGAGCCACACAGCACCCGGCTGACATCCAGTGTGTCGGTATCGGGGATATAAAGATGCTTGAGATCGTAACCGGTCAGAAAGCGGTTGAGCTTGGGGAAGGTGGCTTCGATGTCGGCACGGCGCTCGCGGCCTATGCGGTAGAGGGTGCGATAGATCTCCCCCTCCCGGCTCTCAAGCGCCAGCTTGTCGGCGAGACGCGCGCCATTGACCGGCTCGGTCGCCATGAGATCGCCGTTTTCCAGCACTGCTTTCAGGCCAAGCACATGATCCGAGGTCTTGCCGTAGACCAGCGACCCCTGCCCAGAGGCATCTGTGTTGACCATGCCCCCCAGGGTGGCGCGGTTGGAGGTGGAGAGATCCGGCGAGAAGAAGTAACCGTGGGGTTTGAGATAGGCGTTGAGCTGGTCTTTCACCACCCCGGCCTGGGCCCGCACCCAGCCCTCTTCCAGATTAATTTCCATGATCTGGTTCATATGGCGCGAGAGATCGACGATAATGCCGCCGCCCAAGGATTGACCATTGGTGCCGGTACCGCCGCCGCGAGGGAAGAAACTCAAGGTTGCGTACTCGGGCCCCTGGGCCAGCTTGAGCATCACCGCAATATCGTCCGCACTGCGCGGATAGAGAACCGCCTGAGGTACAACCTGATAGACGCTGTTATCCGTCGCCATCGCCAACCGGCTTGCATAAGACTTTTCGATATCACCACGAAATGCGCTGCGCTCTAGCAACTCAAGAAACTGCAGGGTTGCGGGTGACAAACTGTCCTGGTAATCGAGTCTCGGGATCATGAATCCTTGTTCCCATCCTTTGCTTGATGCCGGTACTCCGGCGACAACGACCGTTCGGGCCAGCCTCTTCGCGGGCCCCCGAACCAGTCCGCTCACATGTGAGCGGGCAGTATATCAGCTAGAAAACCGCTTGCGCGCGCAATCTTCACCATTTGAAAGGAGGACTTTTATGGCTCATTACAGCCATGTTATCAGTACGCTGATCCGCACCGAAAAACAGGCGCTGACCCTGTCGCTGTTCGGTTGCATCACCTTTGCCATCTTCGGCATCGGCTATGGCCTGTTCGTCGGCTCCAACGCCATCATGCTCGATGGCATCTTCACCCTGTTCAGCATGGGCATGACGGGGCTCGGGCTCATCACAGCCTATCTCGTTACCCGCCCCTCCGATGATCGCTTCCAGTACGGCTACGCCCACTTCGAGCCCATCACCAACGTCATCAACGGCGCCATCATTCTGCTGCTCTGCCTCGGCGCCTTCTACAGCGGCATCACCTCCCTGCTGGCGGGAGGCCGGGAGATCGATCTCGGCCACGCCCTCATCTACGCCGCCGTCTGCACCTTCTTCTGCGCCATCATCTATCGCATCGAAGCCCGGGTCGCCGAGCAGATTGACTCCGAGCTGGTGCGGGTCGACTCCAAGGAGTGGCTGGTGGATACCCTGCTCAGCGCCACCCTGCTGATCGGTTTCGTGGTGGCCATCGGGCTCGACGCCCTCGGCTACGGCCACTACAACCGCTACATAGATCCCGTGCTGGTCACCCTGCTGGCGCTGTGCGCCACCCTGATCCCCATCAAGGTACTGGGTCGCAACCTGCGGGAGGTGTTGAAGATAGCCCCCAAGGGCGATGTGCCCCGGCAAGTTGAGCAGGAGATCGAGGCCCTGCGCCTGCGCCATGGCATCGAGTGCTACAGCCATCTGGCAAAGAGCGGCCGCCGCTTCGATCTGGAATTGAACATTCTGGTGGCGCCGGGGCAGGAGTGGCCCATCGAGCGCCAGGATGCCCTGCGCCAGGAGCTCTGGTCCCGCCTCGGCGATACCCTGGGGGATGCCTGGCTCTCGGTCTGCTTCACCCGCGAGAAGCGCTGGTTGTAAAGACCGGTCGGGGGAGTGCGACCCGGTCGCCTCCCCCTGCGTCCTCACATCTTGATCGCTCTGTGCTTGTCAAATTAATCGCCCTGCGCTTGCCAACGCGCCGATTCCCGCTATCATCAGGGCTCATTTTTAACCCGAGGTTTTATTGCCCATCATGGACAATCCCCGAAGTTGCCCTTCGTTTCTCCCTGTCAAAATGTATCTGTTATTGCTCCACCAGCGCCTCTGAAAACACCCAAGTTTCGTGCTCCCACGGCCATTGTTCGCCGTCACTGACACCCGCTCTGTCTGTTTTTTTATTGAGGTCATTACATGGAATTGCTGCTGGATCCCCACATCTGGGTGGGTCTGTTTACCCTGATCATTCTGGAAATCGTGCTGGGGATCGACAACCTGGTCTTCATCGCCATCCTGGTGAAAAAACTGCCCCCCGCCCAGCGGGACAAGGCCCGCATCATAGGCCTGTCGCTGGCCCTGCTGATGCGTCTGGGCCTGCTGGCCGTGATGTCGTGGCTGGTGACCCTGACCGCCCCCATTCTTCAGCTCGGCGAGCTCGTCTTCTCCGGTCGGGATCTCATCCTGATGGGCGGCGGCTTGTTCCTGCTGTTCAAGGCCACCACAGAGCTGCACGAGCGGCTTGAGGCCAACCCCGAGTCCGGCGGCCACAGCGGCGTCTACGCCAGTTTCGGTGTTGTGGTGGCGCAGATCCTGGTGCTGGATGCCGTCTTCTCGCTGGATTCCATCATCACTGCGGTGGGCATGGTGGAACACCTGGGCGTCATGATGGCGGCCGTGACCATCGCCATGCTGGTGATGGTGCTCGCCTCCAAGCCCCTGACCCAGTTCGTCAACGCCCACCCGACCGTGGTGGTGCTCTGCCTGAGCTTCCTGTTGATGATCGGCTTCAGCCTGGTGGCGGAAGGGTTTGGCTTCCATATTCCCAAGGGCTACCTCTACGCGGCCATCGGCTTCTCGGTGCTGATCGAGTTCTTCAACCAGCTCTCCCAGCGCAGCGCCGAGCGCCACGAGGCCAAGCAGCCCCTGCGCGAGCGCACCACGGCCGCCATCTTCAAGCTGATGGGCAGCAAGGCATATCAGGACAGACCGGACGATGATCTGGATGCGCCGGCACCTGCACCGCTGAGCTTTGGCGAGGAGGAGCGTTACATGGTGACCGGGGTCTTGTCGCTGGCCGAGCGCTCCATCCGCACCATAATGACGCCGCGCTCCGACATGGCCTGGATCGACGTCAACGACTCGCCCGAGGAGATCCGCGCCCTGCTGCAACAAGAGCCTCACAGCCTGTTCCCGGTCTGTGACGGCGATCTGGACGAGATCATAGGCGTGGTCAAGGCGCGGGATCTGCTGTTTGCCCTCAACGAGGGGCAACCGTTGAGCGAGCTGGCCAAGCAGAACGACCCCATCATAGTGCCGCAGACCATCAACGTGATCCGGCTGCTGGCGGAGCTGCGCCAGGCCAAGGGCAGCCTGATCCTGGTCTCCGACGAGTTTGGCGTCATCCAGGGGCTGGTCACCACCCACGATCTGCTGGAGGCCATCGTCGGCGAACTGCCGGACGAGGACGAAACCCCGGACATGGTGCGCGACGGGGAAGGCTGGCTCATCAACGGCAGCACCAACATCCACCATGTGGAACAGGTGCTGGAACACGAGGGGCTGGTGAGCGAGAGCGACGAATACGTGACCCTGGCGGGCATGCTGCTCTCCCACTTCGGCTCCTTGCCCACCCCGGGCCAGCAGTTGCAACTGCAGCAGCTCTGCTTCGAGGTGGTCGAGGTGAGCGAGCGCCGTATCGAACGGGTACGGGTCATGCCGCTGGGGACCTGAGCCCCGGTCACATGAACAAGGAGGGCCGAGCAGGCCCTCTTTTTATGGCGCTGTTTGTTGCACTTTTTATTGCACGACACCGCAGCCAGATCTTCCCCTCCCAGTCCCTCAGCTGCCCGCTGGCGAGCCAGCGAACGCCATCCAGACCCTGTGCCGATGGATTGATGCCATTACTGCAATTCTTTTCTGCAATTACCCCCCTTTTTCACAGCAAGCCGCAGGGCTAGAGTGGCCTCACTCCCACCATGAGGAACTCAAGATGAGCCACGATCACCTGTTCTGCCCGCTGCGTCTGGGCCAGTTGCACCTTAACAACCGTATCGTCATGCCCCCCATGACCCGCTCCCGCGCCAGCCAACCCGGTGATGTGGCCAATGCCATGATGGCCACCTATTACGCCCAGCGCGCCGAGGCGGGCCTCATCATCAGCGAAGGCACCCAGGTAGACCCCATGGGCAAAGGCTATGCCTGGACGCCGGGGATCCACAGCGCCGAGCAAGTGGCCGGCTGGAAGGGGGTGACAGACGCGGTACACGCCAAGGGCGGCACCATCTTCGCCCAGCTCTGGCACGTGGGCCGGGTCACCCATACCGACAACCTGGGCGGCGCCCAGCCCATCTCGTCGTCGGCCATCAAGGCCGTGGGCGTCAGGGTGTTCGTCGATAACGGCAGCGATGCACCCGGCTTCGTGGAAACGGTCACCCCGCGCGCCATGACCCAGCAAGACATAGATGCAGTGGTGGGCCAGTTCCGCCAGGCAGCCCGCAACGCCATGCTGGCCGGCTTCGACGGCATAGAGCTGCACGCCGCCAACGGCTACCTCATCAACCAGTTCCTGGACTCCGAGTCCAACACCCGCACCGACAACTACGGCGGCTCGCTGGAAAATCGCCTGCGCTTCCTGAAAGAGGTGACAGAGGCGGTCAGTGCCGAAATCGGAGCAGACCGCGTCGGGGTGCGCCTCGCGCCGCTCACCACCCTCAACGGCACAGTGGATGCCAACCCGCAGCAGACCTATCTGGCCGCCGCCCGCTTGCTGGGGGAGCTTGATGTCGTCTACCTGCACATCGCCGAGGCGGACTGGGACGATGCCCCCCTGATGCCGGAAAACTTCAAGCAGGGGCTGCGGGACGCCTTCCCCAACACCCTCATCTATGCGGGCAAATACGATGGCGAGCGAGCACGGGCCGCCCTCCAGGCCGGTTGGGCCGACATGATTGGCTTTGGTCGCCCCTTCGTGGCCAACCCGGATCTGCCGAACCGGCTGCGCCACGGCTACCCGTTCGCCCCCCACGATCCAGCCACCCTGTTTGGTGGTGGCGAACAGGGGCTGACCGACTACCCGACCTATCAAGAGGCCACCGAGTCGCAATCGGCCTGATACCGGCCAGCGGCCCCTGTCGGCACGCCAGCCCGTCGAAACCAAGCAGGCCCGCCATCACTGGCGGGCCTGCTGTTTTGTGTCGCCGACGCAACCGGCCGCACGAGACTAGTAGAGGGCGACCCCGTAACAGGCGGCATAGCTCCTGATCTCCCGGGTGAGCCGTGCCTTGTCCGCCAGGCTCAGCCAGCTCGCCTCGACGGCATTGAGCGACAAGCGGCAGAGCTGATTCATGCTGGCGCCAAGGTCATGGGCCAGGGCGTGGAAATTGGCCGCCATGTAACCGCCGAAGTAGGCGGGATCGTCGGAGTTGATGGTGACGCAGAGCCCCTGCTCCAGCAGGGTGAGCACATTGTGATGGGCCATGCGGTCAAACACCTTGAGCCGGGTATTGGAGAGGGGGCAGACGGTGAGCGGCAGCCGGGTATCGGCCAGATAGCGCAGCAGTTCGGGATCCTCTGCCGAGCGCACCCCGTGATCGATGCGGCGCACCTGCAACTCATTGATGGCCTGCCAGATGTACTCGGCAGGCCCCTCTTCACCAGCGTGAGCCACCACCGGCAGCCCCAGCTCGCGGCAGCGGGCAAACACCCGGGCAAACTTGCTGGGCGGATTGCCCTTCTCCCCCGAGTCGAGGCCGATACCGTGAATGCGGGCGAGGAACGGCATCGCCTCAGCCAGGGTGGCGAAGGCGGCCTCTTCGCTCAGGTGGCGCAGAAAGCTCATGATAAGGCGCCAGCTGATGCCCAACTCCCGCTCCCCCGCCTGCAGCGCGCGTTCGATCCCGCCAAGCACGATGGCAAAGGGTACGCCGCGGGCGGTATGCGTCTGGGGGTCGAAGAAGATCTCCACGTGCACCACCTTGTCGGCGGCGCAGCGTTCCAGATAGGCCCAGGTGAGGTCGAAGAAATCCTGCTCGGTAACGAGCACGCTGGCGCCCAGGTAGTAGAGATCGAGGAAGGTTTGCAGGCAGTCAAAATCATAGGCGGCGCGCACGCTCTCCACGTCGGGCCAGGGCAGGGCCACCCCGTTGCGTTTGGCCAAGGCAAACATCAGCTCAGGCTCGAGCGTTCCTTCGATATGCAGGTGCAACTCCAGCTTGGGCAAACCGGCAATAAAGTTATCCATGATGACGGCTCCATCAACACACAGACCGCGGGATCTGCCACTCGCAGAGCGGATCCCTCCCCTCTTCTGCTCATTGTGCACCTATCTCTGATTGTGGGGGAGACTTGTCATCAAACAGACTTATAATGGCGTCACAAAAACAACATAACTGATTGAAGATATTAAGAGTTGGCGCAACTTTCCGCCGCCTCTTGCGCCTACACAAGGAGTCCCCATGAAGAAAAGTGTCATCTGTGACATCGACGGCGTCATACTGCACAACAACGATCTGGTGCCCGGCGCCGACCGCTTCGTCCATCGCCTGCTGGAGCAGGGCAGCAAGCTGTTGTTCCTCACCAACTACCCGGCCCAGACCCAGAAAGATCTGCAAAACCGCTTCCGCTCCGCCGGGATCGAGGTGCCGGAAGAGTGCTTCTACACCTCCGCCATGGGCACCGCCGATTTTCTCAAACGCCAGGATGGCAAGAAAGCCTATGTGATTGGCGAGGGGGCCCTGACCCACGAGCTCTACAAGGCCGGCTTCACCATCACCGACATAGACCCCGACTTCGTGGTGGTGGGCGAGACCCGCAACTACAACTGGACCATGATGCAGCTGGGGGCCAAGTTCGTGGATCAGGGGGCCCGCTTCATCGCCACCAACCCGGATACCCACGGCCCCATGATGCACCCGGCCTGCGGCGCCCTCTGCGCTCCCATAGAGCGGATGACCGGCAAGAAGCCCTTCTATGTGGGCAAGCCGAGCGCCTGGATCATACGGGCGGCGCTCAACCGGATGGAAGCCCACTCCGATGACACCGTCATCATAGGCGACAACCTGCGCACCGATATTCTGGCAGGCTTCCAGGCCGGTCTCGAAACCGTGCTGGTGCTCTCCGGGGTGAGCAAGGTGGCGGATATCGATCGCATGCCGTTTCGCCCGAACCACATCTTCGACTCAGTCGTGGACATAGACATCGTCTGATCGCCGGCCCGGGCATGGCGCCGCCATGCCCGTCATCAGGCCGTCACCAGCATCTAGCCGGGGCTGACCCGCAGCCCCCGAAGGACGCGAAATGGAACCAATGATGATCGCCGTGGCCTTCGGGTGCGGCATGCTGGTCAACCTCATAGGGTTGCCACCCCTGCTGGGCTTTCTGGCCGCCGGATTCCTCCTCAACGGCATGGGCTATCACAATACCCTGGCACTGAACGAGGTCGCCGATCTCGGGGTCACCCTGCTGCTGTTCACCATAGGTCTCAAGCTCAACGTCAAGACCCTGATGCGGCGCGATGTGTGGGGCACCACCAGCGTCCATCTGCTCTGCTCCACCCTGCTGTTTACCCTGGTTCTGCTGGTGTGCAAGGGGCTGGGGCTCGCGCTGGCCCTGTCGCTGGACTGGAAGCTGGCGCTGCTGCTCGGCTTTGCCCTCTCCTTCTCCAGCACCGTCTTTGCGGTCAAGGTGCTGGAGGATCGCAGCGACATGAATGCCCTCTACGCCCGGCTCGCCATCGGGGTGCTGGTCATGCAGGATGTGTTCGCGGTGGCCTTTCTGGCGTTTTCCAGCGGCCAGTGGCCCAGCATCTGGGCACTCTGGGTGCTCGGCTTGCCGCTGCTGCGCCCCTTGCTGTTCAAACTCCTGGAGCGGGCCGGCCACGGCGAGCTGCAGGTGCTGTTCGGGATCTTCCTGGCGCTGGTGGTGGGCGCCGCCGGTTTTGAGGTGGTGGGGCTCAAGCCCGATCTGGGGGCGCTCATCATCGGCATGATGCTGGCCTCGCACCCGGCCGCCGCCGGGCTGGCCAAGGCGCTGTTCAACCTCAAAGATCTTTTCCTCGTCTGCTTCTTCCTGACCATAGGTCTCAACGGCCTGCCGACCCACGATACCATGCTGCTGGCGCTGGCACTGGTGCTGGCGCTGCCGCTCAAGAGCGCGCTCTACTACCTGGTCTACAGCGGTGCCCACCTGCGGGTGCGTACCGCCCTGCTCTCCACCCTGGCGCTCACCAACTTCTCGGAGTTTGGCCTGATCGTGGCCGCCATCGCCGCCAAGGCGGGGTGGATCTCCCACGAGTGGCTGGTCGCCCTTTCACTGGCGCTGGCGGCAAGCTTCATGATCTCGGCACCGCTCAACAGCCAGAGCGAGCGGATCTACCACAGGCTCGGCAGCTGGCTGCGCGGGATCCAGGCCAACACCCTGCACCCGGAGGACAGGCCCATCGAGCTCGGCGATGCCGAGGTGATCATCCTCGGCATGGGTCGCATCGGCCAGGGCGCCTACTTCGAGCTGGAGAACAAGTACGGCACAGTGATCCTCGGGGTGGAGAACGACAGCGAGAAGCTGCCCACCCTGCGCGCCCAGGGGATGAACGTCATCGAGGGAGACGCCACAGATACCGACTTCTGGGACAAGGTGCTGCTCTCCAACCAGGTCAACCTGGTGCTGCTGGCCATGCCCCACCACTCGGGCAATCTCTACGCCATCGAGAAACTGCGCAGCCACGGCTTTGCCGGCAAGATAGCGGCCATAGTCCGCTTCGAGGATGACATCGCCTCCCTGCGCGAACAGGGGGTGGATGCTGTGTTCAATGTCTACGACGAGGCGGGCAGCGGCTTCGCCCGCCATGTCATCAAGCGGTTGCAGCCACGCTGACGACGCTTGGCAAGGTGAGACGTATCGTTTACGTTATGCACAACCGTGTTTAATAAAACGAACAAATGCGGGGCCAGTATGGTCCCGCTTTTATATCCTTGCCAAGGAGGCACCATGAAGACCCTCAACGACTGGATCCTGCTAAACAGCCACCAGGCCGCCCCTACTCCGCTGATGCCCGCTCCCGAGCGCATTAACGCGGGCAACCCGGCGCAAACTGTCTGGAACCACTACTCGGATCCGAGCCAGCAGTTTCACGTGGGCTTCTGGGCCTGCGAGCCCGGCCGCTGGGCCATCCACTACACGGAGCACGAGTATTGCCAGCTGCTGGAAGGGGATGTGGTGATCCACGACAGTCAGGGCGGCCAGCTTGCCCTCAAACCGGGGGATCAGTTCATTATTCCGGCAGGCTTTGTCGGGCAGTGGGAGACGCTCACCCCCTGTCGCAAGCTCTATGTGATCTTCGAGCCCGCCACCGCTTGACGTGCGCGTCAAGTCGCCCCTAGGTACCCGCCGCTTGATGCCCCCGTCGGCTTGACGTTTGCGGCATGATTTTGTGCGGTTTTCCCGCTTGCAAAAGGTTTTTGCGCTAGGCATTGTGATTGGCGAGGAATGTAAATGGAATTTCGAGCCCGTTCGTGGGGGGCTCCTATAAAAATCAAGAGGATTACCGCCAATGTGTTCTATTTTCGGCATTCTGGACATCAAATCCGATGCAGCAGCCTTGCGCAAATCGGCCCTGGAGATGTCCAAGCGATTGCGTCACCGCGGTCCTGACTGGTCCGGCGTCTACAGCACAGACAAAGCTATACTGGTGCACGAGCGCCTGGCCATCGTCGATCCGGGCAATGGCGCCCAGCCGCTCTACAACCCGGAGCGCACTCACGTATTGGCCGTCAACGGCGAGATCTACAACCACAAGGAACTCGAGAAGAACCTCAAGGTCGACTTCCAGTTCCAGACCCACTCCGATTGCGAGGTGCTGCTGGCCCTCTACAAGGAGAAGGGCCCCGCCTTTTTGGACGATCTCAACGGCATCTTCGCCTTTATCCTCTATGACGCCGAACAGGATGCCTACCTGATTGGTCGTGACCACATGGGGATCATCCCCCTCTATACCGGTCGCGACGAGCACGGCAACTTCTATGTCGCCTCCGAGATGAAGGCCCTGGTGCCCGTGTGCAAGAGCGTCGAAACCTTCCCGCCGGGACATTACCTGTGGAGCAAGGATGGCGAGCTAAAACAGTGGTACAAGCGTGACTGGATGGAGTACGCAGCGGTCGAGCACAAGGTCAGCGACCGGGCTGAACTGAAAGCCGCGCTGGAAGCGGCGGTCAAGCGCCAGCTGATGTGCGACGTGCCCTATGGCGTGCTGCTCTCCGGCGGCCTGGATTCCTCCGTCATCTCCGCCATCACCAAGATCTATGCCGCCCGCCGGGTGGAAGATGATGGCAAGAGCGAGGCCTGGTGGCCCCAGCTGCACTCCTTCGCAGTCGGCCTGGAAGGCTCGCCGGATCTCGCCGCCGCCCGCAAGGTGGCCGATCACCTCGGCACCATCCACCATCAGATCCACTTCACAGTGCAAGAGGGGCTGGATGCCCTGCGGGACGTCATCTACCACCTCGAGACCTATGACGTCACCACCATCCGCGCCTCCACCCCCATGTACCTGATGGCCCGTTACATCAAGGCGATGGGGATCAAGATGGTGCTCTCGGGCGAGGGCTCGGACGAGCTGTTCGGCGGTTACCTCTACTTCCACAAGGCGCCGAACGCCAAAGAGTTCCACGAAGAGAACGTGCGCAAGCTCGCCTCCCTGCATCTGTATGATTGCCTGCGGGCCAACAAGTCCATGGCCGCCTGGGGCGTGGAGGGTCGCGTGCCCTTCCTCGACAAGGAGTTCATGGACGTGGCGATGCGCCTCAACCCTGCCGACAAGATGTGCGGCAACGGCAAGATCGAGAAACACATACTGCGCGAAGCCTTCGAGGAGCTGTTGCCCCACGAAGTGGCCTGGCGCCAGAAGGAGCAGTTCTCCGACGGCGTGGGCTACTCCTGGATTGACAGCCTCAAGGCCATGGTCGAGACCGAAGTGACGGATCAGATGTTTGAGGCGGCGGCGTTCCGCTTCCCCGTCAACACCCCACTCACCAAGGAGGCCTACTACTACCGCGCCATCTTCGACGAGCACTTCCCGCTGGAGTCCGCCGCCCGCACAGTGCCTTACGGCAAGTCGGTCGCCTGCTCCACCCCGACCGCCTTGGAGTGGGATGCCAAGTTCAAGGAAATGGCAGACCCATCCGGTCGCGCCGTGATGGACGTCCACCAGCAGAGTTACTGATCCGCTGACGGATATCCTGGCCAACCAGCCAACAACAAAGCCCCTCGCGAGGGGCTTTTATTTTTTGGTCATGGCGATGGCGCTCGTCAGCTCAGCTGGCCGATGTTGCCGCGTTGAGCGACATCAATCCTTTTTCGCCTTGTTGGCAAAGAAGATATCGGCCTGAATATCCTGAGTGCGGACGGTGAAGACCTGGTTGGTCAGATCGTCGGTCAGTGCTTCCGCATCCTTCATCACCCGCAGATTGAAGTCGTTGAGCATACGGTTGGCGGCGGCCTTGTCTGTTTTGACCGTTTTCAGATACTTGGCTTCCATCTCTTTCTGCTCGTTGGCGATCTTCGCCTCCCAGCTCTGGTAAGCCTGCTTCACCATGGGTGCCAACTTGGGGTAATCCGTCATCACCAGGGTCTGCAGTTTGCGATATTTCCAGTAGATGGAGTCGCTGTCCGCCTTGTCGCTGCCCAGGGCATAGTGGGCCGGATAGGCCTCCAGACCGCTGTAGTAGGGAACGAAGGCGGTCAAGTCCGCCATGCCGAGTCCCACATAGGTCACCTCCCCCACCTCGCGCGGCATCCAGGGGCGCACTTGCATCACATGGGCCTCGTAGGTGCGAAACACGCTGATGGGGCGCCACGGCTCCTGGCCGTTCAACCCTTTGCCGTAGGGATCGTGCTCGGTGCCATCATAGTGATTGCGCAGCACCGCCTTGACCTCATCCAGGGTCATCTTCTTCTCGGGGGTCAGGGTGACCGGGAATTGGCGACCAGCATCCACCGCCTGCTTGAGCGAGGGGTTGAACATCTGCTGTATGGTCCAGACCCGGGGATCGTTATAGGTACGATCCCGCTCATCGTCACGGGTATAGGCTTTCGAGAAACTGAACTTCCCATCCTTTTGTGGCTGGTAGAGCCCCTTCTCGGTGGCAAACTCGACCAGATTTTTCGAGCCCATCATGTCGGCACTGGCAGGATCGTAGTGCTGCAGGCGCCCCTGATTGCCAGAAGCAAAATACTGGTCCTTGGGCAGACGCTGCGCCATCCAGTGGTGACCGGTGGCTGTCTCCAGATACCAGAGCTCGTTGTCATCCACCACGGCGACGCCAAACCCCTCCCCCGCGCCTATGGTCTCTATGATGTTGCCCAGCAGGGCGCCCGCCTCGCGGGCCGAGGTGGCGCGCGAAAGCAGCACATCGGGAATATCGTCCTCCGTGATGCCCTTGTCCTCGACATAGGGGTCGAAGGCAAGCGCCTCGGGCGACGCGAAAATGGACTCGGTGCCGCTCACCCCGACGCCTTTCTCGTTGAAACCTGTTGCGCCGTGCAGCTGGGTCTTCCAGTTCGGTACCGTGGTGTAACGCAGGGAGTTTTTGGGCAAGGGGTAGCTGAAATCATTGGCGCCGTTGTGGGCTTTGGAACTGTGCACGCCGCTCTGCCCCTGTTTCGCCGGATGGATCACGAAATGCTGGGCTTTCAGGGCATCGCTGTCGGCGCTGCGGGCCACCATCATGGAGCCATCGGCGCTGGCCTCGCTGCCAACCAGCAAGGTGGTACAGGCGAACGCCGACGAGAAGAGAGCAAGGTTGATGGAGAGTGCGACGACGCACTTCTTGAAGGAATGCATGATATCTCCTTGTTGCAAAATTAACGTGAAATGCCCCTTCCCATCTAGTGATGGATATAGCTGACAGGGTGACACGCTTGATAAACCTGAATGCCATGAGCCATGTCGACGGGTTATCAATACCACTAACTGTTATGCCCATGACAATTTTCAAAGGAAGGTTAATTCTCGATACGCAACCGGTTCGCATTTATTATGGGTGCGACGATGTTAGGTTTTATCGACTGTCACAAACGTGATAACAGGCTCAAAACACCAAAAATATATTAAATATCAATTTAAAGTATCGATATGTACAACCAACACAGCGCAAGCATAACGCTTCCCGGCGCACACCAAGGAGTGAGCTGAATTACCGCTGTATCACCAACACAGATGGAACCTCAGCAAAACAATATTTTATATATGGGTTCGGTCAAATATACAGAGATATGAAATCCACCTTTATCGCCAGCGTGACGGGTATTATTTCCCATGGCGCTGAATACCAGCGTGCACACGACGGCCGCTTATTATTCGCCATTTTCCCGCATCAATATCCCAAGGGACAGGCTCTGTATTCCACTCTCCTCATTTCATTCCCAGAAGCAGCCAGCGGCTCACTCGCCGCCGGCCGACGGGATACAGATCTGCGGCAGACCCAAGTTAAGGTCCTTGGCTGTCTCGCCAATCCATCCGGGCGGCCAACACGGCCGCACCGACAAAGGCACCTTTCTGACCCATCATTCCCATTTTTCGCATATGCCCTGCCACTCTTGCCGCTTGGCGAAGGGGTTCGCTCGTGTCACATTGTTGCGGCTTGGAAGCAACGAACAACAACACAAGGAGAAAAGGATGAAGCGACTGCTATTGCCGCTGCTGCTGGGCACGGCCCTGTTCCATGGCGAGGCGTACAGCGCCGGCCATCTCTGGGCCAGCACACTGCCCGATTACAGCCAGGGGTATGACGAGCGGCGGGATCCGGCGCAGGATCTGGCCGCCGCAACCACCAAAGCCAGTGCCGAGGGCAAGAAGGTCCTGCTGCTGGTGGGCGGTGAGTGGTGCAGCTGGTGCCAGGAGATGAACCACTTCCTGGACCGGGAGCCAGCCCTTGCCAGCCAGTTCAACCAGACCTTCGTGGTGGTCAAGGTGAACGTCAGCAAGGCGAACAAGAACGAGCCCTTCCTAAAACGCTACCCCGAGTATCTTGGGGTGCCCCACTTCTACGTGCTGGATGCCAAAGGCAAGTTGCTGGAGTCTTTCAACACAGGGCTGCTGGAGAAGGGAAAGAGCTACGACGAGGCGAAATTCGGCAAGTTTATCGCCTTCTTCCAGCCCAAGACGGCCCGCAGCTGACCCGCCAATCGATGCAACCCTGTCATGGATAAGCCCCGACTCACCACACAAGGACGAAGAGATGATACGGATACTGGGCAAGGCCTCGTCAATCAATGTGCGCAAGGTGCTGTGGACCTGCGCCGAGACGGGTCTCCCTTTCGAGCTGGAGGAGTGGGGAACAGGCTTCAAGCCGACGGATACCCCCGAATTCCTGACGATGAACCCGAACGCCATGGTGCCTGTCATTCAGGATGGCGACTTCACATTGTGGGAATCAAATACCATCATCCGCTATCTGGCGGCGCGCTATGGTGAAGCCGCTCTCTATCCAGTCGAGGCACGCGCGAGGGCCATGGTCGATCAATGGATCGATTGGCAAGCATCGGATTTGAACGCCGCCTGGCGCTACGCATTCCTGTCGCTGGTCAGGCATTCGCCCTTGCATCAGGACAGCCGGGCACTCAGCGCGGGATGTGCGGATTGGTCCAGATACATGCAGATCCTGGATCGGCATCTCCAGGCAAGCGGTGCTTATGTGGCTGGGAGCCGCTTCTCGCTCGCGGATATTCCCATCGGCCTGTCGGTCAACCGCTGGCTGGAAACGCCGTTTGAACGTCCATCACTGCCGGCCGTGAGTGACTACTACCAGCGATTGAGTGAGCGGCCCGGCTTTTGCCTGTATGGATGCAACGGGACGCCATGAGGTGAATCGAGCGGGAGGGGGACAACAGCGTTGAGCAGTGCGGGTTGGGCCGGTGTCATGCAGCCCAACCCGCATGCACAATGTCAGACCTGCGCATCCGGCTGCTGCTCCGGGGCGGCCTTGATAAAGGCCTGCAGCTGCTCGCAGTTGGCGACGATGCGGGCAATGGTAGGGTACTCATCCAGGGTCATGTCGTAGCGGCGGGCGTTGTAGACCTGGGGCACCAGCATGCAGTCGGCCAGGGTCACCTCGTTGCCGACGCAATAGACACCTGCCGTGGTCATCAACAAGGGTTCGAGTACCCTGAAGGTCTCGTCAATCCAGTGGCGATACCAGGCATCACGCTGTGCCTTGCCCAGCCCCAGCTCCTGCTCCAGATAGTTGAGCACCCGCAGGTTGTCGAGCGGGTGCGTGTCGCAGGCGATCATGTTGACTATCTGGCGCACCCTGGCTCGCGCCTGGGCGGCCGAGGGCATCAGCGGATAGGCGGGATAGGTCTCGTCGAGGTACTCCATGATGGCAACCGACTGACCGAACTGCACATCCCCGTCGATGAGGAAGGGCACCAGCCCCTGGGGATTGATGCGATGATAGGCCTTCTCGCGCTGCTCGCCCTGCCGCAGGTTGACTGGGTGATGCTCGTAATCGAGCCCCTTGAGCTGCATCACGATCCGCACCCGATAGCTTGCCGATGAACGCCAATATCCAAACAACTGCAACATAATCTGTCCCTGTGTTGGCAGGTGCAAGGGCACCTGCCGTTCACCAGTCGGCCCTGTGCCCGCACTGGCTCCTTCACGTCATCTGGCTGACATCCTGTTGCGTGACTTTTTGCAAAATGGTGCCAAACAGACTCATCCCGTTGCGATCCTGCATCGCGATGGACACTGTATCACCAAAGCGCAGAAAGGGTGTAGTGGCTTGACCTGACTCGATAATTTCCAACATGCGCAGCTCGGCGAGGCAGGAGGATCCGGCACTGCGGTCATAGTTGGAGACTGTCCCAGAGCCTATGATGCAGCCCGCCCCGAGCGGTCGGGTTTTGGCGGCGTGGGCGATCAGCTCGTGGAAGTTGAAGGTCATGTCCACCCCGGCATTGGGGGCACCGAACAGGGCGCCGTTGAGATAAGTTTCCAGCGGCAGATGCACCTTGCCCTCCTGCCAGTCGCTCCCCAGCTCGTCCGGGGTGATGGCCACCGGCGAGAAGGCGCTCGACGGTTTGGACTGGAAGAAGCCAAAGCCCTTGGCAAGCTCGCCCGGGATCAGGTTGCGCAGGCTCACGTCGTTCACCAGCATCAGCAGCTTGACGTGGGCGGCCGCCGCCTGCGGGCTCGTCCCCATGGGTACGTCGTCGGTGATGATGGCCACCTCCGACTCGAAATCGATACCCCACTCCTCGGAACCCATCACTATGGGGCCGCGGGGCGCCAGGAAGCAATCCGAGCCGCCCTGGTAGATCAGGGGATCATGCCAGAAGCTTTCCGGCATCTCGGCGCCACGGGCCTTGCGCACCAGCTCCACATGGTTGACGTAGGCGCTGCCGTCGGCCCACTGGTAGGCACGGGGCAAGGGCGAGAGACATTCACTCTCATCAAACGGGAAGGCATCGGCACAGGTGCCATCGTTGAGGGTCTGATAGGCGGCGGCCAGCTTGGGCTCGGTCTCGGCCCACTCATCGAGGGCCGCCTGCAGGGTGGGGGCGATGGACGCCACCCGCACCGCACGGCTCAAATCCCGACTGACCACTACCAGGGCGCCATCGCGCTTGCCGTTGTTCAAGGTTGCAAGTTTCATAAAAATCCTTATTTGCCGGTGGCAGTCATGAGGTCCGGGCGCTGCCAGCTGCTGACGTAGCGCGGGTTCTCCACCCCTTCGCACAGGCCGCCAATGTTCAGCGCATCGCGGGTATCCAGCATCACGGCCACCTCGTCGGTGAATTTCTTGGCATAGGCCTGCCCCGCCGCAAACGCCTTGGGATGGGGGCCATGGGTGAAACCTGCGGGGTGGAAGGTGACCATGCCCCGCTCGATATTGTCCCGGCTGAAGAAGTCCCCGGCGTGGTAGAAGAGCACCTCGTCGTAGTCGTCATTGCTGTGATAGAAGGGCACCTTGAGGGCGCCGGGATCGCTCTCTATGGGGCGCGGCACGAAGGTGCAGACGACGAACCGGCTCGCCACGAAGGTGGAGTGAGCCGAGGGCGGCAAGTGGTAGCGGTGGCTCATCAGCGGGCGAATGTCACGCCAGTTGAGGCGCACCACGCACAAGTCCCCGTGCCAGCCCAGCGCATCCAGCGGGTTGAAGGGCCAGGTGATGACGGAGACCTGGTTGTGGCGCTTGACCTGCAGCGACCAGGGATTTTCATCCTGCTGGGCCAAAAAGGCCGGGTCTATGGCGGGTACATCCAGCGCCGCCGGATCGAAGATGGCGTGATTGCCCACCAGCCCCTTGTCCGGCAGCTGATAGCTGTCGTTGGTCGCCTCTATCATCAGGATGAACAGGGGCGCAGTGGGTTCGATACGCCACATGGTGCCACGGGGGATCACCACATAGTCGCCGTCCCGCAAGGTCAGGTGGCCGTAGTCGCAGTAGAACTCTCCGCTCCCCTCGTGGATGAACAGCAGCTCGTCGCCGTCGGCGTTGCGCACCAGAAACGGCATCGCCTCCTGCAGGCGCCACATCCGGTAGCGGCAGTGGACATTGTGCAGAATATCCGGCATCACCCAGGGGGAGAGGGAGCTCACCTCCTCCTGCAAACCGTTCAAGTCAAACGCCCTCGGCCGCAGCGGCCCCTCCCAGTTGGTCCAGTCGGTGGGAGCGTGCTTGTGGTGCATGTGGGTGGCGGGGCCGAAGAAACCGGCCCGCCCCAATTCACGCTCGTAGATGGCCTGCTCCGGCAGATCGGCATGAGCCTGGCGGGAGTGGGTCCCCTCCCGATGGGGAAAACTTATCCAGTTACGCATCGCCAAATACCTCGCATGAGTGGAGCACGGTTCGATGAAGTCGGATCCCGTTACGCATCGCTGGGCTCTCCGCTCAAGACGCCACGGCGGATCTGATCCAGTTCAATGGATTCGAACAGTGCCTGGAAGTTGCCCTCGCCGAACCCCTCGTTGCCCTTGCGCTGGATGATCTCGAAGAACACCGGGCCTATGACGGTGTCGGTGAAGATCTGCAACAGGATGCCATCTTTCGTCGGCGAGCCGTCGATCAGGATCCGCAGCGCTTTGAGCGCCTCCAGATCCTCCTGATGGCCCTCGACCCGGCTGTTGACCTTCTCGTAATAGGTGTCCGGCGTCGGCATAAAGCCGGTACCGCGGCCACGCAGGGTACGTATGGTCTGGTAGATGTCGCTGGAGGCCAGGGCTATGTGCTGGATCCCCTCTCCCTTGTACTGGCGCAGGTACTCCTCGATCTGGGACTTGTCGTCGGAGGATTCGTTGATGGGGATCCGAATTTTGCCACAGGGGGCCGTCATGGCACGGGAATGCAGACCGGTCAGCTTGCCTTCGATGTCGAAGTAGCGAATTTCGCGGAAGTTGCCGATCCGCTCATAGAAGTTCGACCAGACATCCATATTGCCGCGCTGGACGTTGTGGGTCAGGTGATCTATCTCGTAAAGCCCGGCATCCACCTCGGCCATGCGCGCCTGCCAGTCCGGGTAGAAGACGAAATCCACGTCATAGATGGAGCCCTTGTCGCCGTAACGGTCGACAAACGACAGCGTGCTCTCGCCTATGCCGTAGATGGCGGGGATGTTGAGCTCCATGGGCCCTATCTTGCCGACGAAGGGCTTGGCGCCCTTGGTGATGGCAAACTGCTGGGCCTTGCCCGCATCGCTCACCCGAAACGCCATGCCGCAGACGCTAGGCCCGTGCAGGCTGGCGAACTGCTCCGCCTGGGAGTGGGGCTCGGCGTTGACCACGAAGTTGATGTCGCCCTGACGGTAGAGCCAGCACTGCTTGTGCTTGTGTTGTGCCACCTCGGCAAAGCCCAGCGAGACAAACAGCGCCTTGAGGGCGGCTATGCCTTTGGCATCCGGCGCCGTGTACTCGACGAATTCGAAACCATCGGTGCCGAGGGGATTGATGGTATGGGAACGGGAAGAGGAAGTGGTCGTCATGATGCGCTCCTTGCAATGTGCTGATGACTGAAAGTGGTTAAAGCGGGTTGACACAGCGGCGCACTGTCAAGCTGGCCACTGCGTCAATCGGTCCATTGTTAACAACTTGTTTCATTAGAAGCAGGTGCGCGACAGAAGAGAAGAGGCGGGTTTCAGATAGTTTCCCCGTCCCCTCGCAAAAAGATGTAAATAGATTGTGACATTGAGGCTGCAGCCTTGCGGATCGCCCCACGGCGACCCGGCAGGCTGTCAGCTTTCCCTTACAGCCGCCACTGTTTGGGCACTATGCAGGGCAAGCGCGCCTGCGCTTTTTGCAGGCGACTCGGGGTGGGATTGATGAGCCAGGCCTGTGCCCCCAGCGCCAGCAGCGGCAGATCGTGCAGGCTGTCGCTCAAGCTGAGTACCGCGGCGATGGCGCGGATCTCGGGCAGGATCTTGTGGCGGCCGTGGCAGTAAAAACGCGGCATCAGACCGCCGCAGCGGTAGTGCATCCGCGAGCCCAGAGTGCGATGGGGCAGCGTGCCGGGCAGTTGTTGATAGAGCTGGGCGCGTACCAGGGCGCGGGGGCTGGCGGAGATCACCCAGCAGCGCTCGTGCACGTCCGCCAGCAAGGCGTGCGCCTCGCGAAACAGGCCGGGTCGGGTGCGGCAGTAAGCCCGCACCAGCTTGCGCCAGCCCAGGGGCGAGAGCCCCAGAGTGATGGCCCACCAGATCAGCGAAATCCCCCGCCTGCGCTGGCTGGGCACAAGGTACACCAGGCCACCCAGCGCGATCACCGGCAGCAATAACAGCGGCCAGAGGCGGCGATGCAATATGTAACGCAGCAGGCCGGCGTGGCTGTCGCCCGGGGCCAGGGTGTCGTCAAAATCCGCCAGGATCCAGCCGCTGGCGGGCACCGGGTTCTCAGGCAGCGCCTGAGCGCCGCTCATTCGCTCAATCCCGCGATGGCGGCATCGAGCTCGGGGGCGAGAAACATCTCACCCTCATCGGGGGGGCAGATAAAATCGAATGCTTCGTCTGCCAGGGGGAAACTCAGGCGCCAGGCGTGCAGGTAGCCGCGATCGGCCGCCGTGCCGCCGTAGCGCTCATCCCCCAGAATGGGCGCCCCTATGCTTTTGAGGGCGACCCGGATCTGGTGGGTCTTGCCGGTCTGGGGCTTGATGCGGTAGAGCCGCAAGCCCTCGCGCACCGGCACAGAGTCGAACCAGCTGATGGCGGGGTTGTCCAGGCTGCGCGCCAGCATCCAGCTGCCGCCACGCCCTTTTTGCATGTCCCCCTTGACCCAGCCCTGCTTCTTCTTGGGCTTGCGATCGGAGAGGGCCAGATACTGCTTGCTCACCTGCCGGTCCGCAAACGCCATGCTGAGCGCCCGGTTCGCCGTCGTGGTACGCGCCAGCAACACCAGCCCGGAGGTCATCTTGTCGAGCCGATGGACGGGATAGAGAACGAGCCCTGTGTCGGCCTTGACCCGACTGACCAGGCCCGGATTGACGAGACCGGACTCGTCGGTCTCGTCGTGCATGCCAAGGCCGGGCCCCTTGTTGATCACCATGAAATCTTTGTGCTGCGCTAGTATCCGGTACATCAATAACCCTTTAGAATCTGTTTCATTACAAGAATATGACCCTCTCAAGGGGTCGCCCCCCATGAACACTCAGAACAAGACTCGCACGGATGAAGAGATGCTTGCTTTGGTTGCTGCTGATTGGCGCCAGTCACGCCATGCCCCTACGGGCCAGCGAATCCCCGCTTGAAGCGCCGGAACATGTGGTGCTCCAGCTGCGCTGGCTGCACCAGCCCCAGTTCGTTGGCTATCACATGGCCAAGGCCAAGGGCTTCTATGCCATGGCCGGACTGGACGTGGAGATAAGGCCGGGTGGCAAGGGCATAAGCCCGGTGGAGGAGGTGCAAAGCGGTCGCGCCGACTTTGGCGTGGGCAACACAGAGGTGCTGACCGCCTATGCCAAGGGCACGCCCTTGCTGGCGCTCGCCTGCGTCTTTCAGCACTCCCCGTCCATCTTCCTGGCCCGCCGTGACAGCGGCATTCTCACCGTTGATGGCATGCGTGGCAAACGGATCATGATGTTTTCCGCCCATCAGGACGCCGAGTTGCTCGCCACCCTTTACTATCAGGGCCTCAATGAACACCAGCTCACCCCGATCCAGACCTCGGTCAATATCGAGGATCTCATCGAGGGCCGGGTCGATATCTTCAACGCCTACCTCAGCAACGAGCCCTTCTATCTGGAAGAGCGCGGCATCCCCGTCTCCGTCATCAACCCGCGCAATTACGGCATCGACTTCTACAGCGACATACTGTTTACCACCCAGGCGCAGGAGCAAGCCCACCCGGACCGGGTGGCGCGTTTTCGCGCCGCCAGTCTCGAGGGGTGGCGCTATGCCCTCGCCCACCCCCAGGAGGCCATAACCCTGCTGCGCAAGGCGTACGGCGTCAACCGCAGTCAGGCCCACATGGAGTACGAGCTGCAGGTGAGCAAGGAGATGATCCAGCCGCTCTATGTGGAGATCGGGTATATGAACCCGGATCGCGTCACCCACATCATGCAGCAGCTGGCCGAGATCGGCCTCATTCCGAAGCCGGTGCCGCTGACCGGCTTTCTCTATCAGGCCCCCTCCGAGCAATGGGTCTTCTGGCGCCCCTGGTTTTTGCTGAGTCTGACGGCTTGCGCGCTGATCCTGCTGCTGGCTGTCTACCTGCTGGTGTGCAACAAGCGCCTCAATCGCGAGATCGCCCTGCGCCAGCAGCGGGAAGAGGAGATATTGCAGCTGGCACGGCGAGATCCCCTCACCGGCCTGCCCAACCGCCTGAGCCTGATGGAGCGGCTGGAGGCGCAGATCATGAGCCCCAGCCCAGGTTGTCTGCTGTTTTGCGATCTCAACAACTTCAAGCAGGTCAACGACGGCTTTGGCCACAGCCACGGGGATGCCATCCTCTGCCAGCTGGCGGAGCGGATCACCCGCAGCCTCAACCACCAGCGCTTCTTCGCCAGGCTGGCCGGTGACGAGTTCGTGCTCTTGCTGCCCGATCAGGATCTGGGCGAAGCCGAGACCATAGCCGAGGTGATCCGGATGGCCATGGCCCAGCCTTTTCAGGTCAACGAGCATCTGCTGGCGGTCGGCATCAGCGTCGGCATCAGCCAATACCAGCCGGGGTGGCGCGCCGAGCAGTGGCTGATCCACGCCGATCGCGCCATGTACAACGACAAGGGGATCGAGCTGGCCCCCGCCAATGCCGGCCAAGGGTCAAGCTCTGCCTGACTGACGGCGTCAGACCCGCTCCAACGCCACAAGGCCACCCCGCGGGGTGGCCTTGTGGTTATCAACATCAAGGACGCAGGCAGGCTTAGCCGAAGGTCTGCCCCAGGGATTTGAGCTGTCTGGCCTTGGTCAGCAGGATCTCGCTCGACTCGTCCACATCCTGCATCTTGTTGCTGTTGGCGTGGGAGTGCTGGGAGATGAGGTTGACGTTCTGGCTGATGTCCTCGACCACCGCCTGTTGCTGCTCCGCCGCCGCCGAGATCTGGGCCGAGAAGTCCATCACCAGCTCGATTTCGGCCAGCACCTGATGCAGGCTGCCGGAGCCCTGCCGGGTCATCTCCACGCAGGCCTGGGTCTGTTGCAGGTTGTTCTGCATCATGCCCTTCCAGCCATTCAGGGTGCGCTGGATCTGGCTGATGCTGCTCTGGATCTGCTCGGTCGCCTTGTGGGTACGGGTCGACAGGGTGCGCACCTCGTCCGCCACCACAGCAAAGCCACGCCCCTGCTCACCCGCCCTGGCCGCTTCGATGGCGGCGTTGAGCGCCAGCAAGTTGGTCTGATCGGCTATGCCCTGGATCTCCCCCATCAAGACCCCGATGCGATCCGATTCGCTGGCCAGCGCCACCGCCGAGGCAAAGGCGTGCTCCGCCTCCGTCGCCAACTCGGTGATCTTGCGTTCCGTGTCGATGAGTTGGCGATCTGTGTGCTGGCAATGGGTCTTGGCCTGGGCTATCTGGCTGTTGGTGTCCTGGATGTTGCGGGCTATCTCCTGCGCCGTGCTCGCCATCTGAGTGATGGCGGCCGCCATCTGCTGGGTCTGGGCATCCTGCTCGGCAATGTCCGAGCTGGCCTCGCTGGAGGCACTCTTCAGGTGCACCGCCAGATCCTGCAGGGCGTGGGTGGCATCATCCACCCGCCCCAGCACGGTCCGGATGCGGGCCTGCAGCAGCTTGATGTGAAAATCGGCGATGGCACTCGGCTCCTGCCCCGAATAGATGAGCCGGGTCAGGCTGTCATACTCCTCAGCCAGTTGCTGCAGGTAACGGGGGGTGGTGATGAGCTCGTGGCGATAGATCAGGCCCAGCAGCACCAGCGGCAGCGCCATATAGAGCGGCGCCCAGGAGCCAAGCTGCACGGCCCCCAGCCAGGCCAGCGCCAGCAGCCCAGCCCCGGCGACCCCGTGGCGCAGCCGTGACAGGGAGAGACGGGGCTGGCGACCCCCTTGTTCGGCGGCGCGCAAGCGGGCATAGGTGCGGGCGGCAATGGCCTTCATCTGCGGATCCGCGCGGCAGCGCACCGACTGGTAACCGTTGACCTTGCCCTGCTCGAAGATAGGGGTGACATAGGCATCCACCCAATAGTAGCGGCCATCCTGGCAGCGGTTCTTCACCATGCCGCGCCACGGCTGGCCCTGCTTGAGCTTGCCCCACAGATCGGCAAACGCCGCCTTGGGCATGTCGGGGTGGCGCACCATGTTGTGGTGCTGGCCGACCAGTTCGGCGCGGCTGTAACCGGCCACCCGGCAGAAATGATCGTTGGCGTAGGTGATCACGCCCTGCAGATCCGTGGTGGAGACCAACTGTTCATCGGCAGGGAAATCCACTTCCTGATCAACAAGATGGGTCTTTTGTTCACGCATGTCGCACTCCCTTCTGAGCCATTGCTCAACAAAGTGTTGGGAAGTGGTCAGACCCTGTAAAGGGCGGCATGAGCAGAGTGTGACAAGGGATACCTAAACAACATTTAGCAGGAAGAGTGGCCGAACATGAGCTAGCGCCCCCGTCAGGTCAGACCATTACTGCCAGGAGAGGTGACTGGTGATGGCCTTGAACAGCACCGGATAATCGTCCTCGAAATGGTGTGAACCGGGCAGGGTCACAGTGGTCACGTTGGGCTGCTGCAACCGGGGGCAGAGCCGCACGGAGGAGTCGTCATCCGCCCCCTGCATGCAGAGCATGGGCAGAGAGTGGATGGCATTGACCTCGGGCTGGGTGGGGTAACTGCCAGCCTTGTCGTGGGTCACCATGTCGCTGACATGGATCTCGAAATCGGAGGCAGTCGAGGGGGAGAGCATCACGGCCCCCACCAGGCTCTCGCGATAGGGCTCGGGCAGCCGGTTGATGACGAAGGGCACTATCTCGGCCCCGAAGGAGAAGCCCACCAGCAGCCAGCGCTGGCGCCCCCAGCGGGACTGGTAATCCGCCAGCACGCGCACCAGATCGGCGGTAATCTGCTGCGGATCCTTCTTCTTCCAGTAGTAGGTGAGCGAGCTCCAGCCCACCACCGGCATGCCGTGCTGCTGAAACTGGGCACTCAGCCCCTTGTCGAGCGCCGCCCAGCCACCATCCCCGCTGAGAAACACCACCATGGGTGCCGCCGAGGCTTGCGCCACCGGCAGCTCCACCAGACCCAGATCCTCTTTCACCGATGCGGCAAAGAGCGGAAATGCACAGCACACCAACAGCAATAACAGGGCTCTCATGGCCGACTCCTATTTCTTTATCAGCCCGAACGGGCCTCGGCTTATCAGGGAAATCAAGTTGGTCAGGGTTCTGGGCAGCACCAGCTTGCCGGTGCAGAGCAGATAACGGGGCTCCCAGCGCGGAGAGAACTTCTCCTTGTAGCGTCTGAGCCCCTGGAAATTGTAGAAACGGCTGCCACGGGTAAAGATGGTGTTGCCAAGCCGGGTCCAGTAACCGCTCAAGGGATGGTCGTTGAAGCCGGACATGGGCGCCATGCCGAGGTTGAAGCTGGCATAGCCCTCGGCCTTGCCCCACAGCAGCAGCTCGACGAACAGAAAGTCCATGATGGGCGCCGTACCCGTGTCCAGGCTGTAGCGCATCAGATCGATGGAGAGGCTCTCCTTGTTGTCGCTGACCCAGAGGTTGGCAAAACCGACTATCTGCCCGCTGTGCCGCACCAGCGCTGCCGGGCTCAGGCTGAGGTAGTCGGGTTCGAAACTGCCGACCGAGAAGCCCTTCTCCTTGCCCTGCTTGCTCTGCAGCCAGGTATCGGAGACCTCCTTCAACCTGGGCAGCAGCGCCGGCAGCTGATCTGCCGCCACCACCTCGAACGACAGCCCCTCCCGCTTGCCCTTGGCATGGCTCTGGCGCAGGTTGCGCAGCCGGCTGCCAGCCAGATCGAAGCCCGGCAGATCGACGATGGCCTCCTCCCCCAGCTTGAACGGGATCAACCCCAGTTCGAGATAGAACGGCAGGTAGCGGGCCGACACCTGATAGAACACCGGGCTGGCATCGTGCTGATCGCACAGCTCGCGAAACTGCCACAGCAGCTCCTCGATAAGCTCGGGCTGGCCGATGGGATCCCCCATCACGATCCAGCCATTCCCCTCAACGCCATACATGAGAAACGCCTCGCCGCCGGGGTGAAACAGCAGCGACTTGTCGCCAAGCTGAGCCAGGTAGCCATGACAGCCCCCCTCGCGCACCACCAGCGCCTGGGCCCGGGCCAGCTCCTCCGGCTCCGGCTTGCGACCCGAGACCCGCAGCGGCGCCAGCAGTTGCGCCACCCCGACCACGGCCAGCACGGCCACCACGCTGCCCATGGCCCGCAGGCCACGGGAGGCGGCGCCATGGGGCGAGAAGTGGAACCAGAGGGCGTGGTCATACTCCACCTGCCGGTAGGAGAAGAGCAGCAGCCAGAGCGCCCCCAGCAGCACGGCGCCCACAGAGATGAGCCAGCCCGGGGTGAACTGGGCGTGGAGCAGGGAGCCCTTGCGATAGAACAGGGCGCGACAGGGGGTGATGATGAGCAAAAACAGCCCGAGCAGCAGGGTAGATTCCCAGTCAAACCCCTTGAGCAGGGAGAAGATCATCCCCAGCGCCAGCAGCAGCTGGGTGATGCGAAACGCGGCATCGTGGCGCCGGTAGAGGCTGCGCGCCAGCAGGATCAACAGCGCGCCGCTGACGCTGCCGAGCACATGGGAGAGCTCCAGCAGGTGCAGCGGCAATACCTGCAAGAGGATCTCGATGCGCCCGCGCATGGTGGGGATCATGCCCGAACAGAGCAGCAGGCTGCCCGCCGCAAAGGCGCCCAGGCTGATCAGCGCCGGCAGGAACTCGCGCACCGCCGCCATTATGCCCTGCAGGCGGCTCCAGCGGGCCCGCTGTTGCAACAGCTCCTGGCTGGTAAACAGCAGCAGGGCACAGAGGAAGGGCAGCACGTAATAGATGCAGCGATAGAGCAGCAGGGAGGCCAGCAGCTTGTCCACCGGCAGATACTTGGCGAGCAGCAGGCTCATGCTCGCCTCGAACACCCCGATCCCGCCGGGCACATGGGCCAGCACCCCGAGGAAGCTGGCCAGCACGAAGGCGCTGAGCAGCACGGGATAGGGGACGCTGTCCGTCGGCAACAGCACATAGAGCACGGCGGCCGCCGCCATCCAGTCCAGCAGCGCCACCAGCAGTTGCAGCAGCCGCGTCCTGAACACAGGCAGCACCAGTTGGTGGCCACGCCAGGTCAGCGCCGGTTTTGGCCAGAACAGGTAGGCCAGCACGGCCAACAGCGCCATTCCCCCCGCCAGATTGAGCAGCCGATCGGCCCACAGCGGCCAGCTCGGCAACAGGGTGGAGGCCTGCCCCACCAGCAAGGCACTGCCACCCCAGGCCAGCAGGCCGAGGAAAAAGGTGACTGAGCAGAAGACGATGACCCGGGCCACCTCCCCGGTGCCGAGCCCGAGCGAAGAGTAGATGCGATAGCGCACCGACGAGCCGGTCAGCAGGGCAAACCCCAGGGTATTGGAGAAGGTGTAGGCGATGAAGGAGGTGACCCCCACCTGCTGCCAGGGCAGGCGCTTGCCGAGGGCATGCACCGCCAGCATGTCATAGCAGCAGAGACAGGCATAGCTGAGCAGCGTCAGCAACAGGGCCCCGCCCAGCAGCGGTATCGGCAAGGACCAGATGGCCAGCCGGATATCGTGCCAGTGCCAGAGATGAGTCAGACGATAGAGGACGGCCAGTGCCGCCCCCAACAACAACAAGCTACATAACGGGCCTAACCAGGTGAACAGATGACGCCGCATTGCCAATTCCTACCGACGCGGATCATGGCTGCCCGCATCATGTTGCTGAAAACTGCCGCCAGCGACGGGGAATGCCCCGTGCCTTGACCTTTGATTGACCATGTTGCGAGCCCGCGACCGGCATATGGCACATGCAATATGTGCCCTGCCCCGTCACGCGAACCCGGCTTGTCATGACATCCCACTTTATATCGACTTTTTTGGAAAAGACGAGCCTTGGCAGAAGAATAAATTACTCAGTCGCAGGCAGATTAATTCGCCTGCAATAAGGTGGCTTGCTCCCCGTGAATCACACCGCCTTCACTGGCGAATAAATAACCAGCAGGCTCATCATACACGCGGTCCAACAAACGACCAGCAGGAATACACATCAGCCAGACAACAGCCATGGCCCGGCAATCCCCAAATAAAACGGGGAGCCAGGCTCCCCTTTTTATCATTGGCTCATTATTGAACCGTTCGACACTGGCTGAACATATCCAGCTGCTTGTCATATACCGCCGTATTTACATCCCAGATCCCCAGCATGGACGAGAATAAGTTGTCATGAGAGTAGCGAGTGCTGGCCGCATGTTGCTGCAGGCAATCGAGATTGACCCCCTTGTCCCGGGAGAAACCGGGCGACATCCACACCTGCATAGGCACCCGGGTCTGATCGTCCGGAGCAAATTTGTAGGGCGTGCCGTGCAGATAGAGACCCAGAGCTCCCAATGATTCCCCATGGTCCGAAATATAGACCAGCACAGTATTGTACTTGTCTTCGTATTTCTTCAGCTTGTCGATCATGCTGGCGACCACGTAATCGGTATAACGTATGGTGTTGTCGTAAGTATTTTCCAGCTCCTGATCGCTGCAATTCTCGATATCGCTGCGCTGGCAGTCCGGCAGGAAATGGCGATGGGAACCCGGATAGCGTTTGTAATAGGTAGGCCCATGGCTGCCAATCAGATGGAAACCCACCAGCTTGTCCCCTTTCATGGCGGCCAGTTCATCGTCCAGCCCCTCCAGCACCACTTCGTCATAGCAGGTGTTCTTGTCACAGAATTTGGGGTGATCCTGCGGCTTCACCACCATGTTGGGCACCCGATCACAGACCCCCTTGCAACCGCCGTCGTTTTCTTTCCAGAAGATGGAGATGCCGCTCTTTTGCAGCACATCCAGCAAGCCTTCGCTGTTGCGTGCCACATTGCCATCAAACTCGTTGCGCCCCATGTTGGAGAACATGCAGGGCACAGAGACCGCCGTCGCCGTGCCGCAGGAGCGCACATCCTTGAAGGAGATGATCCCCGCCTGCTTGCTGGTGAAGGGATTGGTCTCCTTGTGATAGCCGTTCATGGAGAAGTTCTTGCCGCGGGCCGTCTCCCCCACCACCAGGAACATCATGGTCGGCCTGTCGGCCTTGCTCACCCGTTTGGCATCATCCCCCATGCGCTTGAAGGGGATGGGTTCGGCCAGATAGCGCTTGTAGAGGTATTTGGTGGTGCTGTACATGTAGTTGGCCGGGACTATCTCCCGATTCAGGGTCTGGTTGTTGCGACCGACCGAGGCATAATCCTGATAATAAGCCGCGGCTATCAGCCCCAATACCAGCAGGGATACCAGCATGGAGAGTCCCCGTTGCAGCAGACCCTGATACCACTTCGCCGGATACTCAATCTTGATGAAAAACAGCAGCACGGCGGGCAAGACCCCGGCCAGCAGCACCCAGCTGACGAGAGGCATGCTCAGGTAGGAGTGAGCCTCGCTCTGGTTGGTTTCAAAGATGTTCTGGATCATGTCGCCATCAAACAGCACCCGATATTTCATCATGGTGTAGCTGGCGATGGCCCCCGTGATAAACAGGAAGGCAAAGAAAGGCTTGATGAAATAGCGTACGGAAAAGGGCATGAATACAAAGTTCAGGGCCGCAACCAATACGACGGGAATGGAAATGGCAAACCCGAGCTTGACGTGTTCAAGTTGGGTCAATATTTCATAGAAATGCAGCAAAACTGACCAGTTGAGCAGAAAGGCAAAGAGGAATGCCAACAGAAAAACAAATGGAACAATTCTTATTTTAAGAAAAGAAGGCATGTATATCTCCCTATTACACTTCTTTATTACACCTTTAAAACACTTATTCATGTTGGTGTTTAAATATTTGGCGCCTTTATTACACCGTTAAAATACTTATTCATGTTGGTGTTTAAATATTTGGCGCCGGATGGTAACAGAGCCATGAAGACACCGGGCAGGATATTTTCAGACACCCCTAATAATGTGAGTCATGTCAATAAATGCCAAGAAAGATGCAGGCTAACCCACAATACTTAAGGAAAAATTAAGCAGCCCATGATAAATGACCGCTCAAAAAAAGAGCGGCCCACCGCCATGGATATACCAAAAGGCCCCCTGCCCTCAGTGAGGGCTGCGCCGCGCGCAATAAAAATAGTGATGCGCTCCCTGCCTCTTAACACTTGCTTAAGACTTCTCGGCGACGCTGTGCCCTGACGAGTCCTCGTCGAACGGCATCAGCGAGAGAGGGTTAACATGCATAGCAACAGCAACGCAGCAATCAGCAAGGTGCCAGAGATCACCCTGGCATTCTGGGTCATCAAAATTCTGGCAACCACGCTGGGAGAAACCGGTGGCGACGCCGTCTCAATGTCGATGGATCTCGGTTATCTGGTAGGAACGGCGATCTTTGCCGTCATTTTCTTTGTATCGGTCAGCGCCCAAATCGCGGCGACCTCCTATAAACCCCTGCTTTACTGGACCACCATCATAGCCACCACCACGGTCGGCACCACGCTCGCAGACTTTGCCGATCGCTCGCTTGGGCTCGGTTATGCTGGCGGCTCCACCCTGCTGTTCCTGTTGCTGATGGGTTCCTTCTTCACCTGGTACAAGTTTCAGGGCAACATCTCCACCGGCAGCGTCACCACGCCCGGTACCGAGATGTTCTACTGGATCACCATCATGTTCTCCCAAACTCTGGGGACGGCACTGGGTGACTGGACCGCGGATGAAGCCGGCTTTGGCTATGCAGGCAGTGCCGTGCTGTTTGGCGGCATGCTGGTGGCCATAGTGGCAACCTACTACCTGACCCGGGTATCGCGTACCCTGCTGTTCTGGGCCGCGTTCATCCTGACCAGGCCGCTGGGCGCAGTAGTAGGCGACTTCCTGGACAAGCCGCTGAGCAAGGGAGGGCTGGAGCTGAGCCGTTATTCCGCCTCCTTTACCCTGCTGGCCGCCATCGCCGTACTGGTGCTGATCTCGACCATCCAGCACAGACGCCTGGCCAATGCCGAGCTCGATATAGAGCAATAACCCCTGCCATCGGGACAGGCTGCTGCGCCAGCCTGTCCCATTTTCCTGCGCTCTTGATAAGACGGCGCAGCCCTCAACCTTCGGCGGGCAGCGCGGCTGACTATGCTCTGAGAGAGCCGCTTCCGTGCAAGGCAAATCACCATGATCCCGCACTCGTCCCGTCACACACCCCTGAGCCAGATCCCGCGCGGTGTCTGGGTATTGGGCTTCGTCAGCATGCTGATGGATATCTCGTCCGAGATGATCCACAGCCTGTTGCCACTCTTCATGGTGACTGTGCTCGGCAGCAGCGCCCTCACCGTCGGCCTCATCGAAGGGGCGGCGGAAGCCACGGCGCTGATGGTCAAGGTCTTCTCCGGCACCCTGAGCGACTATCTGGGGCGACGCAAGGGGCTGGCCCTGCTGGGTTACGGGCTGGGTGCCTTCACCAAGCCGCTGTTTGCCATGGCATCCGGCAGCGGACTCGTACTCGCGGCGCGACTGCTGGACCGTGTCGGCAAGGGCATTCGGGGCGCACCCCGCGATGCGCTGGTAGCCGACCTCACCCCGGCTGCGCTGCGCGGCGCCGCCTTCGGCCTGCGCCAATCCCTCGACACAGTCGGCGCCTTGCTCGGCCCCCTGCTGGCGGTGGGATTGATGCTGCTCTGGCACGACGATTTTCGCGCCATCTTCTGGCTGGCCGTCATACCCGGGCTGGCTTCGGTCACCCTGCTCGCCATCGGCCTGCGCGAACCCGCACAGCCCGGGCCCGCCGTGCGCAGCAATCCCTTGCGGCGCGACAATGTGCGCCGGCTGGGAGTGGGGTACCTGTGGGTCGTCGTCATCGGCGCCCTGTTCACCCTGGCCCGCTTCAGCGAAGCCTTTCTGGTGCTGCGCGCCCAGCAGACCGGCGTACCGCTGGCCCTGGTGCCGCTGGTCATGGTGGTGATGAACCTGGTCTATGCCCTGTCGGCCTACCCGTTCGGTCGCCTCTCGGATCGCCTGCCTCACACCTGGCTGCTGATATGGGGAGTGTTGGTGTTGATCGCGGCCGACCTGACCCTGGCCGCGAGTACCCACTGGGCCGTCATGCTGGCGGGGGTGGCACTGTGGGGCGTGCACATGGGGATGACTCAGGGGCTGCTGGCCGCTATGGTGGCCGCCACGGCACCCGCTGATCTGCGCGGCACCGCCTATGGTCTCTTCAATCTGGTCAGCGGCCTCGCCATGCTGCTGGCCAGCCTGGTGGCGGGCTGGATGTGGGATAGCCTGGGCGCGGCCTTTACCTTCTACACGGGCGCGGCCTTCTGTCTGCTCACCCTGCTGGTACTGCTCTGGCGAACAGGCTCAATCCCTGACAACGGATGAAAAGTCCAATCACAGGCAGCAAAAAGCCCCAGACAACGAGGTTGTCTGGGGCTTCTCTAAAGATGGCGGAGGAGGTGCCCGCCGTAATTAAGTCCAACCAACTCCACGCTAATCCAGAAAGCCATTTACTATCAATAAATTAGAAACAAACATAGTCCAATCCATCCCAATCACATATTACCACTGCGCATGCTTGGTGGCATACTGAGTGGCATATTCAATTCTCAAGGAGGTTACCTGATGGCAATCCTCACCGATACCAAAGCCCGCACCATCAAGCCTGAAGATAAGCCCCTTGCTCATGGCGGCGTCACCGGATTGACGCTACACCCCTCCACCGTCAAGGGCAGAGGAAAGTGGGTGTTCCGTTATGTCAGCCCACTGACGAAGAAACGGCGTAACGCTGGCCTCGGGACTTACCCCGAGATCTCCATCGCTGATGCAGCGCGAGACGCACAGCTCATGCGAGAACAGTTGGCGAATAATCTGGATCCGCTAGAACTCCGGCAACAAGAGCAGAACAAGCCGAAGATCCCGACATTGGAAGCATCCGCCAGACTCGTCTACGAAAGCTTGTTACCTGGTTGGAAGAACCCCAAGCACGGCAAGCAATGGATCACCACATTGGAACAGTATGCCTTTCCTACCATTGGCCCTATCTCTATTGATGCCATCACCCCAGCTCATATCGCTTCCGTTTTGCAACCGATATGGCTGACGATCCCGGAAACAGCAAGCCGTGTTAAGCAGCGCCTACACGCAGTGATGGCTTGGGCATGGGCTCACTGCTATACCTCTGCAAACCCGGTGGATGTGGTGAACCACTTACTACCGGCTCAGCCAAGCAAGTCAGTGCGAGTAGAGCATCAGCCTGCGATGCCCTGGCGTGATATACCTGCTTTTGTTCAGCAACATCTGAGAACAACACAACGATGCGATGTAACCCGCTCCATGCTGGAGTTCTTGATCCTGACAGCTTGCCGTTCAGGTGAAGTCCGAGCAATGACATGGTCTGAAGTAGATCTGGAAGCAAGGATCTGGACCCTACCTACTGAGCGTATGAAAGCCAAGCAACTACATCGTGTTCCGTTATCTCTTCGAGCTATCGAGATCCTGAAGGGGTTGCAGGGGTTACATGATGAGTTGGTATTTCCCTCTCCCAGAGATCAGGTATCGCTCTCAGACACAGTGCTGACGATGTTTCTGAGAAGAACCAAAGCTGAGAGCTGTACTCCTAGCCGAATGGCAACTGCTCATGGCTTTCGTTCCAGCTTTCGGAACTGGCGCAGCGAGCAAGGCTATGCGAGAGATCTCGCTGAACGAGCGTTAGCTCACACGGTGCAGAACAAGGTTGAAGCTGCTTACCACCGCACTGACTTGTTGGACCAACGTCGTCCCATGATGGATGCGTGGGCTCAGTTTGTGTCTGGTGATTTGCCAACTGAATAAGAAGGAAGCGGCCTTATGGCCGCTTCCTTCTATGTTCTTTTTTTAGCTTTTCTTAGCCGTTGATAGCATCTTGCCACACCAATGCTCCGACAGTTTCTGCGCTTGTTTAACTTCCACTTTAGTCATCTCTACTCTAATTGATTGTGAGCGGACTCTGACCCCACTCCGGTGGCGGTTGTAACACGTTACCAATATTTGTTGATCTCGCGTCGTAACGCTTCGGCGGTTGCCTGGCCGCTTTCTGAGGCCAGTGCCCGTCCGGCGATAAAGGTCTTGGCCCGGATCCCTTCAAACAGATGGATATCTTCCGGCACGATACCGCCGGTGATCGACAGCTCCAGCCCCAGTTCGGAGAGTGCCCGCATCTTGCTCAAATCGGCCTGAGTCCAGCTGACACCGGCCAGCTCGGCATCCCGCGAACGGTGATAGATAGCCTGGGTGATCCCCATATCGGCCCACTGCTTGGCATCATCCAGCGTCCAGTTGCCATAAATCTCGATCTGGATCTCCCCGCTAAACTCATCCGCGACTTTCTTGCAGGCAGCAATGGTGGCGACGTGCGCAGCGGCAGATACCGTGATCCAGTCAGCACCGGCCGAGAAGGCCATACGGGCTAGAATGGCACCACCATCGGTGGTCTTCATATCGCACACAATGATGTGATCAGGGTGACGCTCGCTCATGGTGCGTACCGCAGACATGCCTTCCGCAAAAGCCAGAATCGTGCCGACCTCGATGACCTCGACATAACCGGCGACGCGATCGGCAATATCTACGGCGGTAGCTAGGTCGGTGGAATCCAGAGCAATCTGTAACATTGGCTTGGTCATACTATCTTTCCTTAATTTAAAACGTTGGCAGGATTCATTGGCCCATTGATTTAAAGTCGATAAAAGGCCGTAGCCTGACATCACTAACATAAATAGATGGGCAATTTAAATGACGGGTCGACTGATTAACGCTGGCCGTAATAAGCATTCTCACCATGCTTTCTGAAATAGTGTTTGTCAGACAACTCCTGCGCAATATGGATGGCCGGATTCAACGCTCTGGTTGCCAGCGCCATGGTCGCGACCTCCTCCAGCACCAGCGCATTGTGCACCGCATCCAGCGCGCTCTTGCCCCAGCAAAATGGGGCATGGCCGGTAATGACCACACCAGGCAAGGCCTGCGGATCCAGATCCCGACGCTGAAACTCTTCGACGATGACCTTGCCAGTATTTTTTTCATAATCAACACGGATTTCATCTTCAGTCAGCGAACGCGTGCAGGGAATATCCCCATAAAAATAATCGGCGTGGGTCGTGCCCAATGCCGGAATATCCATACCCGCTTGTGCCCAAATAGTGCCATGACGGGAATGGGTGTGCACAATACCGGAAATACCCTTGAATGCGTGATATAAAACCAGATGGGTTGCGGTATCACTGGATGGGGATAAATGCCCCTCGACGATCCGGCCTTCCAGATCAACGACCACGATATCGTCAACGGTCATATTGTCGTAAGAGACCCCGGACGGCTTGATGGCCACCACGCCCAGGCTGAGATCAATCTGGGACACATTGCCCCATGTCAGGGTAACCAGACCGTATCGGGGCAGCAGCAGGTTGGCCTCCAATACAGCCTCTTTCAATGAGTTGTACATTCCGTTCTCCTGAGCCCCTTGCGGGGCCGCGTTGGGTGCCTCAGGCCACTTGAGCCAGCGCCAGGTCAATGACCTTGAATACATCTGCCGTGCTCTGGCATGCTCGCAGCTTGTCGAGGTTGATCCCGCTCTCGCTGTGTTCATCCTCCAGCACCTGAGTGACCTCCATCAGCCCCTCCATGTGTTCATCCGAGGTGCTGCCCGCCAGCGTCACTAGCACATCCACCGGCTCCTCTTCCCCTTCAAACTTCACCGGCGTGGTCAGAGTGACCAGTGCAAACGCCGTGCGATTGACCCCATCTTCCGGCCTCGCATGGGGCATTGCGAACTGGGGAGCAATCACGATATAGGGCCCCACCTTTTCAATGCTGCCGATGATCGCATCGTGGTAGCGAGGCTCCACGGCGCCGGAGCGGATCAGCATGTCGGTCCCCAGTTTGATGGCGCTGCGCCAATCGGCGGCGGCCGCGTTGAGCAATACAGAGTCGTTTTCCATCAGAGATTGTTTGAATTTCATCTTGTTCTCCTTTTGCCCGCTGCCGAGTGCAGCGAGGCTCATCGGCTTAATTTGCAAAGTTGTTCTTGATGATGCCCAGCAGTTCATCACCAAACGAATTGGGGTTGAGCATGTTCTGCACCCCCAGCACGAATTTGCCCTCACCGGGGCTCATCTCGCCAGCCAGATGCTTGGAAGAGACGATGATGTCAGTGGTCTGCAGCTTGGTTTTGTAATCGGCCACGGCGCAGGAGTCCATGACATGGGGCACGCCACGCTGCTCGAGAAACTTGCCGATCTTCATCTTCATCATCATGGAGGAGCCCTGGCCATTGCCGCATACCGCCAGGATCCGCACTGCATTTCCCCCTTTGGTACCCTCGGCTAGCAAGGCTGGCAAATCCGCCGTGTCTTCTGCCGCGGCGGCACCTGGGACGGCCATATCCTCTTCCATGCGCAGGGTGCGTGAAGCGAAGTACATGTAGACCCCGACGCCGGCAAGCAACACCACGAAGAACATGGAAGAGAAGGAGAGCCCCTGCATAATCACCGGGAACACAAGCGCCCAGTCAGCCATGCCCATCCAGCCATTAAAGCTGGTGCCATTGACCGCGAACAGATGGATAGCCCAAGCAGAACCCAGCACCTCGATGATCCCCATCACGAAACAGATCTTCATCACCGCGCGCCAGCCGCCAAAGTGGTTGGCAAACACCCCTATGGTGGCATTGGAGAAGAACATGGGAATGAAGCCCGGGATAATCATGATGGGCGCCTGGAATGCCAGCAGGGCAAGCACCGCAAGGAACTGACCGATGGCCCCCCACATGAAGCCAAAGACCATGGCATTCGGCGAGTAGGCGTAGATGGCAGCGCAATCGATTGCTAAGACAGCGTTGGGGATGACCCGTTCGGAGATCCCCTTGAAGGCCTCGGAGAGTTCGGCAACGAACATCCGCACCCCCACCACGATGACCTGAATGGCGACCGCAAACTTGAGGCCAGTCTCGAGAATGTAGATGGACCAGTGGGTCTGACCCGCCATCTGCTGCAAATTATCGAGGCCAAACGAGAGCAGGATGATGCCGAAGAAGAGGGTCATCACGATGGCGGTCGCCGTGATGCTGTCGTGGAAGATGTGCAGCCACTTTGGCAGTTTCAGGTGGTCGACGCTCTCATCCCTGCAGCCCAGTTTCGGCGCCACCTTGGTAGCAATCCAGGAGGCGACCTGTTGCTGGTGGCCGATGGAGAACCCCGCCCCACCAGTCACTTCCTGGGTTGGCTTGAACATGATGTTGGAGGAGATCCCCCAATAGAGCGCCATGATGACGGCGGAATAGAGGATGGTTTCCCACATCGAGGCGCCCATCACCATATAGAAGACCGCGATCAGGCCCACCTGCTGAAACATGATGTGACCGGTCAGCATGATGGTGCGGATCCCGGTATAGCGCCGCAGCAATACCAGCAGAATATTGAGGGCAAGGGCTAGCAATACCGCATAGCCGACCCAGGAGTAGTTCTCCCCCATGGTCTCCATGGTCGCCATCATGGTGGTGTAGGGGTCAATCACTGAACCGGTGAGGTGATGATATTCCGCAATCTTGTCCACCACCGGCTTGAAGCCGGCCACCAGCGTACTGGCGCCCACCTGCACCAGCATGAAACCGACGATGGTCTTCACCGTCCCCTTGACGACCGTCGTGCCATCCTGCTTGAGCAACAGGTAGCCAATACAGGTCACCAGCCCCAACAGCAGGGGGGCCTTGGTCATCACCTGACTGTAAAAGATGTAAAAAGCGTTGTAGAGGGTTTCCATATTTATGCTCCGTCCAGATGAGGACAACTCATTGCTATTGGATTGGTGCAGACATCTCACCATTCATATGGGCATTGCTTTACCTGACGCCCCGCGAGCAGATTCAACTGTCACCACTCACTGTGAAATCTAAAGCAATCATACATAGTCATTTAATGATTTATTGTGATGAAGATCCAGGCCGAGAGAATCTCTTTTTTCCAGCATCAGGATGTAAAATTTCGGTTAAAAGGACCCTAAAAACCGCCTAAAAGGATTCGAAAAATCCCCACAAATACGTATAAAGTCAGTAAAGTCAATAAATACAGATACTTAAAGACATGCTCATCTCTTGATTGTGATATGCCGCCATTAATCTCACAAAACAATCACGACAATCATTGATAATCACAAAAAGCGATAATATAGTCATAACCAATCAAAACGAATCACTGGCTCGCAACCATGCAAGCCATGTCATCACCCGATGAATCACCACTGCGTGAACCATCCAAACCAGAAAAGGTATGTCAGATGAGCAAGATTGAAGAAATCACCCGTGAATCGTGGATCCTCAGCACCTTCCCCGAGTGGGGCACCTGGCTGAATGAAGAGATTGAGCAGGAAGAGGTCAAGTCGAACACCTTCGCCATGTGGTGGCTGGGTTGCACCGGTATCTGGCTGAAGTCTGCCGGCAATACCAACATCTCCATCGACTTCTGGTGCGGCACGGGCAAGCGAACCCATGGCAATCCGTATATGAACAAGCAGCACCAGATGATGCGGATGGGGGGCGTTCGCAAGCTGCAACCCAACCTGAGAACCTCACCTTTCGTGCTCGATCCTTTCGGGATTAAAGATATCGATGCAGTGCTCGCTACCCACGATCATGCCGACCATATCGATGTCAATGTGGCGGCTGCCGTGCTGCAAAACTGTGGTGAGCATGTGAAGTTCATCGGCCCGAAAGCCTGTGTCGATCTCTGGTTGCGCTGGGGTGTGCCTGCCGAGCGTTGTGTGGTGGCCCGCGTGGGTGACGAGATCCCGGTGGGTGACATCGTGATCCAGGTACTCGATGCCTTTGACCGCACCGCGCTGGTCACCCTGCCGGCAGGTGTCTCCTCCACCGACAAGAGCATTCTGGATGGTATGGATGATCGGGCGGTGAACTATCTGGTCAAAACTTCCGGGGGCAACCTATACCACTCGGGTGACTCCCACTACTCCAACTACTACGCCAAGCACGGCAATGACTACCAGATCGATGTGGCGCTGCTCTCTTATGGCGAAAACCCGCGCGGCGTGACCGACAAGATGACCTCATCAGACATCTTGCGGGCCGGAGAGTCCCTCAACACCAAAGTAGTGATCCCGTTCCACCACGATATCTGGGCCAACTTCCAAAGCGATCCCCGCGAGATCGAAGTGCTCTGGAACATGAAAAAAGATCGCCTCGGCTATCGCTTCAGCCCCTTCTTCTGGCAAGTCGGTGGCAAATACACCTTCCCGACCGACCAGAGCAAGCTGCACTACCAGCACCCGCGCGGGTTCGATGACATCTTCATCGACGAGCCGGAGCTGCCTTACAAATCCTTCCTGTAAGCACAGACTGTCGTACATCGGGTAATACGAGGGATGGTGATTGAGTTGGGCCAGCAAGGCGTCATCTCAATCACCTCCTCTATTGCCCACTCCCTCACCAGATAACAAGAAGATCAGACGATGCGCTATCACGCCCTGGCCCTCGATCTCGATGGCACCACCCTGACCAGTGCTCACACCATCATGCCGGCCGTCAAAGAGGCCATCATGAGGATCAAGGAGCAGGCCACCGTCATGCTGGTCACCGGCAGACACCACACGGCCGCCCACCCCTATCACCACGAACTGGCGCTGACCACTCCCATCATCTGTTGCAACGGCACCTACGTTTACGACTACGACCAACGTGCTGTGCTGGCAGAGAACGCCATTCCCCATGCGCTGGCACAACGCTTTATCGCGCTGGCAAGGGAGCACCGGCTCAACATCGTCATGTATGTCACTGACCGCATGGTCTACTCCGCTCATCAGCCGGTGCACTACATGGCAACTCTGCAGCAGTGGGCCAACGGCTTTACGCCGCCGATCCAGTCGCAGGTGGCCAGTGTTCACTCGTTTGAAGAGGAGCTGGCAACCAGCAGCCATGTCTGGAAGTTCGTGGCAGAGGGAGAGATCTCCGCCATTCAGGCCTTTTCAAACCACCCATGGGTACGCGAGCACTTCAGTGGCGAGCAGTCCTGGGCCAATCGGGTTGATTTTGCCCGCCGCGGCAACAGCAAGGGGGCGCGACTGCAGGAGTATCTGGACCAGCAAGGGATTAGCCCGGCACGCCTGGCCGCCATCGGCGACAACCACAACGACACCTCCATGATCTGCCTCGCGGGGATGGGCATCGCCATGGCCAATGCCGAGCCGGAGGTTAAGCAGATGGCCAGCAGGGTCACCCGCGAGAGCAACGACGAGGGCGGGATCCTCGAGGTACTGAACCGCTATTTCCCTATCTGAATGTAGGAGCTTGTATGCATCACTTTGACCATGCCTTTCGCCTTGGCCTTTATGAAAAAGCGATGCCCTCCGACCTGGAGTGGCAAGAGAAAATTCTGTCGGCCAAGGAGCTTGGCTTTGATTTCATCGAGATATCCATTGATGAATCGGATGAAAAGTTGCAGCGGCTGGATTGGTCAGATAGCGAAATCTATCAGCTCAGACACCTGTGCGAGCAGCACAGCCTCCCGCTGCACTCCATGTGCCTGAGCGCCCATCGCCGCTTTCCGTTCGGTTCGCAGGATCCGACCATCCGCGAGCAAGCGGCCATCATCATGGAAAAAGCGATCAATCTGGCCTACAAGCTCGGCATTCGCTGCATCCAGCTGGCGGGCTATGACGTCTATTACGAACCGCAAAGCGAAAAGACTCACCGCCATTTCATCGACGGGATGAAGGTGGCGGCCAAGATGGCTGAGCGGGCAGGCATCATGCTGGGTGTGGAGATCATGGATACCCCCTACCTCAACTCCCTCAGCAAATTTGAGGTGCTGAAAAAGCAGATCCCCTCCCCCTACTTTATGGCCTACCCGGATGTCGGCAATATCACCGGCTGGAACTACGACACCTGTACCGAACTGCAATTGAGCGCTGACCATATCGTGCAGATCCACCTCAAAGATACCCGCAAGGTATCAACCAGTTGCCAAGGCCAGTTCCGCGATCTGGTGATTGGCGAGGGAGAGGTCGACTTTGCCGCGATTTTCAACACCCTGGCAAAAATCGGCTACAACGGGCCGCTGGTGCTGGAGATGTGGGCCAAGGATGCGCTGTGGGCCAGCAACCTGAAAACGGCCAAGGCGCGCCTGGTCGAACTGAGCCAGCAAGCCGGTCTGGCGCTCGCCTGAACGCCCGTCACCAGAAGAGTTAACAAGGTTGCTGTCATCCACACATATGCGCGATATAATCACCACCCAATCAGATTAAATCATCATTAGGCATGATATGACAGAAGCACATCGCCATAACGCCATTTTGGAATTGCTCAATCAGAAACGTCATCTGTCGGTCAACAGCATAATGCAAGCCTTTGATATTTCTCCGGCTACTGCTCGCCGCGATATCAACAAGCTCAATGACTCCGGCAAACTGCGCAAGGTGCGCAACGGGGCCGAAGCCTTGATGCAGGCCAGAAAGGCCCACTGGTCTCCTCTCGACAGCAACGAAAGCCTCAATCACAGCGAAAAAGTGCGCATCGCCCAGGCGGCGGCTGCGCTGATCAAACCGGGCGAAAGCGCGGTCATCAACTGTGGCTCCACCGCCTTCGTGCTGGGTCAGGAGATCTGCGGGCAGGATGTTCAGGTCATCACCAACTACTTCCCGCTCGCCAACTACCTGATCGAAAATGACCATGACGGCGTGGTGATCATCGGAGGTCAATACAACAAGTCGCAGTCCATCACCCTGGCACCACAGGACGAGATCTCATCCCTCTATGCCGGACACTGGATGTTTACCAGCGGCAAGGGCGTCACCGCAGATGGTCTCTACAAGATGGATATGCTGACCGCCATGGCGGAGCAGAAAATGCTCAACCACGTTGGCCGACTGGTGGTACTGGCCGACAGCAGCAAGGTGGGGCAACGGGCAGGCATGCTGTTTTGCGCCGCCAGCAAGATCGACATTCTGATCACCGGCAAGGATGCGGATAAAGCAGTGATCGAGCAGATAAAGGCCAAGGACGTGCAGATTATCTTGGTCTAACCCTGCACAGAACTTTTATTTCTCGCTCCTGGACTGCCTCAACAAGTAGGGCTATGCACGGGATCTAGCTGAATGATAGTTAGCTCATACAGTGCAGAACAAAGTGGAGGCTGCGCACCACCGTACTGACTTGCCGGACCAACGTCGGCCTATGATGGATGCCTGGGCTCAGTTTGTGACTGGTGATTTACCGACCAAAAAAGAAGGAAGCGGCCATCAGGGCTGCTTCCTTCTATGTTCTTTTTTTAGCTTTTCCTGACGGTTAATGGCATCTTGCCAAACCAGTGCTCCGACAGCTTTTGAGCCTGTTTGACTTCCGGTTTGGTCATCGCAGCCTCCAGCTCGTCACGAGCTTGCACAGCTTCGGTCATCCCTTCGGTGGCGGCCAGTGACAACCAGGCGTAGGCATGTACCCGGTTGCGTGGTGCGCCCAACCCTTCCTCACGCAGTGTTCCCATTCGGTATTGGGCCATGCGGTCACCTTGCTGGGCCACCAAGCGATATTGCTTGAGAGCTTGTGCATAATCCTCTTTGCCACCTTGCCCCAGACGCAGCATTTCACCGTAGGTGTACTGTGCGGCAATGTGTCCTTGTTGGGCGGCCTTGGCATAACTGGCTCTGGCCTGCTCAAGAGCCCCTTGCTTATGCAGTAGCTCCGCCAGCTCAAACCACGCTTGAGTTACACCACCCTCGGCAGCCTGAGTTAACCAGTGGATCTGCTGATCCTGGTCTACCTGCTGCAAGCTCAGTTGGTACTCAGCCTCATGGGAGCCGTGTCCGGCTGCCAGTTCCAACCAGTAACGCCCCAAGGCTGGGTCTGTGGGAACCTGTTTCCCTACCAGATAAGCCATACCTAGCCAGAGTTCGGCCTCAGCAGAGCCTGCACTAGCTGCTCGTTGATAAGCTGTGAAAGCGCCGGTAGGAGACGCTTGTTTGGCTTGCAGCAATAAAGCATTCGGTTGCTGCTGGGCAGCAGCCTTGTCATTCCAGCGTTGGGCAAGGTCTGGTCGTTTGACAACCCCTTGACCTTGCTGGTAGCGCTCTCCCAGCAAGTACTGGGCATCACGGTTACCCAGTCCTGCAGCACGCTCAAGCCACTTGATGGCGTCCGCATCAGCCCCCGGTTGTTTGCTGTACCACCGGGCCAGGACTAACTGTGACTCGGCATTCTCCCGCTTGGCAGCCTGCTCGAACCAATCGAGGCATTCACTCACTAGGTGACTCTGATGCTGCTCCTGGCACATCAGTCCCAACCGATAGCTGGCATTGGTGTTACCAAGATGAGCCGAACGCTGCCACCACTGTGTAGCGAGCGCCGGATTTTTTGGCTCACCGAGCCCAGTCTGGTACCAGTCACCGATTTGCCATGCTGCGTTAGCACGGATCTGCTGATCGGCGGCCAAGGGGCCCGACTGCTCTGCGGCCTGCTGCATCCAGTGCATGGCGTTGGGGTAATCAGGTCGGCTGGCCAAACGTTTGGCCAGCTCATATTGAGCTCGGCCATCCCCCTGCTTTGCGGCTTGGGATAGCTCGGCGTCAGTGAATGACGTAGTGGAAGTACAGGCTGCAAGCATGCTGGTCGCCAGCACCAGCCATAAGGCACGGTATTTCATGGGAAAATTCTTCGCAGAGTGAAAAAGTGACGGGTGAGGAACTGCTGTCTTTCTGGCTGATCCATTATGCTACGCAGCCACCTGATGGGCACAAAGCTGATGCGGCGCCTTCCCTGGCCTTTAGCCTTGCCTGTCAGGTGGTTTTCTGTCGGTGATCCTGATAGACCTTCTGCCACTTGGAATGCTCGGCTTTATCGTCTCTGCTCTTCCAGAAAACACAAATACTCTCTGCCAATTCTGCGGCCATGGCATGGTCGTTATCACGACGACAGATCAGATACTGGGCCAGCCAGTTTTGGTACTGCTTCATGCCACTTGATCCTTTTCGCTTGCTTCAATCGCTTCGATCCCTCTGGGTAGAAAGAAGTGATGGGAACTAATCATGGTTTCAGACTGGTCTTTAATTTTTACCTGCTCAGTGGGGGAAGCGGTAAAAGCTGTCGAGCTGACAAAGTCATGCATAAAGTAGGCAAAAAAGATGCCCACCTCTTCAGGGAAGGCTTGTTGAGACGGATACAGAAATGTCTTTGCCATTTTGAGTGCATTGCTGCCTTGTGCGTATGCGATATAACCATTGGGATTGATCACCGCTCGTTCGACATATTTCGCTTCGTCACGCACGAACTCAAGCCATCCCCAGCGCTCTTTCAGCCATGAACGGTCTTCCGAGTTGGCATTTTCCAGCCTTGCTTTATACTCGGCATATTGCCTGCCAAGCCACCAGACGTAGATGTGCTGGTGACGTTCGAACGTTTGGCGTGATGGTCTGTTACCTCCCACCTTTTGCATATATTTCCGGCTATAAAAACGCACCGATTTTCCTGCAAGATTGTCATTCATTACAAAATATGACGCGACTCTAGCCGATATCTCCTGCAAATTTTTAAAGTTAGGAAAGGGAACTTCCCCGCTACGGGCGACGTTATACATCTGATGCAGGGCAACCCGACAAAGCTCGGCACTAGGGCGCTGTTCATTGGGCAGCAAACCACCGGTAATATCTTCGCTTACCCCCGGCAGCAACTCCTCCCGCCAAGTGGATTTCAACGGCCCGAGCGGCACAAGGGGCCGGTAGACACGCCGTTCGTGGGCTGCCACCAGATGGAGTGCCTTTTTGACCGCCGGATGAAGCTGCTTGCTAAAATCAATGACCTTGGGCCCGCCAATCCACTCGAGTGGCCCGGCAATCGGGCGAGCTAACAAGCCAGCTAAGCTGAACGCATCCGCCATGGTATCGCCAGAATCAAAGGAGCTGCGGCGACTGCAATCAAACAATCCGGCAAAGGTAACCTCAATTTTAACTCCCTCATAGGAGTACGCATCGCCCTCTTTGCTGCAGACCTCTTCCAGCAGCTCTTCGATAAAGCGCCGAGCCAGAATACCGCCCAGATCGGCCCCAAACACCGAGATCTGAATCAGTTTGATGGGCAGTTGGTTCTTGGATTTAACAGAGGAAAATTGCTTTTTAAAAACGTTCTTGGCGCCATCTATCCGAGCATCCACGCCGGTCATAAACTGCTCCATCACCACTGGATGGTCACGCAGGGAGGGCAGCGCCTCCAATGTCACCTGCTTGGCAATGCCTTTTGCGGTATCAGTGATAACAGCCTTAGCTGTCTTGATGCTAAAAAGGTCACTCAGGTTGTGTGACAGGGTATCAAACCAATCCTTCTTGTTGGCATCATAGAGCGCATCGACCGCCGCCTCTTTGGCTTTACTGCTGGTGCTGTCTAGGGAATTATCGGGCAGCGCGTTCCACTGGCTATCCATCACGCTGTAAAGCCGGTCGGCCACTTGATCTTCATGGGGGGTCCCTAGCCCAGGGATATAAATTGCCGAATAAAGGTAGGAGGAGTCCATATCCATTATCTCTCTATCCGGATATGCCCGAAATAGACGAGAGACATTAGAAAGGCGGTGCGCAGCGCTGTCCTGATTGATATTACGATGCATACCATCAAAGAAAAATCCGACCTGCCATGCCAAGGAACAGGTGCCGATACCGGCTTGATGAAGGCTCTTTTCTCGAGCCTCACGGCATTGAATGTCATCCATATCGAGCATCAATATTTCCTCGTCTGATAGGTAGCGATCACATCATCAAATGCTCCTGGTTTGGGTGACCAACGTACCTTGACTTCATTATTTGGCATGATCAATGTGTAGAAATATTCGTCCCCTTGTTTGCGCTTAGGCATTGGCAGCGTCACCTTATGCTTCTCAAAACGATAACCCGCATCCGCTTGGGCTTGGGTCATATCCAGTTCCCATTCAATAGTCACGGTCTTACCCGATATATCGTAAGGACCTGCAATTTTCCCCCCAGCATTCAAGCCATCGAAGGCAAAGGCATTCCCGCCCATATTGCCATTGACATAGTGATAGCTGATGGGGCGATCCATTAGATTGTTGAGAACAAGAAATGCACCACCAAAGCTCTCTTTAATGGCAAAGGCCCATACCAGATAAACAACAAACAGCACACCTGCCAACCAGCGCCCCCAACGGGGTAGCAGATCCCAAGCAGCATTAAACATCCGGATAGAAAAGGAACGGCTCATTCACATCCTCTCTTGGAAAGTGTTTTTTAAGGCTGTCAATGCAGGGTTACCGCCCTCCAGCCAAGCAAGCCCCCATATCAAACGAGCAGATGAAGGGGCTCCGGCATCATCCGCTTTCTTTAGTGCTTTCAAGACCATATCAGTGCGGATACAGGCGGGGAATTGTTGGAAACGCACGCTACCTTGCCACATAGCGAGCAATCTTGGCGCCTCAGGATCGCCCAGCAAAGCGGCTTGTAGTTCGTTAGTGAGGGTAATCACTTGCAACTCGGCAAGCTCTACGTTAATCGAATGATGAATCCATTGACCATCGCAATGGTAACACCACCAATCAGTCAGCTCGCCAAAGAGAGAGGCATACCAAGGCAAGTCTCGTTGTGCCAGCATCACGGGTAAGGCTGATGAGGTATAAAAGCGCAGTAGTTGACTATGACACTCTTTCGGCTCCACAACCATGCATCCCATGGCAAACTGCTGCTGGAGTTCATCCAGTGAACGCTGACTGTGGATCAATCCCTGTACCAGCCCTTGGGCGATCATCTGCTCAAGCAAAGGGGCGGATGCTTGTTGGCAGTGCCAAAGCCAAGGGCCCAGATTAATCAGTTCAAATACATCCGGGTGGATCAAGAGCGGGCGCAAGGCTCCGCCCTCGTTGGCTAGCAACGTCTCTCGTAATTCACCGTTCAGCTCTGCACCTTCGAACAACACGTAGCAGGCATCATCAGACCATAATTTGTCAGGTAGCATTATTATTCCCCCTGTACGACGGCATCACCCTGCCTCATTGCCCGCAGCATGCAAGGGATGCAGACAGGTTTCTCCATAGGCGGAAGCGTCTTTAACAAGGCTCCTGCACTCGTCTGCGTTGGTGTCATTGGTGCGACAGTGACGTGCTCGGGAGACGGCTCGGTCGCGACAGCTTTCGGCAATGAGGGGGCTTGACCACCCCAGCCAGAACCATTACCAGGACTACCACCGGAGTTCATTTTGATGGTAGGGCCGACCAGGGTGACGCCACTGGGGTCAACCTTCACAAAGCTGCCGCCGACCTTGAGCGTCAGCTCTGACCCAGCTTCCAGCACTATCTTGTTGCCCGCTTTGAAATGCACTTCTTGTCCAGCTTCCACCAGCAGCGCCTGCGCGATTTTCTGGTGGAGCGATACGTCCACTGTAAGGGAGTAATCGCCTTTGATGTAGTCGCGCTTCTCGCCTTCCACGCTCAGGTGGTCATTGGCCTTGATGCGGGTGACCCGCTCGTTGTCGATGTCAGTGTACTGGTCATGCTTGATGTGCCAGGCCGCATCATTTTCGATAAGTACGTTCAGGTCTTTCTGACCGTGGATGTAAATCTCTTCCTGTCCCGCCTGGTCTTCAAAGTGCAGTTCGTTGAAACCATCGCCCTGATGGGTTTCAGTGCGCAGCACTGTGCGGGTCTTGTTGGCTGGCAGCTCATAAGGCGGTCGGTTGGTGGCGTGGAAGGTGCGCCCGGTGACGATGGGCTGGTCGGGGTCCCCTTCAAGGAAACTAACTATAACCTCATGGCCGATGCGCGGAATGGCCATCATGCCGTATTGGCCGCCAGCCCATCCTTGGGATACGCGTACCCAGCAGGAGCTCTGGTCGTTGGAACTGCCGTAGCGGTCCCACGGGAACTGCAGCTTGACCCGGCCATGTTCGTCGCAGTAAATCTCCTCGCCTTCAGGGCCCACTACGCTGGCAATTTGCGGGCCATCCACCATGGGTTTGCGCTCAAGCCTCGGACGCCAAGTCTGTTGGGCTTTCACTACCGAGAATGCATTGGTGATGGTGGTAGGGCCATCGCCCCCTTCCTCTTCCAGCGCCTGCGGCTGAGTGCCGGTGTGGGTGATGCTGACAATTTGCCAGGCGATGTTAAGGGCGGCATTGCGGTGTTCGGAGAGGGTGAAGGTTTGACCGGGCAGCAGGGCGGCGCAATTTGATTGACCCGAGCTCATCATGGCGTCATTGCGTAGGGCATCGAGCCGGTGCTGGGTGAATGCCTTGCCGCTCGGGTCCTGCTTGAAGCGGCCCGGATAGTCGAAGTGCTGGTAGGTATCCCGTTGATGCTCTAGTTCAACCCCCATCTTCTTCTGGGAGAGACTGTAAGCCGGGGTCTTGAAGCTGTAGTCCTTGAGCTCTACCTCTGCGGGACGGACCGATTCGCGGTAGTGGAACTGGCGCACGTAGGGGCCTTGTTCCAGCGAGCGGTTGCCGAGGTTGAAGAAGAGCTCAGGGCCTGCGGTTAGCGCTGCAGCATCGTCGGCAAAGACAATGCGATGCTTGCCTTGCTCGAATTCGTGGAAGTAGAACAGTCCCTCTTCGGCAGCGAGCCGGTTGACGAACTCGAGGTCAGTCTCGCGGTACTGCACGCAATACTCTCGCTGGGCGTGCTCATTTTTCAGCGCAAAGGCGTAATCGGTGATGCCGTGTTCTTGCAGCAGGATGGAGAGGATTTCGTCTGGTTTCTGTGCCTGGAAGATGCGGGAGTTTTGGCGCAATCCCAGTCGCCACAGGGCCGGTTTGACCTCCAGGCTGTAACGGGTGCGGCGAAAGCCACTGTCCCCTTGGGCGAACTCGCTCACTACCCCGCAGACCCGGCGCTGCAGCTCGCCGTTGTACCACACCAGCAGCTCGCAGGGCTGGTCCAGCACAGCACCAAAGTCGATGTCCGGTTGCTGGCTGGCCACCTCCAGCTTAAGGCTAAATGGGCTGTTTAGGCCCTCATCGAACTTGAAGCTCGCGACCACAAAGGTACTGTCAGCCAGTGCGCCAACCTTGACGGTAAATTGTAATCCTGTGCTCTGTGCCATGACTCTGTTCCTTATCCTGCTTGCCCACTACCCGAACCAATCACCACGCCACCACAATCCACGGCTGTGCCGGTGACGGCGATAGGCTTGCCGTTAACCAACACCGAGCTCACGCCTCCGGCAATGCTGCGTGGGTGAGGTGGGTTGTTGGGTTTGTCGTGCGGCGCGAGCGGGTCACCCTGACGAGCGACAGGCTTGCCATCGAGGAATACATCAGGGCTGGCGGCTATCACCGGCGTCGGCGGGAAGCCATCGTGGTCGGTGCCAATGTCACCGAGCAATGCAATGGAGGGACACATAACGTAAAACCTCTTGTGTGCTTTGCCATCCCCCCGCACTCGCTACCACGGTAATCCCCATTACATCAGCAGCCAGACAGGGGGATGGCAAAACATAAAAGCTCCGGCAGCCAAAGACTGACCTGAGAAACACGGGATAAAGGCCGGTTGCACACCGGCCACAAGATACAAAACGTAATACAAGGAATAGCGAAATCAGAAAGTCAGGCTTACGCCTCGCTAGGGGCACGCCAGTCGTCAGAACCAGAGGTACCGGCAACGGTGTGCTCCCAGTCAATCTTGCGGTAAGCAAGGGAGACTTGGATCAGCTGGGTGAAATCGGATTTCGCAGGGTCTTGGCAGTGCGGCATCTGGCAGTCGATATCAACGATGGTGGCATCGGTCAGCACGGTAGAGAAAAAGTGCTCTTGCTTGCCTTCCACGGAAGTGCGGTACCACTTCAGAGTCACTTTCGGCAGCATCTCACCAGAGGCCAGGGCGTTGTACATCAACGGCACGGCTTTGTTCAGCGCGACGGTGAATTTGAACGGTTTGTGGACACGCTGACCAGCAGGCTGACCGGATTGCGGGTCAGTCGGTACGGTGACAACGTGTTGGAACTCTTGTACCAGCATCTCATCTTCGTGGCCTTGCACGAAGATGTTGCCGACGGAATCAGAGGTGAAAGCGGCGGCAGTGATGTTGCCCTGGGTTTTACCTTCGATGCTGATATAACATGGAGTTGGCATGAGTATGCTCCTAGATAGATTGGTTAAATGAGATAGCACTCGACCAAACCTGTAGCAGTGACCATGCCACTTTACTTACCTGTTAATTATCAACAACTTACAAACACCCACCACGACACAGCCCCAACCAGCAGCAAGATGTTGCACCAAACAGAGCATCAAGCCAACAATGGTTGCACTATCAGCATCAAACTCTACATATTGCGCAATACATTGCGGCAGGCAGAACTATTGGTCACAATTATCAATATTTCCCACTAACGCAGTATCGATGTTGAGCCGCACCAGCCCCTGCTTGAGCGCCCAAGATATCGCCTGACTTTTACTGCTCGCCCCCAGCTTCTCGACAACCCGATTGAGGTGAAAGGTCACGGTTCTTGGGGTGAATCGCCCCTACTTTCCTAGACACCTCAAGAGCCTCAAACTGAGGTCATTCAGGAGGTGTTATGAGCAAGCAGCAACGTTACACGGAAGAATTTAAACTGGCCGCCGTCAAGCAGGTGACTGAG
>NZ_CAWQWZ010000014.1:0-46497 GCF_963899305.1 Aeromonas sp. MR19
AGCGCCGTGGAACCACCTGATCCCATGCCGAACTCAGAAGTGAAACGCGGTAGCGCCGATGGTAGTGTGGCATTCGCCATGCGAGAGTAGGACACTGCCAGGCACCCAACATTGAAAGCCCGCTCATTTGAGCGGGCTTTTTTATTGCCTGAAATCAGCCATTTATAAGCGATAAACAGCTGATCCTCTTCTTCATTGGCCCTGATTGGCACAGGGTAGCTCCATGTTGACCACCCCATCTTCCAGCTGGATGTCGATCTTGAAGCCAAGCCGCTTGGCCAGATTGATCATGCCGCGATTGCTGGGCATGGTCATGCCCGATAGCTGGCCAATGCCCCGCTCTCTGGCGTAGCGCACTATCTTCTCCATCATCAGCTTGCCGAGCCCGAGTCCTTTCAGGTCGGAACGTACCAGAATGGCAAACTCCGCATCGGACAGGTCCGGGTTGGAAATGGCCCTCACCACCCCGAGGATCTGCTGGCTGAAGGCCCCGTCCTGCCCGACGGCAACGAAGGCCATCTCCCGGTCGTAGTCAATCTGGGTCATGCGGGCCAGCTCTTCATGACCCAGCTCCCCTACGTCGGCGAAGAAGCGCTTGTACCTGTCTTCATCCGATACCTTGAGTACAAACTGCTTGTGGGCAGGTTCATCCTCCGGCCGGATCGGGCGCAGCAGAACATGACTCTGATCCTTGAGCCAGGCCCCCTCTTCCAGTTCGGTGGGATAGGGGCGTATGGCCAGTGTATTGCGTCCCTGCACCACAGGCATCAGCGTCAGGCTGGCATCCAGGATGACCATCTCGGCCCCGCATGCCTGCAGCGGATGCAGGTCCAGCTCCTGGATCTCGGGGAAGGCCAGCAGCAGCTCCGACAGCTGGCACAGCACCTGACCGAGAGCATCGATATCGAGTTTTTCGGGGGTGGCCTGCTCGCGGATCTTGCGACTCTTGAGGGCTCCTATGATCTGGTAGCGTGCCAGCGCCTGGTTCAACGGCGGGAGTGCGGCCACCATCTCTTGCGGCTCGGCCCCCGATTCGCCGAGAAGGATGACGGGACCGAAGACAGGATCCTGTTGCAGGCGGATCCTCAGCTCCAGCCCGCCGCTGCGGCGCGCCATCCGTTGTACCAGCAACCCCTCGATCCGTGCTCCCGGGTCGTGTTGCCTCACCCTGTCGAGAATGGCATCCGCTGCCTGGGCGACTTCGGCCGAGGTACGCAGGTTCAGCATGACGCCGTGCACCGAAGACTTGTGGGCAATATCCGGTGAGCGCAGTTTGACCGCGATCGGATAGCCGATCTGCTCTGCGGTCAGAGTGGCCTCGATGGCATCGGAGACGATCCAGGTCGGCAAAGTAGAGAGCCCGGCGGCCTGCAGTATGGGGTGCACCAGGTGGGTATCGAGTGTGAGCTGTTTGCGCTCCAGCGCTTGGCGGATAAGTTGTTGGCAGAGTTCGGCGTTGAGCTTGTCCCCCTGCAGGGAGGCAGGGGTCTCCATCAGCTGCTTCTGGTTGCGGCGGTATTCCACCATGTGCATGAAGGCGGCGACGGCGCTCTCCGGAGTACGATAGGTCGGAAATCCTGCCTCGCTGAACAGACGGCGGCCCTCTTGCGCCGAGTATTCTCCGGCCCAGTTGGTCAGGATATTGAAGCGCCTGGCCCTGGGATGTTGTTTGACGTAGTCGATCAGGCTGCGGGCCAGCTCGGCTCCGCGCGCCGTGAGGGAGGGGGCGTGAATGAGCAGGATGGCGTCGGCTTCATCCCCTTGCAGCAAGGTCTCCAGCGCCTGCCGATAGGCGGCAATATCGGCATCACTGCCGATGTCCCGCGGTGGCATGGCCAGTTTGCCGCCCCGCTCCAGCAGCACGTCGACCGCCATGTTGGCCAGTCCACGGCCATTGGAGATGATGGCCAATCTTTCCCCCTTGAGGGTCAGGGAGTGGCTCAGGGTCTCGACCGCGGCAAACAGCTCGTGGGTATCTCGCACCCGCAGCATGCCTGCCCGCCGAATGGCGGCATCGTAGACGTTGTCGAGGCCATTGGCCGGATCGTGGCGGCCGCTCTTGAGCACCAGGATGGGCTTGTTGCGTGAGGCTGCCCGTGCTGCCGAGAGGAAGTGGCGGGCGTCGTGCAGCTTGTCCATGTAGAGCAGGATGGCGCGAGTGGTGCCATCGCGGGAGAGCTGATCCAGCAACTGGCCGAAGTCGATGTCACAGTGATCGCCGAGGGAGATGAAGGCGGAGAAACCCAGCTCATGTTGCTTGGCCCAATCCAGGATGGTGGTGCTGACGGCGGCTGACTGGGAGAGAAAAGCCACCTGGCCAGGTTTGGCTGCGATGGGGGAAAAGCTGGCGTTGATGCCCTGACCCGGCAACAGCATGCCCATGCTGTTGGGGCCGAGCAGGCGAATGTCGTATTGGCGGCTCAGCTGTTGGAGCTGCGATCTCTCCTGCATGGAGAAGTCGGCAGCCAGTATGATGGCAGCTCCGGCGCCTTTCTTGCCCAACTCTTCGATGAGTGGCAGTACCCGTTCGCGTTTGGTACATATGATGGCGAGGTCGGGGGAGAGCGGCAGGCTGCTGATATCGGGATAGGCCAGTACGCCGGCGATGGCCTTGTTGTGCGGGCTGACCGGCAGTATGGGGCCCTTGAACTGGCCCGCGAGCAGGTGCCTGATCACCACATGACCCGCTTTCTGCGGGTTGGTCGAGGCACCGATGACGGCGATTGACTGGGGTTTGAAGAGCCGATCCAGGCCGCTTGGTTTCATGGGCACTCCCGTGGGTGGCGGATGGTGCCAGTTTAATACGCTTTGACTGCCTGTTCTGTGACCGGTTGCGGATCACTGTTTGGTGAGGGCGCTGACTCGCAGATAAAACTTCATCTTGCCCTGGATCTGGCGCACCGCCGCCAGATGGCGTTCCTGCAGATAGATATCCTGCTCCCGATCCAGCGGGGTCTGTGGTACGCCCAGACTCTGCAGGTACTCTTCAAACAGCTGTGAGCTGTTGATTTCGATCAGATGACGCATCATGGCGAGGCTCCTTCCATTCAGGCTGAACGTAGAGTCTAGTCTGTGACTGCCATCTCGTTATGACCATTGTCAGATTTGACACGAAGCGGCTCACACATCTGCGGGGCCGGGCTCAGTACCGGGCCCGCACGCATTATAGTGAGTGCATGAAACGCTGAGGGGCGAGGTACATGATCAGAGTCTGGCTGTGGTGCATCACACTCTTTGCGGGGAGTGCTCTGGCTGCCGAGTCGCACATTCGGGCCTGGAACCTGCTGCTGGATCATCCCAATCCGGCCGTGGCAGGCTTGCTGCGGCTGTCGCTCGATCTGACCGTGCCCGAATACGGTCCCTACCGCCTGAGTGCCAGCCCGCCGATGGAGCAGGGACGAGCCGTCAAGGAGTTGCAGGGTGGCGAGCTGGTGCAGATCGGGGTATTCGCGCCCGATGAGGAGCGGGAACGCACCCTGCTTCCTATCCATATTCCGCTGGCGAAGGGGTTGCTGGGCTGGCGGGTCTGCCTCATCCGGCAGGGGGATGAGGGGCGGTTTGCCAGGATCCACTCCTTGGCTGACTGGCATCACTCCGGGCTCACCATAGGCCAGCACAGATCCTGGCCCGATACCCGCCTACTCAAGACGAACGGTCTCAGGGTCGTGGTCGGCAGCCTGTATGAGGCCCTGTTCAACATGCTGCGCAAGCAGCGTTTCGACTGCTTCCTGCGCTCCGTCATCGAAATAGAAGATGAGCTCAAGTCACATCCGGATTTGGCCATAGAGCCTCATCTGGTATTCCGTTATCCGCTGGCACTGCTGTTTTTTGTCTCGCCCAAATATCCCGAGCTGGCACAACGTATCGAGCTGGGATTGCAGCGGGCGCGCCAGTCGGGTGCCTTTGATCGGGTCTTTGAGGAGGGGTTCGGCAGTACCATCCGTCGGTTGAAGCTGGATGAGCGGGCCATGCTGGAGTTGGATAATCCGGATCTGCCCGCCAGCAGCCGCGCCATGATGGCCGACCCGAGCCTCATCTATGCACCGGTCGCGGTCAGCCCGTCAGCGCAGTGATCCCTGGCCGCGCGCCGTATCCCAGAAGGCGCGGATCAGCGGCTCTTCCAGCCGCTTCTTGAGTACGGCGATGCCGACATCGAACGGCTTGAGGGCGGGCTTAGGCTCGACGATGCGCACCTTCTCCCCCATGGGGCTGTGGTCGATCACGGCGGCAGGTACCAGCCCGACGCCAAAACCGAGCGCCACCATGGCGACTATGCCCTCGTTGCCCGCCACCTCGGCATAGATGTTGGGGGCTATGCCCTTGTTGCGAAACCACTGGTCACAGCGTTTTCGCGCCAGACCCTGCTCGGAGAGGATCAGCGGCAGCCGCTCCCAGTCAGGCTCTCCCTGCAAGAACCACTGGTTGGGTTGAGGCGGGCTGCGTGGGGCGATAAACACCAACGGCACCTGTTGCAGGCTGGCAAACTCCAGCTTGGACGAGAGCGCATCCGGCCGCGCGGCGATGGCGAGATCGGCCTCGTCCGCCAGGATCTTGTCCACCGCCAGCGCCGGGTCGCCGGTCTCCAGCTTGATCTCCAGCTGGGGATAGCGGCGACGAAAGCGCTCCAGCACCTCGGGCAGCAGAAAGTAGCTGGCGGTGACCGAGCAGAACACCCGCAGCCGCCCTTGCAGCGGTTCGTCGCTGCGTTTGAGCTCCTGCTTGAGCTGACGCCACTCCTGCAACAGGCCGCCGCCGAACTCCCGCAGCTTCTCGCCAGCGGGGGTTAATCGCACCGAGCGGTTGTCCCGATCGAACAGCACGCAGCCGGTCTCCTGCTCCAGTCGCTGGATGGCACGGCTCAGGGTGGAGGGGCTGACCGCCATGGCATCGGCGCTCTTGCCGAAGTGGAGTGAGTCGGCGAGGTGGAGAAACAGCTCGAGATTGCGAAGGTCCATCTTTCAATTCCTGCCGCGGCGCTTGCCGATCTGGGATGACACAGGGTGAGATTGCCAAGAATCATCTTTCAATTCTTGCAACATACTGTTTCGAATATATCAGTTCAGGCAATAAGTGTCCCGCGCTATAGTGGTTCAGACAACGCCGTCATCCGGCATGGAATCAATCTAACGGAGCAATCACCATGGCTAACTATTTCAACACCTTGAACCTGCGTCAGCAGTTGGCCCAGCTGGGCAAGTGTCGTTTCATGCAGCGGGCGGAATTCGCCGACGGTTGCGACGTGCTGAAGGGCAAGAAGGTGGTGATTGTGGGCTGTGGTGCCCAGGGTCTGAACCAGGGTCTGAACATGCGCGACTCCGGGCTGGATATCTCCTATGCCCTGCGCAAGGCCGCCATCACCGAGAAGCGTGCCTCCTGGCAGAAGGCCACCGACAACGGCTTCGCGGTCGGCACCTATGAAGAGCTGATCCCGAGCGCCGATCTGGTGCTGAACCTGACCCCGGACAAGCAGCACTCCGACGTGGTGAAAACCGTGATGCCGCTGATGAAACAGGGCGCCGCCCTGGGCTACTCCCACGGCTTCAACGTGGTGGAAGAGGGTCAGCAGATCCGCGCCGACATCACGGTCGTCATGGTCGCGCCCAAGTGCCCGGGTACCGAGGTGCGTGAAGAGTACAAGCGCGGCTTCGGCGTGCCGACCCTGCTCGCCGTCCACCCGGAGAACGATCCCAAGGGTGAAGGCATGGCCATCGCCAAGGCGTGGGCTTCTGCCACCGGTGGCGACCGTGCCGGCGTACTGGAATCCTCCTTCGTGGCGGAAGTGAAATCTGACCTAATGGGCGAGCAGACCATCCTCTGCGGCATGCTGCAGGCCGGTTCCCTGCTCTGCTACGACAAGCTGGTTGCCGAAGGGACAGACCCGGCCTACGCCGGCAAGCTGATCCAGTTCGGTTGGGAGACCATCACCGAAGCCCTGAAGCAGGGTGGCATCAGCCTGATGATGGACAGGCTCTCCAACCCGGCCAAGCTGCGCGCCTTCGAGCTCTCCGAGCAACTGCGCACCCTGATGCGCCCGCTGTTCGAGAAGCACATGGATGACATCATCGCCGGTGAGTTCTCCCGCGGCATGATGGCCGACTGGGCCGAAGACGATGCCAAGCTGTTCGGTTGGCGCGAAGAGACCGGCAAGTCCGCCTTCGAAAACGCGCCGGCGTTCGCGGGCAAGATTGCCGAGCAGGAGTATTTCGACAATGGCGTTGTGATGGTGGCCATGGTCAAGGCGGGTGTCGAGCTGGCGTTCGAGACCATGGTGGCTTCCGGTATCTACGAGGAGTCTGCCTACTACGAATCCCTGCACGAGCTGCCGCTGATCGCCAACACAGTCGCTCGCAAGCGTCTGTACGAGATGAACGTGGTCATCTCCGACACCGCCGAGTACGGCAACTACCTGTTCGCCAACGCCGCCGTGCCCTTGCTGCGTGAGCACTTCATGCCGACCCTGAAAGCGGGTGATCTGGGTGCCAGCAAGGCGGAAGGGCAGAGCGTTGACAACCTGGCGCTGCTGGCGGCCAACGAGGCGACTCGCAACCACCCCATCGAAGCGATCGGTCAGGTACTGCGCGGTTACATGAAAGACATGAAGCGTATCGCCGTTGGCGGTTAAGCCTGCATCGAGCAGGATGATGAAGGGGCGGGGATGACGATCCCCGTCGCCGGTCGGACTGGACACCCGAACGGTCAGCCAGAAAAACCAGCCCGACCCGCCATAAAAAAGCCCCGCTCATCGAGCGGGGCTTTTGCATTCAGAAAGACCGGATAAATCAGGCTTTCCAGGCTTTCCAGGTGTTGATAAGGCCATTGGTGGAGCCGTCGTGGCTGGTGACAGCCGCGTCCGTGTTGAGCTCCGGCAGTATCTTGTTGGCCAGCTGTTTGCCCAGTTCCACGCCCCACTGATCGAAGCTGAAGATGTTCAGGATGGCGCCCTGCACGAAGATCTTGTGCTCGTACATGGCGATCAGGGAACCCAGCGTCTTCGGGGTCAGGCTCTTGAACAGTATGCTGTTGGTCGGGCGGTTGCCTTCGAACACCTTGAACGGCACCAGATCCTTGACCTGCTCCAGGGTTTTGCCGGCAGCCAGGAACTCGGCTTCGACCTGTTCTTTGCTCTTGCCGAAGGCCAGTGCCTCGGTCTGGGCGAAGAAGTTGGCCAGCAGTTTCGGATGGTGATCGCCGATCGGGTTGTGGCTGATGGCCGGCGCCAGGAAGTCACAGGGGATCAGCTTGGTGCCCTGGTGGATCAGCTGGTAGAAGGCGTGCTGGCCGTTGGTGCCCGGCTCACCCCAGATGATGGGGCCAGTCTGGTAGTCAACCGGCTTGCCGTTGCGATCCACCTGCTTGCCGTTGGATTCCATGTTGCCCTGCTGGAAATAGGCAGGGAAGCGGTGCATGTACTGATCGTACGGCAGAATGGCTTCGGACTCGGCACCGTGGAAGTTGTTGTACCACAGGCCGATCAGCGCCAGCAGCACAGGCACGTTCTGCTCATAGGAGGCAGTGGCGAAGTGCATGTCCATCTCGAAGGCGCCTTGCAGCAGGGCTTCGAAGTGCTCGAAACCGACGGACAGGGCGATGGGCATGCCGATGGCAGACCAGGAGGAGTAGCGGCCGCCAACCCAGTCCCAGAACTCGAACATGTTGTTGGTGTCGATGCCGAACTCGGCCACGGCCTTGCCATTGGTGGAGAGTGCAGCGAAGTGCTTGGCAACATGGGCCTTGTCACCGGCGATCTTGATGAACCAGTCGCGGGCGGTCAGGGCGTTGGTCATGGTCTCCTGAGTGGTGAAGGTCTTGGAGGCCACCAGGAACAGGGTGGTTTCCGGATCGATCTTCTTCAGGGTTTCGGCGATGTGGGTGCCATCGACGTTGGAGACGAAGTGCATCTGCAGGTGGTTTTTGTAGGGGCGCAGCGCCTCTGTGATCATCACAGGGCCGAGATCCGAGCCACCGATACCTATGTTGACCACGTGCTGGATCGCCTTGCCGGTGTAGCCTTTCCACTCGCCGGAAATGATCTTCTCGCAGAAGCCCTTCATCTTGGCCAGCACGGCGTTCACTTCCGGCATCACGTCCTTGCCATCGCACTCGATGGGACGGTCGGAGCGGTTGCGCAGGGCCACGTGCAGTACGGAGCGACCCTCGGTCATGTTGATCTTGTCACCGTTGAACATGGCATCGATCGCGCTGCGAAGATCGGTCTCTTTGGCCAGATCAACCAGCAACTTGAGGGTTTCCTCGGTGATCAGGTTCTTGGAGTAGTCGACCAGAATGTCGCCGCCAAAGGTGAGGGAGAACTTGTCGAAGCGCTTCGGGTCCTGCGCGAACAGATCCTTGAGTCGAGTCTCTTTGTTAGCTGCAAAATGGGCTTCCAGCGCCTGCCAGGCCTGGGTCTGGGTTGGATTGATATTTTTCATAGGATTACCGATCTTCCAAGTTGTGTTTGAACCTTGCAGGCAAGGCTCCCGCCAAACCTTATTATTCGAGCACTCTATCGGGCCCATTATACCGGGCTCATTGCGTGGCCCGTGTAACAGAGCTTTACCAATTGTCTGCCATCGAAGGAGTTTACAACCAAAACGCTGCGATTATGAGTCACTCATGGTCAGGGGATCTTGAGTTTGCTCATACTTCACCCGGCTTGCGCGGGTTGAAAGGGCTTTCATCTATGGCTGGCCGTGGCTTGCTGCCTGGCAAGTTCGTGTTACAGCCAAAGGGGTATCTGACAGTCGCTTTTCGGCTCATTTTATGAGCAAGCGCAAGTTGTCGGGGTGAGGCCTTGGCTAGCATATGAGCCGAATGGACGAGATCTCCCAGGGATGGCCACTGTCTGGAATGAGGAGATCGATATGAAACACGTTTTATCCCTGTTTGCCCTGAGCCTGATCGCCACCGGCCTCATCGGCCTGTTGACCATGGTGCTGACCAGTGCGGCGCCAACCCTGGAGATACGGGTGCTGGCCGTGATCGGTGCCGTCCTGGGGGGCTATGTGCTGGTGCAGCCGTTGCTCAACCGGGTCGCGCGTCGGCTGGGGTAAGGGGCTCCACCGCCTGTATGGATGGGCGTGCCGATCCAGGATGACAGCTGAGCGAATTCCGGCCCCGGTGGCCGGATTTTTTATGTCTGTGGCGCGCACATGAGGCCCAGAAACGACCATGCCAGCACTAAGGCTGGCATGGTGGCAGTCAGGTCCGGGTTCAGGCCTGGGGTTTTTGCATGTGCATGACCATCTGCGGGAAGGGGATCTCGACGCCTTCGGCGTCAAACGTCAGCTTCACCTTCTCGTGAAAGTCGAACCAGACACCCCAGTAATCGGCGGTCTTGACCCAGGGGCGTACCACTATATTGACCGAGGAGTCGGCCAAGGCGGCGACGGCGATAGTAGCGGCCGGATCCTTCAGGATGCGCGGCTCTTCATTCACCAGGCGCTCCAGGATCTGTTTGGCCTTGCGCAGGTCCGAGCCGTAGCCGATGCCGAAGGTCATGTCGACGCGACGGGTATCCATGCGCGAGTAGTTGACTATGGTGCCGTTGAGGATGGCGGAGTTGGGTACCACCACCATCTTGTTGTCACCCGAGGTGAGGGTGGTGGTAAACAGCTGAACGGATTGCACCACACCCGCAGTGCCCGCCACTTCGATGAACTCGCCCGCCTTGATGGGGCGGAAGATGATCAGCAGGAAGCCGGCGGCGAAGTTGGAGAGCGAGCCTTGCAGCGCCAGACCAATGGCCAGACCGGCGGCACCTATGATGGCGACGAAGGAGGCGGTCTGTACCCCGACCCGGCCCAGGGCGGCGATCACCACGAACACCAAAATGGTGTACTTGAGGATGCTGCCGACGAAATGGGTGACTGTGATGTCCAGCTTGCGGGCCTGCATTACCTTGACCACTGCGCTGCTGAGGAGGTTGGCGGCGATGTAACCGATCAGCAGGGTGATCAGGGAGGCCGCGATGTTGACGGCATACTCGATCAGCAGGCCCTGGTTATTGACCAGCCAGGTCTGCGCTTCGGTAATGATTTCGGGTTCCATAGGATGTCCTGTCAGGCAGTAAAGGTTTATGACGCATGAATCTAACACTGGAATGCGACAATCCGGGTCGCATCTGGTGCTCATCCCCTCTTTTTTGCCACAAAAAACAAGGGAGGCCAAGGCCTCCCTGTTTGCTCCAACCCGTCTGGACCAGCATTGTTGCTGATGATTGCGGCTGAATAGCCGCTGGGCTGAGTGGTCAGCTTTGCAGCAGCTGGCTGCGGATGAACAGCCATTGATCCTCGAAGCCGGCGGTGGGCTTGAGTTTGAACTCGGAGCGGACAAACTGGCTTATCCGTCCCTCGGTATAGGCCAGCAGCAGATTGGCCAGCATGGTTTCGTCGAGCTGGAAGCCCTGGCCTTCCCGCAGCCGCTTTTCCCGCAGTACCTGCTTGATCTGGGTCTCCAGCTTGTCGAACAGAATGCTGATGCGATCCCGCAGCCGATCGTGTTCGCCCAGCAGGGCGTCGCCGTTGAGGATGCGGGTGATGCCGGGGTTGCGCTCGGCGAACACCAGCAGCAGCTGAAGGATGTGATGGCAGCGGGCCATGGTGTCCTTCTCTTCCGCCATGATCAGGTTGACCCGTGACAGCAGGGAATCCTCGATAAAGTCGATCAGCCCCTCGAACATCCGCGCCTTGCTGGGAAAATGTCGATAGAGGGCTGCCTCAGAGACACCCACCTCGGCCGCCAGACGTGCCGTGGTGATACGCTGGCCAGGACTGGTCTCCAGCATATGGGCGAGTGCTTGCAGGATCTGATCGCGCCGACTCTGTTTCTGATTACTGCTTGCCATGGATTCCCCTAAAAAAAACAATGGCTTGATTCTATTATTAGGCACAGGCCCAAGGGCCCGTGTGGTCTGTTATTGGCGACCAGAAGAACCAAAACCGCCTTCACCCCGTTCACTCTGATTGAACTCATCGACCAGTTGGAAGCTGGCCTGAACCACCGGCATGATCACCAGCTGGGCGATGCGTTCGCCGGGCTGCATGGTGAAGCTGTCGTTGCCACGGTTCCAGACCGAGACCATCAGCTGGCCCTGGTAATCGGAATCGATGAGGCCCACCAGGTTGCCCAGCACTATGCCGTGCTTATGGCCGAGGCCGGAGCGGGGCAGAATGGTGGCGCACAGGCCGGGATCCTGGATGTGGATGGCCAGACCGGTCGGTACCAGGGTGGTATCGCCCGGTGCCAGCGTGATGGGCGCATCCAGCAGGGCGCGCAGATCCATGCCGGCAGAGCCCGGTGTGGCATAGGCGGGCAGCGGGTAGTCGGTGCCGATGCGGGCATCCAGAATCTTCAATTCAATTTGTGTTGTCATGGATAGTTCGTTTTTCAATGAGTGCTTGTGTGGACGTCCAGCATGGCCAGTGCAGTCTGTGTCGTCGTGAATCGTTCGCCTGCCGGGCGTGCCGGCAGACGGGCCGGGTGTTAGCCCCGGTAGTGACGCGCAATCAGGGCGATGAGGTGACGGGCCAGCGTCAGCTTATCGGCCAGCGGCAGAGGGGCTTGACCCCCTTGCCAGAACACGGTCAGGGCATTGTCATCGGCGTTGAAGCCCTGGCCCGCGCGGGACACGTCGTTGGCGGCGATCATGTCCAGCCGCTTACGCTGCAGTTTGTCGAGGGCGTATTGTTCCACATCCACGGTTTCGGCGGCAAATCCGACGGTGAAGGGCTTGTCTGACAGCGCTCCCACGGCGGCTATGATGTCGGGATTCTTGACCAGCTTCACCACCATCTGGTCGTTGTCGCCGGTCTTCTTGATCTTCTGGTTGGCGACCTGCTCGGGCCTATAGTCGGCCACGGCGGCGCAGCCAATGAAGAGATCGCAGTCGGCCACCCGGCTCATCACCGCCTGATGCATCTGCTCTGCGCTCTCCACATCGACTCGTACTACCCCACCCGGTGTCGGCAGGGCGACCGGGCCGCTCACCAGCGTCACCTCGGCACCCGCCTCACGGGCGGCGCGGGCGATGGCGTAACCCATCTTGCCGGAGCTGTGGTTGCTGATGTAGCGCACCGGATCCAGCGGCTCGCGGGTCGGCCCTGCGGTGAGCAGCAGTCTGACGCCAGCCAGCAGCGGCTCGGCGGCCAGTTGCTGGCAGCAGCGCTCAACCAGTTCGAGGGGATCCAGCATCCGGCCCGGGCCCACGTCGCCGCAGGCCTGGCTGCCTGAATCCGGCCCCCACAGCAGGATGCCGCGACCGGCCAGTGTCTTGAGGTTGGCCTGGGTGGCGGCGTTGAGATACATCTGCTGGTTCATGGCCGGGGCCAGTGCCACCGGTGCCGGTGTCGCCAGACAGAGGGTAGTCAGCAGTTCGTCGGCCATGCCGGCGGCCATGCGGGCCATCAGATTGGCGCTGGCCGGGGCGATCAGCACCAGATCCGCCCACTTGGCCAGTTCGATGTGGCCCATGCCCGCCTCGGCGGCGGGATCCAGCAGGCTGTCTGCCACCGGATGGCCGGAGACGGCCTGCAGGGTCAGCGGGGTGATGAACTCCTTGGCGGAGCGGGTCATCACCACCCGCACCTCGGCTCCCTGATCTTTCAGGCGGCGTACCAGTTCGGCACTCTTGTAGGCGGCGATCCCGCCACTGACACCCAACAGGATGCGTTTATCGGCCAATCTCATCTGCTGCTTCTCTTCCGGCTCACTCTGACTGGTCGGCTAAGATACCACAGGCAAGGGATGACGACAGAGGCTGACATGGGGGACTTGTGGTCGGGCTCCCGCGATTTTTTGCTATGTTTTCTCTCAATAGGCATGAGGGAGAGACAAATGAGCATCAAGGAGTGGCCAGAGGATGAGCGTCCCCGAGAGAAGCTGTTGCGCCAGGGGCCCGGCGCCTTGTCCGATGCCGAGTTGCTGGCCATCTTCCTGCGCACCGGTGTCAACGGGCTGAGCGCGGTGGATCTCTCGCGCCAGCTGTTGCAGCAGTTCGGATCCTTGCGAGCACTGCTCGGCGCCGAGCAGTCGGCCTTCTGTGATGCTCATGGGCTGGGGCCGGCCAAATACGCCCAGTTGCAGGCGGTGCTGGAGATGGGCAAGCGTCATCTGGCCGAGCAGTTGCAGCGGGGCGATGCCCTCACCTCGCCCCAGTTGACCCGGGATTATCTGCAGGCCCAGTTGCGGGATCGGCCGCGAGAAGTGTTCGCCTTGTTGCTCCTGGACAACCAGCACAGAGTGATTCAATTCGTTGAACTTTTTTACGGAACCCTCGACTCGGCGAGCGTCTGGCCCAGAGAAATCGTGCAGATCGCGCTCAAACATAATGCAGCCGCCGTGATTCTGGCGCATAATCACCCGTCCGGCGTGGCCGAGCCCAGTCGGGCCGACCGCCAGATCACGGATCGGATCTTGGCCGCCTTGGCCCTGATCGATATCAGAGTGCTGGATCACTTGGTGATCGGTGATGGCATCACGGTTTCTTTTGCAGAGCGTGGTTGGTTGTAACTGGCTCTGGCACTGTATTAGTTGATCTTTGATCACGGATGCTGTATAAAATGCCGCCTTCTGTTTGCCCCGCAATCGAAGGCCAGCGGGGCAGATATTTGCTCGAGCAATGAAGTAAGATTTGGAGAGACTGACATGTCTAGAGTATGCCAAGTAACCGGCAAGCGCCCGGCAGTTGGTAACAACCGTTCGCACGCTAACAACGCTACCAAGCGTCGTTTCCTGCCGAACCTGCACACTCACCGTTTTTGGGTTGAGGGTGAAAAACGCTTCGTAAGTCTGCGCGTATCCGCAAAAGGCATGCGTATCATCGACAAGCGTGGCGTTGAAGTGGTTCTGGCTGAACTGCGCGCCAGCGGTGTTAAGGTATAAGGAATTAGATCATGGCTAAAGGTATTCGCGAGAAAATTCGTCTGAACTCCAGCGCCGGTACTGGTCACTTCTATACCACTACCAAGAACAAGCGCACCATGCCCGAAAAAATGGAGATCAAAAAGTTTGATCCCGTTGTTCGTCAGCATGTGATCTACAAAGAAGGCAAAATCAAGTAATCACTTGAATTTGTCTCAAAAACCCGGCCTTGTGCCGGGTTTTTTTATGGCTGGAATTCAGTACACTGCCGGTTCGAAGGGAGGCTTGCCATGTTCAGATTGAGCCGCAAAGGCTGGAATAACGTGATCATAGTGGCCGTGCTGGCGGTGATCACCCTGCTGCACCGGCTGGAGATAGCCCAGCAGGAGAACAGCGCCCAGCGCGCCCGTCCCCTGTTGCCGGACAGCGCCGTCGTGCTCACCTGGCAGGGACCGAGCTGGCAGATCGAGCGCATCGGTCAGGGCTGGCGCAGCGGGCCGGATCTGGGGCTCAGCAGTGTCCAGCTGGCCGCTCACATCGAAGGCTGGCAGGGGTGGTTGTTGCCACCGGGTAGCGCCGTGCGGGGCACGCCGGTCACCCTCAAGATCTGGGTCGCCGGTCAGAGCGATCCGATTGAAGTGGGGCTCTATCAGGACAGCGGCAAGTTTGCCGCCCTGCTGCCCCCTTCGACCTGGCTCAGCCTGAGTCAGGAGCAGTACCGCAGCCTGCTGCGTCCCACCCCCTAATCCATTTTCGAGCGAGAGGACCCCATGCCTGAATTACCGGAAGTCGAAGTCAGCCGCCAGGGTATCACTCCCTGGCTCACCGGCATCAAGGTCACTCGCGTCGTGGTGCGGGATGGCCGGCTGCGCTGGCCGGTGCCGGGCGAAATCCAGGAGCTGGTGGATCTCGTCATCCACAGGGTCAGCCGCCGCGCCAAGTACCTGCTGCTGGAGACCGACTTCGGCACCGCCATCCTGCATCTGGGCATGTCCGGCAGCCTGCGGGTGCTGAATATCGGCACCCCGGCCGAGAAACACGACCACGTGGATATAGAGCTCGCCAACGGCAAGCTGCTGCGGCTCAACGATCCGCGCCGCTTCGGCGCTCTGCTGTGGACCCGTGAACCGGCCGAGGCCCATGCGCTACTGGCCAAACTGGGGCCGGAGCCGCTCACCGACGCCTTCAGCGCCGATTACCTGCAGGGGCGCGCCAAGGGGCGCAGCACCCCCATCAAGACCTTCCTGATGGACAATCATGTGGTGGTCGGGGTGGGCAACATCTACGCCAACGAGGCGCTCTATGCCGCCGGCATTCATCCCAAGCGGGCGGCGGGCAACATCAGCGCCGAGCGACTGGCAACCCTGGTAGCCGAGATCAAGCGGGTACTGGCCGAGGCCATCAAACAGGGGGGCACCACCCTCAAGGATTTCACCAGCGCCGATGGCAAACCTGGCTATTTCGTGCAGCAGTTGCAGGTCTATGGGCGGGGTGGTCAGCCCTGTTTTCATTGTCACACCCTGCTCAGTGAAATCCGGCTGGGACAGAGAACCACAGTGTTTTGCTCCCACTGCCAGCGCTGAATGGCCGTTATTTTGGCCAAAAACGGCCAAGTTGTAAGAGAGTATTTCCAGTCTGTTGAATATTTGCGCGCCCGTCACTAGTATCTCGACCGTTCAGGCAGTTTGAGAAAATAAAATGACAGCTAAATCAATAGACTGGGATCATTTATCCCGGCAGGGGCACTATTGTGCCCAAAAAATGGCCCGTTTCCTCTATCCCGATGACAGCGCCCGCAAGACCTTCAATCGCGCCAAGTTCGTGCTGCGCAGCCTGCTCTATCGGCAGCAGCTGAGCCGGGTATTCGAGCTGTTTCAGGCCGAACCCCTCAAGGCCCTGCCTGCCCACTATCCCGAGCTGCTCGACAAGCCGATGCGGCCCTACCGCTTTGCCGGCTCCACCGCGACCGAGCGGGCCGAGATGCTGGAGAACCACTACCGGCTGATGCTGGCCCGCTACCCGGATCTGATCGACCCGCTCTATCTGGGCGATGGCATCGAGCTCGGCCGCTATCCCGAGAGCGGCTGCCGCATCATATTGCGTCACGACGGTACCTTCCGCCGCGAGGCCGAACTGGCCCTCTCCATCGTCGACCCGCAGGGCAAGCGGCTTTACAGCTGTGCCTTCTCGCTGGCCGGTACACCCAAGCGGCTGGCCGTGGTGATCGGCTCGGTACAGGGCCCGGAGCCCTGCATCGAGCAAGCGCAGGACAAGGTGCGTGCGCTGACCAAGGAGGGCCACGGTCTGAGACCCAAGTCGCTGGTGGTGATGCTGGTGATGCAGCTGGCCGAGGCGATGGAGGCCGAGCATATCTCGGCGGTACGGATGAAGGCCCACATCTATCAGGCCAGGCGCTACAGCAAGAAGAAGAAAGCCTGTCTGCAGGCGGATTATGACGAGCTGTGGCAGGAGTTTGGCGCCATCGATCTGGATGACAACTTCGTACGGTTGCAGCCTGCCCAGCGCAAACCGCTGGAGGAGATAGCTTCCAAGAAGCGGGCCATGTACCGGCGCCGCTACGAGTGGCTTGACCAGCTGACCCTGGCGAGTCAGCAACAGCTGGGCCCGCGTCTGGCAGGTTGAGATGCGCAGGCTGCAGTGGCAAACAGGCTACCCGAGGGTAGCCTGTTTTTGATCACTTGCCTTGCTTGGCGGCAATCGCCTTGGCGACGATCGGGTCGACAAACTGGCGGATATCGCCACCGTGCAGGGCGACCTCTTTCACCAGGGTCGAGGAGATGAAGGAGTTCTCCTCCGCCGGGGTGAGGAAGACGCTCTCCAGCTCCGGCATCAGGCGGCGGTTCATGTTGGCCAGCTGGAACTCGTACTCGAAGTCGGAGACGGCGCGCAGGCCGCGGATCAGCACGTTGGCCTGCTGCTCTTTGGCGAAATCCACCAGCAGGCCGGAGAAGCCCACCACCTTGACGTTGGGCAGGTGGGCGGTCACTTGCTGGGCAAGCAGGACGCGTTCTGCCAGATCGAACAGCGGGCGCTTGCTCGGGCTGTTGGCGACGCCGACCACCACTTCATCAAACAGTCTGGCGGCCCGGCCAATGAGGTCGGTGTGGCCATTGGTGATGGGGTCGAAGGTGCCGGGATAAATTACCTTGTTGGTCATGTTGTTGATTCCTGCAACCTGGGAATTTGGTCGCATTATAGGGTCTGTTGGCGTTTTGTCGCGACCGGGATGGGGTGAGTGCCGGGGCGAGGCGCTAAGTTTGGTCGTTCAAATCGCTGTCGCCTGGCGTCTTCGCTTGAGAATAGCCCTGCATCAGGCAAGAATACCCGCACCGCGCATCAAGCCTCCTTGCATTGGTGACAGGGAGCAAAGGGATTTTTTATGAAACGTATTCTGGTAGTACGCAATGACAAGATTGGTGACTTCATGCTGGCCTGGCCGAGCTTTGCCATGCTCAAGCGCTCCATGGAGTGTCATGTGACTGCCCTGGTTCCTGCCTATACGGCGCCGTTGGCCCGCCTCTGTCCCTGGATCGACGAGATCATCCTGGATCCGGGTTCACGGGCCGACAAGGAACAGCAACGTGCCTTGCAGGCGCGCATCAAGGCGGCCGCCTTCGATGCCTCCATCTGCCTCTTCTCCAACTCTCGCAATGCCATGCTGGTGTGGAAGGCGCACATCCCTTACCGGCTGGCCCCTGCCACCAAGCTGGCCCAGGTGCTCTACAACCAGCGGCTGATCCAGCGTCGCTCCCGCTCCCAGAAGCCGGAGTACGAATACAACCTGGATCTGGTGCGCCGCTTCCTCGCCGACCAGCAGGTGAGCGTGGTCACGCCACAGGCGCCTTACCTCAGCTTCGATCCCCAGAGCCTGCAGCAGGTGCGCGAGCAGGTTGCCACCCGCTTGAAGCTGGATGCCAGCCGCCCCTGGCTGATGGTGCATGCCGGCAGCGGCGGCTCGGCCAACAACCTCTCCATCGAGCAGTACGCCCGCCTCATCATCAAGCTCAATCAGGCCTGCCCTGAGTTGCAGTGCATACTGACGGCGGGGCCGGGGGAGGAGAAGATCGCCGAACAGCTGGCGGCCGAGCTGCTGGCCCACGGCGGCAACGGCTGGATCTACCGCTCCGACGAAGGGCTGCCCAAGTTCTGCCAGGTGATGGCCAATGCCGCCCTGTTCGTGGCGGGCAGCACGGGGCCGCTGCACATAGCCGCGGCGCTGGACGTGCCCACCATAGGCTTCTTCCCGGCGCACCGCTCGGCCACCCCGCTGCGCTGGCGTCCGCTCAACAGCGAGGGGCGCCACCTGGCGTTCAGCCCGCCGGAAGACAGCGATCACCCGGAAGACATGAGCCAGCTCGATCCCAAGACAATGGCGGCGGCGATCGCCCGCTGGGCTCCACCTTTCTGGCGGGTCGAGAGCTGATAGCTACAAACAGGGCCCTTTCGGGCCCTGTTTCGTCATGCTGGTTTGAGCGGTTACGCAATTAGTGGCCGGTCTGATCCGGCGCCTGCGGCTGCTGGCGGATCCAGAGGTCGGCGTACTTCACGAAGGTGGAGTGGGCCGACAGTATGGCTAGCAGGAGTCCCTGCTTGCCATCGAGGAAGCCCGCCTTGAGCAGGTACATCTTGAGGAAGCAGCCCAGCGCATGCACCAGCCCCTGGCTGAGGGAACCCTTCTTGCCACGGGCGGTGCGCTGATCGGCCCAGGCCCTGGCATAGCCGGCGGACTTCACCAGATAGTGCTCCAGATCCCGATAGGTGAAGTGGAGCAGGTCGCCATGGATATTGACGATCTTCATGTTGGCACGCACCTCTACCTTCTCGTGCACCAGCACCTCGTTGTAGCTGGTGAGCGCTTTGGGGTAGAGGCGCAGCACCCGATCCGGATACCAGCCGCTGTGACGGATGAAGCGGCCAAACACCCAGGAGAGGCGCGGGATCGAGTAGATGGTATCGCTGGCCGGGTTGGCCATGACGGTGGCGATGGCCGCTTTCAGCTCGGGAGTGAGCCGCTCGTCGGCATCCAGCCACAGCACCCACTCTGACTGGACATGAGACTGGGCGAGGCGGCGCTGGCGACCGAAGCCCGGCCATACCGGGTTGACGAAGAAGCGGGCGCCGAATTCGGCGGCGATGGCAGGGGTTTCGTCCTGGCTGCCTGAGTCCATGATGACGATCTCGTCCACCAGGCCATCGAGGGAGGCGAGGCAGGCTCTCAGGTTTTCGGCTTCATTCTTGACGATCAGGACGGCCGCCAGGGTCGGTTTTTTCACGGATTAAGGGCTCTTGTTGGCGCCCGGCTGGCGGGCCATGCTCGAATTGGCGCCCATTCTAGCCTAAAACGGCAGGCGGGGCATGGTTCCGGCGCCTATGGCGCGTCAGTTGCAAATGGCTTCTTTTTTGGCATGAGAGCGGATGGTACGGGGATCTTCTGTTATTTCTCGGGCCATTCTTGGGGCATAATCTCGGCCAGCAACGATTAACCGCAGGGCTTGGCCCCAAGAGACGCGTGAGATGAAGATATTGGTGATCGGCCCCTCCTGGGTCGGCGACATGGTGATGTCCCAGAGCCTCTACAAGGCGATCAAGGCCAATCACCCCGACAGCGAGCTGCATGTGATGGCGCCCGCCTGGTGTGGTGCCCTGCTGGAGCGGATGCCGGAGGTGGACAAAGCCATCCCCATGCCGCTTGGCCACGGCGACTTCAAGCTGAGCGCCCGTCGTCGGCTCGGCAAGCAGCTGGCGGCGGAGAAGTACGATCAGGCCATCATACAGCCCAACTCCATGAAGTCGGCGCTGATCCCCTGGTTTGCCAGGATCCCGGTACGTACCGGCTGGAAGGGGGAGCACCGCTTCGGCCTGCTCAACGACATGCGCAGCAACAAGTCAGCCTTTCCGCTGATGGTGGAAGCCTACCTGGCGCTGGCCTATCCCAAGGCGCAGATGAAGAGCCGGGCCGACATTCCCGTCATTCCCCATCCATCGCTCAATGTCGATCTCATCAATCAGGGCAAGGCGCTGGACCGGCTCGGTCTGGATCGCGCCCGCCCCGTGCTGGTGCTCTGCCCGGGGGCCGAGTTCGGCCCGGCCAAGCGCTGGCCGGAAGGGCACTACGCCGTGGTGGCGCAGAAGCACCTGGATGAGGGCTGGCAGGTGTGGATCTTCGGCTCCGGCAAGGATGTGCCCGTGGCCAACACCATTCGCGACCGGATCAATCCCCTGTCGCGCCCCAATTGCCACGTACTGGCGGGCAAGACCAGCCTGTATGAGGCGATCGACCTGATGGCGCTGGCCGGGCGGGTCATCTCCAACGATTCCGGCCTGATGCACATAGCCGCCGCCCTCAACCGGCCGCTGATCGGGGTCTATGGCTCCACTTCGCCGCTCTACACGCCGCCGCTGGCGGACAGGGTCGAGATCGTCCACACCGACATAGAGTGCCGCCCCTGCTTCAAGCGCACCTGCAAGTTCGGTCACCTCAAGTGCCTGATCGAGCTGATGCCGGAGCAGGTGATAGAGGCGGGCAGGCGGCTGGAGTGCGGCGAGTCGCCGGCTCAGCCGATCGCGCTGCAAGTGGGCGAGCCACCGCGCTTCGTCTCCGACCCGGGCAAGCGAACGGAGCCAAAATAGCATGGGCTATCGGCTGCTCTACAACCTGCTGATCCACCTGGGCTTGCCGCTGGCGCTGCTGGCGCTCTACAAGCCGAAGAAGGGCAAGCCCGGCTTCGGTGCGCGCTGGGCCGAGCATCTGGGACGGACGCCCGCCAGCGGGCAGGAGGCGCCGCTCTGGATCCATGCGGTGAGTGTCGGCGAGACGCTGGCCATCAGCCCCTTCATTCGCGCCCTCAAGGCCGAGCGGCCGGACCTGCCGATCCTGCTCACCACCACCACCCGCACCGGCGCCGAACAGGCGGCCAAGCTGGGCGATCTGGTGGTGCATCGCTACGCGCCGCTAGACTACCCCTGGGCGGTGGCCGCCTTCCTCAAGCGCATCAAGCCGCGCGCCCTCTGGGTGATGGAGACAGAGCTGTGGCCGAACTGGCTGGCGGCCTGCGAGACGCGCCACCTGCCGGTGACCATCATCAATGCCCGCCTCTCGGAGCGATCCTGCCAGCGCTATGCCCGCTTCCAGGGGGCGTTCGACGCCTTGAGCCGGCCGCTGACCCATCTGCTCTGCCAGCATCAGGACGACGCCGACCGGTTCCATCGACTTGGCATAGGCCGCGAGCGGCTGGCGGTGACCGGTTCCATCAAGTTCGACATCCAGCTGGGGGACGAGGTGCAGGCCAGAGGCCGTGCCCTGCGCCAGCAGCTGGGACAGGACAGGCCTGTCTGGATCGCCGCCAGCACCCATCAGGGGGAGGACGAGCAGGTATTGGCGGCGTTTGACCGGGTGCTGCACAGCCACCCGCAGGCCCTGCTGATCCTGGTGCCGCGCCACCCCGAACGGTTCGATCGGGTGGCCGAGTTGTGCGCGCCTTATGGCTGTGCGCGCCGTACCGGCGACGCCCCGATCCGCGAGACGGACAAGGTCTATCTCGGCGATACCATGGGCGAGCTGCCGCTGATGCTGGCGGCGGCCGATCTGGCCTTCGTCGGCGGCAGTCTGGTGAGGGTGGGCGGCCACAACCTGCTGGAGCCGGCGGTGCTGGGCAAGCCCTGCCTGACCGGCCCTGCCTACTTCAACTTCAGCGACATCACCCGCCAGCTGGTGGCTCAGGGTGGTGCCGCTCTGGTGGCCGATGCCGCCGCGCTGGGGGAGAAGGTGAGCGAGCTGCTGGCCGATGGGGGCGAGCGCCGTCAGATGGGCGAACAGGCGCGCGCCGTGGTGCTGCGCAATCAGGGGGCGCTGGCACGCACCCTGTCCCACTGCCTCGCCAGCCTGGAAAACGACTGAATCCGGGCGGATGGACATAAAAAAACGGAGCGCATGGCGCTCCGTTTTTGTTTGTCGTGGGGCTCTTGGTCAGCGCACTATCAGGCCAAGCAGTATGCCTACCACGCCGAAGTCGGCATCGCTGAAGGTGGTGTTGGCAAAGCCGAGATCCCCCAGCACCGGCAACAGGAACACCGGCAGGAAGGTGATCAGCAGGCCGTTGGCGAAGGCGCCAAGCAGGGCACCGCGACGACCGCCGGTAGCGTTGCCGAACACCCCGGCCGCCGCGCCGACGAAGAAGTGCGGCACCACGCCCGGGATGATGACGGTGAGCCCCAGCAGGTAGAGCAGCACCATGCCAGCCAGACCGGCGGTGAAGCTCGACAGGAAGCCGATCAGCACAGCGTTGGGGGCGTAGGGGAAGACGATGGGGCAGTCGAGCGCCGGCTTGGCGTTCGGTACCAGCTTGTCGGAGATCCCCTTGAAGGCCGGTACTATCTCGGCGATGACCATGCGCACCCCCTGCAGGATCACGTAGACGCCGGCGGCGAAGGTGATGGACTGCATCAGGGAGAACATGAACCAGTGCTTGCCCTTGGCGACGCTGGCGACGAACTCGGGGCCGGCGAAGGCGGAGGTGATGAGGAAGATGATGCCCATGGTGAAGGAGATGGCTACTGGGGTATCGCGCAGGAACAGCAGGCTCTTGGGCACCTGCACCTCTTCACTGCTGTGGGCCTTGTTGCCGAACTTGGCGCCGATCCAGCCGGCCAGCACGTAGGAGATGGTGGAGAAGTGGCCGAGCGCCACCTCGTCTGAGCCGGTGATCTGCTTCATGTAGGGGTGGGCGAGGGCCGGGAACAGCACCATGGTGACGCCGACCACCAGGCTGCCGACCGCGATCAGCGGTATGCCGCTCATGCCGCCGGCGGAGAGGATGGCCGCCACCATCATGGACATGAAGAGGGTGTGGTGACCGGTCAGGAAGATGAATTTCCAGGGGGTGAGGCGGGCGATCAGTATGTTCACCAGCATGGCGAAGAACATGATCATCGCCATCTCCTTGCCGAACGACTGCTGGGCGATGGAGACGATGGCCTCGTTGTTGGGCACCACCCCCTTGATGCCGAAGGCGTGCTGGAAGATGGTGGCAAAATCGCCGAGCGAGTTCACCACCAGGGTGGCACCGGCCCCCAGGATGACGAAGCCCATGATGGTCTTGACCGTGCCCTTGATGCACTCGGTCACGGGTTTCTTCTGGGCAATCAAGCCAATCAGCGCGATCAGGCCGACCAGCACGGCCGGCTCCGACAGCACGTCAAACATCAGAAAATTGAAAAATTCCATGGTCAGCTCCAAGCAGATGGAAGAGGCGGCCCGCAGGCCGCATGGTGGATCCTTAGAGTGCGCCCAGTTCGCGCAGGGCGATGGATAGCTTCTCTTTCATGGCGGCCTTGTCGACCATGTTGTCCAGCGACACCAGGCGGCCGTTGACTCCCATGCTGACGAGCTGCTCGGCGATGTCGCGGGTGGCCACAAACATCTCGGCGGTTTCACTGCCGGCGGAGGCGAGATCCCTGTGATCCACCTCGGCGGTTACATTCAGCTCCTTGAGGATGCTCTTGATGCTCATCTCCATCATCAGGCTGGTGCCCAGGCCGTGTCCGCATACAACCAGAATTTTCATCGTCTCTTCCTCTGTCGGGCGCAGGGCGCCGCTCAGTAACGCGCCAGGATGCGCAAAATGTCGTTTTTGGTGTCGGCCGCCATGATGGCCGCCACGTCCTCTTCGTTCATGAACAGCTCGGCCAGCTGGGCGATTGTCTCCACGTGGGAGTTGCTGTCGCTGGCGGCAAGGGTTACCAGCAGCCGGACCGGGTCATTGCCCTCGGAGCCGAAGTTGACCCCGGTTTTCAGCACTGTCAGCCCCAGGCCGAGGCGGTTGACCCCGTCTTCCGGGCGGGCGTGGGGCATGGCCAGGCCCGGGCCCAGCACGTAGTAGGGGCCGAGCTCCTCGTGTGAGCGAAACAGCGCCGCCACATAGGAGGGCTCTATGGTGCCGTTGGCCAGCAGGGGGGCGGTGGCGAGCTCGATGGCATGACGCCAGTCGCGGGCACCCGCTTCGATGGAAATGACCTCTTCGGTCAGCAATTGAGTCAGCATGGCAATGATCCGGCTGGATGAGATGGCGCCAATCTAGCGATCTTGTCCCGCGATAACTGTGAGCGCGATCTCGAAAGTTAGCGCTACCAGATAGCGCTAACATCGAACTGTGATAGCGCTATTATTTCTATCATGGGAGGGATTCATCTTGCCCCGTCACTCGCTCAAAGGGGGTAAAATCCGGCTTGAGCAAATAGTCAGTGCCGCACTTTTGCCTTAAAGTGAGCACCCGTATGTCGAGGAAGGGAAGGGATGTCAGAAGCGAAGAAGCGCCGTAGCACGGGTCGGGTGACCCTCAACGATGTGGCCCAGCTGGCCGGAGTGGGGGCCATGACGGTGTCCCGTGCTCTGCGCACCCCCGAGCTGGTGTCAGACAAGATGCGCGAACGCATCGACGCCGCCGTGGATGAACTCGGCTACATTCCCAACCGGGCCGCGGGTGCGCTCGCCTCCGCCACCTCCCAGACCATAGTGGTGATAGTGCCCAGCCTGACCGAGCGCGGTTGCGGCGACATGATCGCCGGGCTGCAGCAGACCCTGCTCGATGAGGGCTACCAGATAATGCTGGGGGATGCCCAGCATCTGAAGCTGCAGGAGGAGAGCCTGCTGACCAGCTTCTTGCAGCACAACCCGGCTGCCGTGGTGCTGTTTGGCGGCGATCCCGGCGAGACCATTCGCACCCGGCTGCAGGCGGCCCGCCTGCCGGTGGTGGAGGTGGGGGCCATGGCGCGCCAGCCCATCGATATGAATGTCGGCGTCTCCAACTTCGATGCCGGCTATCAGTTGACCCGTCACCTCATAGAGCGCGGCTACCGCAACATAGGTTTTCTCTGCGCCCGTCAGGAGCAGTGGATGCTGCAACAGCGCATGCAGGGCTGGCAGAAGGCGCTGCTGGACAACTACCTCTCCCCCGATGCCATCATCAACACCTCTGAGCTGCCGAGTTTCAGCACGGGCGCGGCCATGCTGGGGGAGTTTTTGCTGCGCTGGCCCGAGCTGGATGCGCTGGTGTGCGTCAACGACGAGCTGGCGGCGGGGGTGCTGTTCGAATGTCAGCGTCGCCACCTGAGCGTGCCTGGCAAGCTCGCCATCGCCGGCTTCGACGATCTGGACGTGGCGCGCGCCTGCTATCCGGCGCTCACCTCGGTCCGGATCCCCTATCGCCAAATGGGGCAGGAGGCGGCCGAGCTTATCTTGCGCCAGCTGGCTGGCGACCCCGTCATGGGCACGGCCCTGACCCTGGATTTTCAACTGCAGAAGCGTCAAAGCAGCTGATCCCGTTTCACACTCATCAAAGAGGCAACCATGTTCAAGGCTCTGTTACTGGAAAACCAAGACGGCAAGACCACTGCGACCCTAACCCAGCTGGCCGAGAGCCAGTTGCCGGTAGGGGAGGTGCGAGTGGCGGTGAGCCACAGCTCCATCAACTACAAGGACGGGCTGGCCATCACCGGCAAGGGCAAGATAGTGCGTCAGTGGCCGCTGGTGCCCGGCATCGACTTCGCCGGCACCGTGCTGGAATCGACCGATAGCCGCTATCAGATCGGTGACAAGGTGGTGCTGACCGGCTGGGGTGTGGGGGAGGGACACTGGGGTGGCATGGCCGAGCAGGCGCGGGTCAAGGCCGACTGGCTGGTGCCGCTGCCGGCCGGGCTGGATGAACGCCAGGCCATGTGCATCGGCACCGCCGGCCTCACCGCCATGCTCTGCGTGCTGGCGCTGGAGGAGGCTGGCATCACCCCACAGAGCGGCGAGATCCTGGTGACGGGCGCCGCAGGCGGGGTGGGCTCCACCGCCGTCGCCCTGCTGGCTGCGCTGGGTTATCAGGTCGCGGCCCTGACCGGCCGTCCCGAGGAGCAGGGAGCCATGCTGGCCGCCCTCGGGGCCAGTCGCATAGTACCGCGCAGCGAGCTGCTGGAGTCTGCCAAGCCGCTGGAGAAGCAGCTGTGGGCCGGGGCGATCGACACAGTCGGCAGCCAGGTGCTGGCCAAGTTGCTGGCCCAGATGAACTACGGTGGCGCCGTGGCTGCCTGCGGGCTGGCGGGCGGCTTCGATCTGCCGACCAGCGTCATGCCCTTCATACTGCGCAACGTGCGGTTGCAGGGGGTCGATTCGGTGATGTGCCCGCTGGCGCGTCGTCAACTGGCGTGGCAGCGGCTGGCGCGGGATCTGCCCGCCAGTTTCTTCGCGCAGGCGGTCACCGAGATCGGGCTGGAGCAGGTGGTGGAAGCCGCCGAAGCCATCACGCAAGGCCGGATCGCGGGGCGCACCCTGGTCAAACTTTGATCCTGCCTTGACTGGCGAGCCCCATTTTTCTGGATAGACTTTGAGTGCGGGTGCACTATCCAAGGAGAATGAGCATGGGTGGACACAAGCCGGATTACGATCTCGATGATGAATGGGAACCGGAATCCTGGGAAGAAGAGCTGGATGAATGGGAAGACGAGAGCTGGCAGGACGACGACCCTCTCGACGACCAGTAGTCCACACATTGAGCACACAGGCGGGCCTTGGGGCCCGCCTGTTTTTTTGTGCGGCTCACAGGAATGGGGACGAGCGCTTGGTCGGCGGCATCAGGCTGGCTAGAATGAACTGCCCAAACGACACTCAAGGATGATTATGCGACTCTCTGTCATAGTGTTTGCCGCCCTGCTGGGGGGCTGTGCCTCCCACTCGGATGATCCGTGCGAGAAGGTGTGGAGCGAGGTGGGGGAGGCGGATGGCAAGCTGGGCTTCACCACTGAGCGGGTCGAGTTTCACCAGACCCAGTGCGGCAAGAAGGTGGATGCCGAGTTGTGGAAGCAGGGGCACCAGAAAGGGCTGGCCTGGTATTGCCGGCCGGAGCACCTCTATCTGGCGGGCCGATCCGGCGGCGAATATCGCGGCGTCTGTCCCAACGACACACAGGCGCGCAGACTGTTCGAACAGGGGCGCCAGGGCTGGACCGATCAATAGCCGGCCGCGCGGATAACCAGCCTTACTCTTCTTTCAACCGCAGCGGCTGACACAGATAGCTCTTGTCATTGGCGCTGCGGGCGCACTTGCCACAGACAAACTTGGGTTTGCGCACTATCTTGCGCAGGGTCTTGAGATCGGTCGGGATCTCGCTGCGACGCCATTCACACAGGGTCTTGTTGCCCATACCGACTACCTCGACAGCTCAGTGGGGCCTAGTGTAATCAATTTTCATTTCGAACACAGCAATACGGCCACCCCTGGGTGGCCGTATTGCTTGCCTCTGTCGGTTACTGGTAGAGGAACTTGGTGAAGATCAGCTCGCGCACCGCCTTCTTGCCGGTCTCTTTCACCAGCAGCTCGTTGGCCCGGGTCTGGCACTCCTTGCGCAGCTCCTCGCGGTTCACCAGCGACTTGATCTGCTCGCCGGTCTTGCTGCCCATCAGGCGTATGATGGCGTCGCGGATCAGCGGGTCGTGCTGCTCCAGCAGCTTGAGATCGGCCTCGTTCTCGGCCATCAGCTCCACAGTGACCCGGATATAGCCGAGGGTTTTGCCATCGCTCAGGTAGTTGGTGATGATGTCGGGATCCAGCAGGTGATAGAGGAAACCCGGCTTGGCGGCTTCGGCCCCTTCGGCGGGCGGCTCCTCCCCGGACGAGGCCTGCGCGTGCAGGGCGCCACAGCTCAGTAACAACACCAGCAGAATTTTGAAGATCTTCATATAGATGGCTCATCAGCGGCAGATACCCCATTTTTGATGTTGCCATCGGGGCCGTCAAGCACGGATGTTCTTACAATTCTCGATTGATTTACGGATAATAAACCGGATTTTAACCTGATAACGGAAATCTCCGGATGGTGAAGCTGTGAAGTCCGAGTTGACTGTTCCCCTCGTCCAGCTCGTCCCGTGGCGGGCTCCCGCAGAGTGCGAGCCGCCAGAGGCACTGCGGCCCTGGTTGCTGGAGGCCGACTCCATGACCCGGCGCCTGCGTCGCCACAATCGCCATTTCTCGCTGCAGCTGCTCGGCAATCGCAGCGTTGCCCTTGGCGCCGACGAGCAGCGGCTGGTGGCCGCTGAGCAGCCCCAGGGCCTGTGCCGCGAGGTGATACTGCACGGTGATGGGGGGCCGGCTGTGCTGGGCTGGACCCTGTTTGCCGAAGCCGCCCTGCAAGAGAGCGGGTTGCGCGAGCTGGGTGAACAGCCTTTGGGCGAGCGTATCTTCGGTGACGAGCCCGCCCGGCGCGATCACCTGCAACTGGCCTGTTTCGAGATTGCGAGCAATCCCTGGTGCCCGGCCGCCACCGTCTGGGGACGCCGTTCCCGTCTGTTTCTGGGGCAATGGCCACTGCTGGTCCATGAACTCTTCTTGCCCTCGCTGTCATCGAATAAGGAGCCGGAGTGAAGCTGTTAACCAAGGAGCGGGGACTGGCCTATGTGCAGTTGGCCCGCATCGACAAGCCCATCGGCACCCTGCTGCTGCTGTGGCCGACCCTGTGGGCACTCTGGCTGGCGGCCGATGGCCTGCCGGATCTCTGGACCCTGCTGGTATTCGTGGTGGGGGTATTTCTGATGCGCTCCGCCGGCTGCGTCATCAACGACTATGCGGATCGCAACTTCGATGGTCATGTGAAGCGCACCGCCGGTCGGCCCCTGCCCATGGGCAAGGTCAGGCCGCGGGAGGTGCTGGCGCTGTTCGCCGCGCTGGCGCTCATCTCGTTCGGCCTAGTGCTGACCATGAACCCGCTCACCATAGGCCTGTCGTTTGCGGCCCTGCTGCTGGCGGTCTGCTACCCCTTCATGAAGCGCTACATTCCGATCCCGCAGCTGGTGCTCGGCATGGCCTTCTCCTGGTCCATTCCCATGGCCTATGCGGCCCAGGCCAACGCCTTGCCACTGGTGGCCTGGCTGGTGTTTCTCGCCAACCTGCTGTGGACCATCGCCTATGACACCCAGTACGCCATGGTGGACAGGGACGACGACCTCAGGCTCGGCCTCAAGTCCAGCGCTATCCTGTTCGGTCGCCACGACAAGCGGATCATCGGTGTGCTGCAACTGGCCACCCTGCTGATCCTGCTGGCAGTGGGTCAACTGAGCGGGCTGGGCTCCAGCTACTACTGGTCGCTGCTGGCGGCGGCGGCGCTGTTTGTCTATCAGCAGCGGCTGATCCGGGAGCGGCAGCGGGAGGCCTGCTTCCAGGCCTTCCTCAACAACAACTATGTGGGGGCCCTGGTGTTTGCCGGGGTCGCGCTCAACTACCTGTGAGCCAGCCGCGTTGACGCGGGCCGTCCGGGACGCTCACTATTCGAGAGGCGGGGGTAAACCCTGCTGCCATGAAAAAGGCCGCATGCTGCGGCCTTTTTATTGATCTGTATTTGGCTCTTCTTGAGGTCAGAGCCGGTTGCCCGCCTGTATGGTGCGGCGGATCTTGTTGCTCAGCAGCGGCACTATGTTGTCGGCCAGCGCCTGGAAGCGGCCCAGATCCGGTTTGCACTCGGGGGAGAGGTAGCCCTCCTTGCGCAGGGTGTGGATCAGGGTGCTGAACAGCTTCTGGTCGAAGAACTCGGGGGCATTGATGCCGTGCAGAGTGCCGAGGCGCTCCGCCATCATCAGGCCGTCCGCCTCCAGCTGTTCCGCCTCGACATGGGGCTGGGCCAGCACCCGGGTCAGCACTATGGCGTAGCGTTGCAGCGTCTCCTGAATGCTCTCGGCCAGCAGCAGCAGGCGCATCTGGTTGCCCGGATTGACCCAATGGCCGCCATCGCGCGCCTCGACCAGTTGCTGGCGTTGCAGCTCGGCCAGCAGGGCATCGACCAGCTCCGGCAGCTCATCCTCTTCGTAGCGCAGGAACAGCTCCGTCTTGAGCAGCGGGTAGATGTCGACGCAACGGGCGACTATCTCGCCGCGGGAGATCCCCTCGCAACGCTCGATCAGCGCCGCCACCAGGGAGGGCAGGGCGAACAGATGGAGTATGTTGTTGCGGTAGTAGGTCAGCAGGATCGCCTGATAGCGGTCCAGGCTGATGATCTGGCCCAGCTTGTCCTCGCTCACCTCGAACTTGTTGAGCTCCATCGCCTGATCCAGCAGTGTCTTGGCATCCTCATCCGGGATTGTGCTCTGCGGGCTGTAGGGCACCTGCTTGAGCAGATCCAGATAGGTGTTGAGCTGGGCCTGCAGTTCGTCCCGGGTCAGGGCGTGGCGCTCGGCGGCCAGCAGCGCCAGCGCGCTCAGGGTCAGGCCGTTGACGGCGGCGGCCCCGTTGATGCGGGTCATCAGCAGCTCGGCCAGCTGGTTGACGGTGGGCGCCATCCACTCGGGGCGCTCCTCCTGGCCTATGTCGGCCTTCCAGGCCGGCACATGTTCATTGAGGTAGCTGTTGAGGGTCAGCGGCTCGCCGAAGTTGACGAAGCCCCGGCCATAGTTGCGCAGCTTGCGCAGTATGCCGAGCACCTGCAGGAAGCTCTCCTTCTCCTTGCGGCTGCCCTTGAGCTCGTTGTGGTAGGTGTTCACCTCCATCACGTGCTCGTAGCCCAGATAGACGGGCACCAGGGTGACAGGTCTGTCCAGCCCGCGCATCATGGCCTGCAGTGTCATGGCCAGCATGCCGGTCTTGGGCGGCAGCAGGCGGCCGGTACGGGAGCGGCCCCCTTCGGTGAAGAACTCCACCGAATAGCCCTTGGCAAACAGCAGGTTCAGGTATTCACGAAAGACGGTGCTGTAGAGCGGATTGCCCTTGAAGGTGCGACGGATGAAGAAGGCACCGCCGTGACGAAAGAGCGGGCCCGCCGGCCAGAAGTTGAGGTTGATGCCCGCCGCTATGTGGGGCGGCACCATGCCCTGGTGATAGATGACGTAGGAGAGCAGCAGGTAGTCCATGTGGCTGCGATGGCAGGGCACATAGACGATCTCGTGCCCTTCCTGCGCCAGCTGGCGTACCTTCTCGGCGCCGTTGACCGACAGGCCGCGGTAGAGCTTGTTCCACAGCCAGCCGAGGAAGCTCTCGCCGAGCCGGATCAACCGGTAGGAGAAGTCGGAGGCGATCTCGTCCATGTAGCCGTGGGCGCGTTTCTGCGCCTTCTCCAGGCTGATGCCGTCGCGCTGCGCCTCTTCCTCGATCGCCTGCTGGATCACGCTCGAATCCAGCAACTGCCTGAACAGCAGGTTGCGGTTCGGCAGTTTGGGGCCGGTGGCCGCCAGCTGCTGGCGGCTGAAGTGGGTGCGCGCCACCCGCGCCAGCTTGTGGGCTATGGCCTCGTCGGTGCCGTGCTTGTCGGCCATGTGACGCAGGGAGAGCGGCGGGGAGAAGCGCACCAGATTCTCGCGACCCTTGAGGATCACGATCAGCGCCTTCTTGAGGCGGTTCGGTGCCAGGCTGCTGATGATGTTCCAGCCGGAGGCTTCCTCGCCTTCCCGGCCGGGCGCGCGGCCCCAGAACAGGGTGACGGGCACCACCTGGATATCCAGCGCCGGATCCTGCTTGTGCAGATCCAGCAACTGGTGGAACTCCTGCAGGAAGGGCAGCGGCTTGCTGCGCTTGCCAAACAGGGGAGGCGGACGGTCCAGACAGACGTAGCGCGGCAGCAACTGGCCGTTCAGCTCCAGCGGCGTGAAGGGGCCGGGCAGGCCGAGATCCTCGCAGCACTGTTGCAGCGTCATCAGGTCGGTGATCGAGCTGGTTTTCAGGGCATAGACTATGGGTCTGGCCGGATCCAGCTTGAGCTCGGTGATGGGATTTTCCGGCAGGCTCTTGTGATTGACCAAGCCACTGACCGGCCATTGCAAGATGGCTCTGGAAATCTTCTGTCCAAGGGACATGTGCGTCTGCTCTCCGAAAAAATGCGGCGTGAGCATAGCAAATCACCGGCGCCTTGTCGCCGAGAGGTACGATGAGTCGGCTGCGCAGGATCAAAACAACGGTAAATGAGCGCCAGGCCATGACAAATGTCAGCTGTGCCTTGCCTTGGCCACAGCACTGTATATACTGCCAGTGTGCTGTATAAAAAGACAGGTGCCAATGTTATGAAACCTCTTACCCCCCGCCAGGCCGAAGTGCTGGAGCTGATCAAGGTGAACATGAGCGAGACCGGCATGCCGCCGACTCGCGCCGAGATTGCCCAGAAGCTTGGTTTCAAGTCGGCCAATGCGGCCGAGGAACATCTGAAGGCCCTGGCCAAGAAAGGGGTCATCGAGATCATGCCGGGGACTTCCCGCGGCATCCGTCTGCTGATCGAAGAGGAAGAGGTGCTGGAAGAGACAGGCCTGCCCCTGATCGGCAAGGTCGCGGCCGGTGAACCTATCCTGGCGCAGGAGCACATCGAGAGCCACTACCAGGTGGATCCTGCCCTGTTCCACCCCCGGGCGGATTTTTTGCTGCGGGTGCAGGGCATGAGCATGAAGAACATCGGCATCCTGGATGGCGACCTGCTGGCGGTACACAAGACCCAGGAGGTGCGCAACGGCCAGGTGGTGGTGGCGCGCCTCGATGAGGATGTCACCGTCAAGCGCTTCCAGCGCAAGGGCAGCCAGGTGTGGCTGCTGCCGGAAAACGAGGATCTGGAGCCCATAGCGGTGGATCTCTCCAGCCAGCAGCTCACCATAGAAGGGCTGGCCGTCGGCGTGATCCGCAACGCCGACTGGATGTAATCACCCTCGCCATGACACGGCCTCCTGCGGGAGGCCGTGTCGTTTTTGTGTTCCTTTCCCCATGATTTCAATCAGATCCTGATACCCGCCATTTTGTCTGCGGCGAACGGCCGCAGGTGACTCATTTCAGATATATCATTTGGTAAGGCAGTGGACTCGTTGCACTGTCCCCCGAATGCTCGACAAGACGCTCTTTACCCACGTCGCAGGAACCCAGGGGCAGCAGGGATGCATGACAACAGCCTCATGTGAGCTGGACAGCAATGGCATTTGGCCGGCCCACCACAGAGAGAGGCGATATCGCGGGATAAGAAGGGAGGGTGGCCAGCATGGCGCCGACGGCAAGGACCGTCCGGGTAATGAGGGCACACTCGCGCAGTCGACACGCGGCAGTCACAGGATCTGGCCACCTAGCGGTAGCAGACGATGCCGGTCGGCGTGACCTCTTGGTCAAGGAGGACAGGTATGGCTTCAAGCTCGCCATGGGATCCGGGTCTGGCATCGCCCGTTTCTTCCATCACACGTTTCATCAAGGGCAACCGGATGACCCGTTTCTATGCGCTCTGGGTGCATCACAAGGGCGCCTGCTGGACCATCTGGCTGGGCTGTCCCAAGGACAAGATAGTCCGCCTGGTCCGTCTGTTTCACAGCCATCACGACAGGGGACAGGCGGAGGCTCCCTGGACGGCCCCCGTCATACCGCTCCGCGCCCTGGCCCGTCGCCCCCATGAGCGGCGCAGACTGCAACCCTGATAGCCCGCATGCTGCTGACAGCCCCACCCTGACGGTGGGGCTGCTGTTTTCTGGCCTTGTTCGCCCGGCGGCCTGCCCATAGCGTCATCCCCTGACCGAAGTTGGATGCCGAATCGGCATCCGGTAGATGGGATGGTCCGGTCCGGGATTGGCTGGGTTACAATGGGTCATCCATTCGGGCCCGGTCTGCGGGCATGTCGAAGTGAAAGGGTCTGTTGTTATGGTTAAACCGCGTTACCCCTTGCTGTTTCTGCTGCTGGTCGGGGGCATGATGGCCGCATTCTACTGGAACCAGCCCTCCCTGCCCGAGCAGGCCGACTACTACCCGGCGGGGCGGGACATCAACCCGTTTGCCTTCACCGACGAGGACGGTCAGCCCTTCGTCCCGGCCAGTCTGGTGGGGCACTGGACCTTCCTGTTTGTCGGTTATACCTTCTGCCCGGATATCTGCCCGACCACGCTGGCGGATCTGCGCTCCGTCTACCCGGCGCTGAAGAAGATCGCACCCGAGAGCCAGGTGGTGTTCATCTCGGCGGATCCGCAGCGGGATGACGTGGCCCGCCTCAAGACCTATACCGCCTTCTTTCACCCCGAGTTCAAGGCGGCAACCGGCACCCATGACAAGCTGTTCCCGTTTGTACGCAATCTGGGCCTCATCTACTCCATCGCCGATCAGGGAGAGAAGGAGTACCTGATAGACCACTCCGCCTCCATAGTGCTGATCAACCCGGAAGGCAAGCTGGAGGCCGTGTTCCGTCCCCAGATGAGCGAGGGGCAGGTGCCCCACGTGGTCATGGCGACCCTGGTCTCCGATTTCGCCAGAATCGTGCGACTGGAAGGCGAGTGATGCCGGACGAGCGTCGGTTGCCATGCTGATCCCGCCCTGGTTGAAAGATGGCCGGCGCCATGGCGCCGTATTTGCCCTGGCCTTGCCCATGGTGCTCTCCAATATCACCACCCCCTTGCTGGGGCTGGTGGACACCTGGGTGATCGGTCATCTCGGCCAGGCCTGGTTTCTCGGCGGCGTCTCGGTCGGGGCTACCCTCATCAATCTCATCTTCTGGCTGCTGGGTTTCCTGCGCATGTCCACCACAGGGTTGACCGCCCAGGCCCATGGCGCCGGCAGCCCGCACAGCCAGCTCGACACCCTGGCGCGGGCGCTCGGCCTCGCCGTCGGACTGGGGCTGGCCCTGCTACTGCTGTTGCTGCCCTTCCTGCCTTCGCTCATTGCACTCGGTGGCGGTTCTGCCGAGGTGCAGAGCTATGCCGGCGAATATGTGTCGGTACGGATCTGGAGCGCGCCGGCGGCACTCTGCAATCTGGTGATCATGGGCTGGCTGCTGGGCATGCAGGATGCCCGCAGCCCTATGCTGCTGCTGATCTTCACCAACCTGGTCAACATGGCGCTGGATACTTGGTTCGTGCTGGGGCTGGGCTGGCAGGTGAAAGGAGTGGCCGCCGCCTCGCTGCTGGCAGATTACAGCGCCCTGGGGGTCGGGCTCTGGCTGGTGAGCCGTCATCTGCGCCGCCTGTCGCCCGAGGTGTGGCAGGGGGCCTGGCAGCGCTGGCGTCAGTGGCCGGCCTTGCTGAGACTGCTCAGTCTGAACCGGGATATCTTCGTCCGCTCCCTCTGTCTGCAACTCTGTTTCGCCTTCATGACCTTGCAGGGGGCGCGGCTGGGCGACGTGGCGGTCGCCGCCAATGCGGTGCTACTCAACTTCCTGATGCTCATCTCCTACGGGCTGGATGGCTTTGCCTACGCGGTGGAGGCCATGGTGGGCCGCGCCATAGGCCGGCGGGATCGGCAGGGGCTGCGCGAGGCCATAGTGCTGAACCTGGGGTGGGCGTTATTCATAGCAATGGGTTTCAGTCTGCTGTTTGCGGCGGGTGGCAGTCGGCTCATCGCCCATATCACCGACATTCCGGCGGTGATCGCCGAGGCGAATCGCCAGTTGCCCTGGCTGATCGTCATGCCCTTGCTGGCGGTCTGGTGTTTCCTGCTGGATGGGGTCTTCATAGGCGCGACCCGGGCCCGCGAGATGCGCAACAGCATGCTGGTGGCGGTACTGTGCTGCTTCTTCCCCATCTGGTGGCTCTGTCAGGGCTGGGGCGTGGCCGCCTTGTGGGCCGCCATGGGGGCGCTGATGGCGGGGCGGGGTCTGACGCTGGGGTGGCTGTGCTGGCAACTGGAACGCGATGGCCGTCTGTTGCACTCACCCCACGGCATGGAGCAGGCCGAGGGCGAGCCGTCATAGCCTGGCTGGCATGATCCTGTTGCAAGGGCTGGCCCATCACAGGGACGGCATCACCCGGTGGCGGCCAAGAGCCTAGAGGGATCCCTCATAGCCCAGCTGGCGCCAGCTCTCATACACGAATACCGCCACCGCATTGGCGAGGTTCATGCTGCGGCTCTGGGGCAGCATGGGGATGCGCAGCCGCTGCTCGAACGGCAGGCTCTCGATGAGATCCGCAGGCAGGCCACGGCTCTCCGGGCCGAACAGCATGGCGTCGCCGGGGGCAAACTGCACGGCCGAATGGGCAGTTCTTCCCTTGGTGGTGCAGGCGAATACCCGCCTGGGCGCCACCTCGGCCAGAAAGGCGTCATAGTCAGGCCAGCGCTTCACCTCGGCAAACTCGTGATAATCGAGCCCGGCCCGCTTCACCCGCTTGTCATCCCACTCGAAACCCAGCGGCTCTATCAGGTGCAGCCGGTAGCCTGTGTTGGCGCAGAGACGGATGATATTGCCGGTATTGGGCGGAATTTCCGGTTGGTAGAGCACTATGTCGAGCATGGCGGGATCCTGATGGGGGCCTAGATTGGGGCGAAAGGGGCGCCAGCATACCCAGCGCCCGGATGGATGAAAAGAGGCGACTCAGCCGATGGGCAGGCGGATGGTGATGGTCAGCCCGGCTGGCTGGTTGCTGCTGGCGCGTATGGTGCCACCGTGACGCTGGATCGCCTCCGAGGCGATGGCCAGCCCGAGCCCGGTGCCGCCTGTCTTGGCGTTGCGGGCATCATCCACCCGGAAGAAGGGCAGGAACAGCTGGGCCTGCTGCTCCACAGGCACGCCGGGGCCATCGTCGCGTATGGTCATCACCCACTCCCGTCCCTCTCGATACCAGTCCACCTTGATGAACTCGCGGGCGTACTTGAGCGCGTTGCGCAGCGGATTCTCCAGTGCCCGCGCCAGCAGCTCGGGCCACATCCGGATCGACTCGGTCGGCAGGGGCGGCAGCCGCAACTGCTTGCCGCTCTGGTTTGCCTCGAACATGGCATCGTCCAGCATGGGCTCCAGCAGATCCGCCAGCGGCATCACCACAGGCGCCTCCACGTGTTGCTGCACCCGCGACAGGTCGAGCAGGTCGCCGATCAGCTTGTCGAGCCGGCCTATCTCTGACTCTATCCGTGCCAGCTCGCTGCTGTCCCCTTGCTTGCGCCGGATCAGTGCCTGCGCCAGCTGGATGCGGGTAAGCGGGCTGCGCAGCTCGTGGGAGATGTCGGACAACAGCTGCTTCTGTTTCTGGATCATGTTCTTGAGGGTATCGACCATGTGGCTGACGTGATCCGCCAGCTGGCCGATCTCGTCGCGCCGCCCCAGGTTAGGGATCTGCATCTCCAGGTTGCCCTCCGCCAGCTGGGAGACAGACCGCTGCAACTGCAGTATGGGGCGGGTCAGGCGCCAGGCCAGCAGCAGGCAGAGTGGGGTGCTGACCAGCATGGCGATGCCCAGGATCTGGATCGGGTGATCCAGGATCTGGATGAACAGGAACAGATAGGAGTTTTCGACATTGAGGCCGAAGTAGACGTGATAGATCTGGCCGCGATGCTCCATCTGGAAGGGGCCGGCGATGGCCCGCTTGTGCTCGCTGCCCAGCATGGGCTTGGCCGGGTTGTCCGAATCGAGCATGAAGCGGACCACGAACTTGCTCAGGCGAGTGGTGGACTGCATCTGGCCTTTCTCATCGCGCAGATAGATGTTGTCCACCGGCAGCAGGCCCGCCGCGTCTATGGCCTGCACCAGATCGAAGTCATGATCGGGATCCGCCCCCTTCTGCAACGCCTTCAGGTTGTTGTTCATCCGGGTCATCTCGTGCGCCGGCAAGGGGATGATGTTGCGGGGATCCAGGGTCGGCAGTATCACCACGGCCGCCAGCACCACCAGCAGCATGAGCCAGAACCAGAGGAAGATCTGGGTGGAGAGGCCATTGAAGGTGCGGGCCGTGCTCATGCCTGTTCCAGCCACAGATAGCCGCGGCCGCGCACCGTCTTGAAGCGGGGCTGGCCATCGGTGCGCTCCGGCAGCTTCTTGCGCAGGTTGCTCAGGTGCATGTCGATGGCGCGATCGAAGGGCTCCAGCTTCTTGCCGAGCACCTGCTCGGAGAGATGGCTCTTGCTGATGATCTGGCCTGGGTTGCGCAGCAGGCACTCCAGCAGCCCGAACTCGGTTGCGGTGAGCTCCAGCAGCTGATCGCCGCTGCTGGCCTGTTGCAGGCCGGGTTGCAGCACCAGATCCATGAAGCGAAGCTCTTCGGAGGTGCCGCCGCGCTGGGGCTGGGCACTCTGGGTCCGGCGCAGTATGGCGCGCACCCGGGCCAGCAGCTCCCTGTCATCAAATGGTTTGGCGAGATAGTCGTCGGCCCCGGCTTCCAGCCCGTTGACCCTGTCCTGGCTGTCGCCACGGGCCGTCAGCATCAGCACCGGGGTGTCGTGGGTCTTGCGCAGTCTGGTCAGCATGGCGAAGCCGTTGAGCCTGGGCATCATCACGTCCAGCAGCACCAGGTTGAAGTCTTGCTCGGCCAGTCGCAGCAGCCCCTCTTCGCCATCCTCGGCGACTGTGACCTGGAAGCCTTCCAGAGTCAGAATTTCGGTGAGCAGCTGGGTCAGCTCGAGATCGTCGTCGACCAGGAGTATTTTGTGCATCTGAAGTCATTCCGCTGATTTTTCGCGCCAAGCCGGCGCAGGGGTCAGGGTATAATAGATTTTTAACCGCAAGAGGAAAGCCGGTTTTGAGCCATCAACAATATTCCCGCTGGGTGACGCTGGCCAGCATGGCCGCCGTCACCACGGCTACCCTGCTGATCACCGGCAAGCTGATCGCCTGGCTCATGACGGATTCATCGAGTCTGCTGGCGTCGCTCACCGACTCCTTCATGGATGTCAGCGCCTCCATCATCAACCTGCTGGCCATTCGCTATGCGCTGGCGCCGGCCGATGACGAGCACCGCTTCGGCCACGGCAAGGCGGAGTCGCTGGCGGGCCTCATCCAGTCCGCGTTTATTTCGGGCTCGGCCCTGCTGCTGGTGATGCACGGCATCTCCTCCCTGCTCAACCAGGCCCCCATACTGCGGCTCGAAGCGGGTCTCTGGGTCAGCGGCGGCTCCATAGTGCTGACCCTGCTGCTGGTCAGTTTCCAGGGCTTTGTCATCCGCAAGACCAACAGCGTGGCCATCAAGGCCGACATGCTGCACTACCGTTCTGACCTGCTGCTCAACGGCGGCGTCCTGCTGGCGCTGGTGCTGGCGGGGCGGGGCTGGTTCTGGGCCGATGGCCTGTTTGCCATCCTGATCGGCCTGTTCCTGCTGTGGGGCGCCATCCATATCGGCTATGAGTCGGTGCAGGCGCTGCTCGATCGTCAGTTGCCAGCCGAAGAACAAGCGAGAATAATGGCTCTCTGCTGTGACGTCGAAGGTGTCCACGGGGTGCATGATCTGCGTACCCGTCAATCCGGTCCGACCCGCTTCGTGCAGTTGCATCTGGAGCTGGATGATCAGCTCCCTCTGGTCAAGGCCCATCAGATCGCCGATGAAGCCGAACTGGCGGTGCGTCAGGAATTTGAGCGCATGGATGTCATCATTCATATGGACCCCATCTCTGTGGTGCACAAGGAACAGCAAGGCACTCCATCAGAACAACAGTAGGCTGCAACATGGATGATCTGGTTGCCAAAACCTGGCAAAAAATTGAGCGAGAAGCGGCATGCATGGTGACCGAAGAGCCCATGCTGGCCAGCTTCTTTCATTCCACCATTCTCAATCACAAGAACCTGCGCTCGGCCCTCAGCTTCCAGCTGGCCAACAAGCTCGACAGCGCCACCATGCCTGCCATCGCCCTGCGCGAGGTGATCGAGCTGGCCCTGCGCAGCGAGCCCGAGTTGCTGGCGGCAGTGGCGGCCGACATCTGCGCCGTGCAGGAGCGTGACCCTGCGGTCGATCTCTTCTCCACCCCGCTGCTCTACCTCAAGGGCTTTCATGCCCTGCAAGGCTATCGGGTTGCCAACTGGCTGTGGCGCCAGGGGCGCCGCTCGCTGGCGCTCTACCTGCAAAACCAGATCTCGGTGGTGTTCGGGGTGGACGTGCACCCGGCGGCGCGGATCGGCAAGGGCATCATGTTTGACCATGCCACCGGCATAGTGGTCGGCGAGACGGCGGTGATCGAGGACGATGTCTCCATACTGCAGAGCGTGACCCTGGGCGGTACCGGCAAGGAGAGCGGCGATCGCCACCCCAAGATCCGCGAAGGGGTCATGATAGGGGCGGGCGCCAAGGTGCTCGGCAATATCGAAGTGGGGATGGGCGCCAAGATAGGTGCCGGCAGCGTGGTGATCAACCCGGTGCCGCCGCACACCACAGTGGCTGGCGTACCGGCCAAGATAGTGGGCCGCCCGGAGTGCGACAAGCCTTCGCTGGATATGGATCAGTGCCTCTGATCCCCTGACCGAGACGATTCGATGGCCAAGCGCTGGTCAGGTTATCTGATCCTGGGGATGTGGCTGCTCAACCTGCTGCACCTCTATCTGGGATTCTCCCCCTGGCCTGCGGCCATCGCCGCCTGGGCCGCCTCCCTGCTCACCTGGCCCTGGCTGGTGGGGGCGGCCAAACGGCAGGCCCTGGCCCTGTACGGGGCCGCGCTTGCGCTGCTGATCTTCTCCTGGTGGCGGGGAGCCAGCCTCAACCCGGGCGACTGGCTGCTGCCCAACATCAACATGCTCACCATGTTTGCCGCCGTGAGCACCCTCAACCTGGCGACGTCGGGCCTGCTGACCGGCACTGCCTCCTGGTCCGGTCGCAAGGGGTTGTGGAGCACCATGGCCAGCCTCAACCTGCTGGGTGCCGTCATCAACCTCTCCGTGCTGTTCATCATCGGCGATCGGCTGGAGCGGGGCGGCACCCTGGAGCGGCGTCAGGTGATGGTGCTGAGCCGGATCTTCTGTGCCGCGGCCTTCTGGTCCCCCTTCTTCGTCGCCATGGCGGTGGCGCTCACCTATGCCCCAGGTCTGCAACTGTCGAGCATACTGCCGTTTGGCGTGGTCGCCGCGTTGCTGGCGATGGGACTGACCGCCTGGCAGGTGGAGCGACTCGGGGTCGAGGACTTTGCCGGCTACCCGCTGCGGTTGCAGACCCTGGGGCTGCCGGTGGCCTTGGCCCTGCTGGTGCTGCTGATCAAGCAGATCTGGCCAGCGCTCGGCATTCTGGCGGTGATCGCCCTGGTGGCACCGCTGCTGGCGCTGCTGTTCATGCCCAGAGCCGGGCGAGGCGCCGCCCTCAAGCGGCAGGTGGTGGAGCGTTTCCCCGCCATCGGCGGTCAGCTGGTGCTGTTTCTGGGGGCCGGTTTGCTGGCCGCCGGCATCAACAGTGCGCTGTCGGTGCTCGAAATCGGGGGCGAGCACGGGCTGCCGCTGTTCAACCACTTCGGCTGGCTGGAGTCATCCCTGACCCTGCTGCTGATCCTGCTGGTGGCCATCGTCGGCGTGCATCCGCTCATCAGCATCTCCGGGCTGGCGCCGCTGCTCTGGCCGCTGGCGCCGGATCCCAGCCTGCTCGGCATGTGTTTCCTGCTGGGGTGGGGGCTGGCGACCGGCACCAGTCCGCTCTCCGGCTCCAACCTGGCGCTGGCGTCCCGCTACAACCTGAGTGCCGGCTTGATCCTGCGCTGGAACCTGCTCTACGGCCTGTTGATGTACGGGGTCGCCTGCCTGTTGCTGGGGGCTTATATCACGCTGCACAGCTGACGGGGTAATCTGGTGGCGCGGTATGGATTCGAGATTGGATGCCTGTTGCTGGGGGCTTGAATCATGCTGTGCGGCTGACGGGATAATCTGGAAACCGGGTTCGATGACATGCCCGTGGTCACTGCCTCGACGAAGGGTTGTCTGTCGGTTGTCAGGGTCTTGTCGCGGTCCGGGCGCAGGATGCGAGAAAAACAGACGCATATTTAGGCAATACATCTATGGAAGGCGCATTTTACAGCGCACTGGCTTGTTTGTGCCGATGCCCTCAGGGTATGCTGGCTTCACGCGCTTGAATCGCCCTCTGTGGGGCATCGCAATTGAACATACAGGTATGCATATGTCACTAGAAGTCCTTGAGCAACTCGAATCCAAAGTACAATCCGCCGTCGACAACATCTCTCTGCTGAAGATGGAGCTGGACGAGCTGAAAGAGCAAAACGGCAAGCTGCAAGACGAAAACCATCAGCTGCGCAACGAACACGTTGCCTGGCAGGAACGTCTGCGCGCCCTGCTGGGCAAGATGGATCAGATGGGCGAAACCATCTAGTCCGCTGCCGGTTGGCAACATTGAAAACGGGCCGCTCCATGAGCGGCCCGTTTGTTTGTGGCGGGTAGGGGATCAGAGGGTCAGCAGCTGTTTGACCGTCTTCTCGATGCCGTCCGCCGCTTCGACTATGTTGTTGGCCAGCATGTAGGCGGGGGTGGAGATCACCTTGCGCTCCTGATCCACCACGAACTCGTTGACCGGGCAGTTGAGGTGGCTGCCGCCCATGGCCTCTATGGCGTTGGCTGTGCCTTCGTCATGGCCTATGGTGGCCAGGGTGCCGGCGCCATAGATGAGCGGGATCATGGCCGGTGCGATGCAGATGTAGGCCGCCGGCTTGCGGGCATTGGCAAAGCTCTGACACGCTTTCAGCACATCCGGCTGGATCTGGCACCCGGCACCCTTGGTGGCGAAGTCGCACAGGTTCTTGGCCGCGCCAAAGCCACCTGGCACCAGCAGGGCGTCATAATCGGCCGCATCCAGTTCGGCCACATCCCGGATCTGGCCGCGGCAGATGCGCGCCGCCTCGACCAGCACGTTGCGGCTCTCCCCCTCGCTGACGTCACCCGTCAGGTGGTTGACCACATGCAACTGCGCCACGTTCGGGGCGAAGCATTGGGTGGTGGCGCCATGGCGGGCCAGCGCCAGCAGGCTGATGACGGCTTCGTGGATCTCGGCCCCGTCAAACACGCCACAGCCACTCAAAATCACGGCCACTTTTTTCATGGCAAACTCCTCGTTGTTGAAAATGTGAGCCAGGATAGATTGTTGTACTTTTGTATGGTTATCGCTCGCCATCCGCTGGTCAAGTCATCTCGCTGTGCTAGGATTGTTTCGTTTTGGATCCTGCCGTACCTACTCCCTTAAATCTTTTTCCACATTGATCGAGATCATTCTAACAGTCTCGCGATCGGTTTTTACGATCTCAATGCATTGTTTTATATGGATTTTATATTTTTTGTGCACAGTTTTATCACTGTGGCTCATACTGCGCCCCATTTTTGAACACAGACTTATCCACAGCTTGAGTCCCTTTGGCTGCCCGCTTAGGGTGCTGCTGCACCCCTTGGTGTGAGGGGGGCCCTGTGGCATCCTAGCGGCTGTTTATCTCTGGCAGGACGATTTCATGGCCCCTAGCAACCCCCTTATTCTGGTCGACGGCTCTTCTTATCTTTACCGCGCCTTCTTCGCCTCCCAGCAGGCCGATCTGCGCACTTCGACCGGTTTGCCGAGCGGCGCCGTCCGTGTCATGGCCAACATGATGCGCAGCCTGCGCAAGCAATACCCTGACTGCCATGTGGCCGTGGTGTTTGACGCCAAGGGCAAGACCTTCCGCGACGACATCTATCCCGAGTACAAGGCGACCCGTGCCAGCATGCCGGACGATCTGCGCAGCCAGGTCGCCCCCATCCACCAGATGATCAAGGCGATGGGCTTCCCCTTCTTGATGGTCGAAGGCGTCGAGGCCGACGACGTGATCGGCACGCTCGCCCGCCAGGCGACCGAGAAGCAGCTGCCCGTGCTGATCAGCACGGGTGACAAGGACATGGCGCAGCTGGTCTCAGATCACGTCACCCTGATCGACACCATGAAAGATGTTAAGACCGACAGGGAAGGGGTGATCGAGAAGTTTGGCGTGCCGCCGGAGCTCATCATCGACTATCTGGCCCTGATGGGTGACAAGGTCGACAACATCCCCGGCATGACAGGCGTCGGCGAGAAGACGGCGCTGGCCCTGTTGCAGGGGATCGGCAGCATAGACGAGATAGCCGCCAATCTGGACAAGGTGGCGGCCCTCGGCTTCCGCGGTTCCAAGGCGTTCGCCGACAAGTTCCGCGAGCAGGAGGAGCAGGTGCGCCTCTCTTATCTCCTGGCGACCATCAAAACCGATGTCGAGCTGGAACAGAGTCTGGAACAGCTGTTGCTCAAACCGGTCGACAAGGAGTCCCTGCTGGCCGTCTATCGAGAATATGAGCTGCGCAACCTGATCAAGGAGCTGGAGTCCGGTGACGAAGAGGGTGCCGGTTCGGAAGAGGGGAGCGATGACACAGTTGCCCCCGTTGCCGCCATCGAAACCGACTACCGCTGCATTCTGGACGAGACCGAGTTTGACGACTGGCTGGCGCAGTTGCAGGCGGCGCCGTTGTTCGCCTTCGATACCGAAACTACCAGCCTCGACTATATGGAGGCACGCATCGTCGGGGTCTCCTTCGCCGTCGAAGCGGGCAGGGCCGCCTATGTGCCCTTTGGTCACGATTATCTGGGGGCACCGGTGCAGTTGACCGAAGCCGTGGTGCTGGGCAAGCTCAAGCCGTTGCTGGAAGATCCGACCCGTCTCAAGGTGGGGCAGAACCTCAAGTACGATCGCAACGTGCTGCTCAACCACGACATCGACCTGCAGGGTATCGCCTACGACACCATGCTCGAGTCCTATGTGCTCAACTCCACCGCCAGCCGTCACGACATGGACTCGCTGGCCAAGCGTTATCTCGGGGTCGAGACCACCTCGTTTGAAGATATCGCGGGCAAAGGGGTCAAGCAGCTCACCTTCAACCAGATCGAGCTGGAGCAGGCCGCCCCCTATGCGGCGGAAGATGCCGACATCACCCTGCGTCTGCACCAGACTCTGTGGGGTCAGCTGGAAGCCGTGCCTGGCCTGTGCCAGGTATTCAGCGACATCGAGCTGCCGTTGCTGCCTGTGCTGGCGCGGATGGAGCTGCTCGGGACCACCATAGATCCCAAGCTGCTGCATCAGCAGAGCCAGGAGATAGAGCTGCGTCTGGCTGAACTGGAGCGTCAGGCCCACGAGCTGGCCGGGCAGGAGTTCAACCTCTCCTCACCCAAGCAGCTGGGGGAGATCCTCTTCACCAAGCTGGGGCTGCCGATCATCAAGAAGACCCCCAAGGGAGCGCCATCCACCGCGGAAGAGGTGCTGGCCGAGCTGGCCGAGACCTACGAGCTGCCGCGCCTGCTGATGGAACACCGCACGCTGGCCAAGCTCAAGTCCACCTATACCGACAAGCTGCCGCTGATGATCAAGCCCCAGACCGGGCGGGTACACACCTCCTATCATCAGGCGGTGGCGGCCACCGGCCGTTTGTCCTCCTCTGACCCCAACTTGCAGAACATCCCGGTGCGCAACGAGCAGGGGCGCCGGATCCGCCAGGCCTTCATTCCGAGTGCCGGTTACAAGCTGGTGGCGGCTGACTATTCCCAGATCGAGCTGCGCATCATGGCGCACCTCTCCGGTGACAAGGGGCTGCTGACCGCGTTTGCCGAGGGCAAGGACATCCACAAGGCAACGGCTGCCGAGGTGTTCGGGGTGGCGCTCGATGCGGTTACCACCGACATGCGCCGCAGCGCCAAGGCGATCAACTTCGGCCTCATTTATGGCATGAGCGCCTTCGGTCTGGCCAAACAGCTGGGGATAGGTCGCGCCGAGGCGCAGAAGTACATGGATCTCTACTTCGAACGCTACCCGGGCGTGCTGGAATACATGGAGCGCACCCGCCAGCAGGCCGAAGCGCAGGGCTATGTCGAGACCCTGTTTGGTCGTCGCCTCTATCTGCCGGATATCAAGTCCCGCAACGCCGGTCTGCGCAAGGCCGCCGAGCGGGCCGCGATCAACGCCCCCATGCAGGGGACGGCCGCCGACATCATCAAGCGCGCCATGATCAACGTGGATGGCTGGATCCGCGGCATCGAGGATGAGTCGATCCGCATGCTGATGCAGGTACACGATGAACTGGTGTTCGAGATCCGCGAAGAGAAGCTGGAGGAGTACGTCGCCATCATCAAGGAGAAGATGTCGGCGGCGGCCGAGCTGCATGTGCCCCTGCTGGTCGAGGCGGGAACCGGCGATAACTGGGATCAGGCCCACTAACGCTCCGCACTCTGTTGCTGTGTGGATAGCAATATAAGAAGAGAAGCCCGGCATCACGCCGGGCTTCCTGTTTACAGCGTGCGTATCAGGCCTCTTGCAGGTACTCGTCCTTGAGCAGGACATAGTTGTCGGCCGAGGTCTTGAGAAACGCAATTTCGGCAGGCTTGAGCGCCCGGGCCTGTTTGACCGGGTTGCCCATATAGAGGAAGCCGGCTTCGAGCCGTTTGCCCGGCGGCACCAGACTGCCGGCGCCTATCATCACGTCGTCTTCTACTACCACTCCATCCAGAATGATGGCCCCCATGCCGACCAGCACCCGATTGCCTATGGTGCAGCCGTGCAGCATGGCCTTGTGGCCGACGGTGACATCTTCCCCGATCAACAGCGGATAGCCGTCAGGATTGCTGGCACTCTTGCGGGTGAGATGCAGCACTGTGCCATCCTGAATATTGCTGCGAGCCCCGATGCGTATGTGGTTCACATCACCCCGGGCCGCCACCATGGGCCAGATGCTGGCATCGTCGGCCAACTCTATCTCTCCCACCAGGGTGGCGCAGGGGTCTACATATACCCGTTTGCCCAGTTGCGGGCGTTTTCCCTTGTAAGGTCTCAGTCGCAAGTCCATCTTGGCCTCCTTGTTTTCGGCCATTCTAGCAATCCAGGGCCAGTTTCTGTGGATAAGTTTGTACAAAAGCTGTGGTTGGTTATGAATAACTAAATAAGTGCCGATTTTTGCAGTTTTATTGCATTGCGACCCTTGCCAACGCGATCAATCTCTCTATAATGCGCCACAT
>NZ_CAWQWZ010000015.1:0-36526 GCF_963899305.1 Aeromonas sp. MR19
GATTACATTGAAATGTTTTACAACCCCAAGCGCCGGCACAGTTTCAACAATGGGCTATCGCCAGTAGAGTGTGAAAAGCAATATTTCGAACGGCTCAAAAGTGTCTAGAGAAGCCGGGGCGATTCACAACGAATTTCTCAAGGAGTTAGGATTACCGCTACTGCCGTGATACTTGCTAATGAAAAGGTAACTCCAAGACATCTTGCATGCCCACTTTCTGGTGCAACGTAGCGAGCGACCGGTACGCTCTCAAACCATGGTGTCACCGATCAAGATGGGCCGCGACGAGCCGAGCCCCTGCCGCAGCGGTAAGAAGTACAAACAGTGTTGTTTGCACTGACCAACAAAATAGAAAGCAAGAGAGGGCCATTGGCCCTCTCTTGCTTTGGGTAACTTGAAGGGAGCCGTGGCAATGACCTGTCCAAAGGAGTGCTATCAAGGAGCAGGACAGCCAACACCTAATGGCATACTCACTGGCATACCAAAAATTACAGACACAAAAAAGCCCAACCGAATCAATCAGTTGGGCCATATAGATGGCGGAGGAGGTGGGATTTGAACCCACGGATGGTCGCCCATCGCCGGTTTTCAAGACCGGTGCATTCAGCCGCTCTGCCACCCCTCCGAACGGCGTGCATACTACGTCAAGCCCTTGTTCATATGCAATACATATTTGTTCTGGGATAGTAGGGGGCAACAGGCTGGGGTAGCGCTTGAAATCAGCGCTCGTCATCCCCACATTCAGTGCATACAATGCGATAACGAAGCGGAATCTGCCGCCTCAACCGGAAATCAAGAGGACACCCAAGATGGATACCCGTTCTATCTACACCGGCACCCAGAGTGCCGCGCGCGATACCAACAAGGTGCTGCGCAACACCTATATGCTGCTCTCCCTCACTCTTGGCTTCTCTGCCGTTGTGGCCGGGGTCGCCACCGTGATGAACATGCCGCCCCTGCACTGGGCCGTGTTCCTTATCGGTGTGTATGGTCTGATGTTCCTGACCCAGAAGAACCGCGAAAACGGCATGGGGCTGGTGTTCACCTTCGCCCTGACCGGCCTGCTCGGCTACAGCCTGGGCCCCATCATCAACATGTACATGAACAATGGTGGTGGCGAGATAGTGATGACGGCCCTGGGCGGCACAGCGCTGACCTTCTTCGGTCTGTCTGCCTATGCCCTGACCACCAAGCGTGACCTCTCCTTCATCGGTGGCATGCTGTTCGTCGGTTTCTGGGTGCTGCTGGTAGCCATGATCGCCAACATCTTCCTGCAGATGAGCGCCCTGAGCCTGGCCCTGTCCGCCATGTTCATGCTGTTCTCCTCCGGTGCCATACTGCTGACCACCCAGCAGATCATCCGGGGCGGCGAGACCAACTACATCTCCGCCACCGTGACCCTGTATGTCTCCATCTACAACATCTTCCTGAGCCTGCTGAGCCTGCTTGGCGGCAACCGCAACTGATGAACAACCCCGCTTCGGCGGGGTTTTTATTGATGCCTGTTTCTGTCAGGATAAGTTGTAAATCAAGGATATGAAGCCAAGTGGCCCTGATCCAAATCAGGGCCGCTTCGCGCTTGGCGGGTTAGTATCCCGTTCTCGTTTCGTTCAAGGGTTGCTCTTGTCTCATGCCGATGGATTTCTCTGGCCTGCTGCGCCGACTGCTGACTGACTGTCACATCGATTTTGCTTCGCTCAAGGGTGGTGCCTAGCATGCCCATGGACTTCTCTGGTTTGTTACGCCGACTGCTGACTGACAGTCATATCAATTTTGCTTCGCTCAAGGGTGGTGCCTAGCATGCCCATGGACTTCTCTGGTTTGTTACGCCGACTGCTGACTGACAGTCATATCTATTTCGCCCTCAAGGTGTTGCTGGCCATGGTGGGGCTGCTGGCCTTCACTCTGGCGACGGGCGACATCCAGCTCACTGTGCTGCTCTCCCTCGGGGTGGTGGCCGGCGCCATCGCCGAAACCGACGACAGCCTGTGGGGCCGGGTCAAGAACCTCGGTATGACGCTGCTCTGCTTCCTGTTTGCCTCGCTCTGTGTGCAGTACCTCTTCCCGACGCCCTGGCTGTTTGCCCTCGGACTGGCGGGATCGACCTTCATCTTCGTGATGGTGGGGGCGCTGGGCCAGCGCTACGCCACCATCAGCTTCGGCTCCCTGCTCATCGCCATCTACACCATGCTGGGGGCCGCCAAGGCGCCGGATCTCTTCTACCAGCCGCTGGCGCTCGGCGCGGGCGCACTCTGGTACGGCCTGGTCTCCCTCATCTGGCTCTGGCTGCTGCCCTACAAGACCCTGCACGAGCAGCTGGCCCAGAGCTACTTTGCCCTCGGCCGTTATCTGCTTGAGAAATCCCGCTTCTTTCCGGCGGACGAACACGGCGCCCAGGCCATTCGCCACAATCTGGCCCAGCTCAACATCAATCTGGTCAATGCGCTGACCCTCACCAAATCGGCACTCAACGCCCGCCTCAGCACCCGCCATCAGGCGGCGCCCGAGCTTGCCAGCCTGCTGCGCCTCTACCTGCTGGCGCTGGAGATCCACGAGCGGGCCACCTCCAGCCACTACCCCTACAGCAAGCTGGAAGAAGAACTCAAGCAGGGCATAGTCCTCGACGGCTTCCAGGAGGTATTCCTGCAGCTCTCCGAGGCGTGTCAACGGCTCGGTTACGCCATCCTGGTGCACAAGCCCTACGCCCATAACAAGCGCATCCACTGGACCCTGGAGGCCCTCGGCGATCAGCTGGAGTTCACCCACCTCAAGCAGCACTATCCCAAGACGCTGCTGACGCCGATGAAGTTCCTGCGCCGCAACCTGGCCAGCATCAACCAGCTGCTGGGCAGTGCCGAAGAGCTGCAAAACCCGACCCAGGCACAGGCAAATCTGCCGGCCCTGGCGCGCCCGCCCCGCCTGCCGCTGCTGACCCAGCTCAAGCAGCATCTGACCCCGAACTCCATGGTGTTTCGCCACGCCCTGCGCCTGTCGCTCGGGTTGGTGGTGGGCTACGGCATACTGCAGGCCTTCAATCTGGACAAGGGTTACTGGATCCTGCTGACGGTACTGTTCGTCTGCCAGCCGAGCTACAGCGCCACCCGTCGCCGGCTGGTGCAGCGCATGCTCGGCACCTTCGCCGGCCTGCTGGTGGGGATCCCCGTGCTCTGGCTGTTCCCCGAGCTGCACGTCCAGCTGGTGGTGATGGGGCTGGCCGCCTTCCTGTTCTTCACCCAGGTGCGCAGCAACTACAGCGCCGCCGTCTGCTTCATCACCCTCTATGTGCTGATGGCATTCAACCTGCTGGACGGCATAGGGTTTGCCATCCTGGGGCCGCGCATGCTAGATACCTTCCTCGGCTGCCTGCTCTCCTATGCCCTGGTGGCCTGGCTGTGGCCGGACTGGCAGTACAAGCGGCTGCCGACCCTGATCGCCAACTCACTGTCAGCCAACGCCCGCTATCTGGCGGCCGTGCTCGCCAGCCTGCAACAGCAAAGAGATGAGTCCATCGACTACCGGGTAGCTCGCAAGAGCGCCCACCTGGCCGACAGCGAGCTGGCCATGGCCTGGCAGAGCATGCTGGTGGAGCCGCAGAAGCGTCGCCGCTTCCTCGATCTCTGCTTCACCCTCACCTGGCGCAATCACGCCCTGCTCTCCTACATCTCGGCGCTGGGCGCCCATCGCGACAAGCTGGAAGCCATAGGCGAGCTCGACGAGATCAGCCGCCACCTGAGCCATACCCTTGAGCGGGCCGCCGGTCACCTGGCGGGGGAGATGCCGGCGCAGATCGAGGGCCAGTGCCCTGTGATAACCCCGGACAGCAGCGAGGAGCAGCTGATGCTGACCCAGCAGCTCACCCTCATCAGCCAGCTGGCGGACGAATTGCTTACCCTGGCCAACGAGAGCCGGTTGCTCACCGGGGATCAAGGCGCTACCATGCCCGCCCAATCCTGATAGCCCCTTTGCGAGGAGCCCCTTATGTCTGAAAAACATCAGCTGGCATTCAACGGCCAGACCATCGACACCGATGCCAAGGGCTATCTGCTCAACAGCAGCGACTGGAGCGAGGAGCTGGCGCAGGTGCTGGCCGAGCAGGAAGGCATAGTGCTGGAGGAGCCCCACTGGGAGGTGGTGCGTTTCGTGCGCGCCTTTTACCTGGAGTTCAACACCTCCCCCGCCATTCGCGCCCTGGTCAAGGCAATGGAGAAGCAGTATGGCCCCGAGAAGGGCAACAGCCGCTATCTCTACAAGCTGTTCCCGGAAGGACCCGCCAAGCAGGCAACCAAGATAGGCGGCCTGCCCAAACCGGTGAAATGCATCTAAAAACCGGCCCGACCTCTCGCTGAGAGACCATGAACAGGTTCTAAAAAAATACCGCGCCGAGGCGCGGTATTTTTTATTCGGCGTTCGTCAAACCCGCATCAGGGGTTGTAAGCCACCACTGAACCGCTGAGCCCCGTCATCTGGCCGATGCGACCCTGCATGCCCTGCAGCTTGGCCTTGGAGACATCCGGCCCGATGAAGACGCGGTTGAGCTGACCCTGCACCGGCGTTCTCGGCGAGGTGTGGGCCGAGTAGCCCGCCGCCCGCAACTTGCTCACCAGCGCATTGACGCTGTCCACGTTTTTGAAGGCACCAAGCTGCAAGATCCAACTGCCCTGCGACGAGGCGGCAGGCGCCTGTGACTGCGGCGCCATCTTGCTCGCGATGAGGTCATCCATCGACTTGATCTGGCCGACCTGTGGCTTGGTTTCCACCGGTTTGGGAGCTACCGGCTTTGGCTTGGGTGGCTCCACCGGCTTCTTGGCGATCACTTCGGGCTTGGGCTTGACCACTGGCTGAGCAACAGGCTTGGTAGCTGGCTGCTGTGCCTGCGCCGCCGATGGGTTCTTGTTGGTGGCGAGCGTCACGGGATCCGAGACCTCTTCGACCTGCCACTGCTCGGCGGCAGAGGCCTGCTGTTGGCTGGCCAGGTGTTCCGCCGGCAAGGTACTGGCGGCCGAGACCTGCAATGCCGGCTTGGCGGGTTCAAGCTCGGGACGCAGCGGGATCTTGGCAAACGCCTCGTCTTTTTGCTCCAGCTTGTTGCCATCCATCAGATCCGGCAGAAAAATGACAACCAGGGCCACCAGGATGACGGTGCCTACCAATCTGTTTTGAAACTTCGAAGCCAAGTTAATCCCCACCCATGTTACTTAGAATTAATTGCAATTTTGCGGACATCAATGATGGACGGTCCCTTCAAGCCACTCTGTGTTGAGACTTCGAAGCCAAGTCAACGCCTATACCCATGTTGCTTGGCCGATGGCGCGCCGAAGAAGATTTGGCCCGGCAAAACCAGCCTGAAGCCGTGCCGTTCAACCGGCCCTGTGCCGATCAGGACGCAGTGCCCGCCAGAATGTCGGCGACAGTGTAAAACGAACCAAACACAATGACCATATCATCAGGACTCGATGCGGCCAACGCAGCCTGATAGGCGGCGCTGACATCATCAAAGCGCTGAGCCTGTCCCTTGCCCTCCCCCAGGGCAGCGGCGAGCTGCTCGGCGGTAGCGGCGCGCGGACCGGTGAGACTGGCCAGAAACCATGCGTCGATCAGACCATCAAGCTCGGCGAGCGAACCCGCCATGTCCTTGTCTTTGAGCATGCCGACCACGGCGCAGCGCTTGCCCTTGCAGGGGATCTGGCGCAACTGGCTGGCAAGGTAGGCCGCCGAATGGGGATTGTGGGCCACATCGACGATGACCAGAGGCTCGCTTTGCAGCCGCTGCATCCGCCCCACCAGCCGGGCATTGGCCAGCCCGTCACGGATTGCAGACTCAGGTAGCGGCAAGCCGAGGGATTCCAGCGCCGCCAGCACGGTTACAGCGTTCATCAGCGGCAGTGCTGGTTTGGGCAGATCCCGCCACTGGTGCAGACCCAGGTAATCCCAGCTGGTCTCATGCTCTTTGCCAGAGAAGTCGACACCGACCTGACGCAGGCAGGCACCTATGCGCTGCGCCTCGCTGGCGATAGTGGCAGGAGGCTTGGGTTCACCGCTGATGGCGGGTTTGCCGGCGCGATACACTCCGGCCTTCTCCACTGCCACCGCTTCGCGGGTATCCCCCAGCCAGTCGCAGTGATCAAGCGCAATGGAGGTGATCATGGCCACATCGGACTCCACCACATTGGTGGCGTCGAGCCGACCACCCAGCCCCACTTCCAGCAGCAGCACATCCGGCGCGGCGCGGCGAAAGAGCCAGAGACCCGCCAGGGTGGCAAACTCGAAGAAGGTGAGCGCTATCTCTCCCCGAGCAGCTTCTACCTCGGCAAAGGCAGCGCGATGATCGTCGTCGGCCAGCTCTTGTCCATTGATGCGTACCCGCTCGGTAAAGCGCAGCAGATGGGGAGAGGAGTAGACACCGACCTTGTAGCCCGCCGCCATCAGAATGCTGGCCGCCATGGCGCAGCTGGAACCCTTGCCATTGGTGCCAGCGACAGTGATCACCTTGAACGGCAACTGGGTGAGGCCCATGCGACGGGCAACGGCACCGACCCGATCCAGCCCCATGTCGATGTTGACGGGGTGGATCTGCTCCAAATAAGAAAGCCAGTCGACCAGCGACCGGCTTTGGGATTGTTGCATGTTTGAACTCATCTTCACTCTTCGATGACGTGAGTATTCAGCATTTTGGCGAGCAGGCTGGCCAAACGGTTACGCATCTCGCGGCGATCTATGATGAGATCGATGGCCCCCTTCTCCAGCAGAAACTCGGAGCGCTGGAAGCCTTCCGGCAGCTTCTCGCGCACTGTCTGCTCGATGACGCGCGGGCCGGCAAAGCCGATCAGCGCCTTGGGCTCGCCCACATTGATATCACCCAGCATGGCCAGACTGGCAGAGACACCACCCATGGTGGGGTCGGTCAGCACAGAGATATAGGGCAGGCCCGCCTTGGTAAGCCGGTCCAACGCAGCACTGGTCTTGGCCATCTGCATCAGGGAGAAGAGCGCTTCCTGCATGCGGGCACCGCCGGAGGCGGAGAAGCAGACCAGACCGCGGCCTTCTTTGATGCTCTCCTCGACGGCACGCACGAAACGGGCACCGACCACGGAGGACATGGAGCCACCGATGAAGGAGAACTCGAATGAACAGGCGACGACCGGCACCCCCTTGAGGGTCCCCTTCATCACCACCAGCGCATCTTTTTCTCCCGTCTCTTTCTGAGCGGCAGACAAACGATCCTTGTAGCGCTTGGAATCCTTGAATTTCAAGACATCCTGCGGCTCCAGCTCGGCACCGATCTCGGTGCGGCCCTGCTCATCGAGAAAACTCTCGAGACGGGCACGAGCGCTGATGCGCATATGATGATCACACTTGGGGCACACTTCGAGGTTGCGCTCCAACTCTGCCCGGTAGAGCACCTGTTCACAAGCACTGCACTTGGTCCACACCCCTTCCGGAATGTTGTGACGACGAGGTGTAGTTATCTTGCTCTTGGGAAGGATCTTCTCAAGCCAGCTCATGGAATTCCTTAATGCTTTTGTGCCTGACAAAACGCATCGAGCCTAGATTGTTCAATGACTTAATAGCTCGATGGCAATAAATGACGGATCATTAAACCACAAATTTTCGGGGCCAGTTACTAAAAACTGGTCGTACCCGGTGCCGAGTCCGGCAGCCAGAGCGGGCCGAGCGGCAACTGCGGCAGGGCGAATTCAGCCGGGTAATCCACGTCCACCAGATAGAGGCCACCGGCCTTGGCGGTGGGCCCGGCCAGGTTGCGATCCTTGGCGGCCAGCACCTCGGCAATCCACTCCACCGGTTTGAGTCCCTGCCCCACCAGCAGCAGGGAGCCGGTGATGTTGCGCACCATGTGGTGCAAGAAGGCGTTGGCCTTGATGTCGAGCACGATGTAGGGGCCGGAGCGGCTGACGCACAGATGCGTCACATTGCGCCAGGGGGTGTTGGACTGGCAGGCAACGGCGCGGAAGGTGCTGAAGTCGTGCTCCCCCAGCAGGCTCTGGCCCGCCCGGTGCATCAGCGTCGCATCTATGGTCTCGTGGTAGTGGCTGACGCCGCAGCCGAGGATCGCCGGACGGTAGTTGTGGTTGTAGATGACATAGCGGTAGCGACGGGCGGTGGCGCTGAAGCGGGCGTGGAAGCTCTCGTCCACCTGCTTGACCCAGCGCACGGCGATGTCCGGCGGCAGGTTGGAGTTGAGCCCCAGGGTCCAGGCCCCCTCGGCACGGTTCGCCTCGGTATCGAAGTGGATCACCTGACCTGTGGCATGCACGCCGGCATCGGTGCGACCGGCGCACTGGATGGAGACAGGGTGGTTGGCAATCCGGCTGAGGGCCTTCTCCAGCTCGGCCTGCACGCTGATCACTTCTCGCTGACGCTGCCAGCCGAAATACCGGCTGCCGTCATATTCAATACCTAGGGCAATTCGCATGGATAACACTTGTCTTATGGTGAAAGAAGGGCGGTAAAAGAAACGGGGCGGATTATACGCGCTCAGGCTGAAAAGTCCCAAAAACCGCATCCCGCTCGATATAGGCCCCCAATAGAGAAGGGCAGCCTGCCGGCTGCCCTTCGTTACCTGATCACATAATGCAAGGGGTTACCCCAGTCGCTTGAGCAACTTCTCGGCCTCGGCGCGCTGGTGATCCGTGCCCTGCTCTGCCGCCTCTTGCAGCAGCTCGCGAGCGCTATCCTTGTCATCGATCTCGAGGTAGGCACGGGCCAGATCCAGCTTGGCCCCCACGCCGCCATCGTCGGCATCCACATCAAACCCGGTGGATTCCGGCAGCACCTCGGGGAAACCATCCAGCCCCACATCCAGCGAGAAGCCCTGATAAGGCTCCTGCTCAGTGGTGCTGGCATCGGCCTCGGCCAGCAGCTTGTCGATCTCGACGTAGCCGCTCTCCTGCGCCTGTTCCCGTGGCTTCACGTCCCCCTGATGGGATTCCACCTCGGCGAAGGCATCCTCAAAATCGGAGAGCGCCAGCTCGTTGGGATCCCACTCCAGATCCGGCTCGGCCGCCTTGCCCTTGGCCGGCGCCAACCCCAGTTCCGCCAGCATCTCGTCGGCGCTGGTATCGGCGGCGCTCTGCTGCGCACTCTCCTTGCCAGCGGCAGGCTCGGCAAAGGCGCTTTCGAAGTCGCTCAAATCAAAGGAGGCCAGCTCCTCGTCGCTGACCACGGGCTCGGCATCCGGCTGGCCGTCATCGTCGGCATCCAGATCCAGATCGGCGGTGAGGTCGGCGTCCAGCTCGGCAAACAGCGCGGCCTGCAGCTCCTCTTCACTCATGACCTCATGACCGCCCTTGGGCGGGTTGAACTCGCTGGCGAGATCGAGATCCGGCCCGGCATCGAGCTCGATGGACTCGTCATGGGCGAGATCCAGCTCGGGCACCAGATCCGGGTCACGGATGGCAGCCTTGGCGGCCGGGGCAGGTTCCGGCTCGAAACTGGCCAGATCCATCTCGCCATCATCGCTGAACACCAGATCGGCCGGCGCCTCTGGCTCGGCCACCGCCATATAACCATCGGGCGTGTTGAGATCCGGTCTCGGCCGCATCGGCTCCTCGTCCGCGATGCCGACCGTCATCAGCTCGTCAAATTCGCCGCTCTCCTGATCCATGACCATGGCGGTGGATTCGGACAGGCTCTTCTCCTGCTCCTCCAGCTCACGACGTGCACGGGCCCGCAGCCAGAGCGTGACCAGCGCCAGCACCAGCAACACGGGCAGCAGTATGATCATCGCCAGGTTGAGCGGCGAGGCGAGCAGGTCCATCAGCCAGTTCTGCTTGGGCTCGGGAGCCGCCGCCACCGGCGGTACCGGCTTGGCTTTCAACTCGGCAATCTCTTTTTGCAGCGCAGTCTGATCCAGCAGCTGGGCCTTGAGGGTCTCCACCTCTTCGGTCAGGGATTGCAGGCGCAGCTTGAGCCTGTGGTTCATCTCAGTGACCTGGCCGAGCTGGGCATTGGCATCTTCCAGCGCCAGCGCCATCTCGGTGGAGGGCTTGCCGACCGGTTTGCCCACATCGGCCGGCAGCGGAGCCGGGGCGCTCGCACTGGCGGCGCTGGTTGTTGCGGCCTGGCTTGGTACGGGTTCGGCCGCCTTGGCAACCTCTTTGACCTCGGTGGCCGGTTGCGGCGTGGTCACCTTGGGTACGGGTGCCGGAATGGGGGCGGCCTTGGGCGCAGTCGCCTTGGCAGGCGCAGCGGCAACCTTGGTCTCCGCCGGCTTGGCCGGCTGGGCATGTTTGTTGGCCAGGTATTTCGGGCTCAGCCCTTTCCAGCTGGCGTTGTCGCTGTTGAAACGCTGACGAGCCTGCGCATCCGTGATGACGCTGGCCTCGGCGGCGCTTGGCAGCTGAATGCGGGATCCCACCAGTATGTGGTTGATGTTGCCATCGGCAAAGCTGCGGGGATTCTTCTCGTAGATCGCCACCATGGTCTGGTAGACGCTCACCTTGTTGGAGGGGCGGTACTTGCTCGCCAGACTCCAGAGGGTATCGGTGGGACGGATCGGGCCATAACTGCCGGCATTGCTGGTCGCAACCTGCCGCACTATGGGCTGGGCCCTGGCCGGGCTGGGTTGGGACGTGGCGCGGGGAGCGGCGACGGGTTGCGCCAGCGGCTGGGAATTGACGGCAGGCGGAGCCGGTTCGTCCGGGCCCTTGAGCTCAACAAAAAAAGGCTCCCGCGCCGAGTCTTCAGCCTGAGCGGTGCCCAGCAGACCCAATGCGAGTAGCGTTGCCAATGTTATGCGGGAATGTCCCATATTCGTTCCTTCGTATGACGGCCCTATCGCATTGAAAAATCTGGATAGTTACCCCAAAACAGTCGGTTCAATATAAATCAGGCTCAGGTTGCAAGCCAGCAGTCCGACACATTTAGCACCCAACTTGTTTCTGAGTGTAGGAAAAAACTTAATCAGTTGATATCGCGAAAAATTCTCGGGGCCATAGAGTGCGGCCCCGGTCACATCCACACCGCATGCGGGTGGCAGGTTGCACGCCCGATGGGGCTCCTTCCCCATCGGGCCAGCCGATCCGCGGATCAGAGGTAATCGCGCACCAGCAGCTCGGCAATCTGTACGCTGTTGGTCGCGGCACCCTTACGAACGTTATCGGCCACGATCCACATATTGATACCACTCGGGTGAGAAATATCCTGACGGACCCGGCCGACCAGCACCTCATCCTTGCCGGTGGCGTCGCGTACCGGGGTCGGGTAGTCAGCTTCATCATCGAACAGGGTGACGCCGGGGGCATTGCGCAGCAGCTCCTTGACCTGATCCGCATCCAGCGGCTGGTGCAGCTCGACGTGGACCGCCTCGGCGTGACCGTAGAACACGGGCACCCGCACACAGGTGGGGTTCACGGCTATGCTGGCATCTCCCAGGATCTTCTGGGTTTCCCACACCATCTTCATCTCTTCACGGGTGTAGCCGTTGTCGGTGAAGCTGTCGATCTGCGGAATGAGGTTGAAGGCGATCTGCTGCGGGTAGAGGGTCGGCTCCACCGGACGGCCGTTGAGCAGCTGCGCGGTCTGGCCGGCCAGCTCGCTCACCCCCTCCTTGCCGGAGCCCGAGACGGACTGATAGGTCGCCACGTTGATGCGGGCTATGCCCACCTCGTCGTGCAGCGGCTTGAGCGCCACCAGCATCTGGATGGTGGAGCAGTTCGGGTTGGCGATGATGTTGCGGTTGCGAAAATCGGCCAGCGCGTCCGGGTTCACTTCCGGGATCACCAGCGGGATGTCGGCGTCGTAACGGAAGCAGGAGGTGTTGTCGATGACGATGCAGCCGTGCTCGGCGGCGATGGGCGCCCACTTGGCAGAGACCTCGGCCCCGGCGGAGAAGAGCGCTATCTGCACCTGGCTCCAGTCAAACTCTTCCACGTCCTTGATCTCGAGGTTCTTGCCACCAAAGCGCACCGTATCACCGGCGCTGCGGCTGGAGGCCAGCGGATAGAGGGTGCCGACCGGGAAGGCGCGCTCCTCCAGAATTTCGATCATGGCCTGACCCACGGCGCCGCTGGCGCCCAATACCGCTACGTTGAATTGCTGACTCACTGATGTTCTCTCCTGTGGAATTACCCATGGATGGCGCCGGTTAACCGCCGCTATCCATGGTGTCGCTGACGCACGCTGGCATCACAGCTGGCAGGCTGACCTGCCCGATAGGGGATTTGGCATCATGCCAAACCGGATAAAGGCGGGACCGGGTGTGGCACAGGATCCGCCCATTTTCTGGTGTTGAATTCGGGATTGAGCCGGCTCACTCGGCCTGAATGCCAAAGCCGAGCCGGGCCAGGGTGTCGCCGGCGAAAGGGCCGCAGACATGCAAGGAGGATAGCTCGCGCCGCTCCGGGTAGTGTTTGCGCTGCTCATCGAAACTGCCGGGCAGCTCAATCCGGTTGCGAAAACGGGCATCATCGCGACGCACGTCATAAATAAGGTGCACCAGCTGCTTGATCAACGCCTGATCCGCCGGTTGACCCGGTGTCAGTGCGCGCACCTCGGGGGCTGGCAGCAAGGATTGCAGATCCTGGCGCGCCGCGCGGCCCAGCTGCTGGCACAGCGCCTGATAGAGCATCCAGGTGCCGCGCGCCTTGCCCTCCAGGCTGTAGCCTGCGATGTGAGGGGTCGCTATCTCGGTATGGGGCACCAGGGCTCGCAGTGGCTCGGGCTCCCCTTCCCACACATCCATCACCAGCCGCAGGGGGCCCAGCTCCTGCGGGCAAGAAAGCCCTTGCTGGCGAGCGAGCAGGGCCTGGTTGTCCCACACCTCGCCACGGGAGGCGTTGACGAGGATCTGCCCGGCTGGTCGCGCGGCGATCACCCGCTCATCCAGCAGGTGGAAAGTGGCATCCGGCCCCTCGCGGGTGATGGGCACGTGGAAGCTGACGATGTCGGCGCCAAGGGCGCTCTGGTAGTCGACAAACGCCCCCGCCTCTCCCGCCTGCGCGGCGGCCCGGGCGCGCGGCGGATCGCAGCGCAGCACCCGCATGCCGAGGGCCTCGGCCTTGCCCGCCACGCATTCCCCCGTGTTGCCGGCGCCTATGACGGCGAGACTCATCTCGCTCAAATTGAGCTCATGACGCTCGGCCAGCACCAGCAAGGCACTCAGCACATAGTCACCGACCGAATACTTGTTGCAGCCGGGCGCACTGAAGAAGGGAATGCCCCGCTCGGCCAGCAGCGCCTTGTCTACGTGATCCGTGCCTATGGTGGCGGTGCCGACAAACCCGAGCCGCGGGCTGGTAGCGAGGAGTTCGGCATCGACCCGGGTCACGGAGCGCACCAGCAGCACATCGGCATCTTGCAGATCCGCCGCCTGCATCTGTCGTCCTGGCAGGGGGATCACCTCGCCAAATTCGGCAAACAACTCGAGGGCGTGGGGCATATTTTCATCAACGACGATCTTCATCGGGCTCTCTCACTTCGCAACCGGCCACAGGCGCGCCATTCTAGCCCAAACCAACCGAATTTTCAGATGCTTATTCGCCCCTGCCCTTTCACCACACTCGCTCCGCCCGGCCGGCCCAAAGCGGCCAGATGCCTAGATGCGGGTTCGCCCATGTCCTTTCACCACAGTCGATCCGCCCAGCCGGCCCAAAGCGGTCAGATGCCCGGATGCGGGTTCGCCCATGCCCTTTCACCACACTCGCTCCACCAAGCCGGCCCAAAGCGGCCAGATGCCCAGATGCGGGTTCGCCCATGCCCCTTCACCACAGTCGATCCACCAGACCGGCCCAAGCCGCCAAGATGTTCAGATGCTGCCGCCCCATGCCCATATCGCCATCTCGGCCCGAGCCACACTCATTTGTAACCCCATGTTACAGTCCGGTCGGTGCGACTTGACCGACAAGCCGAGGCTGGCACAATGGCGCCTCTTTTTTATCAGCCCCTGTTACACGCACCCGTTACGAGCCCTGTTATGCCGACTCATGCCTCTTCGTTGCCGCGCCGCCAGGTGCTTGGTTTCAGCGCCGCCCTGATCCTGCCGCTGCTGCTGCTGACCTGCCTCCCCTGGCAGCCCTTTATGAGCAACGCTCTGCAATCGGGCTGGCTGTGGTGGCCCTACGCCCTCACCCGCATGGTGGATCTGCCCGGCCTCGCCGTCAGCATCGCCGCCCTCTTGCTGCTGACCCGACACAAGCTGACGCTGAGCCTGCCCGCCACGCTGGCACTCGGTGGCGCCCTGTTTGCCGTGCTGGCGGGAGACTGGGCCATCAAGAGCCTGGTCAAACACCTGACCCAGGAACCGCGCCCCTATCTGATCTGGCTGGAGAGCCAGAACCTGATCCCCGCCATCCAGCAGTTCTACGCCAGCAAGGTGGAAGTACGCAGCGAGCAGGTGCATGCGGCCAGCCTCTTGCTGGCCCTGCCCGAGTGGCTCGGCAACCACTGGCAGGCGGAGGTGAACTACGCCTTCCCCTCCGGCCACAGCATCGCCGCCATGAGCCTGGCCCAGTTCTTCGGCCTGATCTGGCTGGCCCGCGCCCCCGCCGGGGTCTGGCTGCTGCCGCTGTGGGCGCTGGGCATAGGCCTGTCACGCATGCTGATCGGCATGCACTGGCCGCTGGACGTGCTGGCGAGCGCCCTGCTCGGCAGCCTGACTGCACTCGTTGCCGCCCGCTGGTGGCTGCGCCGCTACTGACGCCTGTGACGACGCCAACAAAAACGGGCACCTTCTGGTGCCCGTTTTTGTTGATGCGATAGCGTCACATACCCATGGCCATGCTCAGTTGCTGGCGCTCTGCCCCTGCCAGCCCTCTGGATACTTGTAACCCGCGAAGCGCTTGGCGGCATAGGCCTTGAATTCGGGGGAGTTGTAGGCCGCCGCCACGTCCTTGGCAAACGGCTGCCCGGCATCGGCGCTTTTCACCACCACCCAGTTGATGAAGTTGTAGCTGCGCTCGAGGAACAGGCCCTCGCTGAACGCAATGCCGCTGGAGGCGGCGAAGTTGCCGTTGATGACGGAGAAGTCCACATCTTCCCGCGAACGCGGCAGTTGCGCAGCTTCCAGCTGGATCAGCTTGATATTGTGCGGATTTTTTGCCACATCAAACTCGCTCGCCTTGAGCGGATTGATCCCCTCCTTGAGGGTGAGCCAGCCCAGATCCTGCAGCATCAGCAGAGCCCGCGCCTGATTGGTCGGATCGTTGGGAATGGCGACCGTGCTCCCTTCTTTCAACGCCTTCAGCTCGCCCAGCTTGCCGGCGTAGAGCCCCATGGGACCGGTCGGCACCTGGGTGATGGGAGCCAGCGACAGGCCCCTGTCTTTTGAGAAACTCTCCAGATAGGGTTTGTGCTGGAAGCAGTTCACGTCGAGCGAGCCATCGGCCAGCGCGATATTGGGGGTCACATAGTCGGTGAATTCCACCAGTTTGACCTTGTAGCCCTTGGCCTCCAGCTGCGGCTTGATGGAGTCGGTCACCATGTCGGCAAAGTCCCCGACTGTCGTGCCAATCACTATCTCTTTCTTGGCCGGATCGGCGGCAAGAACGGAAAACGGCAGGCTACTGGCCAGCAGTGCCAGCGCGGAGAGGGTGAAGAAGGAACGACGCTGCATAAGAAACTCCCTGTCAACATGATCAAAACGGTGGCCTATGATGGCGCCTGCCACCATGGATATATTCACCACAACCATCTAGCCATCCAAACGGCCAATTAATGCCACCATAACAGAGCCTCTCCCCGTCGCCAAGCAACAAAACAGGGCAAGCTTAACCGAGCGGCAGCTAAGCCCGGCTTTCAACCCGGTTGGGCTATCGTGCAGAAAATCTTTGATAAACCACACAGTTATTGCTTTTGCCCCCTCCCCGAACCGGCCTCAACTGGCTTATTGTGGCCATTCGGTACCCTTTTGCGTCAAGGTGCCAGGTGCGCTTTGTCGGGCTCACCCTGCGGAAGAAGGTGCACACTGAAGCCGTCATTCAGGGGCGGTAGCGGCTATGTTGGCACCAGACCCCTTATCACTCGCAATTAACAGGAGATAGTCTTGTTCAACCAGCCAAGGAGTTGCCGTGATCGATCACGTTGAAATCAAGACAGTGCATTTTGACGACTGCAAGCGCTTCTACCAAACCGTACTCCGCCCATTGCATATGGAACTCAAGTGGACAGATGATGCTGCTGCCGGTTTTGGCCTGATCGGTCGTGACAAGGTGAGCTTTTTAATCGAAAGGTTCGAGCAAAATACCCCCTGCCATCTCGCCTTCAGCGCCACGACTCGGGCACAAGTCGATGCTTTTCACTTGGCAGGTATTCAAGCGGGCTTTCGCTGTAACGGACAACCGGGACCTCGTGCTCACTATGCTCCTGATTATTACGCCGCATTCTTGCTTGATCCGGATGGGAATAATGTAGAGGCAGTGGTATATATTGAATGATGATACAGGTCGATGTCGAGCAGCTCTAAATACCTGAACAAGAAAATAATGTTACAAACAGGGACAAGGAATATGTCAAAAGCGATTCAAGGATTTGAATACTCAATTAAAGATGCTGAAGAGCTGCTAGCCCATTTTGATGGTATCAATGCCAATCCACCACCACCCAGCAGTGAGGTTTTAAAACGAGCCGGGCTAGTAATGGCACTCACCGCTTGGGAAACCTATGTGGAGGACCGGCTGGTTGAGGAAATGCATAAAAAGCTAGCCATAGTGCAGGGCAGTTACTTGGGTGATTTCATCCTGAAAAAATTACATACAGATTTAAAATCCTTTCATAATCCAAGCTCAGATAAAACGAAAAAAATATTTATGGATTATCTTGGGTTTGATGTGACAGAGGGGTGGCACTGGTCTAACTACGAACCAGAAAAAGCCCGCTCAACACTTAATCAATGGATCAAAAAGCGCGGTGAAGCCGCGCATCGCTCAAAACCTATCAACACTGGCGTAGCAGCTCCTCATCTTATAAAACGTGATGAACTAGAAAAAGTGATCCGATTTATCAGAGATCTGGTCAAGTCTACCGACTGTTATATCAATGAAAAGATTGATCTGCACCATGCGACTGTTTTCGAACGTCAAAACCAGCTTTCAACCTGACTGAGGAGTCAACAAATGGAATGGCTAGTTGCAATAATTATTTTTGTCATAATAGGTGTCATTTTTGGAAAACCATCATCTTGCAGTATTTGTGGTCAGTCTATAAAGAAGACATATTATAAGTGGACAATCGATGAAAAGAAGCAAACACTTTGTCCAAAATGTAATTCACAGATGGAGCGGAAAGTTAGCAAGGAAGCATTTAATCGTCGTTTTGGTTAATGATTCTCCGCTGGCTAACAAACCGATATTGAGTACTTCAACAGGCGTTCCACCTCTTTAGTTGTCACTACATTTACAATTTGAATTACTTTATTTTTGACCGGCGCTGGCATTGCGGGTAGGTTTATGTGCCTTATCGACAGGGTGCCGTGACTCATATTTTATACGTCACCATGTCAATGGCGAACGGCATGGAAGGCACGCCAGATCACGAGCAGGGAGCAAGACCACCCCCTATTCAAGGAGTATTCATGAGCCCCAAACAACAGCTGATCGCCAAAGGCATCTTTATCGCTTCGACGCTTTTTTCTTTGGCCATGATAGCGTTTGTTGCATGGTCCGTCGTCACGGTCAGCCCGCTGCACCCGGCCGGATCAGCCCCGTCACAGGGGGTCAGCATCGGCCTCGCACTGGCCATCGGGCTGTTTGTCATGGCATTCAACTATGTGGCCTATCGCGGGCTCACCGAGCCAGTGAAGGGCTTCAAAGTTGTCTTCTGGTGCTTTATCGCGCTGCATCTGTTCGCCTTGCCGATCGGTACCGCCATCGCGCTGACCCTCATCTATCTGTGGAACCAGTCGCGTACATCTGTCATGCGTCCACTGGGCGCCACCCACTGACCTGACCCAGGGAGCCATCATGTTGACCGTCTCTACCACAGGCCTGCTGGTCGTCGATATTCAGGGCAAGCTGGCACGGCTCGTCGAGGGAAGCCCTGCCCTGATTGCCAACAGCGCACGGCTGGTACAAGGAGCCCAGGCACTGGGCTTGCCGGTTGTCTGGCTGGAACAAAATCCGGACAAGCTGGGGCCGACTGTGCCCGAGCTGCTGCCGCTGCAAAGCGGCGCCCCCGTGCTGGCCAAGTTCAGCTTCGGCGCACTGGGGGAGCCGGCAGTGGCCACCGCGCTGGCCCGGACGGGCAGGCGTCACTGGCTGGTGTGCGGCATAGAGGCCCATATCTGCGTCTACCAGACTGTGCTGGGGCTGCTCGACAGCGGCGCCCATGTCTCCCTGGTGGTGGATGCCGTGTCGTCCCGCAGCGCCGCCAACCGCGACTTGGCCATCGCTCAGCTGGCCGCCCGTGGCGCACGGCTCACCTCGGTGGAGATGTGCCTCTATGAGCTGCTGGGGGATTGCCGTCATCCGGCGTTTCGCCCGATCCTGGCCCTGATCAAATAACGGCCGGCCACTCTCGGCCAACTCCTCACATAAACACGGCGCCACTGGCGCCGTTTTCATTGCCGCCTGGGTGCAAAACCCGCCTCCCGGCATGACAGGCTTGTCAGCCACACAACGCCCGCTTGGGTATCTGTCATATCTGGTCAGGGCCAGCCCAACGCGGCTGCCTCGGCACTGCCGCAGCCAGGGTGAACGGCGAGTTAATAACATCTTGATCTATAAAGACAAAGATCAACAACAGCCAACTGAGAAAAGTTCTCAATACAACATATAAAGGGATTCGCCGGAACCCCCATATGGTTGAAAACCGGTTTGTAATGGGATTTTTTTGAGCCTTATCTCAGATCAGAAATGAGCGCTTTTTGGCTCTGTTTTTCCCGTGTATAGATGCCAGTCGCACCCAGGACGGTGCGATATAAGATGGAGTTTATTAATGAGAAAAACATCGTTGGCGTTGGCAATCTCGGCCCTGCTCTCGGCCCTGCCTATCGCTTCAGTTCAGGCTAATGAGAGTTGCACCCCACTCACCGGCAAAGAGGCCGGACTCGATACCGGTCGCAGCAGCGCAGTCCGTTGTCTGCCCGGCATCAACCCCCTGCAGGACCAGCAGTGGCACCTGCTCAACAGCGGCCAGAATGCCTTCAGCCCCCGCGGCGGCGTGGCGGGCAATGACCTCAATCTCTGGTGGGCACACCGCACCGAGGTATTGGGTCAGGGCATCAACGTGGCCGTGGTGGACGATGGCATGGCCATCGCCCACCCGGATCTGGCCGACAACGTGCGCCCCGGCTCCAAAAACGTGGTGACCGGCAGCAGCGATCCCACCCCGACCGATCCGGACAGTGCCCACGGCACCTCGGTATCCGGCATCATAGCCGCGGTGGACAACACCATAGGCACCCTGGGGGTGGCCCCCCGCGCCCAGTTGCAGGGCTTCAACCTGCTCGATGACAACAGCCAGCAGTTGCAGAAGGATTGGCTCTACGCCCTGGGCGGCAATGCCGTCACCGCAGACAACCGGGTCTTCAACCAGAGCTACGGCATGAGCCTGGTCGATCCTGAAGGGGCCAACGGGCTGGATCAGGTACAGCTCGATCGCCTGTTCGAGCAACAGACCCAGCAGGCGCAGGGGGCTGCCTATATCAAGGCGGCGGGCAACGGCTTCAACCGGATTGCCTCCGGCAACTATGTGCTCAACCGCACCGGCAACCTGCCCAAGCTGCCGTTTGAGAACAGCAACATAGATCCCTCCAACAGCAACTTCTGGAACCTGGTGGTGAGCGCCATCAACGCGGACGGGGTGCGTTCTTCCTACTCCAGCGTCGGCAGCAACGTCTTCCTGAGCGCCCCCGGCGGGGAATACGGCACGGATGCGCCGGCCATGGTGACCACGGATCTGCCCGGCTGCGACATGGGGTACAACCGGTTGGACGATCCCAGCACCAACCGGCTGCACAACAACCCGCAACTGGATGCCAGCTGCGACTACAACGGCGTGATGAACGGCACCTCCTCGGCCACCCCGAACACCACAGGCGCCATGGCGCTGCTGATGTCCGCCTATCCGGACTTGTCGGTGCGGGATCTGCGCGACCTGCTGGCCCGCAACGCCACCCGGCTCGACGCCAATCAGGGGCCCGTGCAGATAAGTTACACGGCCGCCAACGGTCAGCGCCGTCAGGTGACGGGTCTGGAGGGGTGGGAGCGCAACGCGGCCGGCCTCTGGTACAGCCCGACCTATGGTTTCGGCCTGGTGGATGTGAACAAGACCCTGACCCGCGCCGCCAGCCACGAACCGCTGCCGCCACTGGTACAGTTGCCCTGGCAGAAGGTGACGGTCCGGGATCGCGCCGTCGGTGCCATCCCGGATGTGGGCAGCAGCCCGACCCGCTCCAGCACGCAGGTCGATCAGCTATTGACGGTCGAGGCCGTGCAGGTGATGGTGAGCCTGGATCACCAGCGGCTGCCCGACTTGCTGATCGAACTGGTCTCGCCATCCGGTACCCGCAGCGTGCTGCTCAACCCCAACAACAGCCTGGTGGGACAATCCCTCGACCGGCAGCAGCTGGGCTATGTGCGCACCAAGGGGCTGCGTGACATGCGCATGCTCTCCCACAAGTTCTACGGCGAACCGGCCCAGGGCGAGTGGCGCCTGGAGGTGACCGACGTGGCCAATGGCAGCCGCCAGGTCTCGCTGCTCGATCGCAGAACCAACACCCGCAGCACCCTGACCGAGCGCAACAACAGCCAGCCGGGTCAACTGCTCGACTGGTCCCTGCGGGTACTCGGTCACGACGCAGCCCGTTCCTGATCACAGAGGAGTCATAACATGAAACACAGCTTACTCAGCCTTGCCCTGGCAAGCCTGCTGGCCTCGGTCTGCGTGCACGCAACGGCCGACGAATCGGTGGTGATCGATGGCAAGCAGTACAACACCGTAGAGGTGAATGGCAAGACCTACCTGACGCCGGATAACGGCAGCAAGAAACGGGTCGCCCGCAGTCTGGATGGCAAGGTGCCACAACAAACCCTGCGCAGCGGCGACGTCCTGCTGCAAGGGGTCGCCAGCCCCGAGCTGACCGTCAGCGGCACCCTGCTGGTGGAGGCCGATGACAATCAGGCCAAGGCACTGGCGAGCCGCCACGGCCTGCAGTTCAAGCAGAGCAGCGGCGGCATCGCCCTGCTGCAGGCCAAGCCAGGCACGGATCTGAACGCCATCGCCACCCAGCTCAAGCAGCAAGGGGTCCGGGTGCAGATAGAACTGGCCGGTGCACTGAAACAGCCAAAGTGAGCAAACCCTTGCGCTGACAAGCGCGAGGTATCTTGCACACGCCGAGGGGGCCGCTGGCCCCCTCTCTTCTGCCCGAGCGTCTGCGCCCCGCACCTCGCGGCAAATCGCACCCCAAGCCTGACCGCCCTGTTGCCGCCATCCGCAATGGTGGGTCATCCAGCCTCCCCTTTCCCCTCCCTGCCGCGCAGCCTGTGATGCGACCCCTGTCACAACTTGGCACCCTTGCTCCCAACTGCACATTTCTCGCTCCGCCAAGGCAAGGCGCAGCCAGTCCGACTTGCTAACCTGCCTGCGGCTCCGGCCATGGTTGCCCCCTTGCACATGCACCCTGGCCCATCCTGAGCCGTCATCGATATCCATGGGAACCCGCCATCAGAGCGGCCGCCCGGCCCGATCACTTGTCGGTGTCGATATCGCACTTGCCTTTTTATTCAGACAGTTACGAGGAAGTCTTCATGCCTATCACGACAAAAATGAAAGCGGTTTCACTCTGTGTCAGCCTGGCGCTGGCCGGGCTGCTGGTTGGCTGCAACCAGAACGACTCGGATCCCCTGGTAAAAGACGACGCCTATTACCGCGGCCAGGCCGAAGCCATGGTGGCCAAGCTCACCCTGGACGAGAAGCTGAGCCTGCTCTCCGGCCCAGGTTATGGCAGCGCCAACGGCGCCATCAACGTCAAGCAGGATGTCGCCGGGGTAGCGGGCTACATCAACGGGGTGGCACGCAGTGCCGACGGCATCGACATTCCGGCCCTGAAACTGGCCGATGGCCCGGCGGGCCTGCGGATCAGCGCCAACCGCGACGGCGACAGCGCCACCTATTACGCCACCGCCTGGCCCATCGGCTCCCTGCTCGCCTCCAGCTGGGACGTCAACCTGGTCAAGTCCGTCGGGGAAGCCATGGGGGACGAGGTACGCCAGTACGGGGTCGACATCCTGCTGGCCCCCGGCATGAACATTCAGCGCAACCCGCTCAATGGCCGCAACTTCGAATATTACTCGGAAGACCCACTGCTCACCGGCAAGATAGGCGCCGCCATGGTCAACGGGGTGGAGAGCAATGGGGTCGGCACCACCATCAAGCACTACTTTGGCAACAACTCAGAGACCAACCGCAACCAGATCAACGACATAGGTGAACCGAGAACCTTCCGTGAAATCTATCTGCGCGGCTTCCAGATCGCGGTGGACGAGGCCCAGCCCTGGGCCGTGATGACCTCCTACAACAAGGTCAACGGCACCTATGTCAACGAGCGCAAGGACGCCGTGACCGATGTGCTGCGCGGTGAGTGGCAATTCGATGGCCTGGTGATGTCCGACTGGTTCGCCGGCGATGTGGCCAACAACGCCTACAAGCAGGTGCTGGCGGGGCAGGATTTGATCGAACCTGGCAACGTCAAGGAGCAGCTGCAGCAATCCATCGAGCAGGGTGATCTCGACGAGGCCAAGGTGACCGAGGCCGCCATCCATATTCTGACCCAGGCGATGAAGAGCCCCTCCTACAACCAGCTGGCCGTCAGCAACAGCCCGGATCTGGCCGCCCACGCCAGACTGGCTCGCCAGGCAGGGGCCGAAAGCATGGTGCTGCTGCGCAACGACGCCGCCGCCCTGCCCATAGCCGCGACCAGCAAGGTGGCCAGCTTTGGCATCAACCAGATCAACACCTACAAGGGGGGGACCGGCAGCGGGGATGTGAACGCCGCCAGCACCACCACCATAGCCCAGGGGCTGGCCAGCCGTTTCCCAGTCAACGGGGCGCTGCAGGCTTACTACGGCGATTTTTATGAAGCCAACAAGGTCTATCACGAGGGGCAATTCGGCGCCAAGGGCTACTACACCTGCGACGAGGCTGCCGTCAGCCCGGCCCTCGCCAGCCTGATCACCACGGCCGCCAGCGAGCAGGAGGTTGCTGTCATCAGCCTGGGTCGTCAGGCCGGTGAGGGAGCGGATCGCACCGATAGCAAGGGCGACTACCTGCTCGGCGACGATGAAGTCGCCCTCATAGATGCGGTGAGCAGCGCCTTCCACGCCCAGGGCAAGAAGGTGGTGGTGGTGCTCAACGTCAACGGCGTCATCGACACAGCCCAGTGGAGCCACAAGGTGGACGCCATACTGCTGGCCTACATGGCGGGTCAGGAAACCGGCCATGCGGTCGCGGACGTGCTGTCGGGGGCGGTCAACCCCAGTGGCAAGCTGGCCCAGAGCTTCCCGCTCAGCTATGCCAGCGTGCCCTCCGCCGGCACCTTCCCGGGTGAGGATACCGACGGGGACGGCGAGCCGGACGATCTCTACTACAACGAGGGGATCTATGTGGGCTACCGCTACTACAGCACCTTCGACAAGGCGGTTTCCTACCCGTTCGGCTTTGGTCTCTCCTACACCAGCTTCGGCTACACCAGCCCCGCCATCGCCAACAATACCCTGGCCAAGGGCGCGGCCGGCAGCCTGGTGCTGACGGCCACCATCACCAACACGGGCGCAGTGGCGGGCAAGGAGGCGGTCCAGGTCTATGTCAGCGCCCCCGAGGTCAAACTGCAAAAACCGACCATAGAGCTCAAGGCCTTTGCCAAGACCAAACAGCTGGCACCGGGCGCCAGCGAGCTGCTGAGCTTCACCATTCCGGCCAGCATACTCGCCAGCTTCGATGAGGTCAGCAACCAGTGGATAGTGGAGCCTGGCAGCTACAGCGCCTACATCAGCCCCTCTTCCGATGTCTCTGCCAGCACGCCGGTCAGCTTTACCGTGAGCAAGGAGATAGTGGTGAGCAGCACGACCCCGGGCGCCCTGGCCCTGCCCAGCGGCGTGGATGCCGCCACCGTCACCACTGTGACAAAATAAGCGAGCCCAGGTAAGAAATGAAGGTGATGGGGGGCGCACCAGAATGCGCCCCCCTTTGTTGCCTTCAGCCTTGACGGGATCAGGCGCAGGCCGGGTCCCGTTATTATTGGCGGGTATTGCGATAGGCCAGCGGGGTCATATTGGTATTGGCCTTGAAGAAACGATTGAAGGCACTCTGGGAGGAAAACCCCACCAGATCGCTGATATTTTGCAGCGGTTGCTCTCCCTCTCCCAATAAACGGCAGGCCTCCATCATCTTGACCCGTTTCAAGATGGCAGAGAAGCTGCTGCCCTCCCCCTGCAATTTTCGGTTCAGGGTCCAGCGGCTGATATTCATGGCCGAACAGACATCCTTGAGTAAATGGTCATCGCTCTCCATGACACCGCCGCGGATTTTATGGCGGATCATGTCCGCCACCAGATTGGCAAAGGGCACCCGCTCATCGATATCGCTGCAAATATGCGCGAGCTGGCTTGTCTGCAGGCGGCAAAGCGGCTCGTTGTAGCTATCGGCGCGGCTATCCAGCAGGGCATTGTCTATGGTCAGGGTGTTGCCCGGCTGCTCCCAGCGGCAGTGGGTACCAAAGAAGTGATCCAGCTGGCGGTGATGGGCCGGCGGCTTGCCGACGAATCCCACAGAGACGCCAAGGCCGGGGGCATAGACTCGCAGGATCCGGTAGAGAATGACGAAATTGGGGATGGCCTGACTCGCGCCCAGGGCGGCAGGCCCTTGATTGATATACTCATATTGGCTAAACAGCGCCCCTCTTCGCACCACAAAATCGTCACAGTTGCCGATGACGGTGCGATAGGCCAGCAGGGCTTCGATGGCGGCGCGAGGGGACGGCTGGTTCAGGCAGAGGCTGATGAGCGCCGGATAGTGCTGGTAGAGCTCGGCGATATCGTAAGACAGTATGCCCTCGTGAAAGCCGCTCAGATGCCGCTGCATCAGGCTCAGCATGCGGTAATGGCTATGGGCCAGGATCCGGCCATGCTCACGGTGAATATCGAATGGCGTCAGACCGGCAGCCATCAGGATGGCATCCGGATCTCCCCCTTGCTGCTGACAGGCCGTCAGCATTCTTCTGATCACTTGATTTGATACGCTCTGTGACATCTGCCTACCCTGGCCATATTAATAACAAACAACGTATTTATTGATAAATAGAACGCGAGCGGAACCTGTTTATCCCGCCTTGCTCGACATGACGTGAATATAGTGATCCACCCACTTCGTCATGACATGGCAGGCTTATTATGGGGTGGTGATGAAGTGAACAGATGTAACGGAGTGTAAAACCAAGATCTGGCGCGCCTATTTTGAGCAGGAATAAAAAATATCCCTGACAAATAACGCCATCGGGTTTATTGCGCGATTAAAAATGGCGCCCTCCGGGGGCGCCACTTTTATTATTCGCAGGCAATAACCGACGAGGATCAGCCAGCTTTGTGCTGCTCGGCCAGATAGAGCCAGGTATCGACTACGGTATCCGGGTTGAGGGACACAGAGTCTATGCCCTGCTCGACCAGCCAGGCGGCGAAGTCCGGGTGATCGGATGGCCCCTGGCCACAGATGCCGACATACTTGCCCGCCTTGCGCGCGGCCTGGATAGCCATCGACAGCAACGCCTTGACCGCCTCGTTGCGCTCGTCGAACAGGTGGGCGATAAGGCCCGAGTCCCGGTCCAGTCCGAGTGCGAGCTGGGTCATGTCGTTGGAGCCGATGGAGAAGCCATCCACGTGCTGCAGGAACTGATCCGCCAGCAGGGCGTTGGAGGGGATCTCGCACATCATGATCACCTTGAGCCCCCGCTCGCCACGGCGCAGCCCGTTCTCGGCCAGGATGTCGATCACCTGCTCCACTTCGCCCACGGTGCGCACGAAGGGGATCATCACCTCGACGTTGGTCAACCCCATGACGTCACGCACCCGTTTGATGGCCTCGCATTCGAGGGCAAAGCAGGGACGGAAGCTGTCGGCTATGTAGCGGGATGCGCCACGGAACCCGATCATGGGGTTCTCTTCGTGAGGCTCGTAGCCACGGCCACCCACCAGGTTGGCGTACTCGTTGGACTTGAAGTCCGACATCCGCACTATGACCCGCTCCGGCCAGAAGGCGGCGCCCAGGGTGGCGATCCCTTCGGTCAGCTTGGCCACGTAGAACTCACGGGGGCTGTCGTAACCCGCGATCATCTTGCCGATGGTGGCCTGCAGTTCAGGGCTCTGCTGGTCAAACTCCAGCAGGGCCTTGGGGTGCACGCCAATCATGCGGTTGATGATGAATTCGAGCCGCGCCAGACCCACTCCGGCATTGGGCAACTGGGCAAAATCGAACGCCCGGTCCGGATTGCCGACGTTCATCATGATCTTGATGGGCAGGCGCGGCATATTGCCCACCTCGGTGACCGCCACGTCGAAATCGAGTTCGCCGTCATAGATGAAGCCGGTATCCCCTTCCGCGCAGGAGACGGTGATAAGCTGGCCCGGTTCAATGCGTTTGGTGGCATCACCACAACCCACCACCGCCGGAATACCCAGCTCGCGGGCTATGATGGCGGCGTGACAGGTGCGCCCGCCGCGGTTGGTGACGATGGCGGAGGCCCGCTTCATGATGGGCTCCCAGTCCGGATCCGTCATGTCGGTGACCAGCACATCGCCGGGTTGTACCTCGTCCATCTGGCTGATGGAGGAGATGACCCGCGCCGGGCCCGCGCCAATCTTGTGGCCGATGGCACGCCCCTCGATCAGCACCTTGCCCGCCTGTTTGAGGGCAAAACGTTCGAGCGTGTTGGCCTCCTGGCGGCTGCGCACCGTCTCGGGACGGGCCTGCACTATGTAGAGCTGGCCATCCTGTCCATCCTTGGCCCATTCGATGTCCATGGGGCGACCGTAGTGCTGCTCTATGATGAGCGCCTGCTTGGCCAGCGCCATCACCTCCTCATCCGTGATACAGAAGCGGCTGCGCTCGGCCTCGCTCGTGTCAATTATTTTCACCTGACGGCCGTGACCGGCATCGTCCGAGTAGGTCATCTTGATAAGTTTCGAGCCGAGCGTCTTGCGCACCACGGCAGGACGCCCGCCCCTGAGGGTGGGCTTGTGCACATAAAACTCGTCCGGGTTGACGGCCCCCTGCACCACCATCTCGCCCAAGCCCTGGGCACCCGTGATGAAGACAACGTCGTTGAAACCCGACTCGGTATCCAGGGTGAACATGACACCGGAGGCAGCCAGATCCGAGCGCACCATGCGCTGAACCCCGGCCGAGAGCGCCACGCCCTTGTGGTCATACCCCTGATGCACCCGGTAGGAGATGGCGCGATCGTTGAACAGTGAAGCAAACACATGCTTGACGGCAATCATGACGGCGTCTATGCCGCGTACGTTGAGGAAGGTCTCCTGCTGACCGGCAAAGGAGGCGTCCGGCATATCCTCGGCGGTGGCGGAGGAGCGCACCGCGAAAGAGGCATCCAGACCCGCACTCAGCTTGTCGTAGGCGGCGCAGATCGCCTGCTCCAGTGCAGGCTGGAACGGGGCGTCGATCACCCAGTCACGGATCTGCTGACCGGCCCGGTTGAGGGCGGCTATGTCGTCCACATCCAGGGTATCGAGCAGATCATGGATCTTGCCGTTGAGGCCGCTTAACTCCAGAAACTCGTTAAACGCAAAGGCCGTGGTCGCAAAGCCACCCGGCACGGATACACCGGCACCAGAGAGGTTGCTGATCATCTCGCCAAGGGATGCGTTCTTGCCGCCAACTCGTTCTACATCTTGCATACCGAGTTGTTCGTACCAGAGTACGTACTGTTGCACTTGCATGTCTCCAGGTTGGTGGGCTCGGGTGCCGTGGCACCTTCTGCGCCAAATTAGGTGCGTGAGTTATATGCGTTATTGTCCGTTTCTACTGTTGCCAACGACCATGAAAACGTTTTCTACTTGTTGTCAAAAAAATCCCCGAGCAAGATTTGGGGATGGCCGAATGACACAGACATTCTACAATGCCAACACAAAAAGGTAACGACTCAGGTTTGCAAGCCACTTCACAACTTGGGCACAGCAGATCGGTTGACAAAATCGGTATGGTTTCGAGAGATACTGACTGCTCGCAACCTCGCCAACCCGTACCACAGGAGCGCATCGTGCACACCGTATTCTATGTATCCGACGGCACCGCCATCACGGCCGAGGTGTTCGGCCACGCCGTCTTGAGCCAGTTTCCCCTGGTGTTTGAGCAAGTCACCATCCCCTTCGTGGAGACCCAGGAAAAAGCCAGGCAGGTGCGGGCGCGCATCGACGAGCAATTCCGTCAGACCGGGATACGCCCCATACTGTTTCACACCATAGTCGACCCCCTGGTACGGGAAGAGGTGCTCAAGGCCCAGGCCAGCAGTCACGACTTTCTCAACACCTTCGTCAGCCCGCTGGAACAGGAACTGGGGGTCAAGGCCGAACCCAGACTGCATCGCACTCACGGCATGGAGAATCGCAAACTCTATGACGATCGCATAGAGGCGGTGAACTTCGCGCTGGCCAACGATGACGGCATCACCACCAAGGAGTATGAGGAGGCGGACATCATCCTCATCGGGGTCTCCCGCTGCGGCAAGACTCCGACCAGCCTCTATCTGGCGCTGCAATTTGGCATCCGGGCCGCCAACTACCCCTTCATCGAACAGGACATGAGCACGCTGGACTTGCCGAGCGCTCTCAAGGCCAACCGCCACAAGCTGTTCGGCCTCACCATAGCGCCGCAGCGGTTGCACGAGATCCGCAACCAGCGCCGCGCCAACAGCCGCTATTCATCGCTGGAGCAGTGCGAGCAGGAGCTGGCGAGCGTGGAGCGGCTGTTTCGCCAGGAGGCGATCCGCTTCCTCGATACCAGCTCTCATTCGGTGGAAGAGATAAGCGCAAAAATTCTGGAGGCAACCGGCATGCGCCGTCAGCTCTATTGAACCGGGCTGAGGTTCAGAGCTGAGCCCGGCATGGTCCCATGGGTAACAGGCAGCAAGAGTGACAGGCAGAAATGAAAACCGAGCCAGATGCGGCCGCATCTGGCTCGGTTTTTTATGATTGGCGGGAACGGGGGGTTGTACTGTTCAACTCCTTGTTGTTCATCAGCATGGCATAGAAGTTGAGCACGCCATGACGCCGGCGTACCCGTTCGGTCAACCAGAGCGATGGCAGCAGACCGACGGCGCCGGCGATCAGCAGCACGGTTCGAAAGTGCGTCACCAGATAGTCATCACCCTGCACTGCCCAGACCAGCATGCATCCCGCCGCCATGGTCAGCAACAAGGGAGAGAGCCAGACAGTCAACCAGAGCACGACGGCCAGCAGGCTGCCAATAATACGTTGCATGAATCACATCCTTTTTACGGAGGAGGCTTCATAAAACAGGAATCCACCAAAGAGTCAACCCGACAGCGTTCGATTGCACACATTGCGAGCAATCACTCCCCTCCAGCGCGTTCGGATCATAAAAAACCTGTCTTGTGCCGAAAAAACCGGCGAATGATGAGGAAAACAGGTGCGTGGACGACCGATTATCACTATTCTGCTTCCGTTGGTAGCCGCCATAAAAAACAACAAGCGGCCTGCCGTAACGAAATAAATACGGATTTCGTCACGTTTCAAGCACGCTTTGCCGTGCAAGGTCACATGGAGTGACTCGACGGGCGAAATGACAGACGAGTGACATCAGAGACGTAAGGAAGGAAGAATGGATCTTCAACAAGACGGCGAGGAGCTGAAGCGCGGCCTGAAAAACCGCCATATCCAGCTCATCGCATTGGGCGGTGCCATAGGTACCGGCCTGTTTCTCGGCATTGCCCAGACCATCAAGATGGCGGGCCCCTCAGTGCTGCTCGGCTATGCCATCGGCGGCTTTATCGCCTTCCTCATCATGCGCCAGCTAGGCGAGATGGTGGTGGAAGAACCGGTAGCGGGCTCCTTCAGCCACTTTGCCTACAAATACTGGGGTGATTTCGCCGGTTTCGCCTCCGGCTGGAACTACTGGGTACTCTACGTGCTGGTGAGCATGGCCGAGCTGACGGCGGTCGGCATCTATGTCCAGTACTGGTGGCCCGAGATCCCGACCTGGATGTCGGCGGCCGTCTTCTTCGTGCTGATCAACGCCATCAACCTCTCCAACGTCAAGGCGTTCGGCGAGATGGAGTTCTGGTTTGCCATCATCAAGGTGGTCGCCATCGTTGGCATGATTGGTTTTGGCGGCTACCTGCTCGCCAGCGGCAACGGCGGACCGGATGCCAGCATCACCAACCTGTGGGACCAGGGCGGCTTCTTCCCCAACGGCATCAGCGGTCTGGTGATGGCGATGGCGGTGATCATGTTCTCGTTCGGCGGTCTTGAGCTGGTGGGGATCACGGCCGCAGAGGCGGATGACCCCGAGAAGAGCATTCCCAAGGCCACCAATCAGGTGATCTACCGCATCCTCATTTTCTACATTGGCGCCCTGGCCGTGCTGATGTCCCTCTACCCCTGGGGCAAGGTGGTGGAAGGCGGCAGTCCCTTCGTGATGATATTCCACGCGCTGGACAGCAACCTGGTGGCAACCGTGCTCAACATGGTGGTGCTGACCGCCGCCTTGTCGGTCTACAACAGCTGCGTCTACTGCAACAGCCGCATGCTGTTCGGTCTGGCCAAGCAGGGCAACGGCCCGCGCAGCCTGCTCAAGACCAACAAGAGCGGTGTGCCCGTGGTGGCCATCTCAGTCTCCGCCGCAGCAACCCTCTTGTGCGTGCTGATCAACTACCTGATGCCGGGCAAGGCGTTCGAGCTGCTGATGGCGCTGGTTGTCTCGGCCCTGGTCATCAACTGGGCCATGATAAGCCTCGCGCACCTGAAGTTTCGCAAGAGCAAACAGGCCGAAGGGGTTGAACCCAAGTTCAAGGCATTCTGGTACCCGTTCGGTAACTACCTCTGCCTCGCCTTCATGGCCGGCATCCTGGTCATCATGTACCTGACTCCGGGCATCCAGATCTCGGTGCTGCTCATCCCTGTCTGGATCGTCGTGCTCGCCATCGGCTATCAGCTCAAACAGAAGCGTCGTGCACGAGTTGCCGCCAACCTGGGTTGATCCGCGCCACCTCGTTACGCCATCAGATGCCGGTCACCGACCGGCATCTTTCTATCCGTCATCTGCAACTCGCGGGCGGCCCGGACACTCCGCCACCCATCCTGGCATCATATAGATCGGGATCCGGCCAGCCACATCATCATCCGGTTACCCCGCTCTCGCCTGCACACTCAGTCCCGCTTGCCAGGCAGAAACGACAAGCCCGAGGGGATGAGCCTCGGGCCTGGGATAGATCGACAAGGCCGGATGGCCAACGCCTTATTCCAGCAGGAAGACGGCTTCCACGTTGTCCGTGATGCTGATCTGCTGCTGTTGATAGCTGTTTTCCATCATGTCGGCGGCAGGTGCAGCCATGGCAGCCGCCTTGAGTGCACGACTATAGATGGGCATGGGGGTGTTGTTGCGGTACTCGACGCTGTAAACCTTGCCAAGCTTCATGCCGAACGCCTTGGCCAGGGATTCCGCCTTGGTCTTGGCATCTTCCACCGCACCGACACGCGCCTGCTCCTTGATGGTCTGCGGCGACTTGAGGCCGTACTCAATCTGGGACACAGACTCCAGACCCGCCTTGAGGGCGGTATCCATCAGCTCGCTCAACTTGTCGAGCTGGTAGAGTTTGACCGCGAGTTGACGCTGGGCACGGTAGCCCACCAGTTCCGGCTTCTTGTTCTGCGGATACTGATATTCGGGGGAGATCACCAGGTTGCCCGCCTCCACGTCACTGCGCTTGATGCCCAACCCTTCCAGTTGGCCAAAGAAGGCCGCAACCTTGCCATCCACCTGCTGCTTGGCCTTGATGCCCTGCTTTTCCAGCGCGGTCACAGACACATTGAGGGTCAGCATATCGGGTTCGGCCTTCTGCTCGGCATAACCACTCACCACCAGATGCGGGGCTTGTGGTACTTCAAGCGCAAATAACGGGGCACTGACGACCAGAGCGGAAAGGGTAAGAAGGGGACGCCACATAAAAAAACCTCAGTCAATTAGAGTGAGGTCATTATGCCCGTGGCCGAATGGGATTCATATATCGTGCAATGGCGGTATCTGATCCAGCACCTGATTGGTCATGTCGATGTTGATGCTGATCTCGTTGCCCATCAGCTCTTGATGGCTGGGCGCCATCGGTGTGACGCTGCGGGAACCGAGCACGACGTCATCATCGAAATGGAAGGAATCCCACGACAGAACGTGTCCTTGCGGCGGGATCACCGGCTCTGCCGGCGTGGACGTTATGAGTGGAACACAGTCGATGCTGTCGGAGTGCATGAGCAGATCCTGCAGACAGGTATCGCTCAGACTCTGCAGCGAATACTCCTGCTCCCCTTGATCATGCCCGACCAGCACCACCATATGAGGTGGCTCTGCATCTACTGCCGGCGTGAAGGCAATGGTGGCGGCTGCGAAGTCCACATTGAGGGAACCCGCCACTTCGCCATCTTGGCTTTCAAGATCCAGTGCATCGATCCGATCACCAGCCATCGTGGCCTGATAGCCAAACTGGCCGGTGCAGGTAATGCTGCCCTGCCCATCCCAGCTATAGCGAATGCCATCGATATCGACCCAATTGAATGACTGCATGGTGACCCTCTCCTGTACTGCCGCTATCTTAGCCGCCCCCTCAGTCAAAAAACAGGGGCCAGGCATAGCCCGGCCCCATTACTCGATTACGGATCCACCTTGAGGTTGCCATCATCCAGCAGCTGCTTGATGATGTCGTGGTTCGTCGTCAAACCGCCACTGTGATCCAGATCGAGACTACCCTGGAACTGCACTGTCAGCTGGGAACCCCCACTTGGAAGTCCATTGGTATCTATGGTCAGCTTGTTGGCCGCAGTATCAAACTGCAGGTAATTATCCAGCACTGTGGCCAAATCCTCGTTGCTGCCACCACTGGGAACGCCGACTAACAGATCCGACAGATCCAGCACGTCGCCACCGCTGGCAGGGCTGCCCAGCGTAAAGTCGGTAATGTTGTCGGTACTGCCATCCGCATTACCAGCAATCCACTTGAAGGTATCACTGCCCGCGCCACCCGTCATGGTATCGCTACCCAGACCACCGATCAGAATGTCATCTCCCAGTCCACCTATCAGCGTATCGTCACCGGCCAAACCAGAGAGAGTGTCGTTCCCTTCACCGCCCTGAATCACATCCGCCAACGCCGATCCGATGAAGGTGGTGCCAGCCTCAATGGTCACATGCAGATTGGTGTTGGAAGTAGCATCGTTATCGGCATCCTTAACCCCGACCTGGAAGTCCAACTCGGCATCCAGTGTGGTATTTTCCGAAGTGATCAAACCGATATCAGAGACCTTCACAACATCGCTGTCGGTCTGGTTACTGAAGTCTGTGGTCGCATTTGAACCACCTGTATCACCGAAGGCCGCATTGAAGTTCAGCGCTGTGGTGGTGGTAATGCCCTCCACGCTGGTCAGGATCTGCGCGCCGTAGATCTGCCAGTTCTCACCTACACCGTTGTAGTCATTGTGTTCGATGACAATGGCCCCATCGTTGTTGTCCAGGGTAATGCCATAAGCCAGCAGGGCTGCCAAGGTCGCAGCGCTACTGCCAGATTTAACGATATCACTGTTGCTGATCACCAGAGCCCGTGTAGTGGTTATGCCACCCGTGCCGATCAGTTTGAGCACCACCACCAGGTCTTCACTATTGATACCGTCGAACTTCAGGAAGATCCCCTCCGCCCGGCCATCAGGGTTGGCGACTAAAGTACCGGTCGGATTGGTAGTGTGGAATGTCAAGTCCAGCACCTCCCCCTTGCCGATGGTATCGCCGCCCACGCCGTTCGCCGAGTTCGAGACGCTGACCCAAGACGATGCCTGAGTAAACAACTCGCCATTGGCGAATACGCTGGTGTTGGCACCACCGGTCTGCAGATTGTTGGTCCCGGTACCCCCACCGGGCTCTGCAGCGCCCCTGAACTGGACATAAAAATCATTGTCCAGCTTGGCCACAGACACATCCGGCTGCGAGTTGTCCGGCACACTGCCACCAGATGCGTAGCCCGTGATACTTAACGAGGCACTGGTTTTGAGAACACTGAAGCCCTCGATCGGTTCATCCAGCGATACCGTGTAAGTACCGTTGATCTTGTCGAAGGTCAGGGTACCGGTTGCCTCCTGCGTGATTCCTGGACTGGCCGGATTCGGCGCGTAATTGAACTCAATATCAAAGGTGGCCGTACTAGCGTTCTCCGACACCCAGGTGACCAATTGCGACGTGATGGCCGAGCCACCAACTGTCCCCGTCAGGCCGATGGCATTGAAATCCGAGTCGGACGACGAGAACGGTCCAGTGCCGCGATTATCCGCACCAGTGCTGTAATCGAACACACCAGTGCCACCACCCGGGTTGCTGCTGTTGGAGTACACCAAGTTGGTGCTGGCCTGGATAGTCGGTACATCATCTTCTACCTGAATGAGCAGATCACCAGCCAGCGGCAGCGGGTTGACTCCATCGGAAGCTCGAATGGCCCCGGTCAGATTCAGCGTCAGAAGCTCGTTGTCATCACCATTGGCATTCTGGTGATCCAACGGCCCAAGCAGGGTGAAGGTGTAGGAACCATTGCTCTGCACCACCAGGGTGAAGACTGTTGCCGCACCAGCCATCGCCGTCAGGGTATTCCCAGAGAAGCCGTAGGTCACCGTCACTCCGTCCGAGGTCAGGGACGGCATGACATTGGGGGTAGTATCCAGACTGAACTGGCCGCTGTTCGTACCAACCAATAGTTCAACCAGGCTTCCTGAGACGGTAGTCGTCTGGGCATCTCCATCGGTGATGCCGCCAGTCAGCTCGTCCTCGTCCACCTTACCGATCACCGGTGCAGCATCCTCGATGTTGATCGTCAGAGTAGCGCTCGCTTGATCGCCATCCTTGTCGACGATCACATAATCGAAGCTTTCGCTAGTGTCCGCTGCAACGCTTTGCGGCGAGGTGTAACCCCATGTGCCCGTGGCGAAATTAAAGGTCAGCTTGCCACCCAGAGCCGTCGTGATGTTGGTCAGCTGCTGATCGCCATCCAAGACACCATCCCAGGAGTAGGTCGTGCCATTGATCTTGATGGACATGATCCGCCCCGGACCATCGGCACCGTATGAATCGTCGTCGCCGCCACCTACCGCGTTGTTGTTGCCAAGCAGAACGTTGCCGCTGACGAAGTTGCCCGAGATCTGACCAAGCAATGTATTGATCAAGCCATTAAAGTCGGTCACCAGGATAGGAGCACCACTACCATCGAGATCGACATCCTGCAAGCGGGTGGTGTTAATGCCGTCCCCCACACCAATAGCGGTGACGTTGATGGCGTTACTATCGACAAAGGTGTTCCAAGCCGTTGCCGTTGCGTTGCTCAGCGAGTTGCCGCCTGTACCTGTTTGCTCATTAGGGTTGCCATCACTGATAAAGAAAACCTGGTTGCTCCAGCCCTCAATCGGGGCATAAGACACCATGGTTTGCTGGATAGCATCGGTAAAGTCGGTGTCGCCGTTAAACGGTCTATTGGCAATGATGTCATCAACCAGAGCATTGAACGCAGCGATCGATGTCACCGGAGCATATGCCAGTGAGTCCGAAGAGAACGCCACTATGGTGATTTTCACATCGCCATCGGTACCGTTGAACAGCGCCTGCCCCGCCGCCTTCACAGCGTTCATCATGGTAGTGAACTCGCTGTTGTTGATACTGCCGCTGGAGTCCAGCACAAAGGCAACATTGAAGTCCTTGTCACTGGACTCAGCAACAATGGCCGTGTCGTTCTTCGCCACCGGCGTATCGTCATCGACATTGATAGCCAGCGTGCCGCTCGCAGTATCGCCATCGCCATCGATCACTTGATAGTTCAGGGTAAACGCCTGGTTGTTCTCCTGATCAGCGTTCGCATGTTGAATAGGCGCATTCTGCGTCACGCTATACGCCCCAGTAGCCGAGTTCAGGGTTACTGTCAGCACTGTGGTCGCCCCCTGTTTGACCAACAGGGCACCTGCGTGATTCGTTTCATAAGTAAAGCCAGCCGGCGCCCCCGTAGTCAGCCATTGCACACTGCCTGCACCATCAGCCCCGAAGTTATGAGCGAGGATACCGTCAGTGTTTACCGCATTGTCATCGTCATTCGGACCATCCGGAATGCCGTTGGCCAGGGCGTCGTCATCGAGTTGCACGGTGAGATTATTGCTGACGCTCGGACCGTCATCTTCAAACTGGAATACCCCACCAGTGCCCACATCAATGGCGGCACTGGCGCTGTCGCCATCCGCGTCCGTCACGGTTTGCACCAGGGTCAGTACCCCGCTGCCCAGGTTCAGCGCCACGCTGTCATCCGCATTGTCGCTGTCGCCGT
>NZ_CAWQWZ010000016.1:0-23738 GCF_963899305.1 Aeromonas sp. MR19
TTACATTGAAATGTTTTACAACCCCAAGCGCCGGCACAGTTTCAACAATGGGCTATCGCCAGTAGAGTGTGAAAAGCAATATTTCGAACGGCTCAAAAGTGTCTAGAGAAGCCGGGGCGATTCAAGGTATGTTAATTCGGACGCTTGAACAAAACGATCGCGTGAAGGAGCCGGATTTTTTTGAATGCGGCTCGCCGGATTCGTACCACTGAATATCTCTAGGTCGGTGGCGAAATTGAACACTGACGAAACGATGGCAAGCGCCCGGTCGGCCTGTGCCGCACTTTTCTTCGTGGTTTTGGTGTGGAGGGCCTTGATATCTGCGCGAGTGATGTGTGACAACTTCTTCGACTTAATCGGTTCCAGGTACATGCGCAGGGTATCGCGATAGTCACGCTTAGTGCGCTCACCGATGGGAGTGCCATCGCGCTTTCGTTTCTCAACTAGGAACTGCTCGAACATCTCGGCAAAACTTGGCTCTTCCCTGATGGCCCGGCGAGCAGCGGCGGGGTTTGCGCCGGCGGCGAACTCACCAAGAATCTTCTGCGCCTCGTTACGGGCTTGCTCGACTGTCATTTCAGGGAAAGAACCGAGCTTGATCCAAGCAATCGAGGCACCGGCACGCTTTACAATGTAGAAGGTGCGAGAGCCCGCTGCGGTTATCCGTACCGCCAGCTTCTGTACTTCGGTATCGTATACCGTAGAGCGCTTTCCAGACTCCGGCGGAGCTAGCGATAGTAGTGCCGTTTTGGTGAATTTTAACTTAACCATGATCCAGCCTAACTCCTTCAGGCTAACGCTGGGCTAACACCGGCTAACAAATTAGGCCAATATACGTGTTAGCCCATAAAAGCAACGTTAGCTATAAAGCCATATTTTGTATAGTGTAAAATAGATTGGTAAATGTGAGGGGGTTCACGCACTCTCTCATTCGTAATGCGAAGGTCGTAGGTTCGACTCCTATTACCGGCACCAGATCTCGCAAACAACAACGCCGCATATCTTATGCGGCGTTGTTGTTTGTACGACTCTCAGGCTTGCATCGTACTGGTCGGTATGGACATGCCCCGCCGTACGAGCCCTTTCATTTTCCTCTATGGCCAGCAACGCGAACAGGGTTGCCTGACCGAGCAGCTGGTATGTCAAACCAGGGCCTTGTCTATATCAGCAACAAATTGTCCTGCTGACGGGTAGCGGTCACCAGCACCGGGATGGACTTGGAGGTGGGGGTAAACGAACCCTCCCCTATGCTGTCGATGGGCACCAGCGGGTTGGTTTCGGGATAGTAGGCCGCGATATTGCCCTTCGGGATCTCGTAGATCACCACGTTGAATCCGGTCACAATCCGCTCGCGCCCGTCGTTGCAGATGGCCGCCATATCGATCCGATCCCCTTCGGCAAAACCAAGACGGCGGGCATCTTCCCCGTTCATGAAGACCACGTTGCGCTGGCCCTTGATGCCGCGATAGCGATCGTCCATGCCGTAGATAGTCGTGTTGTACTGATCGTGGGAGCGCAAGCTCTGCAGCAGCAACACCGGCTGATCGCTCATCTGTTCGGCATGGCGGGTACACTCCGGCAACACAGAGTGCGGCAGGGTGCTGGCACGAAACTCGGCGCTGCCGCTGGCGGTATTCCACGTCAGTTGCGCCGCGGAGTTGTCCAGATGAAAGCCGCACGGCTGCTGGATGCGGGTATTGAAATCGGTAAAACCGGCGATGGTCTGCTCGATGAGATCGCGAATGCGCCCATAGTCATCGCGCAGGGCCAGCCAGTCGACAATTTCGCTACCCACTGTGGTATGGGCCATCCGCGCCACTATGTCAGTCTCTGACAAGCAGAGCGGCGACACCGGCTCGGCCGCACCGGTCGAGGCGTGCACCATGCTGAAGGTGTCCTCCACCGTGATCTTCTGGTTACCCATGCGCTGGATATCGAGCTCGGTGCGGCCGAGGCAGGGCAGGATCAACGCCGCCTTGCCCACCTGCAGATGGCTGCGGTTGAGCTTGGTGCTGATCTGCACATTGAGCAGCGCCTTCTTCATGGCCCCGTAGGTGAAATCAGTATCGGGGGCCGCTGCGGCCAGATTGCCGCCCAGGCAGATGAGCACCTTGCTCTTGCCCTCGTGCAGCGCCTTGAGCGCCTCATAGACATTGTGACCACGAGCCCGCGGCAGGCTCACCCGCAAGTGACGCTCGAGCCGGTCGATAAAGACGGCGGTCGGCTTCTCGTTGATCCCCATGGTGCGGTTGCCCTGCACGTTGCTGTGGCCCCGTACCGGACAGAGCCCAGCCCCCGGCTTGCCAATCTGGCCACGCATCAGGTGCAGGTTGACGATTTCGCGAATGGTATCGACCGAGTGCAGATGCTGGGTCAGCCCCATGGCCCAGCAGCTGATGACGCTGCGGCTGGCGGCAAATACCCGGGCCGCCTGCACTATGTCGTCTCGGATCAGCCCGGATTGCTGCTCGATCTCGGCCCAGCCGGTGGCGCGCACCTGCGCCTCATACTCGTCAAAATGGCGGGTGTGGCGGGCGATGAAGTCGCGATCCACCACCTGTGGCGCCTCTTCCAGCATGTATTTGGCCATGCCGCGGATGGCGGCCATGTCGCCGCCCAGCTTGGGCGTCAGATATTGATGGCTGATGGTGGTGGCCGCCGGGGTCAGCAGCTCGAGCGGACTTTGCGGACTGGCAAAGCGCTCGAGGGCCACCTCTTTGAGGTTGTTGAAGCTGACGATCTTGCAGCCATTTCGCGCCGCCTGGCGCAGGGCATTCATCATGCGCGGATGGTTGGTGCCCGGATTCTGGCCATAGACGAACACGGCCTCGGCACGGTCAAAATCATCCAGCACCACTGTGCCCTTGCCGATGCCGACCGACTGAGTCAGCGCCACCCCGCTCGCCTCGTGGCACATGTTGGAGCAGTCGGGGAAGTTGTTGGTGCCAAACAGGCGGCCAAACAGCTGATAGAGGTAGGAGGCCTCGTTGCTGGCACGCCCCGAGGTGTAGAACTCCACCTCGTTCGGGCTGTCGAGCCCCCTGAGGGTATCGGCGATCAGCGCAAAGGCGTCGTCCCAGCTTATCGGCTCATAGTGATCGGTCGCCGGATTGTAGCGCAGCGGCTCGGTCAGTCGCCCCTGATACTCCAGCCAGTAATCGCTCTGGGTGGCCAGCTGGCGCACCGAGTGGGCCGCAAAAAACTCGGCCCCCACCGTCTTGCCGGTCGACTCCCAGGCCACCGCCTTGGCGCCGTTTTCGCAGAACTGGAAGGCGCCGTGATCGTTGTCGCCCCAGGCGCAGCCCGGGCAGTCGAAGCCGTCTGTCTGGTTGACCCGCAGCAGATTTTTGATGTTCTGGCGGGTCTTCTGGCTGCGCAACACCTGCTTCATGGTGGACTGCAGGGACGAAAAACCGCCTGCTTTGGCAGGCTTTTCAATATGACTCATGGCACTCTCCGATGGGATCCGCCGGGCGATAGCTGGAGTAGCTGACCGGGGCATCAAACTTGGGAATATGGACGACGTTGAGGTTGTACTTGAGGGCCAACCTGACCGCCAGCTGGCTGGGTGAGGCCAGGCAGACGAGGTGACGAGCGCCGAACAGCGCCGCTTTTTGCACCAGCTCACTGCCGCAGCGACTGGTCACCACCAGGGTGTCACAGGGGCGTTTCTGGCGCAGCAAGAGGCCGATCAGCTTGTCGAGGGCATTGTGACGCCCTATATCTTCGCGGCAGTGGAGGATCTGCCCCTGCTCATCCAGCGCCAGCGCCGCATGCAGGGCGCCGGAGTGTTGCCCCTTGAGCTGCCACTGGGCAATCTGCGGCCGCAGTTCGGCCAACAGCGCAACATCAAGGGGCTGCGTCATCGGCAATGGCCGAAGATCGGGAAATGCCTGCTCGACCGCCTCCACACCGCAGATGCCGCAGCCGGTCGCACCGGTCAGCCTGCGCCGACGCAGCTGTAGCCGCGCCAGACAGCGGTTGGCGATGGTAACATCCAGCACAAAGCCATGTTCAGCGGGGGATACCCGAATATCGTGCACATCGTGGTTGTGCCAGATGATCGACTCGCAGAACAGAAATCCGACCGCAAAATCGTCGAGATCGTCCGGGGTCGCCATCATCACCGCATGGTTGATGCCATTGATGTTGATGGAGAGCGCCACCTCCTCCACCAGATGATCGAGCGAAGGCGAGGCAGGTGGATTGGCAGGGGTGCCGACTGAGCAGGGCGCAGGCATGAAGGGTTGGCCTAAAAATGCAAACTGCATTCAAGTTTAGAGAGACCGCCCCGGCAAAACCAATGAATTAAATCTATCTCCTGATAGAATCACTCTATTGACGATGAATTTTCAATTGATTAATTTTAAGCATCATCCCGCCCGACGCCGCGCAACACCGTCATGAACATCAAGCAGCTGCACTATTTTCACGAACTGGCCAGGCATCGACATTTTGCCAGGGCCGCCAAGGCCTGCCACATCACCCAGCCGACCCTCTCAGCCAGCATCACGGCGCTGGAGAAGAACCTGGGCACCGATCTGGTGGTGCGCACCAGCCAGTTCGTCGCCCTCACCGAGGCGGGCGAGCTGGTGCGCCAGTATGCCGAGCGGATGCTGCTGGAACAGGAGGCGCTCAAGCAGGAGCTGGCGCTGTTTCACGGCGAGCTGTCGGGCACCTTGCGCATCGGCATAGTGCCGCAGTCTAACGTCGACATAATGCCGCTCATCGCCCGCTGCAAGCAGCGCTACCCCGATATCGTCATTCGCCTGTCGGTGTTGAGCAACGAGGCCCTGCTGTCACAGTTGGCGCTGCACCAGTGCGACATAGGCCTGGGGTTTGACGAGCCTCCGGGCGAACCTGGCAGGCGCGCCTTCCACGTTTACCCTCAGGGTCACAACCGGATGGCCGTGTTGATGAACCGCGGCGCGGCGGAGCCCCTCCCCTCCTCCGAGCCCATGACCCTGGCCAGTCTGCAACACAGACCCCTGGTGCTGCCAAGCCGCTCCATGCAGTTTCGCAGATACCTGGATCTTGCCGCCGAACGGGCGGGGATCCCGCTCAAGGTGGTGCTGGAGACAGACTCCCTGTTCCACCTGGTGAGCGCGGTGCGCCACCGGCTGGGCTGGGCCATAGTCAGCGCTGGCCTCGCCCGCTCCGCCAGCCAGCTCTCGGACCTGGTCTGCCAGCCCCTTGAGCCGCTCGAGGCCGGCAGCACTGTCTTTATTACTCGTCAGCACAGCATCACCCCCGCCATACGCGCCTTTCTCGCACTGGTATCCGAAGCAGCAACCAGTGCCAACGGTGCAGATTGACCCGCTCCGGGGCTGGCGCTGCATCCCCACACTCGCCAAGGTAGCTATTTGTAACAGGGGCTCGCCCATGCTCTCGTTGCCAACAATGGCGGGCCTGGCTGCCTCCCTGTGGCTTGAGCAAGATGCCGCCGATGTCCACTCAATGAAGGCGCGCTGCGGTGGGCCTGCGAGCCATATCCATTAATTTCAGGCAACAAAAAACCCGCAAGGCAGGCGCGTTGCGGGTCTTCAGCAGCTTGTCGGCATGAGCCAGACAAGGAATATGGCGGAGAGACAGCCCGCCATAACACAGTCTAAAGCCATCCGCGAAATTTCAATAAATAATTTTAAATCAATATCTTATAAATAAACATCGTCCAATCCATTTCAATCTCATATCATCAAAACCCATATGCAATGGCATACTGGTTGGCATACTCACATCTACAGAGGTGACCTCATGGCGACACTCACCGATACCAAGGCGCGTAGCTTAAAACCAGAAGACAAGCCGTTCCCTCATGGGGGAATCACAGGTCTGGCGTTACATCCATCGACGATAAAAGGCAAAGGAAAGTGGGTGCTGCGATATGTCAGTCCCATCACCGGCAAACGCCGTAATGCTGGCTTAGGTTCCTACCCGGAAGTCTCGGTTGCAGATGCAGGTAACCAGGCTCGTCTGATGCGTGAGCAACTGTCCAAAGGGCTGGACCCCTTGGAGGTGAAGAAAGAAGAAGCCAGTAAGCCTACGATACCCACAGTCGAAATTGCGGCTCGCCAGGTACACCAACAGCTACTCCCAGGCTGGCGTAATCCCAAACATGGGAAGCAATGGATCTCGACCCTAGAGCAATACGCCTTCCCGATCATCGGTCGGCAGCCTATCAACACCATCACTCCGGTGCATATCGCCAGCGTACTACAGCCTATCTGGTTGGCGATCCCGGAAACCGCCACCCGCGTGAAGCAGCGGCTACATGCAGTGATGGCTTGGGCTTGGGCCCATGGCTTCTGCCAAGCAAACCCTGTCGATGTCGTGGATAAGCTCCTGCCGCTGCAGCCCAGTAAAGCAATTCGCACCCAGCACCAACCAGCTATGGATTGGCGCATACTGCCTGAGTTCTATCACAAGCATTTGGCAAACTCCGAGCGTTTTGATGTCAGCAGAGCCCTACTGTCGTTCGTGATCCTGACCGGCTGCCGCTCTGGTGAGGCCAGAAGCATGCGCTGGGAAGAACTCGACCTCGAGGCTGCAATATGGACCATTCCGGCTGATAGGATGAAGACCAAAGTCATTCACCGAATTCCGTTATCTCTTCAGGCTATGGCTGTATTGGATAAGGTGCGGGGGCTGCATGGTGAATGGGTTTTCCCGTCCCCACGTAAACAAGTGCCACTGACGGATATGGCTCTGACTACTCTGCTCAGAAGAGTCGAGGCCCCAAGCACGACGCCTGAACGGCTGGCCACTGCTCATGGCTTTCGCTCCACGTTCAGGGACTGGTGTAGCGAACAAGGCTATCCCAGAGACTTGGCTGAGCGAGCGCTCGCACACCTTATCCAGAACAAAGTTGAGGCGGCTTACCATCGGACTGACTTGCTGGACCAACGGCGGCCAATGATGGATGCTTGGGCTCAATTTGTGACTGATAATTTACCAACTGAATAAGAAGGAAGCGGCCCTGATGGGCCGCTTCCTTCTATGTTCTTTTTTTAGCTTTTCCTGATGGTTAATCGCATCTTGCCAAACCAGTGCTCCGACAGCTTCTGAGCTTGTTTGACTTCTGGCTTGGTCATAAGAACCTCCAGCTCATCACGAGCTTGTACTGCTTCAGTCATGCCTTCTATCGCCGCCAGTGAGAGCCAGGCGTAAGCATGTACTCGGTTGCGAGGAGCCCCGAGGCCTTCTTCACGTAGTGTCCCCATTCGGTATTGCGCCATGCGGTCGCCTTGTTGGGCCGCCAGACGATATTGCTTAAGAGCCAGCGCGTAATCCTCTTTACCCCCTTGCCCCAGACGCAGCATTTCACCGTAGGCGTATTGCGCTGCCGTGTGCCCTTGTTGGGCTGCCCTGGCATAACTGGCTCTGGCCTGCTCAAGAGCCCCTTGCTTATGCTGTAGCTCCGCCAGCTCAAACCACGCTTGGGTTACACCCCCCTCGGCAGCCCGAGCTAACCACTCAATCTGCTGCTCTCGGTCAACCTGCTGCAAGCTCAGTTGGTACTCGGCTTCGTGGGAACCGTGACTTGCTGCCAGTTCCAGCCAATAGAGACCCAAGGCTGGGTCTGTGGGAACCTGTTTCCCTGTCAGATAAGCCATACCTAGCCAGAGTTCAGCCTCAGCAGAACCTGCACTAGCTGCTCGTTGATAAGCTGCGAAAACGTTGCCAGGTGCCGACTGTTTGGCTTGCCGCAACAAGGCGTCCGGTTGCTGCTGGACAGCAGCCTTGTCATTCCAGCGTTGGGCGAGATCTGGTCGTTTAGCAACCCCTTTACCTTGCGCGTATCGCTCACCCAGCAAGAACTGGGCATCACGGTTGCCCAGTTCTGCTGCCCGCTCTAGCCACTTGATAACATCTGCATCAGCCCCCGGTTGTTTGCTGTACCACCGGGCCAGGACTAACTGTGACTCAGCATGCTCCCGCTTGGCAGCCTGCTCGAACCAATCGAGGCATTCGCTCGCCAGTTTGCCTTGGTGCTGCTCCTGGCACATCAATCCTAGCCGATAGCTGGCATGGGTGTTGCCAAGACGAGCCGAACGCTGCCACCACTGGGTGGCCAGCACCGAATTCTTTGGCTCACCGAGTCCAGTCTGATACCAATCGCCAACCTGCCACGAAGCGTTAGCACGGATCTTCTGATCGGCCGCCAAGGATCCGGACTGCTCTGCAGACTGCTGCATCCAGTGCATGGCGTTGGGGTAATCTGGTTGGCTGGCTAGGCGCTTGGCCAGTTCATATTGAGCGTGACCATCCCCCTGCTTTGCGGCTTGGGATAGCTCGGCGTCAGTGAGTGCCGCAGTGGAAGAACAGGCTGTAAGCATACTGGCTGCCAGCGCTAGCCATAAGGCTCGATGTGTCATGGAGAGAATCTTCGCAGAGTGGAAAAGTTACGGATGAGGCACTGCTGTATTGCAGGCTGATCCGTTATGCTACGCAGCCACCTGATGGACATAAAGCTGATGCGGCGCCTTCCCTGGCTATTAGCCCTTGTCTATCAGGTGGTTAAAGTACTAAACGATGAGCTCAACCTCGTAAAAAGTTAATCATCCTTGTCAACGTCTCAGAGTACATCAATGACGAGGCGGTGATCTGGTCACCACCATTCCCTTCAAGTCAGCATTCATTGGCAAGGCGCTTCACCCCATCACTAATTGCTCTCAATACAACAAGTTTTTGATTTCTCGTGGCTCTCTCACCTTGTGGGTTGATGCCAACGCCGTGAACAACTAGTTCCACCACGACCATCACGGACGAAGGGGCCACCGACCAGATCATCCGTACCTTCCTGATGCTAAAGGGAATTTTCAACCTCACCTTGAGAGCTATACAAGGGTTGTTCGACTCCCAACTCGAGCTGATGAATGTACCGCTGTGTGCCCCGAGTCGCACCAGTTTGCCAAGCCCTCAATCGATAACTGTGAGATTAGGTGGAGATTGCGGCCTTAGATCCGGATTTTGATCAAGGCTAACTATAACGGCCAAGTTGGATAGGTAATGGCGCATGTGAGCGCGATAAACAAACTAAACGCCTTTGGTCTGCCAGTCAGAAAACCCCAAGAGTAACGGTCACTTGGAGCCAGGGCAGTTGTTTCTTGATGGTTGATTTAGGAAACAACGCCTCATTCACCCCAACTAGGTGGTCGAGGACATCGTAACGATAGTGGCAAGACAGAATATCGGGTACAGCTAGTGATGCATAACACTGTAATAGTCCTGGGTCTTTATGGTTACTTTTCATTTGTTATTCACGAACGTCTGATTACGTTTCGCTAACCGAGCCTGCGGCCCTATATGCTCTGACTTTTTCCATGCTTAATTTACAATCCCTGGTAGAGCGTCTCTCAAAATCTCCAACTCATTCTTGTTTGCCTTAATCCAAATTTTTTTCAAGTTTGGCATCGAAGCCAATACATCTACTGTTTCTTTAGCCTTAATTACATTCGTTTCAACTAGATACAACGCAAAAATATTTTTATTTCCACGTAACTCGTCAATGCTGGACAACTGTGGGTTCCCACTGAGATCTAGAATTCTTACGTTATCAAGCATTGTAATGATAGAACCAATATCTAATTTTTGACATTTATTTAAAGATAAGTAGCTTAAGCCTTGAATATTCCCGGTAATCTCAGAGAGTTTGCTTGCATGGGTCACACTTAATGACTCTACTGAATTAGAGCATAAATCTATTGACTCCAATGAACGAACAATGGAGCAGTTCAATGAAATAGCCACATCTACTCTTAAACTATCTATTTTAGAGTTGAATATATTAATATGCTTAATTCCACCAAGCAATTCAGATGATTTATTTTGCTCTAAATAACCTTTCCGAATGAATGCCCTTATGGCTTTCCAATCATCTCGCTGCCACTCGGAGTTATATACATAATCCAAAATCGGCAATATAGAATCGAAGGTAGGCAATGAACACTCCCACCTCTGCCAATCTGATACATTGTCTGGCGCCAACTTTATATATTTTTTAAAAGATGAAATGTCCATGCAGTCACTCAATTAAAGTAAGGATTGTTGAAGTCAGGAAGTCCATCACTCCCAGTATATTTCTTCCATTTTTCCGGGGAAACAGCTCTAAAACCTGATGACTTATTCGGTAGCGGTATACCATTACTATCGAAACCGATACCCTGTTGTTCATAAAAACGTCTTACGCGTCTAGCACCGTTTTCGCTTCTTCCTGGCGCATCAATCGGGGTAAATTCTACTTTAGAACCAGGAGCCAACCTACCATCCGCGATATGTTGATTCATACGTGTACCGTAGTCATTTGTCGATCCAGTGTATACATTACCGTTTGTATCAGTAAACCTATATATACCACTATCAGACGGCGCATCTTTACCTGAGTTGATCTTCGTTTCTGATTTGGCTCCAACGGATGGACATTGCGCCAGCCCCAGCGGATCCACCCATTCAAGCGGGTTACGTACATACCCCTGTGGCCTTAATCCTCCCGCAAATCCTATCGGGTCTGATGAGATATACTGCCCCAACTCCGGGTCAAAGTAACGATGACGGTTGTAGTAGAGACCCGTCTCCTGGTCATAGAGCTGACCCTGATAGCGCAGCTCGCAGTAGATTTCTTCGTTCGCCGCATCTCCCAGGAAACGTCTGAGCTGTTGTGGTATCGCATCAGCGCGATGGTTACCCCACAGCAGCTGTTCACCCCGCCAGACAATATTTCCCTCTTCACTGCACAGCTCTCTAGCAGTGCCCGCTACGTCAGTCACGATATAGTGCAGACGCTCATCCTGTTCACCGGCTTCCCACTGGGCCAGTGGCCTGAAGCTCCCCGGCTCATACACCCACTGCACCTGCCGGGCGGCGTTGCCATCAGCTTGGTAACTTTGTTGCTGTACCAACTGGTCACCGTCCCAGCGGTAATGGACACGGGTGATAGCGGTGAGTTGGCTTACCTGACCTTCCCTCTCCTTGCCGATACGCCGACCAAAGGGGTCGTAGCGGTAACGCCAGCGGCTACCATCGGGCAGAGTGACCCGTTGCAAGCGGTCAAAGCCATCCCACTCAAACTGGGTGGTCTGGGGCCGGAAACCGGGGCGTGATACCACCTTCTCACTGAGCCGTCCGCACTTGTCGTAGCGGTATTGATTAGGCCCTATCTGACTGACCCGACCCGCAGTATCATAACGGCGCAGGGGCTCTGCCTGAGCCTGCTGGCTGGACAGCGGTTGCCCATCACTTGGCAGAATATGGGAGAGCTCGCAGAGGTTCAGCTCGCTATCATAGCCAAACAGCCGAGCCTGACGCTCGTGGCCGCGCTTGCTACGCTCAGCCACCACCTGGCCATTGCCATTTAACTTCCAGCCCTGCTCGCCCCAGTGGCTGTCGTTGACCCCAACCAGGCGGTCGAGGGCATCGTACTGATAGTGACGCGACAGTGTGTCGGGCACAGCGCCGCTCGCCGGCACTAGGGATTGAGAGAGCAAGAGCCCGGTGGCACTCCACCCTTGTGTCAGGGCAAAGCCGGCCTCGCTCTGGCGCACCCGTTCACGTCCTTGCTGGTCATGGGCAAACTGCAGGGGTTGTTTGCTACCCACGGTGAGCTGGGCCAGCCGCCCTTGCTCCCAATCCAGACCTAGTGGGGCCAGCAAGCCGGCTATCGCCTCGCGCTGCCCAGCCTCACCATAACGGCTCTCTATCGCCTCGCCATTGACGCGCTCGCACACCACCCGTCCCAGCGCATCCCACTCGTATTCCACCACCGCATCTGCATTGCTGGCCCGCAGCAAACGACCGGCAGCGTCATAGACAAAATGAGTCTCCCCCTCGCGCTCGCCATGCTCACGCAACGCTTCAACTCGGCTCAATCGCCCCAACGCATCGTAGTGATAGTGCAGCTCGGCGCTATCCGGCGCACGACGCAAGACAAGCTGTCCGGCCATATCGTAACGGTAGTCATAGCAGCGACCGTCGTAATGCACCTCTCTGGACACTCGGCCGCAGTGGTCAAATTCATACCGCCAGTTGCGCCCTTGACTGTTGGTGACGCCAGCAAACTCGCTCTCGGCATTGTAGTGATAGCGGGTGGTAGCACCCAGTGGGTCGGTCACGCTTTGGAGGTTGTCAAAGGCACTATAGGCAAGTTGATGTTGCTGACCCAAGGCATCGATCAGTCGCACCAGATTGCCCTCGATATCGTAATCGAAGCGGCTCTCTGTGCCATCTTCATAGATGACCTTGCTGGGCTGTTGCTCGTTATGGCGATATTCCCAACGGCGTACCAAGGGCTGTTGGTCGCTCTGCTGATAACGGGCAACCAAACGGTCCTGCGGGTCGTAGTCAAAGCGCCAGGGAGCACCCACTGCCGGCTCGTAGCGGGCCAGCAAGCCACGTGGGCTATATTGCCACTGGCTGCGCAGCCCGCTCGGGTCGGTCATGGCCGCAAGCAGTCCCTGAGGGGTGTATTCATGACCCCAGGTTTGCCCCAAAGGATTAGTCACCGTCTCAAGCTGACCCAGAGAGTTATAGCTGTATTGCCAAGGTTGGCCGAGCGGGTCGATATAGGCCTGCAGCCTGCCCGCCTCATCGTAACCATAACGGTGAGTTGTGCCATCGGGCAGGATAACCTGGGTGACTTGCCCCCATTCGTTACGCTCAAACTCGGTGCGCTGGTCCAGCGGATTGACTAGTGCCGCCAACTGATTGTTCACCCACTCAAAGCGAGTCTCGCCACCATCCGGCTCACGGCGCAGCAAGATGTTGTTACGCTCATCCCTCACATAGGCGGTAACGCCACCAAAACCACTGTGGTAGTAACTGGTCAGGTTGGCATCGTCATAACGGAAGTGGCCATTCCAATAGTTGTCGGCGCAGCGGTTGGCCAGACAGCGCCCCTGCGCATCGTATTCGTGCTCGACCCAAGTCTGGGCCAAGTCGCTCCAGCGAGTAAGCCACCCTTGCGGTGAATATTGATAATCAAAGCTGCGCCCGGCACCGGCCCGCACCTCAAGCAGCTCGCCATTGGTACCGTACTCATAACGTGAGAGCTGGCGCGGAGGGTCAACTTCCGACGTCACCAGGGTGAGCGCCCTGACATTGCGCCCCTGATGGCTGACTCGAATGTAGCGGCCATCGGCTAGCAGTACGCGTACCAACCGTCCCCGTTCCCATACCCAGCGCATGGTGTTGCCACAGGCATCGCTCATGGACGTCAGGTAGAGGTGGGGACCACGGGCATGCTCGAACCCATAACGACGACCATCCAAATGATGCAGTTGCAACAGACCTTCGGTACGGGTCAGCCGCCACTCAGGGTGAGAGAGGCTTTGCGCCCACGCCCCCTCATCAGGCAGGGTAAAGAAGGCTTGGTTAAATTCACCATCGGTGAAGACAACCATGCCCTCTTGCAGCTCCAGTGACATGTCCCATTCCGTACGCCAGAGCGTACCCAGGATACCGGGACGGCGCTGCCCACCCGAGCGGTAGTAACGCGTCAATCCGACAGGCAACAGGCTGACCAGGCGCCAATCCTCCCGGCGTTCGAACACGAAACCGGTGGCCATATCGACCGGCTCACCTTTCCCTTGGCACGTTTTTGTGGAGGCGCAGTTATTGCCATCTGCCTGACCAGCTTGCGTTGTTTCGGTGGGTGGTTTATCGAGATCACCATCCCCCTTGTTGCGACCAGCATTGACACCCTCTGGCAGATCAGCACGCCCTTTAGCCCGTGGTGAGCCGGTGACTCGGGTGACCACCTTGCCAATAAATTCATCAAATTTTGCAGCTATATAGGCAAGTGCTGAGTCGTATTTTGCAGAGAGTTTCTCCAGCGCGTGGATAATCCCGGTAATTTGCTCCTTCATCATGGCAATCAGCCAGCGGTTGCTTGCCGGGTCTATCAGCATTTTCTTCAATGCCGCAATCACCTGCAGCAAGATGGCTTTGGCTTTTTGCCCATATGTCGTTATCTGGGAACGTAGCTCCGTCAGCCCTTTAATCAAGTTGCCATTAGACAGACTGCGAATGGTCTTGATGGCAAACTGAATTGACTTCCTATCGCCCAGTTTCAATGCCTTGATAATGGCCTTGCCACTGACCTTGATGGCATCACCAAAGCCGGGGATAACCCCTATCAAACACAGGGCTCCTCCCGCCAAGTGCAGATTGTCATCCAGCTTTGCCGGCTCCTTGTAGGAGACGTAACCCCACTCACCAATCGCATACAGGTCGATGACCTGACCGACCACAGGAACAAAACCCAGCAGTACTTCACACACCAAGAGCACCGCTTCATTGCTGCTGGCCTTATCACCCAGCTCGGCAGCGAGACTGTGGTGTATCTTGTTGACCGCCACTTTGAGCTCGCGGCTGCCCTTGTTAATTTTTTTATCCAGCGCCCAAAAACGCTTGTAAGCCTGGTTGTACTTATCCGGGACACTATTGAAAATTCCACCGAGCATGCCGACATCATCAACATCCACCTCATCTGCGTCACTGTCAGAGGCATCATACTCAATCAATCCTTGCTGACGCAGAATAAGAAACAGCGTGAAATATTCAGCGGCCAATGCTGCATGGGCGGGATTGGATTGAAAGACTGGGTTGTTTTGCAAGGTTTCTTGGGGTTTGAATTCATCACTCCCCTCTTCCATTAGCAACTCAAAAGGACCACAGCCCATGTCTTTTATCTTACAGAGCCCATTTTTATCCGTCTTGCCACTGATCTCTTTCTTATTACTGTCTGTCAGTACAAAAGGGGCATTAGGGACCGGCTTTCCATCGTCATAATGATAATGGATGATGACTTCACAGCCACACTTTACGCAACCGCCAGAAATGATATTATCGGTCGAAAAGTTGTTTTTGGCAGCCTCATCGCTGGACATCAGGCTTGCTGTTTTATTTTTACTCATGAGTCCCTCAACCTATCCCTTATCCAATTCATGAAGTGCCTGTTCAAACAACCTATCCATGCGGTTTTGTTGCCCAATCAGTTCAGCCGGTTCAGCCATTATTTTTTTTGCCCAAGGAAGCGCCATAAAGCCCGCTGGCATTTCCAGTTTTAAACTCAAGAAGCGAATAACATCCTGCTGGTTTTTGAATCCATTGGAGATAGCCTCTCGCTCACCCTCTTTGACGAAAGAGAACAATTGCTCTGGTTGCCACCCCTTAATCACTTGATGATGTGCCTGGATATGCGCGACATACTCATCGTGTGCAACTCGATCTGACAGCGAGTTCAATGCAGTCCACTGTGCAGGTGATAACTGTTGCGGAGCACGCCCAGCGAGGTCATGTTCGACCCGTTCAATGAGCTGGAGATATTCACAACCGCCCTCCGGTAACACATCGATAAACTTGGCGATAGGGCCAAACAGTGCAGTGGCTTCGGCAGGAGAGCTTGCCATCAAGAGGGGCTTGACCACCTGCCAGTCACTGAGCCGCAATATGGCGGTCTCATGTTCAGGTGTATCTATCCAGGACCACTGCCGCAGATGTGCCAGCAATGCTTGCAACTGCTGGAGCGGCGTATACGCCAGCATGAACCAGTCGAGCTGAAACATCAGGCCCCATCCGGGTTGATGGGTGACAAGGCGCTGAAGCTCTGGCCAATTTTGTCGATGAGCAGGGATGAGATAGGGGGAGATAGTGCTATGCAGCTTTCCTGTCTCCCCCCAATACAGTCTGGTTTGCTCAAGGCTACCGCCCCATTTTTCTGCCAGGCTAGGCACAGCCTCGTTGATGGCCGCTTCGGCAAACATAAACAGGCCTTGCCCATCGAGCAGCTGTTGCCAGTCATCATCCTGATGCTTGCCAGATATCATCACCTTGCTTGCGTTCACGCCTTACGCTCCTTTATCGTCTACCAGACCAAACAGCCATTCACGTCGATGAAAATGGGCCCGTGAATCACTGACCAGCGCAGCATCCATCTTGAATTTTTTAATGGCCATCGATAACGAATAGTGAGAAACCAATTTAATAAACTGAGGGTGCCGATAATAATCTGAACCTATAATCCAGCGATGCGCCGACCAGGACTCCCTCTCATCCTCCGATGCAGAGGGATATAACTCCCTTGCCAACGCAATACCGCTGATAAAGCGTCGTTCCAGCCACTCAATACTCAACTCAAAGGGATAATACTCGCTGGCTCGGATAAACAGGGTCCTGGCCAAATATTGATAGCGAGCCTGATTGGTCAGCACTCGATAACTCTCGGTACTCAGTCTGTTCTCATACCCTTTTGAAGGCAGGTTGGTATACGAGGTTGACTCTCCGAGACATTCAAATTGCAACGTTGAATAACTTGCATCGACCACCTCAGGTACATACATCGCCAGAAATGGCGATTCAAACTGCTGCCTTGTTGGCAAGTCAGCCATTGCTAGCCATGTCTTTAGCAGGGTGGGTTCGTGAAAGGGGAAAAAGACATGTCGTCCATCCGGGTAAATACAGGCATGGCGAGCAATGCAAGCTTGCCGAACCTCATCGATGCCGGCTGTTGTCGTCAGCAGCACAATACCCACTTCAGGGTAACGTTCATGAGACAACAGCCATAACAGCAGACTTTCCGTTGCTGCACCTTCTTCGATAAAGAGCAGCAGTAACTCAGAACCTGGATAGCACTGTAAATTATATTCATTGGACAATAAGCGACAATCCTCAGAACATCTATGATGAAACGACTTCCAGTAATCAACGCCACCATCAAACCGACTTATATCAATGACGACATATAGATTGGATGTCTCATCCCTGACAATATCGAATATAGGTAACGACATCGAAATGCCTATCTAGTTTTTGCATTAACAGGACGTATTAAGCTCATTGGCACACGCCTACAGTATTGCGTTAAAAGTGCCGACTAGCGTGACAGCAGAGCACGATGGACGTGATTAACAGAACAACATGTTGTTATGGTGAGGCAGTGGTTTGGTATTCCCAGACCACTGCCTCACATCACTACATTTTTTCTCCGCGAGCCCAACGCTCACGCACTTCGGCAGGCGTTAGTGGTGGAAATTTAACACCTTTATCAACTAAAAACTGTTTTACCTTAATCGCCCAAGGGTATTGAGGGGAAGACTTATCCATTAATGACAGGCTATCTTCCACCGAGAAGGCCAAATCAGAACCACCGCTGTCCCTCATTTTATAATCAGCACCATGCTGCAATAGCCAATAAACAACTTCATACTGATTAATATATGCACCATACAGTGCACTATTACTGCCAGGACCATCGGTTAAGTTTAGGTCTGCACCACGTTCAACTAATAACTTGATATTGTCCCAATGAGCCTCTCCAATTGCATTGAATATGGCTGGTTGCTCATCAGCGTTCAAGGAGTTAGGGTCCCCTCCTGCGTCCAGCATCATTTTTAACCATACCGAATTTTTGAACCCTGTAACCCGAGAAACACCATTGCCCCCCATACCATCCTTAAAATTAGGGTCGGCGCCCAATTTCAAGGCCAGTTGAACGGCTTTTTCATTTTTAGTCTCATAGACTAACCACAGCAATGGGGTTGCTCCCGGAGGCTCTGTATCTCGAATATTGAGGTCAACATCTTGTTCAATTAACCTGCGTGCAGTCGTTTCATCACCACGCAGGATAGCTTCCAGCACACTGACCACAGGGGCAGGGAAAAATTCACTGGCCTGCATTTTACTTCCCCCTACATGACATGCCGATACTAACCCTAGTATTCCTACGCAAAGTACTTTCAAACGAGATAACCATATCATTTTGCTCCTCCAAGCTTGCTGGTAATGGTACCAATATCCTCACTCTTCTGTGCTTCAATACCGGCAATCACTTGCTCCATGCCGTGGCGAGCGACGGGGTTTCCACCTTGCGAGGGCAAGGGTAACATCTTACCTGCAGCAGAAGGCAGCGCGCCCCCAGCTAATACCATTCCCCCCAAGGCCCCACCAATTGCCGCACCACTAGAGCCTCCGAATGCACCACCAATCCCGGCAAACAGGGTGGGGACCGCCAGTTTTCCCGCCCCCTGTAACAGAGTGAGTATTTCACCGTCGACAGCTTGAGTTGTGATCAATTCACTTATCTTATCCAGTGGCAGACCACCTTTGCGGCTGACTGTATTGGCATGTAGTCCGGCAGCATTGAAGGTATAACCAGGCAAACCAGTGACGCCAACCCCCGCAGAAGCCTCTCCACCAGCCAGCGAGTGACCCACCACAACCAGTGGTGAGGAGGGAGAAGCGACTGTACGTTTCACTTGCTGTGCCAGATACATTGCCTGATTATATTGGGTCGTTTCAGCTCCTCCCCCCTGAGCAATGTTTGTCATCCAGTCCATTTTACCGGTCACTTTATTATTCGTGCCCCGATAGGTAAGCATGGTCTCGTTGTTTATGGACGACTTAAACAAAGCCGCCCCAAATCCGCTCTCTTTACTGGTAAAGACGGCCTTTTCCAAGCCTGGTATTTTTTTAGCATCAACCAGCTGGAGTCCCACCGGGGATGCAGATAATTTATCTTTTACACCACGATTGAATTCATCAACCTCGTAGACGTACTTAGCAGCCTCTGCCCGCAAAATACTGTCATTGTTAAAACCAAGCCGTTTGCCAGCATCAGCAAGCCCTGGCACCTTGCCGGCACGCTCAGATAATTGCTTACGCGCCTGATAGCGCAGCTTGCGCTGTGCTTCTGTTAATGTTTTTTCCACCTCTGGCAGGGCAACAGGAGCAGCCCACTCAAGCAGTGTTTGCCATGGCACCAGCATGGGAGAGAGCGCCAACAGTGGCAGCCGCTTTTTGGCGGCTTGCTCGGCGCAGCTCTTGGCAGGGGATTGATAGGGGCTATCCCCAATGATCACATTGCCACTGCCTGCTGCAACAGAACCGCCACAGCCGATGGCATCACCCACCCTTGCCGCCGCCTTACCGTTGATAAACACATTGCCGGAGCCACCGGAGATGGCGCGACTGTGAATGCCATGGGGCATGTTGGGACAGGGGCAGGCATGGAGCAACACGGCATCACCTTTACGTGCAGCAGGCTTGCCATTAATGATGACATCACCACTACCTGCAATGATGGGGGTCGCCGGGAAACAACCATGACCGGCGCAACTATCACCTAATCGAGCAGCACTTGGCATATCGGCTCCTTAGCGACGATCCGGCGCGTCCGGCAGGGTGGGCTTGTTGGGTGCTTCTGGTTCTATTGCGACCGGCGCAGTGCCGGCGCCGGGTGAGCCACCATCGTTGATCTTGACCACATTGCCCGAGATGGTTACCCCAGAGCCATCAAGCTTGATAAAACCACCGGGCCCTTTGATGGTCAGTGCTTGCCCCGCCTCCAGCACAATATCGGTGGCTTTGAGATAGCTGTCTGTGCCAACCACCACTCGCTGATGTGCCCCTACGACCAACTCTTCTCCACCAGAAATAGAGGTCTGGCGGCTACCATCCAGATGAGTGATCTCTCCCCCACCAATGAAGCGCTTGAATGAGGCCATGACTTTTTGCACAAAATGGCGGCCAATCAGTTGGTGATGATCCTGCCCAATTTGCTCAAAATCATCTTGAGCTACCGTGCGATGACTGTGACGGTCCACTCGCTGGAACTGATCCTGATTGACCGTCAGGTGCTGATCCAGTCCCACACTTTGACGATGAATGTGGTTGATGACGACGTCCATGTCCTTTTGGGCATGAATGTAGATCTGCTCTCTCGACGCTTCATCCTCAAAGCGCAGTTCATTAAATCCTTTGCCTTTATGCGTGTCCGTTCGCAGCAGCGTACGTGTCTTATGTTCGGGCAACACGTAGGGGGTTTGGTTTGTGGCGTGATAGGTACGACCGGTCACGATGGGCTGATCAGGATCGCCTTCTAAAAAGGAGACGATGACCTCATGACCAATACGGGGCACTGCCATCATGCCATATTGGCCGCCAGCCCAACCTTGGCTGACGCGTACCCAACAGGAACTCTGATCATTACTGGCACCGTATCTGTCCCATGGGAACTGCAGCTTGATCCGGCCATATTTATCGCAATAAATCTCTTCACCCGACGGGCCAACTACCGTGGCAATTTGGGGACCATCAACCATGGGTTTATGCGGTAAGAGTGGTCGCCAAGTTTGTAGCGCTTTGACTACTGTGAACTCATTAGTAACAGTTGTGGCACCATCTCCGCCTTCCTCTTCCAAGGCTTGAGGTTGTTTACCTGTATGGAGAATGCTGACGACTTGCCAATGGGTATTCAGGACAGCATTAGGATGTTCACTCAATGCAAAGGTCTGACCGGGTAACAACGCCGCACAGTTCGACTGACCTCGGCTCGCCATAGCATCGCTGCGCAACGCATCGAGCCGGTATTGGGTAAAGGATTTGCCACTGGGGTCTTGCTTGAAACGCCCTGGGTAATCGAAGTGCTGATAAGTGTCACGCTGGTGCTCAAGTTCACTCCCCAGCTTTTTATGGGACAGGCCATACGCAGGGGTTTTAAAGCTGTAGTCCTTGAGTTCCACCTCAGCCTGGCGCACCGCTTCTCGATAGTGAAACTGGCGTACATAGGGCCCTTGCTCTAGTGAGCGGTTACCTAAATTGAAGAAGAGCGCGGGGCCATCGGTAAGCGCGGCAGCATCGTCTGCAAACACGAGACTATGCTTGCCTTGTTCGAACTCATGGAAATAAAACATCCCCTCTTCTGCTGCGAGGCGATTGATGAATTCAAGGTCGGACTCCCGGTACTGTACGCAGTACTCCCGCTGAGCATGGGCGTTTTTGAGTGCAAAGGCGTAATCAGTAATGCCATGCTCTTGCAGCAAGACCCCCATGATTTCTTCCGGTTTTTGTGCCTGGAAGATACGGGCATTGTGACGCAGACCTAATCGCCACAGGGCGGGTTTGACTTCCATACTGTAGCGAGTTCGCCGAAAACCACTGTCACCTTGCTCGAACTGACTCACAACACCGTTAACACGTCGCTGCAACTCGCCGTTGTACCACACCAGCAACTCACAAGGTTGATCCAGTACAGCGCCAAAATCGATATCAGGCTGGCTACTTGCCAGTTCCAGCGCAAGTGTGAACGGATCGCTTAACGCTTCATTCAATGTAAAACTGGCCACCACAAAGGTAGTGCCTGGCAGCGCCCCCACCTTGACAGTGAACTGCAATCCGGTTTGATTAGCCATGATATTTCCCTATCACCTCTCCAAACGCCACCTGAAACCTGTCAAAACACCACGCTACCGCCCTCTCCGGTCCATATGTGGCAACCAAAGATAAATGACATGACGGGTAATACGTTGATTGTGTCTGCATAACAGGACACCCCTTATTGCTTTGCCATCACTCCGCATTCACTACCACGACACCAATTTTTTTGGCAGGGGGATGGCAAAACATAAAAGCTCCAGTAGCCAAAGACTGACTGGAGAAAACACGGGATAAAAGGCCGGTTGCACACCGGCCACAGAACACATACAAGGAATAGCAAAGTAAGAACGTGAGGTTTACGACTCGAGCGGCGCACGCCAGTCGTCGGAACCTGAGGTACCGGCAACAGTGTGCTCCCAGTCAATCTTGCGATACGCCAGAGAGACCTGGATAAGCTGGGTGAAATCAGACTTTGCAGGGTCTTGGCAGTGCGGCATCTGGCAGTCGATGTCGACGATGGTGGCGTCGGTTAGCACGGTAGAGAAGAAGTGCTCCTGCTTTCCCTCAACAGAGGTGCGATACCACTTCAGGGTCACTTTCGGCAGCATCTCGCCGGAAGCCAAGGAGTTATACATCAGTGGTACGGCTTTGTTCAGCGCAACGGTGAACTTGAACGGCTTGTGGACACGCTGACCTGCAGGCTGACCGGATTGCGGGTCAGTCGGTACGGTAACTTGGTGATTGAACTCTTGTACCAGCATCTCGTCTTCGTGGCCTTGCACGAAGATGTTGCCGACGGAATCGGAGGTGAAAGCACTGGCAGTGATGTTGCCCTGGGTTTTACCTTCGATGCTGATATAACATGGAGTTGGCATGTGTATGCTCCTAAATGGATTGGTGAAATGAGTTAGCACTCGACCAAAACCATTAGCAGCGACCATGCCACTTTATTTATTCATTATTTATCATCAAGTTACAACAATCATCACGACACCACTTCAAATCAGCAGCAAGATATTGCGCTGTACAGGCCATTACACCAGCAAAGATTGCATTCGCAGTATTAACGCTCGCTATTTGCGCAATATGTTGCGCCATTTGGAGCTATTGGCCATCTTCATCCACGTTTCCCACTAGCGCATTATCGATATTAAGCCTTACCAACCCCTGCTTGAGCGCCCAAGATATCGCTTGGCTTTTACTACTCGCCCCCAGCTTCTCGACAACACGATTGAGGTGGAAAGTCACGGTCCGGGGGGTGATGCCCAGTATCTGGGCTATATCACTGACTTGCTTGCCCTCCGCCGCCCACTGACACACCTCCAGCTCCCGTAGACTCAGCACCTCCCGACGAGGGATATCGGATAAGCAGACCCGAACAACCGCTTCAAAGATATGTACCGATAGCCAGCTCAACAATGGCGTTTCCGTCAGCCACTGGTGTTCAGTACGGGGTGTTCGGGTAATAAATGACAGCAATCCCACATGACCATTAGCCCCATGCCAGGGGAAAGTGATGCCATCGCACAAGCCCGCATCATGGGCCTGCAGCATGACCTCTACGCCAGCGGTATCCTGTTGCTCGCAACACTCGTTGATGAGGCTGGCCCACAGAAACGGCATGCTCTGAGTCATCCCTTTGCGCACTACTGGGTCTACCGCGAAGAAGTGCTGCGCATCATAGGCCTGTACCCACTCGGCTGGACAGCCATTGAAGATGCGCACCTCGGGGCGTTGGATAGAACTTGGAAAAATGAATCCCAGCCGAAAGTGGTCAAAGCCCATCTGCTGGCTGAGGGTGCGCAACAGCGTGACGATGGTGTGCTCGTCAGTTGCCGTATCGAACTGGGTGATGAGCGTCAGTGCGTCGGCAGTATTGAGGAGATGAAGTGGGGTGGTGGTCAAGCATTCTGCTCGCGGAACGATAAAATGTACTAAACATTACCAATAATCAATCAGATAGTATAATGCCCCGTCAATAAATAAAGGAATGGCTACATCAATAGTCGGCATCGCCCACAAATTTAGATGAGGAACTCGTCCAGCTGATAGCCTTGTTCGCGCTGCTCCAGTGACAACTATCATGCCACTAGGGGCAGACCTAAAAGGGATGGTGGTGCTAAGATTGCTGAATTTTCAATTGTTCCATTCCATCCATATGGACTTGGGTAACAACGCCCTCATGGCCTGAACGTTAAAGCAAAGCAAATTGCTGATTTTATTGTGCTTACTATCGAAAGCAATCTTGATTGTAAGAGGCTGGGAGGGGCGAAGAAATGGGGCCACCGGCCCCACCTCACCGGTATCTATTTCCTGATCTTCTTACTTCCCTGTGGATTTACTCGGCTTTAACGACGGAGTATTTCCCGGAGTATCTTTATTATCACGGCGACGTTGATCAGGTTTCCCTGTTGATTTAGCAATTGGTTTCGGACCAGGTTTGAGACCCATAATAGTTATCCTTTTGAATCGCCCCTACTTTCCTAGACACCTCAAGAGCCTCAAACTGAGGTCATTCAGGAGGTGTTATGAGCAAGCAGCAACGTTACACGGAAGAATTTAAACTGGCCGCCGTCAAGCAGGTGACTGAG
>NZ_CAWQWZ010000017.1:0-21927 GCF_963899305.1 Aeromonas sp. MR19
TGTCGCCATCGGCCGCCAGATCGCTGCCCGCCACCAGGATGGTGAAGCGGCCATCGGCGTCCACCGGGCCGGTGAACGGCTTGCCGTTGACGGTCAGGGTGACGGTGTCACCGGCCTTGAACTCGCCGCTGACGGTGCCGCTGACCGGGATCTGCTGACCCGCTTCGGCGGCGTTGATGACGTCGTCGGCGGTGATGTTGGCATCGAGCTCAATGGCCAAGTCCGGGGCTGTGCTGTCCACGCTGCCATCATCGGTCGCTGTGGCTGTGTTGCCGGCAGGATCGGTGACATTGGCGGTGACCGTATAGGAGCCGTCCGCCAGCGGTGTGGTGACATCCACGCTGAAAGTGCCATCCGGATTGACGGTCGTGGTCAGGGTCTGTTGATTGCCATTGGCATCCGTGACCAGCAGGGTCACTGTGCTGCCTGCGGGGGCATCAGTGGTACCGGTCAGGGTCGGGGTCGTGTCATTGGTATTGTCCGGGGCGGAGACTGTGATCACCGGTGGCACCAGGTCGATCAGCTGATCTTCCTCACCCGTGAACGCATCGCCAATCACGCCCGTGTCGGCCTGGGTGGCGGTATCAAAGCCCGCCGCCGCTATGGTGGCATCGCCGATGCGATCTATGGTGACGAAACCACCATTGCCGCTGGCACCCGCCACGCCGCCGATATTGCCACCGCCTGCGGCAGGAGCACCGCCGGCCGCCGCCGCTTCAAATGCCTTGGTCGGATCGGTGCCACCCAGAATGGCCTGTTGCAGGGCCGCTATGTCATCGGGATTGCCGGCAGGCACATCCTGATTCTGGGCCAGCAAGGGCGCCTGAGACGTTTCATCCTCAGCCTGCTGCTCGTTGGTCGGGCTCAGGGTGAAAGTCTGGTTGCCGCCGTTGAAGCTGGCGCCTTCAGGAGTGATCAGCACCGCATCCTTGGGCAGGACATCGCCTTCAGCAAGTGGCTTCTGGCTGCCATCTGCAGCGACCAAATAGATTTTGCCTTTCAACTGGGTAACGACGACGTCCTGATCCAATGCGATATTGTGGCTGCTCATGTTCTCTCCTGAATCTCTATTGGCATGCAATATTCCACCGTCTAATGTGCCCGTGAACGGCGCAAGAAACCAGTTAGAAAATTCGAATGGATAGACTGATTTGAAGCTGGATCGGCCGGTTAAACAGAAGGGTCAATGACGGGGGAAGGAATTAATAAAATCAAGATGATCAATGTGTTGCATTTTGATGACAGGAGCACATCGCTGTGCTCCCGTCCGGGTCATGATCAGGCACCCGCCCACAACAGGATGGCGAGCAACTGGGGGGAGATGATCCGCAGGAACATCACCAGGGGGTAGACGGTGGCGTACGACAAGGCGCTGGCGCCACTGGTGGGATGCATGCCGTTGGCAAACGCCAGGGCGGGAGGATCCGTCATGGAACCGGCCAGCAATCCGCACAGGGTGAGATAGTTCATCTTGCCATACAGGCGGGCCAGCACACCGACCACCAGCAGCGGGATCAGGGTGATCGCCATGCCGTACATCATCCAGGCCGGCCCATCGCCGTTGATCAGGGTGTCGATGAAACCGGCACCTGACTTGAATCCCACCACGGCCAGAAACAGCACTATGCCGATCTCCCGCAGCGCCAGGTTGGCGCTCGGCGGCATGAACCAATAGAGCTTGCCGATGCTGCCGATCCGCGACAGGATCAGCGCCACCACCAGGGGGCCGCCCGCCAGACCCAGCTTGAGTGCCGCCGGGAACCCGGGCAGATAGAAGGGGATGGAGCCGAGCAGCACGCCGAGGCCGATACCGATGAACACCGGCAGCATCTGCACCTGCTGCAGCTTCTGCTGCACGTTACCCACCACATTGGTCACCGCCTCTATGGCGTCGAGTCGACCCACCAGGTTGAGGATGTCACCAAACTGCAGGCTGGTCTGGCTGGTCGGCACCAGCTCGATGCCGGCCCGGTTGAGGCGCGAGATGACCACATCGTATTTCTGCTTGATGTCGAGATCGCGGATCTTCTTGCCGAGCACCTGCTCGTTGGTCACCACCACTCGCTCCACCCGCAGATCTGTGCCGCGAGTCGAGAGCGAGGTCTCCACCTCCTCCCCCAGCACCAGCAACACCTTGTGCAGCGCGTGCCGCTCACCCACCAGGTGCAGCAGGTCGCCGAGTTCGATGCGCGAGTCCGGCCGCGGCACCATCAACTCCTCGCCACGCTTGAGGCGGGAACAGATGACATCGGCTTCGTCCAGGCTCGGGATCTCCCCCAGCATCAGGCCGTGCATGTTGGGGTTGCGCACCGCTATGTTGATGGTCTGCAGGCTCTCCTTGGTCTTGCCGGCCTGCTGCTCGAACTGGGCTGCTTCTTCGTCGATCTTGATGCGAAAAAACATGCGAATGAGCCACATGGTGAGCAGGATGCCACAGATGCCGAACGGATAGGCGACGGCATACCCCATGCCCATCAAGCCGGTCGAACCAGGCACGGCTCCCAGCTCGGCAAGGATCTGCTGACCCGCACCGAGGGAAGGCGTGTTGGTCACGGCGCCGGAGAAGACCCCCAGGATCACCGGCAGCGGCACGTCAAACAGTTGATGCAGCGCCGCCGCGACCGCGCAGCCAAGCAACACCAGCAGGGCGGCGAAACCGTTCAGCTTGAGGCCGGAACTGCGCAGGGAGGAGAAGAAGCCGGGACCGACCTGGATGCCTATGGTGTAGACAAACAGGATCAGCCCGAACTCCTGAATGAAGTGCAGGGTCTGTTCATCCAATGCGAGACCCGAGAGGCCGGCGAAGTGGCCCACTATGATGCCACCGAACAGCACACCTCCGATCCCCAAGCCAACGCCATAGACTCGCCAGTTTCCCAGCCAGAGCCCCAGCACTGCCACCAGCGACAACATGCTGATGGAAAGCGCGATATCACTCATTTCGTGCATCCTTTGCGAATTGAACTGTCCCTAGCTTGTCAGCAAACGCCGACGCCAACTGTGTGATACCGCACGAATTTATCCTTTTGAGCGGCAATAAATACCAATTAAGGGCTAGTCAGGCGACATAACCATAAATGGCCATAAAGTGACAAACACTGCCACCCAGTACAAACAGATGCCAGATGGCGTGGTTATAGGGGATACGCTTGGCCACATAGAAGATGACCCCCAGGCTGTAGATGAGACCACCGAGCCCGAGCAGCAGCAAGCCTTCCCCCTCCAGATGGATGTAAAGCTGATAGATGACCACCAGCGACAACCAGCCCAGCATCAGATAGGTAAACAGCGACAGCTTCTTGAAGCGGTTGATGAAGAGCAGCTTGAACACCACCCCCGCCAGCGCCAGCCCCCAGATCACCACCATCAGCCCCTGGGCCAGCGGGGTATCGAGCGCCACCAGCAGGAAGGGGGTATAGGTACCGGCGATCAGCAGATAGATGGCGCAGTGATCAAACACCTTGCACCAGCGCCTCGCGGCCCCTTCCGCCATGCTGTGATACAGGGTCGAGGCGAGATAGAGCAGCACCAGGCTGCCGCCATAGAGGCTGTAGCTGATGAGCGCCTGGGTGCCCTGCTCCCAGCCCTTGTTCAACAACAGGATCAACCCCAGGATCCCGAACACCAGCCCCAAGCCGTGGCTGAGGCGATTGGCCAACTCCTCGCGGGGAGAATAATCCGTCACACTGCTCATTGCATACTCCTGCCCAAACTGGGCTCACTCTAGCCGCCGTCATTTCAGAGTACAAGTGTTAGCTTAAAGAGGATGGCATCTGATTTGGCCAGCGCTCATGGCTGTCACCCGTTTGCCTTTGGTGTATGCTCTGCGGCCGATGCCCACCTAGCTGCTGCCGCCACGGCTGCTCACCACACAGTGACTCCCTGGCAACCCGGTCTGGAGAACCTGATGAAGTTGACTGAACTGTTTGCACTACCGGATCCGGCCTTCGGCCAGGCCGTGACGGCCCTGCTGGAGACCTTCCACCACTCGGATGACAGTCAGGCCCCCTACCAGCGCGACCACTTCACCCACCAGCTCGATCAATCCTGCATGCCGGCCATCGGCATCTCCATGGATGACTACCTGGCCCGGCTGGCCAGCCTGGTGCCCGGCGCTTCCCATCTCACCTCGCCACGCTACATGGGCCACATGACGGCGCCACTGCCGGCCTTTACCGCCGAGCTGTCACGCCTGCTGGTGATGCTCAACCAGAATCCGATGAAGATGGAGTCCTCCCGCCTGCTCAGCTTTCTGGAGCGGGAGGTGCTGGCCAAGCTGCACCGCCTCATCTATCGCGCCGACGACGCCTTCTATGACGAGCAGATGCATGCCAAGGATGCCGCCCTCGGCGTCATGACCAGCGGCGGCACCATAGCCAACGTCACCGCCCTCTGGCTGGCGCGCAACCGTGCCTATGGCGACAACCTGTTCGCCCTCTATGAGCAGGGCTATCGCGGCGCCGTGATCCTGGGCTCGCGCCTGATGCACTACTCCTTCGACAAGGGGATGGATCTGCTGGGACTGGGCGCGCACAGCGTCTGGCGCCTCGCGACCGACGACCAGAACCGGCTCGACATGGCCGCGCTGGAGCAGGCACTCATCCAGTGCCAGGAGCAGAAGCTCAAGGTGCTGGCGCTGGTCGGGGTGGCCGGCAGTACCGATTTTGGCTCCATCGATCCCCTGCCCGAGCTGGCGACCATCGCGGCCCGCGAGCAGCTCCACTTCCACGTGGACGCCGCCTGGGGCGGCCCGACCCTGTTTTCGCCCCGCTATCAGGGGCTGCTTGCAGGGATTGAACTGGCCGATACCGTCACCCTGGATGGTCACAAGCAACTGCTGGTGCCGCTCGGTACCGGCATGCTGCTCTGCCGCCAGCCGGATCTCATGATGACGGTCAAGCGGGAGGCACCCTACGCCATCCGTGCCAGCTCCTTTGATCAGGGCCGCTTCACCCTGGAGGGCACCCGCCCCGCCAATGCGCTCTATCTGGATGCGGCCTTCCAGCTGTTTGGTCAGCAGGGTTACGCCCGACTTATCGAGGCCAACTACGACAGAGCCCGCCTGATGGCCGCGCTCATCAATGCCGACCCCGCCTTCGAACTGATGTCGGCCCCTGTGATGAACCTGCTCTCCTACCGCTGCATTCCCCCCCATCTGCAAGGCAAGGATCCGGACGAGGCGGCCAACGACCAGATCAACGCATTCAACGTCGCATTGCAGAAAGCCCAGCGGGCCGAGGGACACAGCTTTGTCTCCCGCACCCAGCGGGCGGTGGGGCGCTACTGTGCCCAGCCGCTCACCCTGCTGCGCGCCGTGCTGCTCAATCCGCTCATCGAAGAGCGGCATATTCGCGAGCTGCTGGCGGACCAAAAGCGGTTGGGTGACCAGATTTCCCGCCGGCTGTTCGGCTAGGCAGGCGACAGGGAACTGGACGTCAAATGGGCGGTCTTATTCATTTGCCGTTGTCTACCTTGCAGGTAGACTGGATAAAATTTTGCGGTCTTTTTTGAGGGCTATGAGCCAGACATGAAGCAATTTATTGAATTTATTCCACTTATCGTTTTCTTTGCGGTCTACAAGTTCTACGACATCTACACGGCCACCGGCGCCCTTGTCGTCGTGACCGGTCTGCAGCTCATCTACAGCTGGGTGCGTTATCGCAAGGTCGAGAAGATGCAACTGTTTACCTTCCTGCTGGTCGGTTTCTTCGGCGGCCTCACCGTCTTCTTCCACGACGACACCTTCATCAAGTGGAAAGTGACAGTGATCAACGTGCTGTTCGCACTGGGCCTGCTCATCAGCCGCTACGGCTTTGGCAAGAACCTGATCAAGCAGATGCTGGGCAAGGAGCTGCAGGCGCCTGATGCCATCTGGGATAGAGTCAATCTGGCCTGGGTCGGCTTCTTTACCGCCTGTGGCCTGCTCAACCTCTACGTGGCCTTCAACCTGCCGCAGGAGATGTGGGTCAACTTCAAGGTGTTCGGCTTGCTTGGCATGACGCTGGTGTTTACCCTGCTGAGCGGTGTCTATCTCTACCGCCACCTGCCCGCCGAGCAGAAAGGCGAGCTGAAAAAATAACCGCCATCAGAAAAGGATCCTCTCATGTGGTATCTCATCTACGCCGAAGATGTTCCCAACAGTCTGCCGCTGCGCAAGCAGGTGCGCCCAGCCCATCTGGCCAGGCTGCAGGCCTTGCAGGATGAAGGCCGGCTGCTGACCGCCGGCCCCAACCCGGCCATCGATGCCGACGATCCCGCCGATGCGGGCTTCACCGGCAGCACAGTCATCGCCGAGTTTGCCAGTCAGGCCGATGCCAAGGCCTGGGCCGATGCCGACCCCTATGTGGCGGCCGGTGTCTACGCCAGGGTGACCATCAAGCCGTTCAAGAAAGTGTTCTGACAAAACGCAGAACCCAAGATGCAAAGAGGCCGGACGCTGGAGTTCAACCAGGTCCGGCCTCTTTCTATTGCGCGCTATCACCAACGGGCTCACGCCCTGGCGACAAACCAGGGGTTGAGGATATCCGGCTTGTTGTAGACCAGGGGTGACCCATCGAGCTGGGTCACGCTGCCTCCGGCCCCTTCCAGCACCGCCTGCGCCGCAGCGGTATCCCATTCGCAGGTGGGGGCGAGGCGCGGATAGAGCTCGGCGCCCCCCTCGGCAATGATGCAAAACTTGAGAGAGCTGCCCATGGAGACCAGCTCAATTTCGCCCTGCGCTATGTCACCAAAGCGCGCCAGGTAATCCAGGGTAGCCTGGGACAGGTGATTGCGGCTGCCCACCACCCGCCAGGGCGCCCCTTCCTGATGAGGCAAGGTCTGGATGGCTTCACGCTTGCCATCGGCCACACGCCAGGCCCCGACCTCCCTGCCGCCATACCAGAGCCGGTCCAGCACGGGGGCATAGACCAGACCCCACAGCGGTTGGCCATCCTCGATCAGCGCGATATTGACGGTGAACTCGCCGTTGCGGGAGACAAACTCCTTGGTGCCGTCGAGCGGATCCACCAGCCAGTAGCGTGACCAGCCATGGCGCAACCCCATCACCTCGGGACCGGACTCCTCCGACAGCACAGGAATATCGGGGGTGAGCCCTGCCAGCGCCTGCACTATCGCCTCATGCGCCCCCTGATCGGCTGCGGTCAACGGGCTCTCGTCACCCTTGTACTCCACCGTAAAGGGCTGACTGTAGATGGCCATGATGGTATCACCGGCGGCGCGGGCTATGGGCTCCAGCTCGGAGATTGCGGGAAAAAACATAGAAAAGACATCCTGGTCAAATGGTTAGCACAGTGTACCCATTTTGAATGAGGGAGGCTTATAGCCGTTTGCTCTGACTTATAAAGTGTCATAAATGACAGACAAAAAGTGGCGTAACTCGGCTAATTCTCAATAGCTATTCCACACAACACAAGGACGTGAAGCCATGAACTACAAGACCCTGACCGCCACCCTGCTGCTGAGCTGCCTGCCCCTGTTGAGCCAGCCTCTGCTGGCGGCCGACAAGCCGGCTGCCAAGCCAGCCACCACAGTCACCACTGCGAAGGAGAGCGGCAAGGTGAACCTGAATACGGCGAATATCAATGAGTTAACTGCCCTCAAGGGGATCGGCGAGAAGAAGGCCCAGGCCATCATCGACTTTCGCGAGAAGCAGGGCAAGTTCACCACGGTCGAACAACTTGCCGATGTCAGTGGCATAGGGCCGGCAACTTTGGAAGCAAATCGGGACATGATCATCGTCAAGTAACCGCTTTGGACCTCCCCATCATGAGGGCAGCCTGTGGCTGCCCTATTTTTCTTCGGGTATCATGGGCCCACTTTGTATCCGTTGGAACTCATCCATGAAAAATAGTCCTTTTGTTGTACGCAAGGCCGTTCTTCCTGTCGCCGGTTTGGGCACCCGCATGCTGCCTGCCACCAAGGCCATCCCGAAAGAGATGCTGCCAGTGGTCGACAAGCCGCTGATCCAGTATGTGGTGCGCGAAGCCATCGCCGCCGGCATCAAGGAGATCATTCTGGTGACCCACTCGAGCAAGAACTCCATCGAGAACCACTTCGACAAGAGCTTCGAGCTGGAAGCGACCCTGGAAAAGCGGGTCAAGCGACAGCTGCTGGAAGAGGTACAACACATCTGTCCCAAAGACGTCACCATAATGCACGTCCGTCAGGGCGAAGCCAAAGGCCTGGGTCATGCCGTGCTCTGTGCCCGCCCGCTGATCGGCGACAACCCGTTTGCGGTCCTGCTGCCTGACGTACTGATCGATGAAGTGGCCAGCAACCTCAAGCAGGACAACCTGGCTGAGATGGTGCACATGTTCGAAGAGGATCACATCAGCCAGATCATGGTGGAAGCCGTCCCCGAGAGCGAAGTGGACAAATACGGCATCGCCGACATCAAGGGCGAGGCCCTGAGCGAAGGCATGTCCCTGCCGATGCAGGCCATCGTCGAGAAGCCGCCCCGTGACGAAGCCCCTTCCAACCTGGCCGTGGTCGGCCGCTACGTGCTCTCCTCCAACATCTGGCCACTGCTGGAGAAGACGCCGGCCGGTGCCGGCGACGAGATCCAGCTGACCGACGCCATCGCCATGCTGATGGAGCAGGAGCAGGTCAACGCCTACTTCATGAAGGGTCGCAGTCACGACTGCGGCAGCAAGATGGGTTATATGAAAGCCAACGTGGAATATGCCGTGCGCCACCCGGAACTGAACGGTGAATTCATTGCGTGGCTGAAACAGTTCGTCAAACAGTTGTAATAGCTGAACATTTAACCTGTTAATAGAATTATATACTGGGCATCATTCGATGCCCTTTTTCATTTTATAAACAAATATTCAACCATTGATAGATAAAATATCGCTAAATCATAATATTGTAATTTAATCACGCTTGTTCTATAAGGATTAAGGCTTGTTCCTAGCCCTTGCATAAAATTCCTAAAAAAATATAAGACACAGGTGGAAGTTCCAATGAATAATCCGTCCAAAGGGACCTTTTTAGGTCACCCTAAAGGGCTTTTTTTGCTCTTTAGTACCGAACTGTGGGAGAGATTCTCCTATTACGGCATGCGTGCCGTGCTCGTCCTCTATCTGACTGACATGACTGCCAACGGCGGCATGGGCTGGACTCAGGCCGACGCCCTCAAGCTGTACGGCATCTATACCGGTCTGGTCTACATCACCCCCATCATAGGTGGCTGGCTGGCGGATACCTTCCTCGGCCAACGCCGTGCGATCCTGATCGGTGCCATCTTCATGGCCGCGGGTCAATTCACCCTGGCCCTGCCGCACGCCATGTTCCCGGAGATGGTCAACAACGTCTTCTACGCGGGCCTGGCCCTGTTGATCCTGGGTAACGGTCTGTTCAAACCGAACATCTCCACCATGGTGGGTGACCTGTACAAGGAAGGTGACCACCGTCGTGACGGTGCCTTCACCATCTTCTACATGGGCATCAACCTGGGCTCCCTGCTGGCCGGCGTGATCTGTGGCGCCGCCGCGACTGCCTACGGCTGGCAAGCTGCCTTCGTCAGCGCCGGTATCGGCATGCTGCTCTCCCTGGTGGTGCAGGCCACCATGGCCCAGCGTTTCCTGGGTGACATAGGTCGTGTACCGGCCGCTCAGCGCGCCGCCGAGCAACGTTCCAAGGAGCAGAAGGCGCCGCTGACCAAGCAGGAAGTGGATCGCATCAAGGTCATCCTGGTACTGGGTCTGTTCACCATCATCTTCTGGGCTGGCTTCGAGCAGGCCGGTGGTCTGATGAACCTGTACGCGCAGGAATATACCGACCGCATGATCGGCAGCTTCGAAGTGCCGACCGCCTGGTTCCAGTCCCTGAACCCCTTCTTCATCATCACGCTCGCCCCCATAGTCGCGGCCATCTGGATCAAGCTCGGCAGCAAAGAGCCGAACTCCCCGGTGAAGTTCGCCATGGGTCTGCTGTTCCTGGCCGTGGGCTTCCTGTTCATGATCGGTGCCGTGCTGGAGCAGGGTGGCGATCAGGCCGTCAAGACCTCCATGTTCTGGCTGGTCGGTGCCTATCTGTTCCACACCCTGGGTGAGCTCTGCCTCTCTCCGATCGGTCTCTCCATGGTGACCAAGCTGGCTCCGCTGCGTCTGGCCTCCCTGATGATGGGTGCCTGGTTCGGCTTCGTTGCCCTGGCCAACTACATCGCCGGCTTCGTCGGTTCCTTCGTCGGCGAGTCCGGTGCCATCGCCATCTTCGGCGGCATCGCCATCGCCGCCGTGATCAGCGCCCTGATCCTGCTGACCATGGCCAACCGCCTGGTCTACTGGATGCACGGTGCCGAAGGTCCGGCCAAAGAGCCGGAAGAGCACGACAAGAAACTGCAGTCTGCCACCGTCTAACCGGTTCGGATTGTGATGAACAAACAGGGCGCCCGATGGGCGCCCTGTTTGTTTCTGTCTGCGGCGGATCTGCCTCAGTGGTGGCGTACCTGCACATGGAGGGCGCTGCCGCTGTCGCTGCGAAACTGCAGGTCAAACGGCTCGTGCCAGCTGCGCTTGTGCAGCGCGTAGTGGCTGCTGCGCAGCAAACCGAGCGGCAGGCCGCCGGAGCGCATCAACCAGTGCGGTGAGGTGAGCCCGGCATTGGCAAACACCAGACCATCTTCCTGATCGAACAGCAGGGCGGCCATGGCGAAGGAGTGGCGCAAGCCGGATTCGATGAGCTGCAGATTGAGGTAGTCGAGCAGCCGGTGCGGCTGGGTCAGCAGCAGGCTCTCCTTGTGCTGAAACTGGCGATAGGGAGCATTCATCAGGGAACGCACCAGGGCGCCGCAGAAGGCGGCATCCACCCCGAGCACCGGCAGCTCCATCACCAGCACCAGCAGCTTGTCGTCCAGCTTGAAGGTGTCTGGAATGAACAGGTTGCCCATCCCCTCGAACGTCACCTGCCAGGGGCCCCACTCCTGCAGGCCGGGTGGCCTCAACCAGGCCAGCAGACGGGTGGCCGCCTTGTCGTGATCGCGAAAGAAGTCGATGTGATCCATCAACTCCAGTTGCTGCCCGTGACCATAGTTGGCCGCCAGACACTGATCTATGCTGCGGCGCACCTGACCGAAGTCCGAGACCGGCTTGATCAGAAAATCGCAGGCACCGGCGCGCAACGCCCGCTCCACCGCCTCCATCTTGCTCTGCCCGGAGATGACGATGACGGGGATATGGGGATAGCGGGCAGACAGGCAGGCGATGACCTCATGCCCATCCATGTTGGGCATGTTCAGGTCGCACAGCACTATATCGGGGTGGTAGAGCGCGGCGGCAGAGAGGCCTTCAATCCCGTCCTCGGCCTGAAACACGCACGCCCCGTCATGCTCGAGATAAGTTACCAGCGAGTGGCGAAAAACCGCTTCATCTTCCACCACCAGGATCCGTAGTCCGGCTTTTGACATCTTGACAAAGCTCTTATTAGTCAATTAGTTATTTGAGTATTAAGCCTAGACCATAAGGGGCGGGCTTGACCAATCAGATGATTGCATAATCGTAATGGCGGGTATGCCATATGGTTATCCTGGCAGCCAACCGTTTGAAAAAGAGCGGGTAATGCCGCCCGCACGGCGCAATGACCCCGGCGAGAATGTTGGTCTTTTGGCCAGCCAGCAACCCGAAAAAAGGCACCATGCCAGTACGCATGCCCGGCTCATTTCACGCTCGCTATTGCCACCAGGGTGGAACCAAACCTCATTCCCGCCCCACAAACAGGCCTGCCGGCACTCTGCCCGAGCGGCACAATTGTATGAGGCCCCGCCATGGGGGATAATGCCCTCCACTCCAGATCGTGAAGAGCACCATGACACCAGCCGAATACAGCGCCCTCGCCCATCCCAGATTGTCCCATCCGGCTCGCAGCCTCTATACCCTGCAGCTGCGCAGACTGGTGCAGGAAAATCAGCTGGCCCGGCTCAACTATCCCGAACTGGGGCGAGCCTTGGCAGTGGTCGATCCCGGCGATCCCAGCGGTTTCTGTTTTCAGGTCAACGCCCGCCAGCTGACCGAGCTGTTCGACGAGCTGATGGAGGCCGGGCTGCTGCAGGTCGAGGCGCAGGCCGACAGTGAGCACTACCATCAGTGTCCGTTCCAGCTGCCACTGCTGACCCAGAAGGTGCGCAGCCCGCTGCCGGAGCGCCCGTTCCAGATGCACCTGCAATGGCGCCCGGATGAGGAACTGCCCGCCCTCGCCCGCCTGTGCGGGGTGATCGATGCCAGCTACAGCGAAGAGGATCTCGGCGAGTTCATCGCCTACTGGCTGGGCCGCCCTGAGGTGTTCGACTCCCAGCATCAGTGGATGCTCAAGTTCATTCGTGCCCTCAAGACCCGTCGCTACGTCCGTCGCCAGCCGATGGAGGCGAAAGGTTACCAGCAGGTCACGTCAGCCCCGGCAGACTCAGGCCCGAGCAAGCGGGCGCAGCAGATGATAGAAGAGGCCAAACGGCTGGCCCAAGTGCAGACCCAGGAACAGGCGCCGCAGCAGGAACCGGATAATGATTGATAGCGGCCCCCGCCTGCAGGCAAAATCAGTGCCTTGTCCCCCCATCCCTGACCCAGCAGAAGGAGCATTCCATGACTGACCCGCAAGATCCCCTGCGCCAGGAGCTGGAAGAGATCGAAGCCAAGCGCAAAAGAATCGCCAAGGCCAAACAGGACCACAGGGTGCACGACACCGAACTGAGCCAGCACGTGGGCGGCCTGCTTGAACGCATTCGCCGTCTGCAGGCCCAGACAGGTGGCAGCCAGTACGACTACGAGACCCTGCGCAAGGAGTACGACGCCAAGGCCAACGCCGAGGTGCGCGAGCTGCAGAAGGCGGCTCGCCAGGAGCGGATCCAGAAGCTGATCGCCCAGGCCGACCTCAACCCGGATTGGGTATTCGAGAAGATGGATGCCACCGATCCGGCGCTGCAATACCCCATGGAGACGGCTCGCTACTTCATCAGCGGCTTCGAGCACTGGGAGAAGAGCGGCGGCGGCTGCATGCTGATCTATGGCGACTACGGCACCGGCAAGTCGACCCTGGCGGGCGCCGTGGCCCATGAGCTGATCGAACGTCACCAGAAATCGGTGATCTTCCAGCAGTGGGCCTCCATTGTGGACCGCCTCTTCTTCAACGTGATCCAGGATCAGGAGGAGCGCAACCAGTACCGCCGCGCACTGGAAGAGGTCGACCTGCTGATCATCGACGAGGTGTCGGCCAACCGCGCCAAGATGGCGGAGAGCCAGTCCAGCTTCCTCGGCCACCTGCTGCGCCGCCGGCGCAACCTGTCGAAAAGCGTCATCATCATCACCAACCACAGCCCGCAGAGCCTGCATCAGGCCATCGGCGACTTCAGCTTCGAGGCGATCAAGGCGTTCAATCCGGTGGATATCCACCTGAGCGGTCCCAGCCGTCGTCCCAACATAGGCCACTACAACGGCTGATCCTGTGCGAGCCCGGGCCACCCGCCCGCGGCTCGCCGCATTTCCCCTGCTCACCCTTCAAATAAAAATAACTCTCATTTACAGCGCTGCGCCAACCCTCTAGGCTACCCCTTTCATCACAGGGAGCAGCACAATGCCAACCACACTCATCTTCGGAGCCAGCCGCGGGCTGGGCCGCGCCTTCACCGAACACGCCCTGCGCCAGGGCCACAGGGTCGTGGCCCTGGTCCGTAACCCGGAGATGGCCGCCGAGCTGCGCGCATTGGGAGTCGAGGTGGTTGAGGGAGACGCCCTCGACCATCAGGCCGTCGCGCAGGCTTGCTCACTCGCAGGTGACGAGGCCGGGGTGATCTCGACCCTCGGCAGCTTCCGCCAGCCGACCCCCGTCGATTATCAAGGCAACCGCCAGGTGATCGATCAGATGGAGCTGGCCGGGCTCAAACGCCTGCTGCTGGTCACCTCGCTGGGTTGCGGCGACAGCTGGCAATACCTGCCCGAGCGGGCGCGGGCCGCCTTCGGTCACGAGGTACGCTTGAAGAGTCTGGCGGAGAGCTGGCTGCAGACCAGCGCGCTGACCTGGACCATAGTTCGCCCGGCCGGCTTGCAGGATGGTGAGGCCACAGGGCAGGCCGTGTTGAGCCAAGGGAGCGAGGTGCACGGTCTGGTGCGCCGCGCCGATGTGGCGGAGCATGGATTGCAGCTGCTGAACGATGAGCGGGCAGTGGGGCAGATCTACGCCATCGGCGATCCCACCCTCAGCTGGGGGTGAGCAGTCCGGATAACAAAACGGTCAGCCCCAGGGCTGACCGTTTTACTGTCTGATGTCGTCTAGCTGGCAGAGGGGCCAGGCTCAGTTGCCGTCTCCGCAGCCACTTCGCCCGACGCGACCGCCTCGTCCACAAGCGACCGCTGGCGCCAGCGCAGCAGCAGGCAAGCCAGAGCGCCGTAAAGCAGTGCCAGCCCCCACAACTGCCACCAGTAGCGGGAAACCTGGGCAAACTCGGCCCCCATCTGGTTGAGGCGCAAGAAGCCCTCGATGGCCGGGGTGCTCGGCACCCACTGGGCCAGCCAGTTGAGGGGGGTCGGGATCAGCTCCAGCGGCCAGATGAAGCCTGCCAGGAAGACCAGCGGCATGGAGGAGAGCAATACCACCTGGGTCGGCAGATCCCGGCGGGTAAACAGGGCCCCCAGCACTATGCCAAGCCAGGTGGTTGCCAGCAGGAACGGCAGGGTGAACAGCCACAGTTCGGCCGGTTCAGCGGTGCGCACTATGTTGTAGTGATCGAAACAGAAGCCGAAGAAGTAGGTCACCGGCAGCACGAACAGCCCGCCCACCACCAGGGTTCTGGCCAGCAGCAGGGCAAGCACGGGGGCGCTCTGCCAATAGCCAGACTCCCCGCGACCGCTGCGCTGATTCTGGGTTGCCCCCAGGATCCCGGTGCCCATCAGCAGCACCTGATGCAGGATCAGCACGAACACGGCGGGCACCACGTAGTTCACATAGCCCATGGTGGGGTTGAACACCGGCAGCACATTGAGCCCGACCGCATTCCAGCCCATGGCCGCCTGCGGCAGCGCCTCGCCCTGACTGAGCAGACGAGTGACCTTGATCTGGGCGGCCAGGCTGCCCCCCGCCAGCGCCAGCCCCTCGGCTATGGTGCCGTAGACCAGGAAGTAGGAGGCATCGCCGGCATAGCTCATGGTGACGCTCCTGCCCTGCATCAGATCCCGGTAGAAGTGACGGGGAATGTGCAGTATGCCGCTCCCCTTCCCCGCTATCAGCAGCTGGCGCGCCTCTTCCAGGCTGTTGGCCCGTGCCACCAGTTTCACCTGCGGGGTGGCATCGGCCATGAACTCCAGCTGACGGGAGAGCTGACTGCCATCCTCATTGACCACCACCACAGGCTCTTCCCTGGGCAGTTGCTGCAGGTAGGGCTGCGGGTAGAGGAAGGAGTAGAAGAAGACACCACCAAACAGGGTCAGCATGATGGCCCGATCGGCCAGCAGGGTGCGCAGCTCCAGCCGCAGCAGATCCCAAAAACCTAGCATAACATCCACTCCTTCCACTGCCCGGCAGCAGAGCACGGTTCGAGCCGTATCAAACCCCAAAAACCTAGCATGAGGCAGGCTCCTTATCGGCAGCTTGGCGCGCCAGCTCGGCCTGCTGCTGGTAACGACGAACAACCAGCAACAGGGGCAGCAGGAACAGCAGCAAGGCGCCGAACTGGGGCAGGGCCGCAGCGAACGGCTGACCGTAGTTGGTCTGCCCTATCTGCAGCTCCACATAGTGGGAGATGGGCAGCAGGCTGCGCCAGAACTGGGCAAAGTCCCCCATGGCACTGACCGGAAAGGTCACGCCCATGAAGGCAAAGCCCGGTGCCGTATAGGCGCCCGCCAGCGACAGGGCGCGGGCCGGATCCCGGATGACACCGTAGAAGAAGGCCCCCATGCTGACGCAGGCGGCCGAAGCCAGCCCCAGTCCCAGTGTCAGCACCAGCCAGCTGCCTTGCATCGGATAGCCAAACGCCTTGAACAGCATCAGGCTCCACGCCAGACCCCAGGCCCACCCAATCAGCACATGGGGCAGCAAAGTGCGCCAGAGGCCGAACCAGACCCCTTGGCTGGTCCAGTCCAGCCCCAGCCGATCGGTACGGGCCAGGGCGTTGATCCCATAGAGCACCACCAGGATCTGCCACACCGCCGGCAACAGGGCACTCAGCAGGAACTGGGCATAGCTGGAGTTGATGTTGTAGAGCGCCGTCACCTGATTGCTGATGGGCACGGATTGCCCCAGGGCGCCGGACATGACCTTGCCATCGGCCATGGCGGCCAGTACGCCCACCTGGCCGTTGAGGGTCCCCACCACCTGGGACAAGGCCGAGTTGACCAGCTTGGCGATCAGGATGAACTGGCTGTTGTTGAACACAGTCACCTTGGGCTGGGTACCCTGACGGGCATCCCGCTCCAGATGGTGAGGGATCACCACCAGGGCATAGATGTCTCCCCCGCGCAGAGCGCGTGCCCCCTCGTCGATGGAGTCGAACTGGCCGGCAAGGCGCAGGCCGGCGGAACCGTCCAGCGAGAACGCCAGCTGACGGGAGAGGACGCTCTGATCCAGATCCACCAGACCGACGTTGAGATCCCGGGCCAGCCCGGCCGAGAAGATCCAGCAGAGGGTTCCCATCAACAGCAAGGGAACCCAGCTCATCAGGGCCCGACCGAACGGATCCTGCCACAACAGCCGCCATTCGCGTCTCATCAGAGTTCGACCAGCACACTCATGCCGACTCGCAGACCATCAACCGGTTGCAAGGGGCGCGCCTCCACCTGGAAGCTCTTCATGTCGAAGCCCTGACGGGTATCCGTGGCACGCCAGGTGGCAAAATCCCCCATCACGGCCACGTGGGTCACCTTGAAGCGCACCGTCTGCTCACCCAGGCCCGGAATGGTGGCATCGAACTCAGTGCCCAGCGCGAAGCGGGGCAGCAGATCTTCGCGCACATGGAACTGGGCCCAGGCATCCTGCATGTCGAGCAGGGTCACCACAGGGAAGCCCTGTGGCGCCAGTTCACCGCTGCGCAGCAGCACCTGGGACACCTCCCCCGCGTGCGGGCTGGCGATGCGGGTATCGGCCAGATAGGCCTCCACTTCCGCCACCGAGCCCGCCGCCATGTTGGCCTGCTCGCGCGCCGCCACCTTGGTCTCTTCCCGCGCCCCTTCCAGGGTCATCTGGTATTGCTGCCAGGCCATGCCTTCGCTGTACTTGGCTGCCTGCCAGGCAGTCCAGGCCTCATCCCGTTTCTGCAACGGCATCACGCCATCCCGGTGCAGGCTGGCGATGCGCTCATAGGTCTTGGCCCGCAGCAGGGCTGCCGCCTTGGCCTTTTGCCACTGATCCTTGGCACCCGCGATCTGCTGGGCACGCGCGCCCTTCTCTGCTTCCTCGGCCATGGCCCCGGCCGCAGCCTGACCCGCCTTGGCCTGGCTCAGCTTGGCCTCGATCTCGGGACTGGCCAGGGTGAACACCAGCTGATCCCGGGCCAGCTGGTCGCCCTTCTTCACCAGCACCTCGTCGATGCGGCCCGCCACCTTGGAGGAGACCGAATACTGCTGCGCCTCAACCTGGCCCTGCAGGCGTACCGGCTCGGGCTGATAGGCGAGCCAGAAACGCCAGCCCAGCCAGATCACCAGCAGGACCAGCGCCAGTGGCAGCAGCAGCGGCTTGGCCTGGCGCATCTTCTTCTTGATGGGGGGATGACTCATGCATTCACCTCGACAAACGGGCGACCCTTGACGGTCGAAACAGACATGGAAAACGGGACAGACAGGGCCGCGATCATGAATTCACCTCGATCGCCTGACCATGCTGATATTGATTGAAACTGCTCATCTGACCGGAGAGTGCCAACAGGCGCGCCAGCGAGATCACATATTGATAGGCGGCAGCGGCACGCTGGGTCTTGACCCCGGCCAGCTGGTTCTGGGCATCCACCACATCCAGCGAGGTGGAGAGCCCCTGCCCGAATGCCTTGTCCCGCAGCAGCACGTTCTCCTCGGCCAGCGCCTGAGTGGAGGAGAGAGACTGGTACTCTTCCAGCCCCTGTGCGGCCTCGCGCCAGGTCTTCTCGACCAGCAGTTCCAGATCCTCGCGGGTCTTGGCCTGCAGCAGATTGACCTGCAGCTCGGCGCTCTTGGCCGCTTGTACCGTCTCGGAGCGGCCGTCGCGGCTCACCAGCGGCATGCTGACGCCGACCCCGACCACCCAGTCAGGGGTGATCTTCGCGGCCAGGGTATCTCGTTCGTAGAGGTTGTAGTTGCCGAACATGAAGAGCTCTGGTGCATATTTGCCCTTCTCGGCCCGGATCATCGCCTTCGCCTGCTCACGCTTGGCGATCAGCATCTTGAGACCCGGGTGCACCGTCAGCGTCTCCTCGACGAAAGCTGCCAAGGGGGGCACGTCGTCATTGATAAACAGCTGGGTAGCCGGTTCGGCTCCCTTGAGCTTGATCATGCGATCCAGCGCCAGCTCGGCTATCTCCAGGCTGCGGCGGGACTTCTGGGTATCGATGCGCGCCCTGTCATAGGCAGACTGGGCCGACAGCCGCTCGACCTTGGCGATCTGGCCCTGGGCTTCCAGCTTCCTGGCATGATCCAGATGGCGGGCCAGCCCCTGCTCTATCTCCTGCTTGGTCTGCACCACCTGCGCCGCCAGCACCACGCCGAAATAGGTCTGGGACAGGCTCTCGAAGCTGGCTTGCTGCTTGATGGCCAGCAACTCCTTGGCTTCATCCACCTGTGCGGACCGAATATCCTGCATCGCATCGATCCGCCCCCCGACAAACAGGGGCCAGAGCATTCTGACCGAACTGGTTACGCGATTCTGCTCGGTCAGCGACGAGGCCAGCCATTTGGAGTCGATCCCCATCTGCCCCAGAATGGCGCCCAATGCGGGAGAGTTTTCCAGCTTGTCGTCCAGCCCCATCAGATCCGGCTTGGAAATGCGCGCATAATCCGCCCCCAGACTGATGTCGGGCAGATACATGGCCTTGGCCGCCTCACGCAACTGTTGCGCCCGATCCACACCGGCCTGTTCCGCCGCCAGCCCATCATCCTGCTGGATGACCCGGCTCCAGGCCTCGCCGAAACTGACGGTCTGCGCCTGGGCAGAACCCAGCACGGCACCCAGCAGACACGGGTAGAGAGATTTGATGAACCTTGACGTCATACATCCCCAATCTGTTTGTAATAAAATTGTTTGGAGCCTTTGCTCGATTCAAGCTCGCTATCATAGCGCAAACCCCAACCGGATGGGGACAGGCAAATCGTCGAGTCCCTCGCTCATTTGGCCCTGTAAACTCACCCCGACAATATGCCTGATTTTCAAGCACTCCTGAATTTGCAAGCCTTGGCTCGACGTTTTTTTCAGAAAAAAATGGCTGACGCTCAAATACTAACCTTTTCTCCTGACTAAAAAATGCGTAATATACGCCGCCCTAAGCCGATGGTAACCGTGGAATGCAGATAGGTCCCCACACGCTTGAAACTCCCTTGATTGTGGCTCCCATGGCCGGTGTAACAGACCGACCATTTCGTGAACTTTGTTTACGATTGGGCGCTGGCATGGCCGTTTCCGAGATGCTGCTGGCCAACCCGGATGTCTGGGATACCCAGAAAACCAGGATGAGAATGGATCACTCTGCAGAAGGTGGCTTGCGATCGGTCCAGATTGCCGGAGCCGACCCCGAGATGATGGCGTTTGCCGCCCGCTACAACGTGGAGCAGGGCGCTCAGATCGTCGACATCAACATGGGTTGTCCAGCAAAAAAAGTGAACAAGAAGTTGGCAGGTTCCGCCCTGCTGCGTCATCCCGATCTGGTCAGAACCATCTGCCGGGCCGTGGTGGATGCAGTCAAGGTGCCTGTTACCTTGAAGATCCGCACAGGATGGGATCCGGATAACCGCAATGGCGAGGAGATCGCCCGAATCGCCGAAGATTGCGGTATCGCGGCCCTCGCCGTGCATGGTCGTACCCGTGCCTGCCTCTACCGGGGTCACGCTGAGTACGACACGATTAAGGCGATTAAGCAGGCCGTATCGATTCCTGTTGTCGCCAATGGCGACATAGACAGCCCGGAGAAGGCCCGGTATGTCCTCGACTATACCGGCGTTGATGCCGTGATGATCGGCCGTGCAGCGCAAGGACGACCCTGGATTTTCCGGGAAATCCGTCATTTTCTTGAAACGGGTACCAAGCTGCCACCTCCTGAAAGGGAAGAGGTTCGCACCCTGATGAACGAGCATGTAACCAACCTGCACCAGTTTTATGGTGCATATCTGGGAGCGCGCATTGCCCGTAAACACGTGGGCTGGTATCTGGATGAAGAAGAGACGGGCCGAGAATTCCGTAAGCACTTCAATGCCCTGGATTGTGCAGACGCACAACTAGAGGCACTCGAAGCGTATTTCGATGGATTAGGTTAACGCATAACTAAAGAGCCGACCGAATATGTTCGAACAAACCCTGACTTCTGATGCATTGGTAACAACTACTCACAATCACGCTGCCGAGCCGACCCAGCGCCCCCTGCGTGACTCTGTGCAACAGGCCCTGCGTAACTACCTGGCCCAGTTGAACGGTCAGGAAGTGATTGATCTGTACGATATGGTCCTCTCCGAAGTCGAAGCTCCCATGCTGGACGTGATCATGCAATACACCCGCGGTAACCAAACCCGCGCCGCTGTGATGATGGGCATCAACCGTGGCACCCTGCGCAAGAAACTCAAGCGCTACGGCATGAACTGATCTCGATCAGACCTGCAGCAGTGCAGACGAAGGCGTATTCCAGCGATGGGATACGCCTTTTTCTATGCCCGGTTGTCTCTAATGGCAAGGTCTCACTCCGTGGCCAGCTTGATACCCAGCCCCACGAACAGCCCCCCCATCAAGCGGTTGAGCCAAGCTCCCAGCGGGGCCGGCAAACGCACCTTGCGACTTGCATAGGCGGTAAAGAACGCCAGCAGGTGGCACCAGATCATGCCGTTGAAATTGAAGATGCAGCCCAGCAGGATGAAGGCCAGCGCCTTCTGCGGCGCATCGGGGGCGATGAACTGGGGCACGAAGGCGAGGAAGAAGAGCGCTACCTTGGGATTGAGCACATTGGTCAGCAACCCCTGCCGATAGATCCGACCATAAGAGAGCACAGGCAACGCCACAGCCGCGTTGGTGGCGGAAGGAGCCTTGGTGCCTTGCCAGAACATGGAAAACCCCAGGTAGACCAGATAGAGCGCCCCCATCAACTTGATGACGGCGAACAGCTCGGCCGAAGCGCTCAGCACAGCCGACAACCCCAGAGCAGCCGCCAGCACATGCACCATGGTGCCCGTCCCAATCCCCAGCGCCGCGACTGAGCCCGCCCGCCAACCCTGAGAGCCGCTGCGCAGCATGATGAGCAGGGAATCCGGCCCGGGCATCATGTTCAACAGCAAACCAGATACGATAAACAACGCCAGATCGTGGATCCCCAACATACACGGCTCCTTGCTCGTGAAAGAGACAGTCTATGGATCCCGTGTCTCTTGTCATCCCCCTTGCAGCAATAGTGATTATCAACGAAGGGAATAGCAGAGAAGCCTAGTGCACATTAGCCCGAGTTGGAACCCAAGGTTGAGAGGATATTGAGCAGAACCCACATCCCAGCCGTCGTTAGCGCCAGCAAACGACATGGACGGGGATATATCACGCTGGGTGGTGCAGCCATCCGGAATAGATCGGGGGAAAAATAAACGAATGAGGGGTCAGAAGGAAAGCATCACCTGGCTATTGCAGCCCGGCGCTTGAATGTCAGGCAATAAAAAAGCCCGCTCATCTGAGCGGGCTTTCAATGTTGGGTGCCTGGCAGTGTCCTACTCTCGCATGGCGAATGCCACACTACCATCGGCGCTACCGCGTTTCACTTCTGAGTTCGGCATGGGATCAGGTGGTTCCACGGCGCTA
>NZ_CAWQWZ010000018.1:0-20403 GCF_963899305.1 Aeromonas sp. MR19
GCGACGCAACAGTGTGTTGCTGCGGGAGTGGAATTCTACTCAACCGCCTTCTCGAGTCAAGCCTTATTTTCAAAGGCTTTTCGAGGCACCGACTGGCTTTACTGCGTTGCCGCTTGCCCTGTCGATGGAGGCGCATTATAGGGAGTAGAAACTTTCTGGCAAGCAGATAATTGCAAAAAGATAGCTTTCATCAACTGTTCGCTCACAAAGCCACCAATGTGTATGTTAAGCGAACGAAATCAGCCCGCAGCAGGCACTGAAACGGCGAAATCGTGCAGGTTGTCGTAGATGGCATCCGCCAAGGCGATGCCGGCGTCGGTTACAGGTTTGCCAGTACGCACCATGACTTTATGACCAACCTTGGCACTGGCTGCCGCTTTCAGGTCGGAAGGTTTGTCGCCAACCATATAGGAACGGCCCATGTCGATACCCAGCTCCTGTTGTGCCAGCAGCAGCATGCCGGGTTCCGGTTTGCGGCAATCACAAGGGGCACCGTGATCCGGGTGATGTGGACAGAAATAGATACCGTCGAGATCCACATCCCGATCGGCCAATGACCAATCCATCCATTCAGTCAGGTTCATGAAGTCGTCCTCACTGAAATAGCCGCGGGCGATACCAGACTGGTTGGTGACGACGATCAACAGATAGCCTTTCTTCTTCAGCAGCTGCATGGCTTCGATCACACCGGGCAGGAAATGGAAGTCGTCTACCTGACTGACATAACCGGTGTCTTCGTTGATGACACCGTCACGGTCCAGAAAAATGGCGGGCTTGCTCACTGGGGACTACCTCAATAAATGATTTTGCAAAGTATCTCATAGGGCACAAGGCCCAAAAAGAAAAAGGGGCGGCCGAAGCCACCCCTTTTCATGTTTGCATATAACGAATCGATTAAGCGATTACGCTAGCTACAACACCAGCACCTACGGTACGGCCACCTTCACGGATGGCGAAACGCAGGCCGTCGTCCATTGCGATCGGCGCAATCAGGGTAACAACCATTTTGATGTTGTCGCCTGGCATTACCATCTCTACGCCTTCCGGCAGTTCGATGGTACCGGTCACGTCGGTTGTACGGAAGTAGAACTGCGGACGGTAGCCCTTGAAGAACGGGGTATGACGACCACCTTCTTCTTTGGACAGCACGTACACTTCAGATTCAAACTTGGTGTGCGGCTTGATGGAGCCCGGCTTGGCCAGTACTTGACCACGCTCTACGTCTTCACGCTTAACACCACGCAGCAGCGCGCCGATGTTCTCGCCTGCACGACCTTCGTCCAGCAGTTTGCGGAACATTTCAACACCGGTACAGGTGGTAGAAACGGTGTCTTTGATACCGACGATTTCTACAGTCTCACCAACTTTGACGATACCGCGCTCAACACGACCGGTAACAACGGTACCACGGCCAGCGATGGAGAATACGTCTTCGATAGGCATCAGGAACGGCAGGTCAATTGCGCGCTCCGGCTCCGGGATGTAGGTATCCAGGTGGTTGGCCAGCTCGATGATCTTCTCTTCCCATGCAGCGTCGCCTTCCAGCGCTTTCAGCGCGGAACCACGAACTACCGGCAGGTCATCACCCGGGAAGTCATATTCGGTCAGCAGTTCACGAACTTCCATCTCAACCAGTTCGAGCAGCTCTTCGTCATCTACCATGTCGCACTTGTTCATGAACACGATCATGTACGGGATACCAACCTGGCGACCCAGCAGGATGTGCTCACGAGTTTGCGGCATCGGGCCGTCGGTCGCAGCTACTACCAGGATAGCGCCGTCCATCTGGGCAGCACCGGTGATCATGTTTTTAACGTAGTCGGCGTGACCCGGGCAATCTACGTGCGCGTAGTGACGGATGGCGGTGTCGTATTCTACGTGGGAGGTGTTGATGGTGATACCACGCTCACGCTCTTCCGGCGCCTTGTCGATCTGGTCGAAGGCGAAAGCTTTACCACCGAAGTGCTTGGCCAGCACGTTGGTGATGGCGGCGGTCAGGGTGGTTTTACCGTGGTCAACGTGGCCGATGGTGCCGACGTTTACGTGCGGTTTGTTACGCTCAAATTTTTCTTTAGACACGACGTAGTCCTTCTAGGTTAAACCCGCCTACCGTCGTAGGCGGGGAATCATAAATTACTTGGATTTGCGCTCTTCGATGACTGCCTGGGCCACGTTGTTCGGGGCGTCGGAGTACTTAGCGAATTCCATAGCGTAGGAAGCACGACCTTGGGTAGCGGAACGCAGTGCGGTCGCATAACCGAACATCTCGGCCAGCGGCACCAGGGCACGTACGATCTTGCCGGACGGGCCGTCTTCCATACCTTCGATCAGGCCACGACGACGGTTCAAGTCACCGATAACGTCGCCCATGTAATCTTCCGGAGTCTCGACTTCAACCTTCATGATCGGCTCGAGCAGGACCGGGCTTGCCTTCATGTAACCAGCCTTGAAGGCCAGGGAGGCAGCGATCTTGAACGCCAATTCGGAGGAGTCGACATCGTGGTAAGAACCGTAGTGCAGACGCACACCCAGATCCATTACCGGATAACCTGCCAACGGGCCGGATTTCAGCTGCTCACGGATACCCTTGTCAACACCCGGGATGTATTCACCAGGAATCACGCCGCCTTTGATGTCGTTAACGAACTCATAGGCTTTGCCGGCTTCCAGCGGGTACATGTCGATGATGACATGACCATACTGACCACGACCACCAGACTGCTTGGCGTGTTTACCTTCGATATCCTTGACGGTTTCACGAATGGTTTCACGGTAGGCAACCTGCGGCTTACCTACGTTCGCTTCAACCTTGAACTCGCGACGCATACGGTCAACGATGATGTCCAGGTGCAGCTCACCCATACCGGCGATGATGGTTTGGCCAGATTCTTCGTCAGTCCATACGCGGAAAGACGGATCTTCCTGCGCCAGACGGCCGAGTGCCAGACCCATCTTCTCTTGGTCAGCCTTGGTTTTCGGCTCAACCGCGATGGAGATTACCGGCTCCGGGAATTCCATACGCTCGAGGATGATCGGTGCTTTTTCGTCACACAGGGTGTCACCAGTGGTCACATCTTTCAGACCGATGGCAGCAGCGATATCGCCTGCGCGAACTTCTTTGATCTCTTCACGCTTGTTGGCGTGCATCTGAACGATACGGCCAAAACGCTCGCGCTTCTCTTTGACAGAGTTCAGCACGGAGTCACCGGAGTTAACTACGCCGGAGTACACGCGGAAGAAGGTCAGGTTGCCTACGAACGGGTCGGTGGCAATCTTGAATGCCAGAGCAGCGAACGGCTCTTCATCAGAAGCATGACGCTCGTCTTTGGTGACGCCGTCCAGCTTCAGGCCGTCGATGGCAGCTACGTCGGTCGGTGCCGGCAGATAGTCAACCACGGCATCCAGCATGGCCTGTACGCCCTTGTTCTTGAACGCGGAGCCACAGGTAACCAGGATGATTTCGTTGTTCAGAACGCGCAGACGAAGAGCTTTCTTGATCTCTTCTTCAGTCAGTTCTTCACCACCCAGGTATTTTTCCATCAGATCTTCAGACGCTTCAGCAGCGGCTTCGACCAGGGTCATGCGCATTTCTTGCGCTTTTTCCAGCAGCTCAGCCGGGATCTCTTCGTAATCGAAGGATACGCCCTGATCTGCTTCGCTCCAGTTGATGGCTTTCATCTTGACCAGATCGATAACGCCCTTGAAGTTCTCTTCTGAACCGATGTTCAGTTGCAGCGGAACCGGGTTACCTTTCAGGCGGGTCTTGATGTGCTCAACGCAGCGCAGATAGTTGGCACCGGTACGGTCCATCTTGTTGACGAACGCGATACGGGGAACCTTGTACTTGTTAGCCTGACGCCATACGGTCTCAGACTGTGGCTGTACGCCACCTACGGCACAGTACACCATCACGGCGCCATCCAGAACACGCATTGAACGCTCTACTTCGATAGTAAAGTCAACGTGGCCGGGGGTATCGATGATGTTGATACGGTGCGGTTGGAACTGTTTACCCATACCGGACCAGAAAGCGGTGGTCGCGGCGGAGGTGATGGTGATACCACGCTCTTGTTCCTGTTCCATCCAGTCCATGGTGGCAGCGCCATCGTGAACTTCACCGATCTTGTGACTTACACCGGTATAAAACAGAACGCGCTCGGTAGTAGTAGTCTTACCGGCGTCGATGTGAGCGGAGATACCGATGTTACGATAACGCTCAATGGGGGTTGTACGAGCCATTGTCATCCTCTTACTAGGAGCGGACCCCTAGATAACTGAAGGTGCGCAGAGCCAAAAGACCCTGCGCAAGCGGATTACCAGCGGAAGTGAGCGAAGGCCTTGTTCGCTTCAGCCATACGGTGAACGTCTTCACGTTTCTTGACAGACGAACCCTTATTGTCAGCGGCATCCAGCAGCTCGCCAGCCAAACGCTGAGCCATTGATTTTTCACCACGTTTACGAGCGGCGTCAACCAACCAGCGCATTGCCAGGGCATTGCGACGGACCGGACGAACTTCTACCGGTACCTGATAGGTTGCACCACCGACACGACGAGATTTAACCTCGACGGACGGACGAATGTTGTCCAGGGCTTCTTCGAATACGGCCAGGTGATCTTTGCCAGATTTGGTGGCAATGATGTCCAGCGCGCCATATACGATGGCTTCGGAAACAGATTTCTTACCGTCAACCATTACTACGTTGACAAATTTAGCCAGCAGCTCTGATCCGAACTTGGGATCCGGCAGGATTTTACGCTGACCAACAACACGACGTCTTGGCATTTCAAATTCTCCGTAACTTCAGGGGTTACCCAAAACTAGAAAGTTATCTAACTAGAAACGAATTAACGTTTGGCCTTACTTAACGGAGAACCATTAAGCTTTCGGACGCTTCACGCCATACTTGGAGCGAGCCTGCTTACGGTCTTTAACACCGGCACAGTCCAACGCACCACGAACGGTGTGGTAACGAACACCTGGCAAATCCTTGACGCGACCGCCACGGATCAGAACAACGGAGTGTTCCTGCAGGTTGTGACCTTCACCACCGATATAGGAGGTGACTTCGAAGCCGTTGGTCAGACGTACACGGCATACTTTACGCAGTGCAGAGTTAGGCTTCTTCGGGGTGGTGGTGTATACACGGGTGCACACGCCACGCTTCTGAGGGCACGCTTCCAGCGCAGGCACGTTGCTTTTCACAACGAGCTTGATGCGTGGCTTGCGAACCAACTGGTTAATAGTTGCCATCAAAAGGCTCCTGATAATGACTTCATAAACATGTGAAAAATCCTCCCCGCAGATACGGGGACGCGAAATTTTATGCCCTGTTGTCAAGGGAGTCAAGATTTATACAATCCGTGCCGCAAAAGGGCACAATGGATCCCCTGTCAATAGTCATAACTAACTGAACTTCATCGATAAAAATGGACGCTAGCCACCCCAGGTCTGCGGTGACCCGTTTTCCGCGATCAATGCGACCAGACCGGCCATATCCAGATCCATCCCGATCCTGTGCTGCAATCCCCTCGCCTGCAAGTCTTCTCGCATCACATAGAGCGGAATAGCTGCCAGTCGCTCACTCCATTGAGGGACCGTGGCCGCGATGACGGCATCCTGCATCAGCACCAGCAGATCATCAGGCTGGCGATAGCAGAGCGCCTGTTCCAGATCCCGGCTCAGGAAGGGAGAGGTCAATATCAGCTGTATCATGATCACCTCAGAAGCAGATGTGAGTCGCGCAGTGGCTCCACTGGCGGCGGATGTCGGCACGGGAGAGGCACTCGACGGGGATCAGCAGATCATCCACCGTCAGACCGCGTTCGGCCAGCGAGTCGGCGCACACATAGACCTCCTCGATGTCGTACAACTCCAGCAGCTTGAAGGTCGGTGCATAGTGGCGCTGCAAGATGGTCTGAGGCTGCTGCTCCCTGACCAGTTGCAAGACACCGTCACCGATGAGAAACAGGGCCAGCGACTCGGTCAGCGCCGAGGTCGCCAGCAAGGCATCCAGTCCTTCCCGTCCGGCAGACGTGCCATGAGGGCCGCGACGACACATAAAGGCTATCTTGTTCATCTCTCCCTCCCTAGAACTGGACAAAGCGATCGGCGGTCAGGCTGGCTTCGGCTAGCTGACCCAGCCCGCTCAGGCAGAAGGGGGCCTGCAGGTTGAATTGATCCTTGCCTGCTCCCTTCGCCTCTGTCTCATCGAGCACACCGCGCCGCATGGCGGCTGCGACGCACACATCGATACGGATCCCCTGCCCTATGGCCAGCTCGCGCCACAGGGCCACCAGGTCGGTCTCATCAGATGCCGGAGCATGCAAGCCGTTACCATTGCAGACCCCGTCCTGATAGAAAAACAGATGTGACAACCGGTGGCCCTGCTCGATGAGGCTCAAGGCGAAGCGGTAGGCAGTGCTGGCCGACTGGGTACCGTAGGCGGGCCCCGTTACCAGCAAGGCAAAATTCAGACTCATATCCGGACTCCTGTACGGGTGTCTGTCCATTCTACGCCAAAGACAAAAAAGCCCCTCCTGGGAGGGGCTCTTCATTCTGCCGAGGATCAGACGTAAGCTATGGCTTCGACTTCAACCAGCACATCCTTGGGCAGACGCGCCACTTCCACACAGGAACGGGCCGGGGCCGAGTCGCCAAAGTAACGGGCATATACCTGGTTAAAGGCAACGAAGTTGTTCATGTCGCTGAGGAAACAGGTGGTCTTCAGCACCTTGCCAGTATCGGCACCGGCTTCCTTCAATACTGCAACCAGGTTCTTCATCACCTGCTCGGCCTGCGCTTCGATGCCGCCAGCCACTATCTCCATGGTGGCCGGATCGAGCGGGATCTGCCCGGAGGTGAAGACCAATTCGCCCAGCTTGGTAGCCTGAACATACGGACCAATTGCGGCAGGCGCCTTGTCGGTTGCAATCACTTCTTTAGCCATTCTTATCTATCCCCTTCTATGGCGCTTACTCGTTCTCGTCTTCACCCTGCTTGCGCTGTCGGATGTACAGATAAACGGTATGTTTGGAAATATTCAATTTGTCGGCGACCAGGTTGATCGAGTCCTTGATATCAAATATGCCCTTCTCGAACAACTGGGTCACGATAAACCTGTTTTTAGCATTGTTGGCAACGGTCGGATCGCGGTTGATCTCGTCGATGGTGTTGTCCACCGTCTGGGCGACCAACTCTTCGACGCTGTTGGCAAAGGTCTCCGGCGACTGGCGCTCCACTTGCTGGGGCGTCGGGAAGAATTCGGCGACAAACTCGTGAAAAGGCGCATTGATGTGCAGGTTGATACAGATAAGACCTATCACCTGCTTGTCACTGTTCCTGATGGCGATGGTACTCGACTTCATCAGGGCGCCGGTACGGCTGCGGGCAAAATAACTCTGGGTGTAATCCTGGCCGGTATTCTCTATGTCCTTGAGCATACGCAGCGCGAGATCGGTAATGGGTGCCCCCTCATTCCGTCCCGTATTGAACCCGTTGGCAATCTTGATCACGGACTCGTGCAGATTTTCCAGGGAGTGAAGAACCACTTCACAGTGCTTGCCGAACAGTTCGGCCAAGCCTTCGATAAGCCCTCCATAGGAGCGCAACAATTCCCTGTCTTCGTCTGTAAAAGTGCGACCGCTCAGCTGCTCTTCGGGAAGCAGTACTTCCTCGATACCGACAGTCATGTTCTACCCCTGTAATAACCATTCAACTTTCCCGAGTTTTCAATTGCGAGGGGGCAATGTCAACTTTTTTTGATTTTTTACTCCCCAACCTTGTTCTGGATCATCCGAATATCCGCGTGGCGACTGGGGTTGACGAGAAAACGACCAACAAAAAGGGCCCCTTGAAGGAGCCCTTTTTCAATCACTGCAGCAGAAGATTACTCTTCGTCAAAACTGCCGGATGCGTTGAGCAGATCCGCCAGGTTTTGCTGAGCTTCATCGGCAGTCACCTGCGGTACACCGACAGCACGAGCTGCGGCGGCACGCTGGTTGATCCGGCTATGGTGGTAGGCAAAGCCGGTACCAGCCGGGATCAGACGACCCACGATTACGTTCTCTTTCAGGCCACGCAGTTCATCACGCTTGCCGCCAACGGCCGCTTCGGTCAGAACACGGGTGGTTTCCTGGAAGGAAGCCGCGGAGATGAAGGACTCTGTGCTCAGAGATGCCTTGGTAATACCCATCAGAATATGACGGAAGGTAGCCGGGGCCTTGCCCTCTGCAACCAGCTTACGGTTGGCAATCTTCACACGGGCCACTTCAACCTGCTCGCCTTCGATCAGGTCAGTGTCACCAGCGCTCAGGATCTCGCACTTGCGCAGCATCTGACGAACGATGACTTCGATGTGCTTGTCGTTGATCTTAACGCCTTGCAGACGGTAAACGTCCTGCACTTCGTTAGCGATGTAGTTGGCGACCGGGCTGATACCGCGCAGACGCAGGATGTCATGAGCAGACTCAGGACCGTCCGCCAGCACTTCACCCTTCTCAACTTTTTCACCTTCGAACACGTTCAGGTTACGCCACTTCGGAATCATCTCCTCGTAGACGTCGCCACCATCGGTCGGGGTGATGACCAGACGGCGCTTGCCCTTGGTCTCTTTCCCGAAGGAGATGGTACCGGAGATCTCGGCCAGGATGGCAGGTTCCTTCGGTTGACGTGCTTCGAACAGATCCGCAACGCGCGGCAGACCACCGGTGATGTCCTTGGTACCACTGGATTCTTGCGGGATACGCGCTACCGCGTCACCCACACCCACGTTGGCACCATCTTCCAGGTTCACGATTGCCTTGCCCGGCAGGAAGTACTGGGCGGCGACATCGGTACCCGGGATCATTACATCTTTGCCGTTCAGGTCGACCAGTTTAACGGTCGGACGCATCTCTTTACCGGCACTCGGACGCTCGTTGACATCCAGTACGACGATAGAAGAGAGACCGGTCAGCTCGTCGGTCTGACGAGTGATGGTCACGCCATCGATCATGTGTTCGAACTGGAGGCGACCCGCCACTTCGGTGATGATCGGGTGGGTGTGCGGATCCCAGTTGGCGACAGTGTCACCGGCGCTCACGGCCTGAGTATCCTTCACTTCCAACACGGCACCGTAAGGCAGCTTGTGACTTTCCTTGGTACGGCCCATGTCATCCATGATGGTCAGTTCGGTAGAACGGGAGGTGATAACCAGTTTGTCATCGCTGTTGTGAACGAACTTGGCGTTCTGCAGCTTGATGGTACCAGTATTCTTCACCTGGATGCTGTTCTCGGCAGCGGCTCGGGATGCGGCACCACCGATGTGGAAGGTACGCATCGTCAGCTGGGTACCCGGTTCACCGATGGACTGGGCGGCGATAACACCGACAGCCTCACCCTTGTTCACCAGGTGACCACGGGCCAGATCACGGCCGTAGCAGTGAGCACAGTTACCGAAGTCAGTTTCACAGGTGATGGCAGAACGCACCTTCACGCGGTCAACGGAGTTTTGTTCCAGCAGGTCACACAGCTGCTCGTCGAGCAGGGTGTTGCGCGCTACCAGGATCTCGTCCTCGGTACCCGGCTTGATCACGTCATCGGCAACCACACGGCCCAGCACGCGCTCACGCAGCGGCTCGACCACGTCACCACCTTCGATCAGCGGAGTCATCCACAGACCTTCGATAGTGCCGCAATCGTCCTCGGTGATCACCATGTCCTGTGCCACGTCAACCAGACGACGAGTCAGGTAACCGGAGTTAGCCGTCTTCAGTGCTGTATCCGCCAGACCCTTACGGGCACCGTGAGTGGAGATGAAGTACTGCAGTACGTTCAGACCTTCGCGGAAGTTCGCGACGATCGGGGTCTCGATGATGGAGCCATCCGGCTTGGCCATCAGGCCACGCATACCGGCCAGCTGACGGATCTGGGCGGCGGAACCCCGCGCACCAGAGTCGGCCATCATGAAGATGCTGTTGAACGACGCCTGCTCTTCTTCTTCACCCAGCGAGTTGACATCACGCTCTTTGGACAAGTTCTCCATCATGGCCTTGGAGACGCGCTCGTTGGCGCTGGCCCAGATATCGATAACCTTGTTGTAGCGTTCGCCCGCGGTCACCAGACCGGACAGGAACTGGTCCTGGATCTCGGCAACTTCGGCTTCGGCTGCGGCTATGATGTCTTTCTTGGCATCCGGGATGACCATGTCATCGATACCAACGGAAGCACCGGACAGGGCCGCATAATGGAAACCGGTATACATCAGCTGGTCAGCGAAGATGACGGTGTCCTTCAGGCCCTGCTTGCGATAGCAGGTGTTCAGCAGACGGGAGATGAGCTTTTTGCCCAGCGCCTTGTTGGATACGGACTTGATCCAGTTCTGCGGATTGGCATCCAGATCAGCCTGCTCTGCAGCAGTCAGCACCTTGGGCTCATCGATCAGGGCGTATTCCATGCCTTTCGGCAGGATCAGGCTCAGGATCGCACGACCAACAGTGGTGTTCTTCATCTCGGTACGCTCTACCAGCGAATCATCTTCCTGACGGAGATATTCGGTGATGCGCACTTTGACGCGAGCATGCAGATCGGCCAGACCGGCGCGATAGACCTTCTCGGCTTCTTTCGGGCCAGCCAGCACCATACCTTCGCCCTTGGCGTTGATACGGGCACGGGTCATGTAGTACAGACCCAAGACCACGTCCTGGGAAGGAACTATGATCGGCTCACCGGAGGCTGGCGACAGGATGTTGTTGGTAGACATCATCAGGGCGCGCGCTTCCAGCTGGGCTTCCAGGGTCAGCGGTACGTGGACCGCCATCTGGTCACCATCGAAGTCGGCGTTATAGGCGGCACAGACCAGCGGGTGCAGCTGGATGGCCTTGCCTTCGATCAGGGTCGGTTCAAACGCCTGGATACCCAGACGGTGCAGGGTCGGTGCACGGTTCAGCAGGACCGGGTGTTCGCGGATCACTTCGTCCAGGATATCCCAAACGACAGCTTCTTCACGCTCCACCATCTTCTTGGCGGCCTTGATAGTGGTCGCCAGACCGCGGGATTCCAGCTTGCCATAGATGAACGGCTTGAACAGTTCCAGCGCCATCTTCTTCGGCAGACCGCACTGATGCAGACGCAGCGTCGGGCCTACGGTGATAACGGAACGACCAGAGTAGTCGACGCGCTTACCCAGCAGGTTCTGACGGAAACGACCTTGCTTACCCTTGATCATATCGGCCAAGGATTTCAGCGGACGCTTGTTGGAACCTGTGATGGCACGGCCACGACGGCCGTTGTCCAGCAGGGCATCCACGGACTCTTGCAGCATGCGCTTTTCGTTGCGCACTATGATGTCCGGGGCAGCCAGGTCCAGCAGGCGCTTCAAACGGTTGTTACGGTTGATCACGCGACGGTACAGATCGTTCAGATCGGAAGTCGCGAAACGGCCGCCGTCCAGCGGTACCAGCGGACGCAGGTCCGGCGGCAGCACAGGCAGCACTGTCATGATCATCCACTCCGGCTTGTTGCCGGACTGCAGGAAGGCTTCCATCAGCTTCAGGCGCTTGGTGGTCTTCTTGCGCTTGGTTTCGGAGTTGGTCTGATCCAGCTCCTCACGCATGGTCTTGACTTCGCCTTCCAGATCGATGGCACGCAGCAATGCAAGGATTGCTTCGGCACCCATCTTGGCGTCGAATTCGTCGCCCCACTCTTCCAGTGCGTCCAGATAGTTCTCTTCGGACAGCATCTGGCTGCGCTCGAGGTTGGTCATGCCGGGCTCGATCACTACATAGGATTCGAAATACAGCACGCGCTCGATGTCACGCAGGGTCATGTCCAGCAGCAGACCGATACGGGACGGCAGGGACTTCAGGAACCAGATGTGGGCAGTCGGGCTGGCCAGCTCGATGTGGCCCATACGCTCGCGACGGACCTTGGTCTGGGTCACTTCTACGCCGCACTTCTCACAGATCACACCACGGTGTTTCAGGCGCTTGTACTTGCCGCACAGACACTCGTAGTCCTTCACCGGTCCGAAGATACGGGCGCAGAACAGACCATCACGTTCCGGCTTGAAAGTCCGGTAGTTGATGGTCTCAGGCTTTTTGACCTCACCGAATGACCAGGAGCGGATCATGTCAGGAGAGGCCAGACCGATCTTGATACTGTCAAACTCTTCGGTCTTGGTCTGAGCCTTCAAAAACTTGAGTAAGTCTTTCACGTGTTTCCCCTGTCAGGAGTCTAACCTCGGCGCCCTACTGCCAAAGCAGCAGGGCGCCCACGTCAATTCTCGAACAATAAGAGCGAGCTCTTACTCTTCGTCCAGCTCGATGTTGATACCCAGAGAGCGGATTTCCTTCAACAGTACGTTGAAGGATTCGGGCATGCCCGGCTCCATACGGTGGTCGCCATCCACGATGTTTTTGTACATCTTGGTACGGCCATTCACATCGTCAGACTTGACGGTCAGCATTTCCTGCAGGGTATATGCCGCACCGTAAGCCTCCAGGGCCCACACTTCCATCTCACCGAAACGCTGACCACCGAACTGCGCCTTACCACCCAGCGGCTGCTGGGTAACCAGGCTGTAAGAACCGGTAGAACGCGCATGCATCTTGTCGTCTACCAGGTGGTTCAGCTTCAGCATGTACATGTAACCCACGGTGACCTTACGCTCGAAAGCGTTGCCAGTACGACCGTCGAACAGGGAGATCTGACCGGATTCCGGCAGATCGGCCAGCTTCAGCAAGGCCTTGATTTCGTGCTCTTTGGCACCATCAAAGACAGGTGTAGCGACCGGCAGACCCTTGCGCAGGTTACCCACCAGGGTACGTACGTCGTCGTCAGACAGCTCGGCGATGTCCACTTGCTTGGTGTCCTTCTCGCCCAGGTCATAGACCTGTTGCAGGAAGTCACGCATCTCGTGCAGCGCGCGCTGTTCCTTGATCATGCGGTCGATCTTCTCGCCGATACCCTTGGCCGCGAGGCCCAAGTGCACTTCGAGGATCTGACCGATGTTCATACGGGACGGTACGCCCAAGGGGTTCAGTACGATATCGACCGGACGGCCGTATTCGTCATGAGGCATATCCTCGACCGGGCAGATCTTGGAGATAACACCCTTGTTACCGTGACGGCCCGCCATCTTGTCACCCGGTTGGATGCGACGCTTGACTGCCAGGTAGACTTTGACGATTTTCAGTACGCCCGGCGCCAGATCATCACCCTGGATAATCTTGCGACGCTTGTTCTCGAACTTCTTGTCGAAGTCGGCTTTCAGCTCGATGTGCTGTTCGGCGATCTGTTCCAGCTCGATCTGCTTGGCTTCATCTTCGATGGCCAATTCAAACCACTTGGTACGATCCAGCTTGTTCAGACGATCTTCGCTGTAACCGGCGGCCAGCAGCAGGTTGCGGGAGCGGCCGAAAATGCCGTCTTCCAGGATCTTGAACTCTTCGGTCAAGTCCTTCTTCGCTTCCTTCAGCTGCATCTCTTCGATTTCTTTGGCACGCTTGTCTTTTTCCACGCCATCGCGGGTAAAGACTTGCACGTCAACCACGGTACCGTACACACCGTTCGGCACACGCAGGGAGGAGTCCTTCACATCGGAGGCCTTCTCACCGAAGATGGCGCGCAGCAGCTTCTCTTCCGGGGTCAGCTGGGTTTCACCTTTCGGTGTTACCTTGCCGACCAGGATGTCGCCGCCCTTCACTTCGGCACCCACGTAGACGATACCGGACTCGTCCAGCTTGGACAGAGCGGCTTCACCCACGTTCGGGATGTCGGCAGTGATCTCTTCCGGACCCAGCTTGGTGTCACGGGAGATACAGGCCAGTTCCTGGATATGGATGGTGGTCAGGCGATCTTCCTGAACCACGCGCTCGTTTACCAAGATCGAATCTTCGAAGTTGTAACCGTTCCACGGCATGAACGCGACGCGCAGGTTCTGGCCCAGCGCCAGTTCGCCCAGGTCGGTAGACGGACCGTCAGCAACCACGTCACCGGCCATGACCGGCTCACCCAACATCACGCAAGGACGCTGGTTGATACAGGTGTTCTGGTTGGAACGGGTGTACTTGGTCAGGCTGTAGATGTCGATGCCGGCTTCGCCAGGCAGCAGTTCATCTTCGTTGACCTTGATAACGATACGGGAGGCATCGACGTAGTCGATCATGCCGCCACGCTTGGCCACTACGGTTACACCGGAGTCAACGGCCACGGCGCGTTCCATACCGGTACCTACCAGCGGCTTGTCAGCACGCAGAGTCGGTACGGCCTGACGTTGCATGTTCGAACCCATCAGGGCTCGGTTAGCATCATCGTGTTCCAGGAACGGGATCAGAGCGGCTGCCACAGATACGATCTGCTGCGGGCTCACGTCCATATACTGGATCTGGTCGGCGTTCATAAAGGTGGATTCACCTTTGTGGCGGCACGGGATCAATTCATCTTTCAGACGGCCATCTTCGGTGGTCGCGGCGTTAGCCTGTGCGATCACGTACTTGCCTTCTTCGATGGCGGACAGGTAGTCCACCTCGTCGGTGATCACACCGTCAATGACTTTACGGTACGGGGTCTCGAGGAAACCGTACTCGTTGGTACGAGAGTACACGGACAGAGAGTTGATCAGACCGATGTTCGGACCTTCAGGAGTCTCGATGGGGCACAGACGACCGTAGTGAGTCGGGTGCACATCTCGGACTTCAAAACCGGCACGCTCACGGGTCAAACCGCCCGGACCCAGCGCAGAGATACGGCGCTTGTGGGTGACTTCGGACAGCGGGTTGTTTTGGTCCATGAACTGAGACAGCTGGCTGGAACCAAAGAACTCTTTGACTGCGGCGGAGATCGGCTTGGCGTTGATCAGATCCTGCGGCATCAGGGTGTCCAGGTCGCCCAGGGAGAGACGCTCCTTGACCGCACGCTCGACACGCACCAGACCGACACGGAACTGGTTTTCAGCCATTTCACCGACAGAACGGATACGACGGTTACCCAAGTGGTCGATATCGTCCACTTCGTCATTGCCGTTACGGATGTCGATCAGGCGCTTCATGACTTCGACTATGTCGTCTTTGGTCAGAGTGCCAGCGCCGGTCTCGTCTTCACGGGACAGACGACGGTTGAACTTCATCCGACCTACGGTAGACAGGTCGTAACGCTCGGAAGAGAAGAACAGGTTCTCGAACAGCTGTTCTGCAGCTTCACGGGTAGGCGGCTCGCCCGGACGCATCATGCGATAGATTTCGACCAGCGCTTCCAAACGGCTGGAGCTGGAGTCGATACGCAGGGTCTCGGACATGTAGGCACCGTGATCCAGTTCGTTGGTGAACAGAACCTCGAAGTGCTTGAAGCCGGCTTGGGAGAGGTTGGCAACCGCTTCCAGGCTCAATGCCTGGTTGGCAGTCACTACCATTTCGCCAGTTTGCGGATGTGCGTAGTTCTTGGCAGCAACTTTGCCAACAACATACTCAACCGGTACCTCAATCTGGGTAACGGCATCCTTTTCCAACTGACGGATGTGACGCGCAGTCACACGACGACCGGTCTCAACCACCACGGCGCCATTGGCCACGATGTCAAAGGTCGCAGTTTCACCACGCAGGCGCTCGGGCACCAGATCCATCATCAACTTGCCATCTTTCACTTCGAAACCTATGGTCTCGAAGAAGTTGGCCAGGATTTCTTCGGAACTGAAGTCCAGGGCGCGCAGAATAATGGAAGCTGGCAATTTACGACGACGGTCGATACGGACAAACAGGTTGTCTTTCGCATCGAACTCGAAGTCCAGCCAGGAGCCACGGTAGGGGATAACGCGGGCGTTATACAGCACCTTACCGGATGAATGGGTTTTGCCTTTATCGTGGTCAAAGAAGACGCCCGGGCTACGGTGCAGCTGGGAGACGATTACCCGCTCGGTACCATTGATAACAAAGGTGCCGTTCTCGGTCATGAGCGGAATTTCGCCCATGTATACTTCTTGTTCCTTGATGTCTTTGACGGTGCCGGCAGCTGCTTCACGATCGTATAGAACCATACGAAGCTTGACACGCAGCGGCGCGGAGTAGGTCACTCCACGGATCTGGCATTCTTTTACGTCAAATACCGGCTCACCCAGGCGATAGCTGACATACTGAAGCTCAGCACTACCGGAGTAACTGGTGATCGGGAAAACGCTACGGAAAGCGGCCTCTAGGCCGTATTCACCTTCCGGGTCAGCCTCGATGAACTGCTTGAAGGAGTCCAGCTGAATGGACAACAGATAAGGCGTGTCCAGTACCTGGTCTCGCTTACCGAAGTCCTTACGAATGCGTTTTTTTTCGGTATAAGAGTAAACCATAGGGTTCCTCAGCTCGCTGATAAGTGACCCACTCTGTCCCGCGGGACAGCTCTGTCTCAACACCGTTTTGTGTTGGCCCGGACGATGAAACGGTCCGGATTGCTGGTGCACCGAGAGTCGTAAACGGTGTGAAATGCTCTCAGTCTACAGCGCAAAAAGGCTGGTGAACAAATATTCACCAGCCCTAGCCTGTTTTATCAGGCTAATCTACATAAATGCAGATTATTTGATCTCAACAGAAGCACCAGCTTCTTCAAGCTGCTTCTTCAGAGTTTCAGCTTCGTCTTTGGAGACGGCTTCTTTCAGGTTGGCAGGAGCGGCTTCTACCAGGTCCTTGGCTTCTTTCAGGCCCAGACCGGTAGCGGCACGAACGGCCTTGATGACGGCAACTTTGTTGGCGCCAGCAGCAGTCAGAACTACGTCGAACTCGGTTTTCTCTTCTACTGCTTCAGCAGCCGGACCGGCAGCAACAGCAACAGCGGCAGAAACGCCGAACTTCTCTTCCATAGCTTCGATCAGCTCAACAACTTCCATTACGGACATGGAAGCAACAGCTTCGATGATTTGGTCTTTAGTGATAGACATGACAAAAATTCCTGATGTTGAATAAACTCAAACAGCCTAAATAGGCGAGAATCAAGCAGCAGCTTGTTTCTGATCACGCACAGCAGCGATGGTACGAACCAGCTTGCCAGCAGAGGCTTCTTTCATAGTCGCCATCAACTTCGCAATTGCTTCGTCGTAGGTCGGCAGCGTGGCCAGACGATCAATTTGTGCTGCGGCGATAAACTCACCGTTAAAAGCGCCGGCCTTGATTTCGAACTTTTGGTTCGCTTTGGCAAACTCTTTGAACAGACGAGCGGCAGCGCCCGGGTGTTCGTTGGAGAAAGCAATCAAGGTAGGACCAGTCAATACGTCGTTCAGGCACGCGAATTCGGTACCTTCAACCGCACGACGCAGCAGGGTGTTACGCACAACGCGCATGTACACACCGGCTTCACGAGCGGTTTTACGCAGGACGGTCATCTTGTCTACAGTCACGCCGCGAGAATCGGCTACAACTGCGGACAGGGCGCCTTTGGCAGCTTCGTTGACTTCAGCAACAATTGCCTTTTTGTCTTCGAGTCCCAATGCCATTGGCTTAACTCCTGGATTGAATCTGAGTCTCATGACTCAGTACTGACACATCCCCCCTACCTTCACAACAGAGGGGAACGATGCGGTAGCAGGATTCCAGAAGAGAAAGAATCTTTCTCGCTGGGTTTCCGGCACCGTCTACGCAGGAAGGATTAAGGCTTTGCAGCCTCCTGCGGTCTTGGACGGAGGTCGAAGCCCCCAACCAATCAAGGCGCAAAATTATAGATTAAATTTTGCGCCTTGTAAAACTCATCAATTAGCCCTGAGCTTCCAGAGAAGCTTGGTCTACGGCAACACCTGCACCCATGGTGGTGGAGATGCTGACTTTCTTGATGAAGATACCTTTGGCGGAAGACGGCTTAGCCTTTTTCAGGGCAATCAGCAGTGATTCCAAGTTTTCTTTCAGCTGAACTTCGTCGAAAGAAACCTTACCCAGAGTGGTATGGATGATACCATTCTTGTCATTACGGTAACGAACCTGACCCGCTTTGGCATTCTTCACAGCTTCAGCAACGTTAGGGGTTACAGTACCGACTTTCGGGTTCGGCATCAGGCCACGCGGGCCCAGGATTTGACCCAGTTGACCAACAACACGCATGGCATCCGGGGATGCGATCACGACGTCGAAGTTCATCTCGCCTTTCTTGACCAGATCGGCCAGGTCATCCATACCAACCAGTTCAGCACCGGCAGCTTTGGCAGCTTCGGCGTTGGCACCCTGGGTGAATACGGCAACACGTACATCACGACCGGTACCGTGCGGCAGTACAGTAGCACCACGAACGTTTTGGTCAGATTTACGAGCATCGATACCCAGGTTGACAGCAACGTCAACGCTTTCAACGAACTTGGCGGTAGCCAGTTCTTTCAGCAGGGCAATGGCTTCGTTGATGGAGTACTCTTTGGTACCGTCAACTTTTTCGCGAATAACGCGCATACGCTTGGAAAGTTTTGCCATTGTCTTAATCCTCCACTACCAGGCCCATGGAACGAGCGGAGCCTGCGATGCAACGTACTTTTGCATCCAGATCGGCACCGGTCATATCCGGCTCTTTGGTCTTGGCGATTTCTTGCAGCTGGGCAACAGTCACCTTACCAACCTTGTCTTTGTTCGGCTTGGCCGAACCAGACTGGATCCCGGCAGCTTTCTTCAGCAGGAAGGCAGCAGGCGGAGTCTTGGTTTCGAAGGTGAAGGAACGGTCGCTGTAAACGGTGATCACGACCGGAGTCGGTGAGCCTTTTTCCAGCTTCTCTGTACGAGCGTTGAACGCCTTACAGAATTCCATGATGTTTACACCGTGCTGACCCAGAGCAGGACCAACGGGAGGGCTGGGGTTAGCACTGCCAGCCTTAACTTGCAGCTTGATATAAGCTGTGACTTTCTTAGCCATTAGAAAAATACCTCAGAAATGGGTTCTAGCGCCTCGGAGACATGCTCCTGCAAACGGCTCCCCAACTAATAAAGGGGCAGCGAATTATAGTGACATTCGCTGCCCCTGACAACCGTTAACGTACAGAGTTTAATCAGCCCTTTTCGACCTGACCAAAATCCAGTTCTACCGGCGTTGAGCGACCGAAGATCAAAACAGAGACCTTCACGCGGCTCTTCTCGTAGTCCACCTCTTCAACGGTACCGTTGAAGTCGGCGAACGGACCGTCGGCAACCCGCACCATTTCACCCGGTTCAAACAGGGTTTTCGGACGCGGCTTGTCGTGGGCATCTTGCAGACGATTCAGGATGGCATCCGCTTCCTTATCAGAGATAGGAGCAGGACGATCAGAGGTGCCACCGATGAAGCCCATCACACGCGGTACGTTACGCACCAGGTGCCATGTGGTTTCATCCATGAGCATCTGAACCAGGACGTAGCCCGGGAAAAACTTGCGCTCACTCTTGCGCTTCTGGCCAGCACGCATCTCGACCACTTCTTCGGTCGGGACCAGCACTTCACCGAACATGTCTTCCATGCCATGCATCTTGATATGTTCGCGCAAAGACTTGGCGACCCGGCCTTCGTAGCCGGAGAATGCCTGCACGACATACCATCTCATACGTTGTTCACGTTGTTCAGTCATGGCTTATCCTTACACTCCGGTAATCAAGTTGACCAACCAGACCAAGGCACCGTCCAGAATGAACAGCAATAGCCCCATCACGGCGGTCACCGCCAGCACAATCAGGGTTGTCTGAATGGCTTCCTGACGGGTCGGCCATACGACCTTGCGGACTTCCAGGCGAGACTCACGGGCAAATGCCAGTGTCGCCTTTCCCTTGGTGGTTTGCAGGGCTACCGCACCAGCAGCAGCAATGACGACGACCACACCCAGGGCGCGGACGGCAGCGACAACATCGTTGAGCAGATAATTACCTACTACAGCGGCCGCCAGGATGATGAAAACCAGGCCCCAAAGCAGGGTATCCTTGCTTCCGCCCTGGCTCTCAGAACTAACACTCATACAACCCACCTGTATCTGACGTAACCAAAGACACAAAAGCCCCGTACGAGACGAGGTATATGGCAGGGGCGGCAGGACTCGAACCCGCAACCATCGGTTTTGGAGACCGCTGTTCTACCAATTCGAACTACGCCCCTACATAAGAAAGCCCCTATTATAGGGGCTTTGCTTTATTTATGTAAGCCAAAGATTAAGCGATTACGCTGGCTACAACACCGGCACCTACGGTACGGCCACCTTCACGGATAGCGAAACGCAGGCCGTCGTCCATCGCGATCGGCGCAATCAGGGTAACAACCATTTTGATGTTGTCGCCTGGCATTACCATTTCAACGCCTTCCGGCAGTTCGATGGTACCGGTCACGTCGGTAGTACGGAAGTAGAACTGCGGACGGTAGCCCTTGAAGAACGGGGTATGACGACCACCTTCTTCTTTGGACAGCACGTACACTTCAGATTCAAACTTGGTGTGCGGCTTGATGGAGCCCGGCTTGGCCA
>NZ_CAWQWZ010000019.1:0-2591 GCF_963899305.1 Aeromonas sp. MR19
CAACAAGTCGCGTCGTTTCGACGACACTTCTTGGGGTTGTATGGTTAAGTGACTAAGCGTACATGGTGGATGCCTTGGCAGTCAGAGGCGATGAAGGACGTACTAACCTGCGATAAGCTGTGAGAAGTCGGTAAGAGACGCTATTACTCACAGATTTCCGAATGGGGAAACCCACCCAGCATAAGCTGGGTATCTATTACTGAATACATAGGTAATAGAGGCGAACCGGGAGAACTGAAACATCTAAGTACCCCGAGGAAAAGAAATCAACCGAGATTCCCTCAGTAGCGGCGAGCGAACGGGGATTAGCCCTTAAGTTTCTTGGAAGTTAGTGGAATGGTCCTGGAAAGGCCAGCGATACAGGGTGATAGCCCCGTACATGAAAACGACCTTGAAGTGAAATCGAGTAGGGCGGGACACGTGACATCCTGTCTGAATATGGGGGGACCATCCTCCAAGGCTAAATACTCCTGACTGACCGATAGTGAACCAGTACCGTGAGGGAAAGGCGAAAAGAACCCCTGTGAGGGGAGTGAAATAGAACCTGAAACCGTGTACGTACAAGCAGTGGGAGCCCTTCGGGGTGACTGCGTACCTTTTGTATAATGGGTCAGCGACTTACATTTTGTAGCGAGGTTAACCGTATAGGGGAGCCGTAGGGAAACCGAGTCTTAACTGGGCGTCTAGTTGCAAGGTGTAGACCCGAAACCGGGTGATCTAGCCATGGGCAGGTTGAAGGTTGAGTAACATCAACTGGAGGACCGAACCCACTAACGTTGCAAAGTTAGGGGATGACCTGTGGCTGGGGGTGAAAGGCCAATCAAACTCGGAGATAGCTGGTTCTCCCCGAAAGCTATTTAGGTAGCGCCTCGGACGAATACTACTGGGGGTAGAGCACTGTTTGGACTAGGGGGTCATCCCGACTTACCAACTCCATGCAAACTCCGAATACCAGTAAGTAATATCCGGGAGACACACGGCGGGTGCTAACGTCCGTCGTGAAGAGGGAAACAACCCAGACCGCCGGCTAAGGTCCCAAAGTTCTGGTTAAGTGGGAAACGATGTGGGAAGGCTCAGACAGCTAGGATGTTGGCTTAGAAGCAGCCATCATTTAAAGAAAGCGTAATAGCTCACTAGTCGAGTCGGCCTGCGCGGAAGATGTAACGGGGCTCAAACCAGGCACCGAAGCCGCGGATTCACACTTATGTGTGAGTGGTAGGGGAGCGTTCTGTAAGTCTGCGAAGGTGTATCGAGAGGTATGCTGGAGATATCAGAAGTGCGAATGCTGACGTAAGTAACGATAAAGGGGGTGAAAAGCCTCCTCGCCGGAAGACCAAGGGTTCCTGTCCAACGTTAATCGGGGCAGGGTGAGTCGACCCCTAAGGTGAGGCCGAAAGGCGTAATCGATGGGAAGCAGGTTAATATTCCTGCACGACTTGTAATTGCGATGGGGGGACGGAGAAGGCTAGGTGGGCCAGGCGACGGTTGTCCTGGTGAAAGTGCGTAGGTGGTGTTTCTAGGCAAATCCGGAGACACAACACTGAGACACGAGACGAAGCCACTACGGTGGTGAAGCCATTGATGCCCTGCTTCCAGGAAAAGCCTCTAAGCTTCAGATTACAAGTCATCGTACCCCAAACCGACACAGGTGGTCGGGTAGAGAATACCAAGGCGCTTGAGAGAACTCGGGTGAAGGAACTAGGCAAAATAGAACCGTAACTTCGGGAGAAGGTTCGCTCTTGACAGTGAAGTCCCTTGCGGATGGAGCAGTTGGGAGTCGCAGTGACCAGATGGCTGGGACTGTTTATCAAAAACACAGCACTCTGCAAACACGAAAGTGGACGTATAGGGTGTGACACCTGCCCGGTGCCGGAAGGTTAATTGATGGGGTTAGCGCAAGCGAAGCTCTTGATCGAAGCCCCGGTAAACGGCGGCCGTAACTATAACGGTCCTAAGGTAGCGAAATTCCTTGTCGGGTAAGTTCCGACCTGCACGAATGGTGTAACCATGGCCATGCTGTCTCCACCCGAGACTCAGTGAAATCGAATTCGCCGTGAAGATGCGGTGTACCCGCGGCTAGACGGAAAGACCCCGTGAACCTTTACTACAGCTTGGCACTGAACATTGAACCTACATGTGTAGGATAGGTGGGAGGCTTTGAAGGCGTGACGCCAGTTGCGCTGGAGCCGTCCTTGAAATACCACCCTTGTATGTTTGATGTTCTAACGCAGGTCCCTGAATCGGGATCGCGGACAGTGCCTGGTGGGTAGTTTGACTGGGGCGGTCTCCTCCCAAAGAGTAACGGAGGAGCACGAAGGTTGGCTAATCCTGGTCGGACATCAGGAGGTTAGTGCAATGGCATAAGCCAGCTTAACTGCGAGACGGACAGGTCGAGCAGGTACGAAAGTAGGTCATAGTGATCCGGTGGTTCTGAATGGAAGGGCCATCGCTCAACGGATAAAAGGTACTCCGGGGATAACAGGCTGATACCGCCCAAGAGTTCATATCGACGGCGGTGTTTGGCACCTCGATGTCGGCTCATCACATCCTGGGGCTGAAGTCGGTCCCAAGGGTATGGCTGTTCGCCATTT
>NZ_CAWQWZ010000020.1:0-2391 GCF_963899305.1 Aeromonas sp. MR19
TGTTGGCATCGGTGGCGGTCACGGTCAGGTTGCTTGCGCCGCTGGCGCTCGGCGTGCCACTGATGGCACCTGTGCCGGTATTCAGGCTGAGGCCAGCTGGCAGACTACCGGCGGTGATCGCATAGGTATAGGGCGCGGTGCCGCCGGAGGCGGTGAGCGTCGCGCTATAGCTGGTGCCGATAGTGCCGTTGCTCAACGTGGTGGGGCTCAGGCTGATGCTCGGCGGGCTGACGGTGATGGTCACCGTAGCCGGGCCGGAAGTGCCGCTGGCGTTGGTGGCTGTGTAGGTGAAGCTGTCGGCACCGGAGAATCCGGCGGTCGGGGTGTAGGTGATGCTGGTGCCGCTGGCGGTGGCAGTGCCATGGCTGGCGGCGCTGGCCACGGCGACGCTGGTGGCAGGGCCGCCACTGAGGGCCAGGGTGATCGGGTTGGCACTGCTGTTGGCGGCGACAGTGGCGCTGACGGCACCGGCGACTGGGGCCTGGGCATCGATGGTGAGGGTGTAGGCTTGGGAGCCGGTCGCGCTGTTGGCATCGGTGGCGGTCACGGTCAGGTTGCTTGCGCCGCTGGCGCTCGGCGTGCCACTGATGGCACCTGTGCTGGTATTCAGGCTCAGGCCGGCCGGCAGACTACCGGCGGTGATCGCATAGGTATAGGGCGCGGTGCCACCGGAGGCGGTGAGCGTCGCGCTATAGCTGATGCCGACAGTGCCGTTGCTCAACGTGGTGGGGCTCAGGCTGATGCTCGGCGGGCTGACGGTGATGGTCACCGTAGCCGGGCCGGAGGTGCCGCTGGCGTTGGTGGCGGTGTAGGTGAAACTGTCGGCACCGGAGAATCCGGCGGTCGGGGTGTAGGTGATGCTGGTGCCGCTGGCGGTGGCAGTGCCATGGCTGGCGGCGCTGGCCACGGCGACGCTGGTGGCCGTGCCGCCACTGAGAGCCAGGGTGATCGGGTTGGCACTGCTGTTGGCGGCGACAGTGGCGCTGACGGCACCGGCGACTGGGGCTTGAGCATCGATGGTGAGGGTGTAGGCCTGGGAGCCGGTCGCGCTGTTGGCATCGGTGGCGGTCACGGTCAGGTTGCTTGCACCGCTGGCGCTTGGCGTGCCACTGATGGCACCTGTGCTGTTATTCAGGCTGAGGCCGGCCGGCAGACTACCGGCGGTGATTGCATAGGTATAGGGCGCGGTGCCGCCGGAGGCGGTGAGCGTCGCGCTATAGCTGGTGCCGATAGTGCCGTTGCTCAACGTGGTGGTGATCAGGCTGATGCTCGGCGGGCTGACGGTGATGGCCACCGTAGCCGGGCCGGAGGTGCCGCTGGCGTTGGTGGCTGTGTAGGTGAAGCTGTCGGCACCGGAGAATCCGGCGGTTGGGGTGTAGGTGATGCTGGTGCCGCTGGCGGTGGCAGTGCCATGGCTGGCGGCGCTGGCCACGGCGACGCTGGTGGCAGCGCCGCCACTGAGGGCCAGGGTGATCGGGTTGGCACTGCTGTTGGCGGCGACAGTGGCGCTGACGGCACCGGCGACAGGGGCCTGGGCATCGATGGTGAGAGTGTAGGCCTGGGAGCCGGTCGCGCTGTTGGCATCGGTGGCGGTCACGGTCAGGTTGCTTGTGCCGCTGGCGCTTGGCGTGCCACTGATGGCACCAGTGCCGGTATTCAGGCTGAGGCCAGCTGGCAGACTACCGGCGGTGATCGCATAGGTATAGGGCGCGGTGCCGCCGGAGGCAGTGAGCGTCGCGCTGTAGCTGGTGCCGACAGTGCCGTTGCTCAACGTGGTGGGGCTCAGGCTGATGCTCGGCGGGCTGACGGTGATGGTCACCGTAGCCGGGCTGGAGGTGCCGCTGGCGTTGGTGGCTGTGTAGGTGAAGCTGTCTGAACCGGAGAACCCGGCGGTCGGGGTGTAGGTGATGCTGGTGCCGCTGGCGGTGGCAGTGCCATGACTGGCGGCGCTGGCCACGGCGACGCTGGTGGCAGTGCCGCCACTGAGGGCCAGGGTGATCGGGTTGGCACTGCTGTTGGCGGCGACGGTGGCGCTGACGGCACCGGCGACTGGGGCCTGGGCATCGATGGTGAGGGTGTAGGCCTGGGAGCCGGTCGCGCTGTTGGCATCGGTGGCGGTCACGGTCAGGTTGCTTGCGCCGCTGGCGCTCGGCGTGCCACTGATGGCACCTGTGCCGGTATTCAGGCTGAGGCCGGCCGGCAGACTACCGGCGGTGATCGCATAGGTGTAGGGCGCGGTGCCGCCGGAGGCGGTGAGCGTCGCACTGTAGCTGGTGCCGACAGTGCCGTTGCTCAACGTGGTGGGGCTCAGGCTGATGCTCGGCGGGCTGACGGTGATGGTCACCGTAGCCGGGCTGGAGGTGCCGCTGGCGTTGGTGGCTGTGTAGGTGA
>NZ_CAWQWZ010000021.1:0-345771 GCF_963899305.1 Aeromonas sp. MR19
TGCTCGGTAGTGTGTGGTGATGAAGGCAGTACAATTCGGACGCGGGGTGGAGCAGCTCGGTAGCTCGTCGGGCTCATAACCCGAAGGTCGTCAGTTCAAATCTGGCCCCCGCAACCAACTATTTGTGCTTATAGCAATGCTTGATGCAGAGCTATGGGTGTAAAGACAGCACGCTACTTCTGCTCGGTAGTGTGCGGTGATGAAGGCAGTACAATTCGGACGCGGGGTGGAGCAGCTCGGTAGCTCGTCGGGCTCATAACCCGAAGGTCGTCGGTTCAAATCCGGCCCCCGCAACCAACTTTCTTCTGTTTCTCCATTTCGTTTTTCCTCTTGTTTTCCCCTCGTTATGTTTCGCACCGTTTCCGGTTGCTCATCATATGTACGCATAATCACGCTTGATATTGATTTTCAAGTGCAAATCTGGCCGCCACCGCGCTTTGTTGGGTATCATCAGTGATATCTCTTCATGGACGAGGCCTCTGCCCAATGATGCAACAGTTCACTTATCTCCCCCCCCAGATCGACATTCATGATGCCACCCTGAGCCAGGCCATGGGCAACGGGCTTTCGGCCAACCTGCTGCTTGTTGCCGAAGATCTGCGCGACTCTATTCTGACCAGACCTGAGTTTGCCGCCGTGGCAACCCAGATAGCACTGGGGCAGAAGGCGCCCTACAGCCTGGTGCAGCACAACAGCCTGCAACTGGTGATCTTCATCGGAGCCCGTCCCACCCGGGATCACGCCCTCTACAAGCAGGCCAGATCCTGGATAGCCCCGCTGGCCGGACTCAAGATCGAGCGGATGGGGCTGCACCTGGAAGGGTTTGACGAGGGGGACAGGGCGCAGCTGGCCGAGCTGACGCTGGCCTGCCTGTTGGCGGCCAATGTGCCGCTGCCGAGCCACAAGCATAGCGCCGAGGATGAGTGGCGCTATCAGCAGATTGCGGTGTCGCCGCGCTGCGTGCTGGATCTGGCGCGGATCTACGCCGAGGCCGAAGGCAATGGCATGGCGCGGCATCTGGCGGTATCGCCGGCCTCCGATCTTACCGCCCGCAGCTATCGGGAGTGGGCTCGTCAGCTGGCCCAGGTCGAAGGCTGGCAGTGGCACGAGTACGATCAGGCTCAACTGGCCGAACGGGGAGCCGGCGCCTTCATCGCGGTGGCGAGAGGCTCGGAAGACAACCAGGCCGCCATGGTCAAGCTCAGTTACTGCCCGCCCAATCCGGTGCGCCGGGTCGCCTTGGTGGGCAAGGGGATCTGTCACGACTCGGGCGGTTACAACCTCAAGGTCGCCGGCAGCATGTATGGCATGCACCTGGACATGGGTGGCAGCGCAGTGGCACTGGGCGCCCTCTATGCGATCAGCCGGGCCCGCCTGCCCTATGAGGTGCACTGCTGGCTCGCCATCGCCGAGAACCACATAGGCCCGCTCGCTTACCGGCCGGGGGAGGTGGTGACGGCGCTCAACGGCACCACCATAGAGGTGGTGGATACCGATGCCGAGGGGCGCATGGTGCTGGCGGATACCCTCTGTATGGCTGTGCAGGATAATCCGGATCTGCTGATCGATTACGCCACCCTGACGGGGGCCTGCAAGCGGGCACTGGGCAGCCGTTACAGCGGCGCCTTTACCAACCGGCCCCAGTGGTTCGGCGAGCTGATCAGCCTGGGCCAGCGCAGCGGTGAGCGAGTCTGGCCCTTCCCGCTGGATGAGGACTATGACGACAACCTCGATAGCGAGTGGGCCGATCTGTTACAGTGTGCGCCGGGCGCATCGCCGGATCACATAGATGCCGCCCGTTTTCTCAACCGCTTCGTGCCTGCCCAGACCCCCTGGCTGCACCTCGATTTGAGCGGTTTTCGCAGCAAGGGGGGCAATGGCGTGGTCAGCAGTGAAGTGACCGGATTCGGGGTCAGGCTGACGCTGGACTTGCTCGCCAGCCCGCTGGGCCGCCGCCATGAACTCGATGAACAAGAACAGTAAGGGATCCCGTGAAAGTACCAAGTTATGACTGGGTGTTGTTCGATCTGGACGAAACTCTGCTCGATTTCCCGGTCGCCCAGGCCCTGGAGCAGACTCTGCAGCTCTACGGCGTGACGCCGACGCCCCCCAAGATGGCGGAGTATCATGCTCTGAACCACAGTCTGTGGCAGCAGTACAACTCGGGCGAGATAGATGCGGCCCACCTGCAGCAGACCCGTTTTTCCCTGTTTGCCGAGCAGGTGGACGTGGCACCCATGGCGATGAACGACACCTTCTTGCAGCAGATCATCGCCCTGAGCGTGCCGCTGGAGGGGGTGTTGGAGACACTGCAGGCCCTCAAAGGCCGGGTGCGGATGGGGATCATCACCAATGGCTTTAGCCTGCCGCAACGGGGTCGCCTCAGCAAGCTGGGCTGGAGCGACTGGTTCGAGCCGCTGGTCATCTCGGACGAGGTACAGGTGACCAAGCCGGCCGCCGCCATTTTCCAGCATACCCTGGCCTTGATGGGGCAGCCGAGCCCGGCGCGGGTACTGATGGTGGGGGACAACCCCAAGACCGACATCGCCGGTGCCGCGGCGCAGGGGCTGGCTACCTGCTGGTACAACCCGGACCGCCACGACACCGAGTGCGAGGCGACCCACGAGATCCACCACTTTGCCCACCTCTCCACCATAGTGCTGGGGCAGTAAGCCAAGCGGCGAGCCGCTCGCCAGCAACAAAAAAGGCAGCCCTTGGGCTGCCTTTTGTCATCTTGTCACCTATCAGGTACCCAGGCGACTGAGCAGCCAGGATTCGAGCAGGGCTACCCCGTGTTCCAGCACGGTTTCGTCGAAGTCGAACTCCGGATGGTGATGAGGCGCCGCCAGATTGGCCCCCAGGATCAGATAGGCGGCCTGACCGCCGTTTCGCTGCACCCGCTCGATGAGAAAGCCCGCATCCTCGCTGGCGCCAAAGCGGCGAGTGTGGATGGTCTCAAGCTTGAGCGTCTCTGCAAGCGGCACTATCTCCTCGAGCAGGGCCGGGCTGTTCTCGATGCCGATGGCTTCCCCCTGCTTGCGAATGAGGTAGGTGGCGCCCTGCATCATGGCGGCCCCTTCCACTATCTGCTGCACCTGGCCGAACATGTAGTCGTTAAGCGCCGGGGTGGCGCCACGGGTTTCCCCCTGCAGGCGGGCATGACCAGGGATCACGTTGCGACCGCTGCCACCGCTGAGCTGGCCCACGTTGATGCGGGTCATGCCATCGCGGTGGCGGGCAATGCCGAGCATGGCGGTGGTCGCCGTGCAGGCTGCCGCCAGCGCATTGCTGCCCGCGTTGGGCTCAAGCCCCGCGTGGGCGGCGCGCCCCAGAAACTCCACGTCGAACTTGGTGGAGCAGAGAAACTCGGTGGGATTGACCACCAGCTCGCCACTGTTGGCATGAATGCCGATGTGCAGCGCCAGCAGGGCATCCACATCGTCGAGCTGGCCGCCCGCCGCCAGCGCCTTGCCGCCACGGCAGCCCTCTTCGGCGGGCTGGAAGAACAACTTGATGCGGCCGTTCAACCGATCGGTGAGGGCTGCGATCCGCTCGGCCAGCACCAGCCCGATGGCGGTATGTCCGTCGTGGGCACAGGCGTGCATCCAGCCGGCATTGCGAGACTGCCATCCCTCCTGGCTGGGGGGATGCAGCTCATCCTGGCTCTCATCGACTTCCACCGCATCGATATCGAAGCGAAAGGCCAGGGTCGGGCCGGGACGACCGCTGTCCCACACGCCCATCACACCCGTTATCTCTTCGATGCGGGCCAGCCAGTCGGGATGTGCACCCTGACGCAGGGCGCGCTCCTTCTGGGCTTGTACGTCTACCTCCCGTCCCATGATGAGGTTGCTGGCCAGCAGCTTGTCCCCCAGCATGACTTCAAATCCGAGTTTTGAGAGGTGGTGAGCGATGAGGGAGCTGGTGCGAAACTCACACCAGGCCGCTTCGGGCAGACGATGAAGATCACGACGCCACTGGCGTAGAGCATCTTGGGTCATGGTAATTCCTGCATGGCGAGTCCAGCGGATATTGTGACGGGCAGGGGAGCAAGAGTAAATCCCGGAGCACAAATGCAACAAGGGGAGCGATGAGGCTCCCCTTGTGGACGGTGGCAGTGACATGCAGCTTATATAGTGTGCATCAACCAGTTCTAAATAAGGCTTTCGGTATCACGCTGGGTGAAACAGCCAAAAAAGACAGAGAGTGGTGAATTAGTCAGCGCCTGGGCTATGGCTGTCATTCAGCAATACACAATTCTGGATGACTAACCGGCTCAAAGCTGTGACAGCGACGGCAGAGAGACGGCAACCAGAGTGAAAAACACGGTAAAAACGGCAGTAACAACAAACTCTTTCATATTTTGTCTCCCTTGGCTGACTGTTGATGGGACCAAGATACCACAATTGTGCGGTAAAACAATAGTAAAATGTATTTATGTGGCAAATTATGGGCTTGAAGCATCTAAAGCCTTGTTTTTACATTTTAGCGTCTGTTTTATCATCTGGCCTTCTTTGTGATGCCGATGCGCACTCTGTGTATGTGGTATAAATTTATAAAATTCATTATGTTATGTTTTGTTCGTGTCAATTTTTCAGTGGGTTTTGTATGGGGCTTTTCTGGTTTTCTTGAAATTTGATCCGCTTTCAAGCCCCTCTGTGGCGTCTGAAAATGTCGTCGAAAGCCGGTTGGCTTGTCCCTTGGCTGAATTTGAAGAGTGCATCCATTTTTTGTCGCATATTGTGCCTTGAAGCCTGACAGGGCGCCTCTTTCAGGAAGCGGGCGCGGCACCCGCTTCTCAGTCAGTACGCAAAAATGGTGAACATGATGAGGGGCTTGCCATTGAGGGGGCACGAATGACGGCTCCTGCGCTGGGCTCACCTTTTTCTTATGCCATGCGTCTGTGTGTCCCGGTGCGACGGCATTGAGGAGAGGCTCTCAACACCCCCGGGATGACGATACAAGGCTCTGTGCTAGCGATGAGTGTGGCCGACGCCACCGGCGGCCTGTGGTGATGGGAGGAGAGCTTGGGGCTGATCCTGCGTCCGATGCAGAAAAGGCCATCCCGCCAGCCGGCATACCCGGGATGTCGTGAGCCGCCAAACCTTGGCAAGGAAGTAGCGCCCATTCGTCGATGGCGAGAGGGCTGTCGTTGACTATCCAGGGGCCAGGGAGGCGCTCCGCTCGCCGGTATGGCGGGCATGGGGCAAGATTTGGACAACAGTGCAGCAGATGGCGCAGCAAGAGAGAGGGCCCTTGTACGGTTGCCGGTTCCACCCGTTGCCGGGCACACGACGTGCATAAAAAAACCCTCCAGCGGAGGGTTTTTTGTCACAACAGGCTGAGCAAGCGACAGGCGCTTAGAACAGGGTGGTGGAGAGATCGTACAGCTCCTGATCGAACGGGCGCTTGAGGTTCTCGATGCAGTCGATGATGTCGTGGTGCACCATCTCGTTGCCCTGGATCCCGACGCAGCGGCCACCCTGACCGGCCAGCAGCTGTTCAACGGCGAAGGCACCCATGCGGCTGGACATGATGCGATCGCGCGCAGTCGGCGAGCCGCCACGCTGGATGTGGCCCAGAATGGTGGCGCGGGTCTCGCGGCCTGTCATGGCTTCGATGTCCTTGGCCAGGGCATTCACGTCGGTGACGTGCTCACAGATGGTGATGATGGCGTGCTTCTTGCCTTTGGCTTCGCCTTCCTTGATCTGTTGCAGCAGCTTGTCCTTGTCGAAGGTCACTTCCGGCACTATCACGTACTCGGCGCCACCGGCAACGGCGGCAGACATGGCCAGATCGCCGCAGTGGCGACCCATGATCTCGACCACGGAGATGCGGTGGTGGGAGCTGCAGGTGTCGCGCAGGCGGTCAATGGCGTCAACCACCACGTTCAGGGCGGTATCAAAGCCGATGGTGAAGTCGGTGCCGGCGATGTCGTTGTCTATGGTGCCCGGCAGGCCGATGCAGGGGAAACCCTCCTCGGTCAGCTTCTTGGCACCCATGTAGGAGCCATCACCACCGATCACCACCAGGGCGTCGATACCGTGTTTTTTCAGATTTTCGATCGCTTCGGCGCGCACTTTCGGGTCTTTGAAAGCGGGGAAACGGGCGGAACCCAGGAAGGTGCCGCCGCGGTTGACCACGTCGGAGACGCTGTGACGCTCCAGCTTGACGATCCTGTCCTGATGCAGACCGAGGTAGCCATCATAGATGCCGTAAACTTCCAGGCCATGATGCAGACCGGCGCGCACCACGGCGCGGATGGCTGCGTTCATACCCGGTGCGTCACCACCACTGGTCAAAACACCAATACGTTTGATTTGTTTGGTCATGAGTGCCTCTGGATCTGAGTTGTCTAATACGAAGTTTTGAAAATGAGATAAGCCACATTGACTATATCGGCTTTCGTATGGGATGCGGGGGCCGCCATAGGAAAAACGATATGCAGGAGGGGGCAAGCGCCCCCTCCTGGGCAACAGCTTACTTGGCTGCGCCAGCGATGATCTGGGAGAAGTCGTCCACTTTCAGGGACGCGCCACCCACCAGGCCACCGTCGATGTCCGGCTGACCGAACAGATTGGCTGCGGTCGCGCCAGTGACGGAGCCGCCGTACAGGATCTGTACCTTGGCAGCCACGGCGCCGTCAAACCCGGCCAGGTACTGACGGATGTGAGCGTGGACGGACTGGGCGATTTCCGGGGTAGCAGTCTTGCCGGTGCCGATGGCCCATACCGGCTCATAGGCAACCACGGCGTTGCTGAAGGAGGCGATGCCACAACGGTCGATGACGGCTTTCAGCTGGGTCTCAACCACGTTCTTGGTCACGCCGGCTTCGAACTGTTCCAGTGTCTCACCGATGCACAGTACCGGCACCAGGCCGGCTTTCTGGATGACTTCGTACTTGGCGGCAACCACGTCGTCGCTCTCTGCGTGCAGGGTACGACGCTCGCTGTGACCGACCAGGGAGTAGGTGCAACCGAAGGCTTTGAGCATGGAGGGGGCGTTTTCACCGGTGAAGGCGCCGGATTCGTGAAGGTCGGCATTCTGGGCGCCGTAGGCGATCTTGCTGCCAGCGGTCAGCTGCTCAACCAGACCCAAAAAGATAACCGGCGGGCAGACGGCGACTTGCACAGAAGGATGAGCGGCAGCAGCCGGGGTCAGTCCTTTGATCAGAGCTTCGACAGAAGCTTTGGTGCCGTTCAGTTTCCAGTTACCCATTACCAGGTGCTGTCTCATCTTGTAACTCTCCTAGGCATTTGATTGCGCGACATTATATGAATTGAACCGAGCCCAAGATAGCTGACCCGGCGGCAAATGACGTAATTTTTTTTCGCTTTCCTGATCCAAATCAGGAATGCAAGGCTCGATTGCTCAATCGTTAACCTGCCCTCGCAAACGGGCCCACCATACCCCAATCCATTCGTGAATGGCAGCCTCGGAATACATCAGATAACGCCCCTTCGGCAGGTAGCTGTAGAGGGGTTGCGCCACCTGGCTCTGCTTGGCTGTGTAGTCGGTGGGGGCCGGCACCGCATCGAGTCCCTGTCCCTGATAGAGCGCCATGGCCCGCGGCAGGTGGGTGGCCGAACTGACCAGTGCCACTCGCTTGCCCTTGAGATAACGGCTGATGCTGACGGCCTCGTCGTGGGTGTCTTTGTTGTTTTCAAACAACGTCATCCGCGAGCGGGGTATGCCCAGGCTCGCCGCCATGCGGGCATTGACCTCGGCGTTGGAGAGGGGATCCCCGGACACATAACCGGAGAAGATGAGCTCAGCTTGCGGATAAGCCTGGGCGAGGCGCACCCCCTCCAGCGTTCTAGCGAGCGATATGTTGTTCTGCCAGGCGCGCTCGGGCACGGCCGGATCGCTCACATGACCGTTGCCCAGCACTACTATGGCCGCTATATCCGGGTGCTGGTTTATCTCGAAGGGCGAAAAGGTCTGCTCCAGCGGGCGGGCCAGCTCGTAGCTTATCGGTCGCATTCCCATCAGGGCGACGACCAGCAAGGAGAGGGTCGCCAGCAGCTTGCCGGTTTTTTGAAAACGGGTGAACCAGAGCAGCAAGAGCGCCAGCAGCAGCAGGGAGAGGGAGAAGGGCAGCGGCATCAGCAATTGGCCTAGCCACTTCTTGATAACAAACAAGTTGGCGGCAAACAGGTTGAGCTCAAACACTGGGATGTCGTCCTTGAGTTTTCAGCAAATTCGGGATGTGACAGAATACCCCTCTTTTTTCGTCAGGCCCAACCCTGCGGCCAAAAGTTGAGTGTGTCTTGAAGCAAGATCAGAGTTTTGACGGGCGCGCCGACAAGTTCGCCCGCAACATTTATGACTCCACCAAGGGGCGCATTCGCACCACCGTGGTGTGGAGCGACATCGAAGCCTGCCTGGCGCGCCTTGGCAACCGGCCCCTGCGCATTCTGGATGCGGGGGGCGGATTTGGCTACTTTGCCCAGAAGCTGGCGGCCATGGGTCATCAGGTGGAGCTGTGCGATCTCTCCGCCGAAATGCTTGAACTTGCACGAGTCCAGATTGCCGAAAAGGGGCTGGAAGACAGAATTCGTCTCATCCAGTGCCCCATTCAGGATCTCAAGAGCCAGGTGACCGGCACCTTTGATCTGGTGCTCTGCCACGCCGTGCTGGAATGGCTCGCCGAGCCGCGCCAGACCTTGCTCGGTCTGTTCCCTTTCGTCAAGGCAGGGGGCATACTGTCGCTGCTTTTTTACAACCGTCATGGCCTGCTGTTTCAGAGCCTGGTGGTAGGCAATTTTGACTATGTGCACCTCGGCCTGCGCAAGAAGCGCCAGACCGCCCTGACCCCCACCAATCCGCAGCTGCCGGAACAGGTGTACGACTGGATTGGGCGAGGGGGGCTCAAGATCATCGGCAAGACGGGGGTGCGCGTCATCCACGACTACATGCGCCACAAGCAGGATCAGGTCGAGAAGTTCGATGATCTGCTGGCCATGGAGCAGCAATATTGCCGCCAGGAACCCTTTATCTCCCTGGGTCGCTATATCCATGTGATGGCGCAGAAACCGTCAAGCTGACCAGCAGTCTGTCTAGCAGCCTTGTAATAACAACGAGATGGTCAGATTTTCATGATGAGGCCATCCAAATGGATAACAACGAGATGGTCAGAGTTTCATGATGAGGCCATCCAAATGGATAACAACGAGATGATGACGTCATGATGAGTACATCCCGTACCCTGCCCGAGATGGTGGGATGGGTCAGGCAGGAGGGGTTGGCGCTGAGCCTGCCGACCGACCGGCTGGCCTTTCTGATTGCAATCAAGACCCTGTCCGAAGATGAATCGGACCTGTCGGAAGCGGCGCTGCACGACGCCTTCGGCTATGTCAGCAACGCCTTTGGCCAGATGGACGAGACCCTCACAGGTCGCGCCAACAACGCCATCAACGATCTCATTCGCCAGCAGCTGCTGTCGCGCTTCAACACCGACATGGTGGCGGGAGAGAGCCTCTATCGCCTGTCGCGGCTGGGGATGGGGATCGTCGACTTCTTCATGGATCAGCGCCAGGTCGACTCCATCAAGCTCTCCATCCTGCTCGAACACCTGGCGGCCGAACTCGACACCGCCCGCAAGGCGGCGCTTGAGACCAACACCCGTGAGCAGTGGGATGCCGAGGTGCTGCCACGGCTCACCTTCTCGCTGGAAGAGACGCTGGGGCGCATCGATCTGACCCAGCGCGCCATGGACGAGCAGCAGAATCAGGTCAAGAGCGAGATAGCGGCCCTGCTGACCCAGAACTGGGTCGATGCCATCCACAGCTGCGAAAAACTGCTGCACGAGACAGGCCAGACCCTGCGCGAGCTGCAAGATACCCTGGACGCCGCCGGCCACCGCCTGCAGGCGGGGCTGCTCAACATTCAGGAAGTGGCCCAGGGGCGCGACGATCTGTTCCATGTCGAGGAGCTGACCCACGCCCTGCAGGGGCGGCTTGACGTCATCACCAGCTGGGGCCAGCAGTGCATCGAGCTCTGGTCTCGTTACGATCGGCACGTCCACAAATTTATCCGCAACGCCATCGACATGGACAAGAACCGCGCCTTCAGCCAGCGGCTGCGCGACTCCATCCGCAATTTCGAGCAGCACAACTTCTTGCTGAGGGTGGCTGAGGAGCCGCGCCTGCTGGAGCTGCGGGATGAAACCATCGCCATCCACGACGAAGAGGTCACCGGCGAGGTGCCCCTCGAGATGGAGTACATGGAGATGGTGGACATCAACCAGGAGCTGGCTGAGCGCATCGAGCGCTACCTGGCCCGCTACCCCGAGCAGGGCCATCAGCTGGATGTGGCCGATGTGCTGCGGGAATACCTGCTGGATTACCCGGCTCACGCCCATTTCGATGTGGCGCGTCTCCTGATCGACCAGGCCGTGCGCCTGGGCCATGCCAGCGGTGAGCGCGAGCTGCACCACCAACCCGCATGGAAACCCATTAACCAAGCTGGATCCAAGGTTCAGGCCTATGTCATTGATCAATACTGAGTTTCCCTTGCCGCTGCGGCTTGCAGAGGCCATTGCCAACCCCTTGTTTCCGCGCATCGACACCGCCTTGCGCTCGGGCCGTCACATCAGTGCCGACGATTTCGAACAGCATTCGGCGCTGGTGGAGTACCACAACGAGCTGGAGATCTTCTACGGCCGCTATCAGGTGGAACTCATCAAGGCGCCGGAGGGCTTCTTCTACCTGCGTCCGCGCCCCAGCGCCGACATCGGCACGACCGTGCTCTCCGAGCTCGACATGCTGGTGGGCAAGGTGCTCTGTTACCTGTACTTGAGCCCGGACAGGCTCGCCTCGGAAGGGGTGTTCGCCATGGGCGAGCTGCAGGAGGAGGTGTTGAGCCTGGCCGACGAGAAGCAACTGCTGCGCATGGTCAACAGCCGCTCCGGCGGCACCGATCTGGACAAGAAGAAGCTGCTCGAGAAGATCCGCACCTCCATGCGTCGCCTGCGCCGCCTTGGCATGATCACGGCCCTTGGCAACAGCGACAAATTCCGGGTCAACGAATCCGTGTTCCGCTTTGCCGCCGATGTGCGCTCCGATGAAGATCCTCGCGCCGTGCAACTGCGGATGATCCAGGAGGGCGAGGCCATCTTCCACGACGACGAGATGCCGAGCAGCGACTCGCTGTTTGAAGACATTGAAGCGGATCTCGATGAAGAACAGCTTGAACTGGAGGTTGAAGATGACCTGCAGCGTTAAATACAAGGCCCTGATGGAGCCCTTTACTTTGATGGAGAGTGCGGCGTGAGAGGCAAATTCAAATCCCTGACCATGGTCAACTGGAACGGCTTCTTCGCCCGCACCTTCGATCTCGACCAGCTGGTGACGACGCTCTCCGGCGGCAACGGGGCGGGCAAGTCCACCACAATGGCGGCCTTCATCGCGGCGCTTATTCCTGACCAGTCTCTGCTGCATTTTCGCAACACCACGGAAGCGGGTTCCTCCAGTGCGTCGCGCGACAAGGGGCTCTACGGCAAGCTGCAACGGGGTTCCTGTTACTCAGTGCTGGAGGTGATGAACAGCCGCGAGCAGCGGATCTGGGTCGGCGTGCACCTGGAGCAGATCCAGAACCGTGACAACAAGGTCAACATCACCCCGTTTGCGCTGGTGGATGTGCCAGAAAACCTGTCGCCCACGGATCTGCTGCTGGAGAAACTTGAGGGCGGCAAGGGCCGCATTCGTGCCTTTGCCGATCTGAAAGGGGCCGCCGCCGAGCTGGGGGCGCTGAAGGTCGCCAAGTTCAATACGGTGACCGACTATCACAACTTCATGTTCGAGTTCGGCATCACCCCGAAAAAGCTGCGTGATCAAAAAGATCGCGGCAAGTTCTATCGCCTGATCGAAGCCTCCCTCTACGGCGGCATCTCTTCTTCGATCAGCCGGTCGCTCCGTGAATACCTGCTGCCGGAGAACTCGGGCGTGCGCAAGGCATTCCAGGACATGGAGGCGGCCATCTACGAGAACCGTCGCACCCTGGAAGCGATCAAGGAGACGCAAGGTCAGCGGGATCTGTTCAAGAACCTGATCACCGAGACCACCCACTATGTGGCGGCCGACTATGTGCGCAACGCCGCCGAGAAGAACCGTCTCTCCGAGCTGGCCCTCAAGGCCCGTCAGGAGCTGGCGGACAAGCGCCGCATTCTGGCCGAAGAGCGTCAGCGCGCCATCTATCTGGCCGACGAGGTGGAGCAGCTCACCAACCGCGAAAAATTGCTGACCGATGAGCTGGAGTCCGCCGCCGAGCACCTGGCCAAGGTGATGGCCGCCGTTGCTCTGCAAAAGAAGATAGAGATGTATCGCGCCGATCTGGCGGAGCTGGTCGACAAGTTGGAGCAGCAGCAGGCGATCGTGGAGGAGATCCACGGCCAGCTGCTGGAAGTGGAAGAGCGCAAGGAGCTGGCGCAGGCAGAGGTCGACAGCCTCAAGACCCAGCTGGCCGACTACCAGCAGGCGCTGGACATTCAGCAGACCCGCGCCATCCAGTACCGTCAGGCGGTGCAGGCGCTGGAAAATGCCCGCGCGCAGTGCGAACTGCCGGGATTGAGCGCCGAACAGGCGAGTGACACCCTGCATCAGTTCCGCGCCGCCGAGCAGAGCCTCACCAGCCGGATGCTGGGGGCCGAGCAGCAGCTGGCACTGGCCAAGGCGGCGGTAGCCGAACATCAGGCCGCGCTGACGCTGCTGTTGACTATTGCCCCCGAGACCGCCCGTGAGGCCGCCTGGCCCACGGCGCAGGCGCTGCTCAAGCGCCATATCGAAGACAAAGCCCGCATTGCGCAGGGGCAGGGGCTGCGCGCAGCCCTGACTCGCCTGGAAAAAGAGAGCGAGAGCCAGAAGGCCTTGTTCAAGCTGCGTGACGAGCTGCATCAAGCCTGTGGCCAGCAGATCGCGAGCCAGGACGAGCTCGAGCTCTTCCTCGAAGCCCAGCGTACCCGTCAGGAAGAGCTGAGTGATCAGCAGAGCGATCTGAACCAGCGCCGCGCCAGCCTGGAGCATCAGGGTGCCCAGCTGGGCCGCGATATCGGCGAACTCACCAAGCTGGCCCCGCGCTGGCTCAAATCCTTTGAAAAGCTCGAGCAGCTGCGGGAGCAGAGCGGGCTGCCGCTCGCCACCGCCGAGGCGCTTTCGGCCGGCATGCAGACCGTGCTCGACAAGGAGCGCGAGTTTGAGCAGGAGAGCAATCGCATCGCGGCGCAAAAGCAGGCGCTGGAGCTGCAAATTCGCAACCTGCAGCTGGGCGCTGGCGAGGCGGATCCACGTCTGGCCCGCATCGCCGAGCAGGTGGGGGGCGTGCTGCTCTCCGATGTCTATGACGACATCTCCATCGATGATGCCCCTTACTACTCCGCGCTGTACGGTCCGGCTCGCAGCGCCCTTGTGGTGCTCGACCTTGAGGGCGCCATAGAGCGGCTGAAAAAGCTGGAGGATTGCCCGGAAGATATCTACCTCATCCAAGGCAACCCCGACTCCTTTGACGAGGATCTGGTGGAAGCGGACGAGCTGGGGGACGCCGTGCTGGTGCGTACCAGCAAGCGTCAGGTGCGCTTCTCCCGCTACCCCGAGCTGCCGCTGTTTGGTCGCGCCGCCCGGGAAAAACGGATCGAGCAGCTTGATCTCGAGCGGGAAAATCTGATCGAGGGCTACGCCAAGGCCGCCTTCGAGCAGCAGAAGTTCCACCGTCTCTACGGACATTTTCGCGACTTTATCGGCCAGCATCTGGACATCGCCTTCCGCCCCGACCCCGAAGCCGAGGTGCAGGCCAAGCAGGCCGAACTGCGCACCTTGCAGGGGGCCATAGCCGAGTGCGACAAGCAGCTGGCCGAATCCAAGGCCATTGCCGCCCAGCTGACCCGATATATCCAGCTGGTGCAGGGGATGCTGCCCTTTGCCCATCTGTTTGCGGAGGCCGACCTGGCAGCCCGTCTCGAGGCGGCCCACGCCGACGTCGAGGCACTTAAAACAGCCGAAGCCTTTATCGCCCAGCACGGCAAGGCGCTCGAGAAGCTCGAGACCTTGGTGCAGGTGCTGCGCCAGGATCCGCAGGATCTCGCCGCCCTGCAGGCGGCGTTCGACGAGACGAGCGAATTGCTGGCCGAGCAGAAGCGCCGCTGCTATGCCCTCGATCAGCTGGTGGCCCGTCTGCCGCACTTCGCCTATCAGGACGCACAAGATCTGCTTGGCAAAGCGTCCGAGATGAGCGAGCGGCTCAAAGAGAAGCTTAAAACAGCCGAGCTGGCGGCCCGCACCGCCGGGGAGCAGCACAAGCAGATTGCCCAGCGCCACACAGAGGCGTTGCAACTGCGTACCGCGCTCGATTCCAGCGCCTCGGCCAAGCGCCAGACCCTGACCGAGTTCGAGCAGGAGCTGGCGGCCATGGGGCTGACCCTGTCGGACGACATGGAAGAGAAATCCCGCGCCCACAAGAAAGAGATCGAGGAGCTGCTCATCCGCACCCGGTCCCGTCGCACCAGCGCCGAGGCCCAGTTGCAGGTGACCAAGCGCGAGATTGAATCCCTTGGCGGGCGCCTCAAGCTGGAAGGCAAGGATTACTACAGCGCCCGTAAATCCCTGGTGGGCCACAAGGCGAGCTGGTCGCGGGTGGTGCGTCTGGCACGGGACACAGACGTCGAGAAGCGTCTGAACAAGCGCGAGCTGGCGTACTTGGACAGCGACGAGCTGAGATCCATGTCGGACAAGGCGCTCGGCGCCTTGCGGGTTGCCGTGGCCCACGACGAGGCCCTGCGCGATGCACTGCGTCTGTCGGAAGGCAACCGCAGCACCGAGCAGAAGGTCGCCTTCTACGTGCAGGTCTACCGTTACCTCAAAGATCGCATCCGCAACGACATCATCCGCTCCGATGATCCTGTGGAGGCGATCGAGGAGATGGAGATCGAGCTGGCGCGCCTGGCCGACGAGCTCAAGCAGCGTGAAAATCACCTGTCGCTCTCCTCCCACGAGGTGGCGGCCAAGATCACCAACATCATACGCCGCGAGCAGAACCGCATCCGGGTGCTCAACCAGGGCCTGCAGAACATCGCCTTCGGTCTGGTGCGCGGGGTGCGCCTCAACGTCAATATCCGCGAGGCTCACACTCGCCTGCTGACCGCGCTGGCGGACCAAAGTGCCATGCACAACGATCTGTTCGCCGACAAGGAACTCAGCTTCTCCGAGGCCATGGCCAAGCTGTTCCAGCGTATCAACCCGCAAACCGAGCAGGGGGATCGCAGCTATCAGGTGATGGGCGACGTGCTGCTCGACTATCGCAACTACCTGGAGCTGGAGATCGAGGTGCAGCGTGGCGCCGATGGCTGGCTGCGGGCCGAGAGCGGTGCGCTCTCCACCGGCGAGGCGATCGGTACCGGTCAGGCCATCTTGCTGATGGTGCTGATCAGCTGGGAGGAGGAGTCCCGCCGTCTGCGCGGCAAGGACATAGCCCCCTGCCGCCTGTTGTTCCTCGACGAAGCGGCGCGCCTGGATGGCAAATCCATCGCCACCCTGTTCGAGCTGTGCGAACGGCAGGATATGCAGCTCTTGATCGCGGCGCCCGAGAACATCAGCCCTGAGAAGGGCACCACCTACAAGCTGATCCGCAAGGTGCAGGGCAAGCACGAGCATGTGCACGTGGTGGGTCTGCGCGGCTTCGGTTTCGCCGATGACAAACTCATCGCCTGACACAGGTTGACGGGTGAACACACAAACGGGAGGCTGAGGCCTCCCGTTTTATATGGAAAATATGGGAAAATGGGCGCTCCGCTCTCGTTGCTTGAAAGACGTGATGCGGTATGGAACGCGCGATTGGTCATCCCTAGGTGGTCATTTTTACGGCACGACAGAACCGCTTATCCCGGCAAGGGGAGCAAGGACAAAGCCCATGGCTGACATGAAGGGAAAGATGCAAGACGTACAAAAAGGGCTGCTGTTATCGCTTTGTCTGCTGCTGGCAGCTTGCAGCAGCCGATATGACGACAGCCACGGCGGCAGCTGGCGCGGTTATACCGACACCGGGCTCGCCTCCTATTACGCCGACCGTTATCACGGCAAAAAGACCGCCAGCGGCGAGCGCTATCGCAACAACCTCAATAGCGCCGCCCATATGGAATTGCCCTTTGGCGCCATGGTGCGGGTCACCAACCTCGCCAACGGCAAGAGCGTGGTGGTCAGGGTCAATGACCGCGGCGCTTTTAAAAACGGGCGTATTATCGATCTCTCCAAATCGGCTTTTAGCAGCATCGGCAGCACAAGATCCGGCCTTATCAAGGTGAAGATAGAGGTGCTCTAGTCGCCGACTCGTTCAATGGCACGAACAGAGTGTCCAATCTGCCCGGCTATATCCCGCCGGGTACTCCCTTTTACACTGCTCCTTCGCTCAAAGGTGGCTCCCAGACCGGAGCCCCTTTGCATACCCCTGAAAATGGAGCAGATAAAGATGAGTGAAGAGAAACTGGTGTCCATCGCCGTACTGAAAGCCCGCGCCGGCATGAGAGATCCGCTGCGCCGTGAGTTGCTCAAACTCATTGCGCCGACGCGGCGAGAGCCGGGCAATCTGGATTACGTGCTGTTTGAACTGCGTGACGAACCGGGCACCTTCTATATGCGCGAAGCCTTTGTCAGTCAGGCTGCGCTGGATGCCCATTGTGCGACCGACTATTTTCAGGCTTTCGCCAATCAGACCGATACATTGTTGGCAGCGCCGCTGCGGCTGATTTTTATGGCGGAGGTGAGCCATCCATAAGCGAATTGGGCCTGCTGCTGGCCCAATTTTCCCCCATATGCCAAGTGTCCAGCCCAGACGCTTTCCCGCTATTCCTTGGTGTCGATGATCCGCCAGCTTGCATCTTCACGACACCCGTTAGGGATGTTGCATTGCACAGGTTTCTCCTATTTCTGCCCAATAGCCTTTTCATCTCCCCGCTGGTCGGTAAGATATCCAAATGAAAATCAAATTTGCGCTAAGCCTAGTGCTCTAGATAAAAACCGTGGCAGGCCATGTCTGCTTAACGATACGACTGGCCATCCAGGAGGGCCGATATGGCTTTAACGGGAGGCGAGATGGAGATCGCGCTGGCGGATGTGTCGGACAGTGAGTTCGAACAGCGCTTTGCTGCCGTCAAACAGGGGATTTTTCCCTATGTTGAGGCGGTCTTTGGCTGGGATGACGACTTTCAGCGCGAGCGGTTGAGCAGTGAATACCAACCGCAGTGGTTTTCGTGGATCCTGCTGGGGGGCGAGCGAGTCGGTCTGCTCTGCTGCAAGCCATACGACGATGCGCTGCACATTCATCTGCTGATCATCTTCCCGCAGTATCAGGGTCGGCAGTTGGGCTCGGCCGTCATGGACCGGCTGTATCGCGAAGCGGAGCGTGAGGGGAAAAGTCGGGTGACCTTGTCCAGCTTCACAGACAACCAGAGGGCGGCGCGGTTTTACCTGCGGCTCGGTTACAAGGTGGTGGAGGGGGATGAGGTGTTTGTCTCCTTGTCCCGGTCGGTGACGAGGTCGTCATGGCCTATGTGATGTTGAAAACCTCTGCCGTTGGGTCTTGTTTCATTCACGCAATCAAGGCTGGGACTGATATATGACAGTGCAATTCAAGCATTTTGACGATGTGCTGGCTCCGGATTTTCTGCCGCTGCTCAACGACGCGACGATCAGAAAACACCTGATTGATCATCCCCGCTTTGATCTGCCCGGGGTAGGGTGCTGGATGGATGACAAAATACGGATCAACCAGCAGCCGGGGTGTCGTGTTCGAGCCGTGTTGATCCATGGGCAGCTGGCAGGGTGGTGCGGAATACAGCCGGATGAGGATGGCGTCGAGCTGGCCATTGTCATAGGTCAGGCCCACTGGGGAGCCGGCATAGCCATATTCAGGGCGATGATGTGCTGGGCGCGGGAGATGGGGCATACCGAAGTCCGCTTTCATCTGCTGGACAGTCGTCCCGCCTATGCGGCGCTGGCCAGCAAGGCGAGCCGGGTAGAGAAGAGGCGGCTCTCCGGGCGGATGTTCACCACCTATTGTCTGTCGGTTGAGTGCTGGTTTGCAGCTTGCTGACACCAGATGAAAATGGCCGGCAACCTGTTTGCCAATGCCAATGCCAATGCCAATGCGCTGAGCCATCCGTTTATATCGAGGTGGGGGATTAAGATCTGCAGCGAATGTTGCCATGACAAAAGGCGTTTTATATGCGTATTTCAGTGCGCTGAATAACCTGTTTTGACACATAGACCCGGCTTGAACACCTGTCGGTTGGCTGCGGCAAGGTGACAAGGATGGCGCATGCACCTCGAATTCAAAAAAATAAACCTGGAGCGTGACTATGGGTTTTGTGTGGCAGCCCGTCGGGACGCCTATGTTTGCAGCTTCCATCGCGACGAGGGATTTGACGAGTTTCTGGCGGGCTATCGGGAACGGATGGCGACGAGGCTGACCAGCAAGGAGTGGCATTATCTGCATGTATGGCAGGGTGGCGAGATAGTGGGGCAGCTGGAGTTTTGCACTTTCTCAGCGGAACCGGAAACTGGCTATATATACCTGATCTATTTGACGCCACAGGTTCGGGGGCAAGGGTTGGCCGAATTACTGCTTCGGTATATTGGTCGCACACTGCGGCAGGCCGGTTGCCGGCGGGTGGTGTTGTCGGTCAGCCGTCTCAATCAGCGGGCGCTACGTTTCTATCGGCGCTGCGGGTGGCAATATCTGGGGCCAAACCCCAAGCATGCCGAGACAGATTTCTATGAATACGGGTTGTCGGATCCGACGTAATCAGTAGCCGTATTTGAACGGGGAAAAAAAGTCCCATGGAGGGGGAAAATATATGGAAGTGAGACAAGTCCGGGTATCGGATGCAGATAACATACTGGCCCTGATGAACAGACTCGACAATGAAACAACTTTTATGCTCTATGAGCCGGGTGAGCGCACCACGACAGAGGTCGAGCAAGCTCAAATATTGGCCTCGTTTGTCGATGCAAACAACAAAGTCATGCTGGTACTGTCGGAACATGACGAGATTGCAGGTTTTATTGTCGGCATCGGTCAACCGGCAAATCGCAACAAACATGTACTGTATTGCGTTATCGGTATTCAACTCTCTGCAACTGGGCAGGGCTTTGGCAAAAAAATGATGTCTGCGCTGGAGGCCTGGGCCAGGGCGCACGGCTTTACCCGTATGGAGTTGGGCGTCATGTGCCACAATGCCCGGGCTTGCGCGCTATATCGGGCCTGCGGGTTCGAGGTGGAAGGCGTCAAACGCAATACGATGAGAGTCGATGGGGCATATGTCGATGAATATATGATGGCCAAGCTGATTGAGGAGGTGGCATGAGCAAGATGCAGTGGCAGGTTCCCTTGAACGTCGCTCGGTCGCCAAAGAGTGCGCGCAGATGGGCGGTGCTTGTGCTGATGTCGCTGCTGGCCATGGCGCCAGCCCGGGCCGATGAGTCGCCGCTCGCCGCCGAGTATCGCCCTCTGGTACAGAAGGTGATCGATGCCACCAAGGCGCGGGATCACAAGGCCCTTGCCCGTCAGATGAAGTACCCCTTCAAGCAGAAGTATCCCATCCCGGTCATCAAAAATTCGTCCGAGATGCTGGCCCGTTTCGACGAGGTGTTTGATGACGCCATTTTAAATAGCATCGCCAGCTCACGGGTCGGGCAGGATTGGCAGACCATGGGCTGGCGCGGCATCATGCTCGGCAGTGGTGAGGTGTGGCTGGATTTCGATGGCAAGGTGATAGCTATCAATCATCAGACGGCGCAGGCCGCGGAGCTTAAAGCCACGCTTATCGCCAGACAGAAAAGTGACCTGCATCCCAGCGTGCAGGGGTATAAAAGCCCCGTACTGATGTGGCAGACCGAGAAATTTACCATTCGCATCGACGACATGGGTGATGGCCACTATCGCTATGCCTCCTGGGCGAAGGGCAAGGCGCTCAGCGACAAGCCGGACTTGGTGCTCAGCAATGGCGCCGTCAGGGTGGAGGGGACGGGGGGCAACCACACCTATCAATTCAAGAGCGGCCCCTACCGCTACGAGTGCGTCGTGACCGTGCTGGGTGAGCAGGGCGCACCAACCGGTGAGCTGGTCGTCTATCAAAACGAGGTTGCCATCATGCACCAGCCTGTGATCAAGGTGCTCTGATATCCCTTAATCTGCCCGAAACGTTCAAAGCGCGGCCAGGTGCCGCGCTTTTGTTGTCTGCAACGGCTGACTGTATTCGCTAGCCCTGCGGCACTCGAACCCCCTTGTCGAGATAGAGGCTGCTGTAGTGGGCGCGGTGGGTGACAAACATCACCTGATGGCGGCTGCCGTCGGAGAGGATAATAAAGTCGCCTGCCTGGGCGGGGCTCTGCAGGCTGATCTCCTGTTCGGGGGCGGTCAGCTTGTCGACCTCCTCCTTGAAGGTGAGGGTGTACGAATACATAGGGTTCTCCACTGCAGGACCGTATACAGACACGCATCACAAGGCTAGTTGCCATCGTCCGTATCCGCGGCGCCCAAGCGGCACCTGTGCGGCATTTAATTTAACGGGTAAGCTGGGTCTGCTTATCTTATGGATAGGGGCATGGCCTGCATTTGCCAGTGTCCCTCGCTTGGGGCCCCATAACAGGCACCAGAGTGGTTTTCAGCACGCAAGCAAGGAGTGGTCATGAAGGAGCTAGCCTCCCCATTGGAGCCTGAGTTGGTGCGGATCGCCGCGTTTTCTGACGGGCAGCAAGGCGGGAATCCTGCCGGTGTCTGGCTGGGGCCTCGCTTGCCCGCGGCAGAGGAGATGCAACGCATCGCCGCTCAGGTGGGATTTTCGGAAACGGCCTTCGCCGCACCCTTGTCGCCACTCGGGCCACCAGGCTCACCCTGGGGGGCTGCGACCGCCCGGCAAGCTGTTGAGTCTGGGGAGTGGCGGGTGCGTTACTTCTCCCCAGAGGCCGAGGTGCCCTTCTGCGGTCATGCCACAATCGCCCTGGGTGTGGCGCTGGCGCGGCGCTTTGGAGAAGGGGAGTATGCACTGCACCTCAATCAGACCGAGATCAAGGTGTCGGGCTGGCAGGATGGGGAGGGGCAGTGGCAGGCGGCGCTGCAATCGCCGCCGACCCGCAGCAAGCCAGCCCCGGCCGAGTTGGTGAGCGCCGCGCTGACGCTGTTTGGTTATACCCAGGCTGATCTGGATCCCCGCATTCCGCCGGCACTCATTCATGGCGGTGCCGATCACCTGGTGCTGGCCCTGAACAGTCGGGCTGCGCTCTCGGCCATGCACTACGAACTGGCGCAGGGGCGAACCCTGATGCAAAGGGAAGGGCTGGTCACCATACTGCTGGCCCATGCCGCCCGGGATCAACTGTTTCATACCCGCAACCCCTTCGCCTATGGCGGCGTCTATGAGGATCCCGCCACAGGCGCGGCCACCGCCGCCTTTGCTGGTTACCTGCGCGATATCCATTGGCCCCACGGCGGCATCATAGATCTCTTTCAGGGGGAGGACATGGGGATGACGTCACACCTGCACGCCGAGATCCCGGCCGCACCCGGCAGCTCAATCAGGGTGTTCGGCCGGGCCCGCCTGATGTGAGCGACACGCAATAAAAAACCGCCAACTGGCGGTTTTTTCCTTTGTGCAGGAGCGAACTCAAGCGTGTTTCTCGGCATATTGTGCCCACTATGCGCTCTGGCCATGCTCCCCAGACGGGTTCTGCTCCTTGTGAGCGGTGAGCCAGTGCAGCAGCTGACGACTTACCTGCAGGCTGCCGAGCAGGGCCATATGGCTGGTGCGGTAGGCAATCCAGCAGTGGGAAGGGGGAAATGCCAGCTGGTGGCGCACCTCGTCATGCTGGCCGAGGGCGCTGCGCAGGGGCACAAGTCCATCGCCAATCAGCCGATCAGCCAGCAGACCGCGTTTGGCCGCCGTGGTGGCCGCTATGGTGAAGCAGGTCACTCCGGCGGGCAGGGGCAAGGGGGGGCGAGGATCGGGCAAGGCGTGCGGTTCGCCCTGCGGGGGCGGCGAGTCCATCACCTTGCCGTGGCGCAGATCCTTGATGCCGGCGCTGCGTAGTTGCGCCAGCCTGACGAAGGGCTGGGTATAGGCGGTGGCAGGCAGCAGCTGCTCCAGCCAGTGACCGGCGTGCTCAAGGGGGGCGCCATGATGGGGCGTGCCGAGAAAAACCATGTTTTTCAGGACGCCGGGCCAGTCCATCTCACTCTGGCTGGCATGATGACAGGCGCTGCGGATCACCAGTCCCCCCATGCTGTAGGCCAGCACGCTGATCTCGTTGATGCCGCCTGGCCAATGGATTGCCAGTCGTTCCAGCTGACGGGCCAGCTCCCGCCCGTTTTGCGCAACGGGCAGGCCCGAGTTGTAGCGCACATAGACGGGCACATAGCCCAGCTCGCCGGCCAGCATCTCCCCATGATTGAGCGTTTTTTCTTTGTCCTTCCCCCTGGTTTGGGTCTGCCACTGCAGATCGTTCATGCACAGACCATGCACCATCAGCAGCACCCGCCCCCCGGCGGGCAGACTCGACGGCATGGCGTGCCAGTCCAGAGGCTGGCCGCCATGGCGCAGTGTCATGGGCGTGGCGAGGGCATTGTGGCTCTCGACCAGCTTGTCCCCCATCACACCATTGAGGGTGGCGAGCAGGGCGGCGCGCCTGGGCGTCTCGGGGATCTGATGCAAGGGAGGCGTCGGTGGCAAGCGGGTGAGCAGGGCATGGATGCCACCGCTCAGGGTATGGGCGGCGCCGTGCACCCCCTGGTAGACCAGACCCGTGATCCCCCGGGTCTGACCCTGGGCCTTGCCCCTGATCCCCATGCCACTCAATACCGCCTGATGGACGGCCTCGGTGATCTGCACGGCAGCAGGCAGGGCCTGGGTGAGCAAGCGGGCCAGCTCGCGGATATCGGAAAGATGCCAGGAGGAAACCGGCTGCTGCTCTGTCGACTGGGTCATGGGGTCGCCCTCAGGGAGATGGTGTCAGCAAGCAGACTTGCACTCACTGGGTGAGTGCTGGCTGGCACAGACCCATCCAGCTTGCCGTGTTTGCCTCGGGTTTACCAGTGAAGCCGCTGGCAGATCCTGCGGGGCAGGGCCCCTTGCTGCACGGGGTGCCGCGGGAGTGCGTTTCCCCTGGCGCGCTGAACCTGTGGCTGGAGCAAGAGGTGCTGGTGCTGGCCAGACGCTGGCAGTCATGGCCATTGGGTGTGGCTTGTGACTAATGGCGCCATAAAAAAACCGCCTGATGGCGGTTTTTTTATCATGCCGGCCCTTATTTCAGGGCTTTTTTCAGCTTCTTGATCTTGCCTTCGTGCTTGGCAATTTTCTCAAGGCGAGCGGCGATCTTCTTCTTGATATCTTTCTTGCTGGCTTTGGCCATCTGTGTTGCTCCTTTTGCAGTGGGGACACCTCGGGTGTCCGTGAGTCTGTCCATCGACATCCCAGAGTGCCACAAGGTTGCCGTCTGAGCCAAGCCTCTGTCGAAGAAAACAACACATTTCAGCCGGGGGGCCGAGGCAAAACAGGGGTGTTAGCTACGAGTGAGCTCGGTAGCAGTAGGCATCAGACAAGGTTGGGCTACTAGCAGAAGGCTTGTGTTGCATATCGCGGCTACCAAAAAGCGCCCCTTGGGGCGCTCTTGGTATCACTGGCAAACCAGACGCTATCAGGCTTTTTTCAGGTAGGCGGCGACCAGCACTATCTGCACGCCGTTAACCTTGCCTTCGATGTGCAGCGGGTTGTTGGTCAGGCGGATACCCTTGACCAGGGTGCCACGCTTGGCGGTAAAGCCGCCGCCCTTGACGTCCAGATCCTTGATCAAGGTGACCGAGTCGCCTTCGACCAGCATGGCGCCGTTGGAATCCAGGGTCGGTACGCTGTCGTCATCGTCGCCAGCCTGGCCGGCTTCGGCCCAGGCCTTGGTCTCGTCTTCCATGTACATCATGTCCAGCATGTCCTGAGCCCACACTTCGCCCTGGCCGGACAGGGCTTTCAGCTGACGCCACGCCATGACCTGCACGGCGGGAACCTGGCTCCACATGCTGTCGCCCAGGCAACGCCAGTGATTGACCACTGTGGTGTCCGGCTGCTCCAGCTGGCCACGGCAGGTGTCACACAGGGCAAGGCTGTGATCATCATCGCTGGCCGGTGAGTGGGGCACAGCGAAGGCAGACAGTGCCTGTTCGGCGCCGCACAGTTCACACTTGGCGCCCGCGCGCGCTTGCAGGATGGCATTGATGGTCATGTTTTGGTTCCATTCATGTTGGTAAAATGGCCCGCCTTGAGCGAACCAGGGTAAAGAGGGGGCGGAATATAGCATAAAACCCCTCTCTTTGTCAGGCCAACACCCGGGCTCCGGGTCGTTTGCCAGCTTGATGCTTGCGCTCACGGTGGCTTGCCGGGGCCAAGCCTGGGTGTATGACCGCCGGTCAGGCCCAAGCCCAGCTTCGTGGCGAATGCCCCGCATTGGCGAGTGCTTTTTGGGGAGGGATCGCTAGAATAAGCCTCTTTTTTGACTGCAAGGCAGGGGCAAGCGTGCTGGCTCAACGTTTTCAACAACTGGATGGATTGCTGACCGAGACCCGGCGCTGGTGGCAATACCAACCCTATCATCACCTGAACCTGGCCTTCGCCGACGAGGCCCCCGCGCTGGCCGCACTGCTCAACGCCATGTCCCTTGCGCAGATCAATCGACTCGATGGTGACATGGGGGCGCTGTGCGACCTGCTCGCTCCCTGGATCCCGGCGGGGAAGACGCTGCATGCCCTGAGTGAGCTCGCGCTATTTAGCCCAGAGCCCATCCAGTGCGCCAAGGAGATGGCGATGCACATGCCGGGTCGCAAGCAGGCGCAGATAGAGGCCTTTACCGGCTGCCTGCCGCCCCATCAAGGCCCCTATCTGGAGTGGTGCGCGGGCAAGGGACACCTGGGGCGGCTGGTTTCCCTGCATCGCCGGGCAGAGATCCTGAGCCTGGAGCTGCAAGGTCCGCTCTGTGAGGAGGGGCGTCGGCTGGCGGCCCGTGACGGGGCCCGCATGCAGTTTGTGCAGGCGGACGCCTTTGCGGTCGATGCCGGCCAGCTGCTCGCTACCGAACACCACGCCATGGCGCTGCACGCCTGCGGCGAGCTGCACACCCATCTGCTGGCGCTGGTGGCCGAGCGCGGCGCCCAGGGGGTGACCATATCCCCTTGTTGCTATCACCTGATCCGCGGCACTCACTATGCCCCCTTGTCCGCCGCCGCCCGGGCCAGCGATCTGCAGCTGGCCAAGGCGGATCTACGGTTGCCGCTGCAGGAGACGGTGACCGCCGGGGCCCGCATCTCGCGCCTGCGCGAGCTGGAGGTGGTGTGGCGGCTCGGGTTTGACTGCCTGCAGCGCCAGGTGCGCGGGGTGAACGAATACTTGCCGGTGCCCAATATGCAAAAAAGCCTGCTCACCGGCAGCTTCGAGGCGTTCTGTGAATGGGCGGCCGAGCGCAAGGGAATAGCCCTGCCGGTGGGGATGGATCTTGCCGCTTTTCTGACCATGGGGGAGGCCCGTTATGGCGATGTCGCCCGCATGGAGCTGGTGCGTCATCTGTTTCGCCGACCGCTCGAGATCTGGTTGGCGCTCGATCGGGCGCTCTTCCTGCAAGAGCAGGGCTACCGGGTGGAAGTGGGCGAGTTTTGCGACAAACCCATGACCCCCCGCAATATCTTGATCCGTGCCGTGCGCTCTGCACAGGCATGAGTGACATCCCTCCGGAATGCCCGGCTGCCAGCCGGGCAGCCCCCCATACTGCCGGATGATTGACCCCATAGGTGTGTGATGTGGTCCACCATGGGATGGGCCACGGCAAGATGCGGGTTGCTATTATTTTTCATCGGCCTTTACAAGGCATATCACAGTGCCCTTTGCGTCAGTCGGTACATCTGTTTTTTATGTATTTTATGGCGTTGCGCCCAGAGAGTGAAATGGCTCACAGATCCGTTTTATTTCTTAATTTTTGATGAGAATTTAGTTATGAAAAGGCCTATTCTCGGGATGAACTTTTCCGAGACAAGGACTGTGCCCCATGTTCAAACCCACGCAATGCGCCTGGCTGGTTGCTGCTGCCTGCGCATTTCCAAGCTATGCCGCCATGAATATTCAGCCCGATCCACAAAATGCCGGTGGATATGTGATTGCCGCACCGGATCTGGCGGCAGTTGAAAAAGCAAAGACAGCCAATCCCATGTACGGGGTCTGGTCAAAAGCATTGGCGACACGGCCCAATAATATTGTCGATGCCATCATACCAAGAGCGGCCAGCAATCCGGATAACGTCAAACGGGTCGAGCGGGTATTCACGGAGTCGGACTGGGAATATTTGACCCAGATGGCGGCACCTGAATATACCTATGAACGCTTCTTGCGGGCCATAGGTAAATTCCCGGCTTTTTGTGGTGAATATACCGATGGCCGGGATTCGGATGCCATCTGCAAAAAATCCATAGTGACGGCCTTCGCCCATTTTGCCCAGGAGACGGGCGGGCATATCAGCAAGAACAATATATCCGACAATCCGCTGGCGCTGGAGGAGTGGCAACAGGCGCTGGTGCATGTGCGCGAAATGGGGTGGTCAGAGGGGCAGGCGGGTTACACCACGGGTTGCGGCCAGAATGACTGGCAGAACAAGAAGTGGCCCTGCAGCACGGGGCAGGGCTATTTCGGACGCGGCGCAAAGCAGCTCTCTTATCACTTCAACTACGGCGCCTTCTCCGAGGCCATGTTTGCGGGTGATGCCTCGGTGCTGCTGAGCGATCCGGGGCGGGTCGCCGACTCCTGGCTGAATCTGGCGTCCGCCATCTGGTTCTTCCTCACCCCCCAGGCCCCCAAGCCTGCCATGCTGCACGTGATCGATCGCACCTGGGTGCCTTCCCAGCGCGAAATAGCGGCGGGCATCGGCTACGGCTTTGGCACCACCATCAACGTCATCAACGGTGGCATAGAGTGTGGTGAACAGAACAAGGACAAGGGCCAGCCGGTCAACCGGATCCGTTATTGGGAGGGGCTGGCCGAGCATTACCAGATCCCCGTCAAGGCCGACGAGAAGAACACCTGCTGGCAGCAGACCCCTTATGGCAGCCTGAATCTGAATGGCGCCACCGATGTGCTTTATACCAACTGGGATGGCAACTGGAAGTACTACCCGGACAGACCCGGCGGTTACTCCTTCGAATGTGAGCTGGTGGGGTTTCAGACCGCCTATTCGGCCCTGGTGCCGGGGGATTACGAGAAGTGTGTGACCAACTTCTACGGCTCCCATGCCAACTGGCCCAAGGTGCGGGTGGTGGCCAAGCTGGATCCGGCCCCCGTGGATCCGGTCGATCCGCCGATCGGGGACGCGCCGGCCTGGAGCGCGACCGCCGTCTATACGGCGGGGGCCAAGGTCAGCTACAAGAGTGCCATTTATCAGGCAAAGTGGTGGACTCAGGGCAATGAACCCGGCAAGGGCGATCCCTGGGCGCTGGTGCCAGCTAGGTAAGGAGGGCTTGGCTCCATCACCTGGGCTAACGAGATTTGTACCACGGATCCTTCATATATCTGGCTGAACGGCAAGGGGGAGGCTTATTGCCTCCCCCTTGCATCTTATAGAGGCCATTTATTCAGCTAGGCAGAAGATGAATTGCCATGCTTGCACCTCCCGCTTATCAAGAGATGACTTCGCCCTGAAGAAGACGGTTTATTTATCCTCTGTTCATATCCGGCATCTTATGGTGCTCCCTGTTGGCGATATATGTGGGCGAAAGGCCGTTTGCTGGTCTGGCGATGTGGGTTGGATGCCATAAATATTGACGAATGGCTGCTCATTCAGCGTGATGCGATGACTGGCAGCCATCATGCAGGCCTCTTGTTATCGCGCGCCAACACTCGATAACCTGGGGCAGGGAAATTTATCTCCACCGTCATCAAGCCTATTTTAATGGCTGTTTCGTTTGGCAGAATGTGCCTGGAACAATATCCATTGCACTATATGGCGCGGCATAATGGCGTGATCTTGTCGTGTGCCAGCCTCTCACTCTGTGGATTGAGAAACAGGTGGCTATATCGGACATGGGCCTTGATGATGCGCGGGCAGAATCGGGATAAACAAGGAGGGGCCACACAATGAATATCGCCATGCATTTTGAAATTCCGGTAACGGATATGACGCGAGCCATCGGGTTTTACTCCCGCGTATTTGGCATCACGTTCGAGCGAGCGGAGATAGATGGCAACGAGATGGCGTTGTTCCCGCTCTCGGAAGGGAGCGAGGGGTGTTCCGGTGCCCTGGCCAGGGGAGAGACATATGTTCCGAGTCTGGATGGCACGCGGATTTATCTGGTGGTGACCGATATCGAGCAGGTGATGGCCAGCGCCTTGTTGGCCGGTGCCAACAGTCTGTATCCCGTTACCCGGGTTGGCGACATCATCAGGGTGGCTGAATTTCAGGATCCCGAGGGCAACCGGATCGCCCTGCAGGAAACGGCCAGACGCTGACGCAAACATTCATTCATGCTGGGCAGGCCAAACGGGGTCCGGCTCGGCACAGACAAGCAGGTGTTATGACGATACGTATTGCTACCCCGGCGGATGTCCCGGCGATGTTCGAGGTGCGTACCAGTGTGCGAGAGAACCAGATGTCCCTCCTGGAGCTGGCCGCAGTGGGGATCACCCCCGCCACCTTGCCCGGCATGCTCACCGGAAGCGGGCGAGGCTGGGTGGCCTGTGATGGGGACCAGGTGGTGGCGTTTGCGATGGCAGAGGCCGGTGACGCCACCATATTTGCCCTGTTTGTGCGCCAGAGTCATGAGGGCAGGGGGCTGGGGCGCCGCTTGATGCAGGCTGCCGAATGCTGGCTCAGTGCCGAAGGGTGCACCGAGGTGTGGCTGCTGACCGATGCGGATCTCCGGGTCAGGGCCAACGGTTTTTATCGCCATCTTGGCTGGATGGAGGATGGCATTCAGAAGGAGGGAGAGATGCGTTTCAAGAAATGCTTGCGAGATGATGGGTAACGAGCAGGCCGTGGCGCGCGCGTCCCTCCTTGGCCGACAGGGAGAGGCCGCGCCCCCCCAGATGCGGTGAACTGGCTGGATCCGTGCCGTGTTTTGTGAGGCAGTTAATGGCGAGGGCGCGACAGGCGTGGTACTCATCTGATGCGAAATATGGCCGAAGAACGGCTTGGATCCATTTTGTCAGGGAGGCGTTATGCAAGGACATTGTTTGTGCGGCGGGATCCTGGTGTCGAGCGGGGATCATCAGGAGGTCAACCTCTGCCACTGCACCACCTGCCGGCGCTGGTCCGGCGGTCCCCTGTTTGCGGTGCACTGCGGCAAGGACGTGCGTTTCAGCGGGATGGCGCCTGTGGCCTATCGCTCCTCGGAATGGGCGGAGCGCGGCTTTTGCCCCACCTGCGGCACCCACCTCTTCTATCACCTGCTGCCGACGGATGAATACATAGTGCCGGCCGGCCTCTTCCAGCGGGACGATTTTCAGCTGGCGAGCCAGATCTTCATCGATGAGAAGCCAGACTTCTACGAGTTGAAGAACGAGACGCCCACCCTGACCGGCCAGCAGGTGTTCGAGCAGTTTGCGCCCAAGCCCTGATGAGAAAGGTGCTGATGCGATGACGTTGACAGACAAGGACAAATGATGGAACTGGTGGTGATCCGCCATGGTGAGACCCAGGCCAATGCCGAGGGGCGTTATCTGGGGGCGCTGGATGTCGGGCTGAACGACACGGGAGTTGCGCAAGTCGCCAGATTGGCGCAGCTGCTCGCGGCGACGGAGGCGCCGTTTCAGCGGTTGCTGACTTCGCCTCTGCTGCGGGCAAGGCAGAGTGCCGAACTTGTCTCGCGCACGCTGGCGCTGCCTGCCCGGATAGTGCCCGCCTTTCGTGAACGTCATGTGGGGGTATTTGAAGGGCTGACCCAGGCAGAGGCGAGGGAGCGTTATCCCGCGCTGTGGGCGCGCAATATTACCCGGCGCTGGACAGCAGCGCCCCCGGAAGGGGAGTCGCTGGATGCCGTGATTGCGCGGGTGTCACTGGGGTTGACCAGGCTTGCCGAGGAGGCGCAGGGCGAGCGGGTCTTGCTGGTGGCGCACGGGGTGGTGGCAAAAGTGATCCGCGCTCTCACGACCACGGGATTCTCCGATTTTTTCGACTGGCAATTGCCTAACGGTGGCAGCTTGGTCGTGGTGCACGCATCAAGCGGGCCACTGATACGTTTCAGTCGCCCGAGCCTGCAAGATTGAACGCTTCACCAGCTCATCGAAGCGGCACCGATGGCATCGAGAGACGACTTGATGTCGGCATGGGATCCCTGTGTGAACATGCAACCTCCACTGCGAATAACACGTTGATATTCAGTACAGTGTGGGCGTTTTTCCACCAATCATGGCATGCGTCAGGATCCGCCATGGCGTGAGTCAAGCCGTGGCAGGGGTGACTGGCTCAGGGGGCGTTGCTGGGCTTTACTCTGTTGACTTGGGTGTCGCACGCGTCGCCGGTGTGTTCGCAGAGGCGGCCTCGGTGTCGAGGCCCGCCGCTGGCAAGGGATGTCAATCGAGGCAAGGAGAGAGGGATGAAGATCAGCATTGATGCGCGTATCGAGCAGGAGATAGACGCCGTCTGGTGGGCCTGGAATGACCCGGACTGTGTCGTCAAATGGAATGCCGCCTCCGATGAGTGGCACACCACGCGCAGCCGGGTCGATCTGGTGGTGGGTGGTCGTTTCTGTCATCACATGGCGGCCAGGGATGGCAGTGCCGCCTTCGATTTCGAAGGCACCTTCACCCTGGTCGAGGCACCAACCCGGCTTGCCTATGTGATGGATGACGGACGGGCTGTGGATGTGCGCTTCGTCGAGGAGCAAGGTGCCACCCTGGTGAGCCTGGACTTTGACGCCGAGTCCGCGCATAGCCGTGAACAGCAGCAAGCGGGCTGGCAGGGCATTTTGAACAACTTCAAACGCTACGTGGAGGTGGCGGGCTGACGCAGATCCGGCCAGGCCAATAAAAAACCACCGGCGGGCAGCGGTGGTTTTTTATTGGGACATGAGCCCAGGTGTGTGATGCAGGTGGCAGGCACTGACGGCAAGGGGCATCAAGGTGGTGTCATCGGCAGGGGGCTGTCACCCTTTGTCTGTGGCCGTTTACTCTTCTATATCCAGCAGCACCAGGATGGCGCTGTCGCCGCCCCATTCGCGGGGGGCCTGGTGGAAGGCGCGCACATTGGGGTGCTGGGCCAGCCAGCTCGGGATCCGCTGCTTGAGGATGTGTTTGCCGATGCCGTGCATCACGGAGGCGACGTGGATGTTCTCTTTCTGGCAGAGGGTGAGCAGTGCGGCCAGCTCCTGTTTTGCCTGGTTCTGGTTCATGCCGTGCAGATCCAGATAAATCTCCGGCGGATAGATGCCGCGTTTGAGCTTCTTCAGCTCGAATTTTGACACATCGTCACGCACGTAACGGGTCGGGCCATCCTCGTCCAGATGGGGCTGGTACTCGTCGCTGAAAAAGTGGCCAACCCCAAGCTTTTCGCGGCTTTCACGCAGTTCGCGTTTCTGCTTGACCGGGCGCAGGTCGGCCCTTATGGTATCTTGCTTAATTTTCCGGGTACCTTTGACAGCATCGCGAAACAGCAGGCTTTCCTCGATCGTCGGTGAGGGCGTTTTTTTCATCAGGTACTCGTCTTGCTCGCTATATAGGTTTCTCGGGCCGGATATTACTCGACTTGGAGGTGGATTTGGACAAGATATTTATCGATGAGGTGGTTGCCGAGATGCACACCATCCAGGACATGTTGCGCTGGGCCATGAGTCGTTTCAACGACGCCGGGATCTTCTACGGACATGGTACCGACAACGCCTGGGATGAGGCCGTGCAGCTGGTACTGCCCGCGCTACATCTGCCGCCGGACGCGGATCCGGGCATGCGCCACTCCCGTCTGACCACCAGCGAGCGTCATCGCATCGCCGAGCTCATCATTCGCCGCGTGCAGGAGCGCGTGCCGGCCGCCTACCTGACCAACAAGGCCTGGTATGCCGGTTGGGAGTTCTACGTGGACGAGCGGGTGCTGATCCCGCGCTCCCCCATCGCCGAGATGGTGGCCAACCGCTTCGCCCCCTTCCTCAAGCATGAGCCGACCCGGATCATGGATCTCTGTACCGGTTCCGGTTGCATCGCCATCATCATGGCCCACGAATTCCCGGATGCGGAAGTGGACGCCATCGACATCAGCGTGGATGCGCTGAACGTGGCCGAGCGCAACATCACCGATCACGGTCTGGAACAGCAGGTCATTCCGATCCGCTCCGATCTGATGCGCGATCTGCCCGCCGGTGACAAGTACGATCTCATCGTCTCCAACCCGCCCTATGTGGACTCCGAAGACATGTCGGATCTGCCGGAAGAGTTTCGTCACGAGCCGGAACTGGCGCTGGCCTCCGGCTCGGATGGCCTCAAGCTCACCAAGCGCCTGCTGGCCAATGCCGCCGACTTCCTCAAGGATGACGGCGTGCTGGTGGTCGAGGTGGGCAACAGCATGATCCACCTGGAAGCCCAGTTCCCGGAAGTGCCCTTTACCTGGGTCGAGTTCGAGAACGGTGGTCACGGCGTGTTCGTGATGACCAGGGCCGAGCTGGAGCAATACCGGGACCATTTCGCGATTTACAAGAGCTAAGCAGCAAGGAGCACCCATGGCAGGGAACAGTTTTGGCCAACTCTTTCGGGTCACCACCTTTGGCGAGAGCCACGGCCTGGCGCTGGGCGCTGTGGTCGACGGCTGCCCGCCGGGACTTGAAATCAGCGAAGCGGATCTGCAGGGAGATCTGGATCGGCGCAAGCCCGGCACCTCCCGTTACACCACGCCACGCCGTGAACCGGATGAGGTGAAGATCCTCTCCGGGGTGTTCGAGGGCAAGACCACGGGCACCTCCATCGGGCTGCTCATCGAGAATACCGATCAGCGCTCCAAGGACTACTCCGACATCAAGGATGTGTTCCGCCCGGGCCATGCCGATTACACCTACCACCAGAAATACGGTCAGCGGGATTATCGGGGCGGCGGTCGCTCCTCCGCCCGTGAGACCGCCATGCGGGTGGCTGCGGGGGCCATCGCCAAGAAGTATCTCAAGCAGATGCACGGCATCGAGATCACCGGCTTCCTCTCCCAGCTCGGCCCCATCAAGGCCGAGGCGTTCGACGCGGCGCAGATTGAGCAGAACCCCTTCTTCTTCCCCGATGCGGGCAAGCTGGAGGCGCTCGATCAGTACATGCGTGACCTGAAAAAAGAGGGCAACAGTGTCGGTGCCAAGGTACAGGTCATTGCCAGCAAGGTGCCGGTGGGCCTGGGCGAGCCGGTGTTCGACCGGCTCGATGCCGACATAGCCCACGCCATGATGGGTATCAATGCCGTGAAAGGGGTGGAGATAGGCGACGGCTTTGCCGTGGTGGAGCAAAAAGGCTCCGAACATCGCGACGAGATGACCCCGGCCGGCTTTGCCAGCAACCATGCGGGCGGTATTCTGGGCGGGATTTCGTCCGGTCAGGATATTGTGGTGAGCATGGCGCTCAAACCCACCTCCAGCATCACAGTGCCGGGCAAGACCATCAATACCGAGGGCGAGGCTATCGAGATGATCACCAAGGGTCGTCACGATCCTTGTGTCGGCATCCGCGCCGTGCCCATCGCCGAAGCCATGCTGGCGCTGGTGTTGATGGATCACCTGCTGCGCCATCGAGCCCAGAATCAGGGTGTGCTGACCCATACGCCCCAACTGCGCTGATCGGCCTGCCTACCCCGCCAACTGATCGAACGGTGGCGCAGAAAAATACGCAATGACGCAGTCACAGGCAGCGCAAAAAGGCGACCCCAGGGTCGCCTTTTTTATGGATCTCGCCGCCTAGGGCTGACGGGCCTGGGCCGTGTCTGGTCTGGGCGCGGCTTCCTCACTCTCTGGATTGTCAAACCGGCATGGAGGCGGGGCAAAGCCGCTGCCGGGCGAGGGAAGGGCGGCGATGGCGTCATTGACCCGGGCGAGCTCTGCCTCGCTCACCGCCTCTTTGGCAAACATCAGGCTGACCGGCTGATGGTGCAGCAACAACTGGCAGCGGATGAAGCCATCCGCCCCCAGCTGTTGCAGCCGATAACGCGCGTATTGCCACTCCATGATGACCCCATCCAGGCGACGAGCCAGCAGCAGCTCGATCAACCTGTCGTCGGTGTTGTAGTCGTTGGCGCCCTTGAGGGCCGGGCAGTGCTCCATCCGCTGGGTGGGGCGGGTGCCACGCAGCTTGCCCAGATGCAGTTGCGTCTGCTGGCACAGGGCGGGGAGGCTCTGGATGCCTTGCCAGGGATCGGCATGGCCCGGAATGGGGTTGTGGCTCAGCAGCACGAAGGTACTGCGCCGGTAGGGGGCCGAGAAGCGGGCGAACTCGCGCCGATCCGGGGTATCGAGCGCTCCCATGGCCAGATCCAGCTGTTGCTGCTTGATCAGGTGCAGGGCCCGGGCCCAGGGCAGGTTGCGAAAGCGCGCCTCCAGCCCGGCCTGGCTCAGGATCTGGCGGGTCAGGGTCACATCCAGCCCATCCAGCGATCCTTGAGGGTTGATGTAGCTAAAGGGCGGCCAGTGGCCCCAGGCCACCGACAGCCTGGTCTTGGCCCCGAGCGGCAGGCTCAGGCCCAGTGCCAGCAGCAGCAGGCCTGCCTGACGCCAGCGACGACACTTGCTTGTGATATGTGCAGCCATGAGCCTGAACCTCCTTGTTCGGGGACTGAAATGATGGTCGTCTGTTGCTGGCATCAAGCATAGCCTGATTCGAATGAGTTCTGAGGCAGGATCTGCGAGCGGGAAGGTGACCCACTTTTTCGGTTCGCGCTGGGATGAACATCACATTTCTCTCGTTTATCCACGGCAACTCCGTTAGACTGCGCCTCTATTCTTTCCCCTTTGCTCTGCTCCCCGGGGAAATCGTTGTTTTCTCAATAGGCCCAGAACTTGTGAGATGGCATCGGCTCAGCAGAGGAGCCCCACCACAAATCCCCGGCGCCACTATCCCTAGCAGGTAATTATGAGTTTTTCTTCCCTCGGTCTGGCCGAACCCTTGTTGCGTGCCGTTGCCGAGCAAGGCTACGACACCCCGTCTCCCATTCAGCTGCAAGCGATCCCCGCCGTTCTGGCTGGTCGCGACCTGATGGCGGCGGCCCAAACAGGGACCGGCAAGACCGCAGGCTTTACCCTGCCGATGCTGCAGCGTCTGATGGAGAGCAAGCGTAAAGTTTCTCCCAACCGGATCCGCGCCCTGGTACTGACCCCGACTCGTGAGCTGGCCGCCCAGGTGGGCGAGAGCGTGCGCAACTACGGCAAACATCTGCCGATGCGCAGCCACGTGGTCTTCGGCGGTGTCAGCATCAACCCGCAGATGATGGCGACTCGCCGTGGTCTGGACGTGCTGGTTGCCTGCCCGGGCCGCCTGATGGACCTCTACAACCAGAACGCCGTCAAGTTCGACGAAGTCGAGATCCTGGTGCTGGACGAAGCGGATCGCATGCTCGACATGGGCTTCATCCGCGACATCCGCAAGATCCTGGCCCTGATGCCCAAGCAGCGTCAGAACCTGCTCTTCTCCGCGACCTTCGCCGACGAGATCCGCGAGCTGGCCACCGGCCTGCTCAACAACCCGGCCGTGATCGAAGTGGCGCCGCGCAACAGCACGGCCGAGCGCATCGAGCAGCTGGTTCACCCGTGCGACAAGGCCAACAAGATCGGTCTGCTGAGCCATCTGGTCACCAGCAACGACTGGCAGCAGGTACTGGTGTTCACCCGTACCAAGCACATGGCCAACCGTGTTGCCGAGACCCTCGACAAGAACGGCGTCAGCGCCGCCGCCATCCACGGCAACAAGAGCCAGGGTGCCCGAACCCGTGCTCTGGCCGGTTTCAAGGAAGGTAGCGTCAAGGTGCTGGTTGCGACCGACATCGCCGCCCGTGGTCTGGACATCGACAAGTTGCCGCAAGTGGTCAACTTCGAGCTGCCCAACGTGGCGGAAGACTATGTACACCGTATCGGTCGTACCGGTCGTGCCGGTGCCGCCGGTCACGCCATCTCCCTGGTCGCGGCTGATGAAGGCAAACTTATCAAAGCCATCGAGCGTCTGACCAAGCAGAACATCCCGTGCGAGCAGGTGGCCGGCTTCGAAGCCTCCCGCGAAACCCTGGACAACATCGCCCGTGGTATAGGCGCGCCGCTGCGCAAAGAGCCCCGTGATCCGAGCGAGCAGCGCCGTGTTGCGCCGCGTCCTCAGGGTCAGGGCCAGCGTCAGGGCGCCGGTCGCTCCGCCAATGGCGGCAACGCCGGCGGTGCCCGCACCGGTAACGGTGGCAAGCCCAAGCCGCAGGGCGGACAGCGTCCGGCCGATGGCGCCGGCAAACCGGCCCAGGCTCGCCGCCCCCGTCGCGCTACCCACAACCAGTAAGCGAGTGAGGTAACACCTCCCAGCGTCACAGGTTGATATAAAAAGCCCTGCCAGATTGGCAGGGCTTTTTTGCGTCTGTCGTTCACCGCCATCCCCGGTGGCTGGGGTTGCCGCCCAGAGTAGAGGGAGCCCATCCTGGCTTCAGCAGCTGGCAATCAAGTAGTCATGCTTGCTGACTTGCGTCTGGATCTGTTGGCACAGGGTGTGAATATGGGGCTCATCCATTTTCTCACGAGAAATATAGATGCCGATAACCCCTTTGTTATATTCCTCATCCATGTCGAGCGGGACTATGCCGAATTGGGCGAAATAACTCGCCATGCTGCCTGGATAGGGCATGACGGCATTGCTGGTCTTTGCCATGTCAATGCCAGCCATCAGCGAATTGCAGGTATAAATTATTTTGTCATTGAGCTGCATAGCTGCCTGATCTTGTTTCTTTCTTGCCAGGTCCTCGACCAGATGAAGATATTGCGGCTCATCCGTGGTGATCAACAGGCTGGGGTAATTTACCAGATCCTGCTTGCTGCATACTTTCCCCAGGAGGGGATGCCCGGCCCTGACAAATATGGCATCGCTGGAGGTAAATAACGGGATGAATATCAGGCTGTAATGTTTATCCAGACCATGGATCTCATGTCCCAGAAACAGGTCGATATGATTGCCAAGGAGCAGATCCAATAGCCGTAGGTGATTGCCGACCTCGATATTGATGGCACAGGATGGATTGGCTGCTCGATAGTGCAGAGTGACAGGTTGCAGCACATGCTGCCACCAGGCATGGCCGGTACCCACTCTCAGTGGCAGGGCCGCTCGCTCGCGAAGAATCGCGAGCCGCCTGAGGGTATCATCATAGATCCGCTGCATCACGCGGGCTTGTGTCAGCAGCAGCTCCCCGGCGGCGGTCAGCGTCACGCCGCCGGCGTGCCTGATCAGCAGGGTCGTGTCCAGGCTCTCTTCGAGTTTCTTCATGTTGTGGGTCAGCGTCGGTTGGCTCAGCCCCATATGTCTGGCTGCCAGACTCACACTCTTGTGGGTCGCGACCTCGATGAATTGTCTTAGATGTTTGTCCACGGAAAACGGCGTCCGTTCAGGGTCAGGCGGAGCGCAACGCTAGTGCAAGCATGCGAGACTGTCAATCGCCACCGTATCGCCAGAAATGGTTTTTATGTGTGTCTCTTCACGTTGTTTTCCATTCGTTTTGGCCAGCAATAGCGCCATTTTAGTGCGTGCGATCACGCAATTTCATGCCGTTATAGAGCACATCTATCTCGCCAGTCAGCTCATCTATGTTTCCTTCCAGACATGCGGGTGTAAGCTGTGAAAACAATTTTTATTGTTGTCATTCAAATAACAAAAAATAAAGTAACGAAGGGAATATATGAAAATCCATCCATTGGCTTTATCCGTGGCATTATTATGCGGCGGCGTCATCTTGTCCGGTTGTAACGATAATGGCTCATCTTTCGATAATGACAATACGGTCAAACCAGAGGTGAAGGCCCCTTGGGATTTCGATCTCTATCTGGTCGGGGAATTCAGCGGCTGGGATCGCGCAGACAAATTCAAGCTGGTTTTCAAGGACGGGGTCTATCGGTTGGATAACCTGAAGATGAATTCAGGCATGTCGCCCTTCAAGGTAGGGGGCCCGGAGTGGACAAAATATCCTGATTTTTCTGCCGACAGCCGCAAAGAGACCAGTATTTTCCCGGATCAGCGCTACCCCATGTATTACCAGAATAATGGCCAGAACAACCGTCTGGTTGTGACCGAAAAAGGGTTGCTCGATATTCAGGTCAAGGTGACCAACGCCGATCTGGCGGCGCCCGTCATCGAATTTGCCATGGTGCGCGATGACCCCAATTACGGCGAGAGCCTCTATCTGAAGGGTGTAGATGGCAATCTCGAACCTCTCTTGCAGATGGTCTACCAGGGTGACAAGCGCTATGTGGTGGTCGCCAAGCTGGCCCCGGGGGAGCACAAGATAAAGATGGCATCCGCGCAGGATGGGATCGGCTTTGGTTCCCGCGGCGCCATTTCATTAAATGAAAGCGTCAGGATGCAGCGCTGTGACAGCAGCTGCCAGCTGGCGTCCCTGTCGGTGTCGCAGGCGGGATATTACAAGTTTGTCCTCGATGCGAGTCAGGATGAGCAGGCTCCCTGGCTGTTGGTCAGTGCGGCGACCGACGAGGATCTTGGCATGATCAACCCTCATGAAGGGCATGATCTTATCGAGAAGCTGGAGTACCAGACCCATAAACCCGGGGTCAAGGAGGTGGCCACCTTCTCGGTCAAGCAGGTCGGGGCCGACTATCGTGACTATGCCCAGTCGACGACCCAGGAGTTGCGGGATCCGGGGGATAGCTTCACCACGTATCAGGAGCAGGCCGATCTGCCCCGACTGCGCTCGGGCGACATGGTGTTTGACGCCCTGTTTGCGCTGGCGATGCACGAGATGCGGCAAAACAGCGTGGCCCAGGTCAAGGATGGCAGTTACGGCGGCGGTCAGGCGATCCCCTGTGACTGCTTCGAAACCGGTGCCAAGTGGCATTATGTCTGGACGCGGGATCTCTCCTACGCCACCGATCTGGGGCTGGGGGTCCTGGATCCGCAACGGGCGCGAAACTCCTTGCAGTTCAAGCTCTCCGATTTCAGAGCCGAGCTGAAGCAGGGCCTCGACGGCCTGATCCCGCAGGGACGCCAGATCATCCAGGATACGGGGACGGGGGGCAGCTGGCCCATCAGCACAGACCGCATGGGCTGGGCGCTGGCGGCCGAGCAGGTGCTGGCGGCCTTGCCTGCCGGGGAGCGCAGTGCCTTCCTGCCCGAGGCGTTCGAGGGGTTGCGCAATACCATAGAGAGCGATCGCCTGGCGGCCTTCGATAAGGGCGATGGCCTCTATGGCGGGGAGCAATCCTTCCTCGACTGGCGTGATCAGACCTATGCCAAGTGGATCACCGCAGACATAGCCCACATCGGCATGAGCAAGTCCCTCTCCACCAACGTGCTCCATTATCAGGGGTTGAGGCTGGCGGCGCGTCTGGCCACCGAGCTGGGCCAGGATGAACTGGTGACCCGCTACAGCCAATGGGCGGCCGAGCTCAAGCAGGCCATCAATCACGGCTTCTGGCTGGCGGATGAGAAGATGTATGCCAGCCTGATCAACACCAATACGGATCCGAGCCCGGCCTACAAGTTCGACCTGCTCGGGGAGTCCCTTGCCATACTGGCGGGCATTGCCGATGAGGAGCAGGCCAGAGAGATCGTCAGCCGTTATCCCATGGGGCCTTATGGCGCCCCGGTTTATTTCCCGCAGCAGCCCGACATGCCGGTCTACCATAACCGCGCCATCTGGCCCTTTGTCTCCGCCTATGGGCTGAAAGCCGCCGCCAGGGTGCAGAACGTGGCCGTGGCCGACCGCCATGTCGACTCCCTGATGCGCGGGGCCGCGCTCAACCTCTCCAACATGGAGAACCTGGAGTGGCTCTCCGGTCAGCCCTCCCTGATGGATCTGACCCATCCCGACCTGACGGGCCCGGTTATCAACTCTCAGCGCCAGCTCTGGTCCGTTGGCGGCTATCTCGGCATGGTGACCAGCACCCTCTTTGGCTACAAGGTGGAAGAGCAGGGGATCCGAGTTTCACCCTTTGTCACCGCCCACCTGCACAAGCTGATGGGGGCCAAGCCGGAAGCGGCGCTCAAGGGGCTGAACTACCGCGGCAAGCAGATCGAGATCAAGTTGCTGCTCCCCGAAGCCGGGGAGGAGGGCAGCTACTACCCGGTGCGGGGCATAGCGCTCAATGGTGCCCCCGTGGGTGAGCTGATCACCGAGGATATGCTGGCGGTCAGCAATCTGATCGAGGTTCAGCTGGGCGCCGGGGTGGCCGATGAACAAGGGATCCGCCTGATCGAGGACGTGGCGCCGCTGGATGTGGAAAACCGCGAGGTGTTCGCACCGACCGAGCCCACCCTGCTGGGGGTCACCGAGCAAGGGGGCAAGCTGGTTGTCGGGTTGCACGACAGCGTCAATAAAGGGACGCTCAGCTACAACATCTATCGGGATGGCAAGCTGGTGGCCGCCGGGCTCGATGCGGCGAGGGATTGGGTCGACGATCTGGCACCGCAACCGGGCATGGCCTATTGCTACAGCGCGGAGGCCATCTACCCCGAGTCTGGCAACCGCTCCCATCACGCCAAGCCGGTGTGCTACCAGCCCGAGCTCCAGCGCATCGCGGTCGATGCCGACGCGGTCTCGCATACCGGCACCCTCACGGCAGCTGATACGGCCATTCCCGTGCCCTATCTGAAGGATTGGGGCCGCCCGGAAGATACCCTGCTGGTGCGGGGCGTCACCCTGGATGGCAAGCGCGCCATTCGCCTGCAATACAACAATGCCCAGCACGCCATCAACCTGGGGGTGACCAACGGGGTGAAGCGGGTGTCCGTGCTCAGCAATGGCAAGGTGGTCGCGAGCGGCATGGTGCAGATGCCCCACGTGATGCAGGATGGCGACCTCAAGCCGCTGCGCGACTCTACCCCCGTCATCGTCGCGGTGCCGGCGGGGCAGTACGATATCCAGGTGAGTGATTTCTATAACATGAGCTATCTGAAGGCGAACGCGACCTACAACGATGCCGGCGGGCAGGGCGGAGCGGTCAACCTGATCGACCTGGCCAGCATCACAGTCTCGGCTCGTTAAACCGCAGTAGCAGAGCAGCTGCGGGCGATACTCGGAGCTGCTTTTGTTATCGTGCCCAATGAAAAGCCCCGCCAGATTGGCGGGGCTTTTCATTGGTATGAGAGGAGCGGGACGCTTACAGCGCGGGCAAGTAGCCGAGGCTGACACTCACCTGCACGCCCACGATCAACACGCCCATGGCGCCGGCCAGGCCCAGGGCCAGCACGCCGCCCGGGGCGCGGTAGTGGTGCGCCTCGGCCCGTTTGCGGCTCTGCCACACCAGGGTCACCGGCAGCAGCACCGCCAGCACCGCCAGCGCGATGGCGGCGTAACCCAGCGCCATGATGAAGCCTTGCGGGAAGTAGAGGGCGAACAGCAGGGGCGGCACGAAGGTGATGAGGCCGGTCTGGCTGCGGCCCTGCCAGTTGTCCTTGCGGCGGGTCACCTTGGCCATGAAGTCAAACAGCCCCAGCGTCACCCCGAGGAAGGAGGTGGCGAGCGCCAGATCGGCAAACAGGTGCATGGCCTGGTTGAAGGCGGGCCAGCTGACCAGGTTGCCGACGTTGGCCAAGAGGCTGTCCAGCGCCCCGCCGGTCTGAAGCAGGGTCTGCTGGCCGAGCAGGCCCAGGATGGCCACCTGCCACAGCACGTAGAGGATGAGCGGCAGGGCGGAGCCCCACACAAACACCCGGCGCAGCCGCTTGGGGCAATCACCGAGGTAGAGCATCACGCTCGGGATGGAGCCGTGGAAGCCGAACGAGGTGAAGATGACCGGCAAGCCTGCCAGCAGCAGACCCTGGCCGAGCGGCATGGAGAGCAGGTGTTGTCCCTCGGCGCGGGGCAGCAGCAGTGCCAGCACCCCCACCATGATCACCAGTTTCACGGTGAACATCAGCCGGTTGAGGTAATCCACCTGCTTGGTGCCGACGCAGACCATGCCGCCGAACAGCAGGGTGAAGGCCCAGGCGGCCTGCTCCTGGCTGACGGTCATGCCGGCATCGGCCATGGCTTGAGCCAGCAGGCTGCTGCCGCCGCTGATGTAGGCGGAGGCCAGCGAATAGAACAGCATCAGGATGCAGAAGGAGGCGATGCGCTTGCCCCAGGGGCCGAGCAGGTGATCCGCCAGCTGGTGCAGGTACCACTTGCCGGTATTGAGGCTGGCTTCCACCTGCAACATGGCGGTGAAGGCCATCAGGGCCCAGAGCCCGACCATCAGCAGCAGGGTGGCGGGTCCGCCGAGGGAAGAGGAGGCCAGCGGCAGGGCCAGCATGCCGGCGCCTATGGTGGTGCCGGCAATCAACAGGGTACAACCCAGGGTCTTGGTGTTCATGGTGTCCATCCAGATCGAGAAACTGCGTATTCAAAAAAGAGTGCCAGTGGCTGTGCTGGCAAGGCGCCTCCGGGGTCGGGACCGGAGGCTAGCGATATCGGAGTGGACGCATCGTTACGAAAAACCCGTGGATTGTAAAAGATGGTTGCCACGTTAACGGATCAAAATAGTGGAAACAAGCCTGTAATGGCGGATTTTGTACTGGAAGGTGGCAATAGGTGGAAATAAAAGATGACAGAAAGGGGCGTTGACTGGTGGAAAAACGCGCCGGCGTGGAGAGCGTCGGCGCGTGAAGGGAGATGTCAGCGGCGACGCTTGAGGGTCCGGCTCACGTAGTGCAGTCCGCACAGGTATTCGCCGTTGATCGCCTTGAGGGCGAGTTCCAGCGCCTGGCTGGCCAGGGCGTCGTGCTGCTGGGGCAGGGAGTTGATGCCAAAGGGGAGGAAGTCGAGCAGGCGATCGTCCCCGAAGGTGGCCATGGCGAGTCGGTTCATGTCGGTCTCCTGCTCCAGCAGGTAGTCCAGCACCCCTTCCATCAATATGTAGGAGGTGGCGACCAGAGCCTCGGGCAACTGGCCGAGTCGCTGGTGCAACTCCTTGATCAGGCGATAACCCTCGGCGCGGGAGAAGTGGGCCCCCTCGCACAGATGGCGCGTGGCGTTGTGGCTGGCGACGGCCTGCTCGAAGCCCGCTTTTCGCTCCTGGCTGATCGTGAGCGCCGGCAGCGCGGTGATCAAGGCGATGTGCTTGAGCGCCGGGGTGAGCAGGGAGGCGGTGAGATCAAAGCTCGCCTTCTGGTTTTCACTGGCGACGGTCACGAACTTGTCGGCGGCCATGGCCCGGTCGATGGCCAGCACATGGATGCCGCGCGCCTGTTGGCGCGGATAGAAGGGATCGTCCGGTGGCAGGCAGCTGGCCACCAGCAGGGCATCCACATGACGGCTGGCCAGCATCTCGGCCAGCTCCTTCTCGGTGGCCGGCTCATCTTCCGAGCAGACGATCAGCAACTGATAGCCCTGGGCCCGGGCACCCTGTTCGAGGCGCTTGGCGAGCTTGGCGTAACTGGCGTTCTCAAGGTCGGGCAGGATAAAGCCGAGGGTCTTGGTCTGGCCGCCGCGCAGGGAGGCGGCGCGGCTGTCCGGTTGGTAGTTGTGGGCCGTGACCACGGCCATCACCTTGTCACGGGTCGCCTGACTGATGCGGTACTGATCGGCCTTGCCATTGATCACATAGCTGGCCGTGGTGCGCGAGACACCGGCGAGGGCGGCGATTTCATCCAGTTTCATCATATTGGCTCTGTTTGAGTTGCAAGGCCCACGGTCACTGCCAGGTGAGGGCACCGAAAAGTGTGCGCGGGATCATATCATTGAAAAGCACTCTTTGTGGGTACTTGATCAATTGGCTGAAACGATTCAGTCTGAGTGTAAGTGAAACGATTCAGCTTGTCAGCAGACAATCGATGACCGGGGATAAAAACCCCGGCTGCTCCCGAAGGGATGCAATCCGGTCTATTGTCAGCAGGTAAATGACCCAAACTTTTTATTGTGTTGATCCGGCGAGCCGCACGGCCAGCCTGGAACCTGATGGAGAATCTCTATGTTGAAGTTGGCGCAGCAGCAGATATTGCTGGGGCAATCGGTGGCGACCAAGGCGGATGCCATCGCCCTGCTGGCAGGCAAACTGACCGAAGCCGGTCTGGTGGAAGCTGGTTATGTGGACGGCATGCTGGCGCGGGAAGCGCAGCACGCCACCTACCTCGGCAGCGGCATTGCCATTCCCCACGGCACCACGGACACCCGTCATCTGGTGAAAAGCACGGGGGTCATGGTGGCTCAATTCCCTCAGGGCATCGAGTGGGACCAGGGGCAGATTGCCTATGTGGCCATCGGCATCGCCGCCAAATCCGACGAGCATCTGGGCATCTTGCGTCAGCTCACCCACGTGCTGGGTGACGAGCAGGCGGCCGAGGCCCTTAAAAATGCCGCCGATGCCGACACCATCATCGCTATTCTGACCGGGGCCACGACCGCCAAAGAGGTGCAGTTCCTGACCCTGGCCGACTTCCCTGCCGACGATCGCGACCAGCTGCTGCTGGGCGCTGCCGCCCGCGCCAAATCCGCCGGTTGGGGGGAGGCCGCCATGGTCACTTCCCTGCTGGCAAGCGAGCCCGTCTATCTGGGCGATGGCGTCTGGCTGGCCCGTACACCCGCGGCCCAGACCGGCTGGGTCGTGGCGACCCCGAGCGCGCAGTTGCAGGCAGGGGAACTGCCGGTCAGTGCCCTGCTGCTGCTGTGCGCCGCCGATGCCAGCCATCTGCCGCAGCTGGAGAATCTGGCCAAACTGGCTGCCGCAGGTCAGCTTGCCACCCTGACTGGCAGCGAAGGGCTGGCCATGCTGCAGGCGGGGCCGGCGAGCGGTCTTTCCGAGACCTTCACCATCATCAATCCCCATGGCCTGCACGCCCGTCCGGGCGCCATGCTGGTCAAGGTGGCCAAGGAGTTCGAGTCCGACATCCGGGTGGCGAATCTGGACGGTAGCGGTGAAGCGGTCTCCGCCAAGAGCCTGATGAAGGTGATTGGCCTCGGCGTCAAGTGTGGCCACCGTCTGGCGTTTCGCGCCGAAGGGGCGGATGCCGAAGCGGCCCTCAAGGGCATTGGCGCGGCCATCGCTGCCGGGCTGGGCGAGGGGGCGCACTGATGGACATAGTGACCATCACCCTCAACCCCGCGCTGGATCTCACCGCTCGCCTCGAGGCCATGAGCCTGGGCGAAGTGAATCTGGTGAGCGAAGCCAATTTGCGCGCCGCGGGCAAGGGGATCAACGTTGCCATGGTCTTGAAAGACTTGGGCCGTGACGTGGGATTGACCGGCTGGCTCGGCGAGGGCAACCAGCAGAGCTTCGTCACCCTGTTTGCCGAGCGGGCCCTGGCCGATCACTTTGTTCGCGTGACGGGCAGCACCCGTATCAACGTCAAGATCTCGGAGCAATCGGGTCGGGTTACGGATCTCAACCTGCCGGGGCTCACCATCCATGAGGGTGAAGTGGCGGCCCTTGAGGCGGCCATCGATGAGCTGGCGCCGCAGGCAGACTGGTTTGTGCTGGCCGGCAGCCTGCCCAAGGGGGTTGTCCCCGATTACTGTGCTCGCCTCATTCGCCTGCTCAAGGCCAAGGGTAAGCAGGTGATCTTCGATTGTAGCGGCCTGGCCCTGACGGAAGGCATCAAGGCAGCGCCGACCCTGATCAAACCCAATCTGGAAGAGCTTGAGCAATGGGCCGGTCGCCCCATCAAGACCCTGAGCGAGCAGGCCGAGTGTGCCCGCGAGCTGCAGGCCCAGGGGATAGCCCATGTGGTGATTTCCAACGGCGCCGACGGCCTGGTCTGGTTTGGTCCGGATGCCACCTGGCAGGCCATCCCGCCGCGCATGAAGGTCGTCAGCACCGTTGGTGCCGGCGACTCCCTGGTGGCGGGGCTGGCCCACGGCCTCAGCCTCGGCTGGGCACCGGAGCAGACCCTGCGTCTGGCCACCGCCGTCTCGGCGCTGGCGGTCAGTCAGATCGCGGTCGGTTTTAGTGATATCGATGTACTGACACCTTTACTCGAGCAAGTGCGTGTGCAACGTCTGGATGACCTTGCCCCGACCCGACTCAATACCCCCTCAATGGAAAACTCAGGAGATGCCCAATGAAAGCAATTCTGGTTACGGCTTGCCCGGCGGGCATTGCCACCAGCTTTCTCGCTGCAAAACGGATAGAACAGCAGGCCAAACTGGCGGGCTGGGAGCTCACCCTCGATGTCGGCTCCAGCGTGCAACCTCGTCAGGTGCCGAGCAAGGAGCAGATTGCCGCCGCCGACCTGGTGCTGGTGGTGGCAAGTAGCCCAGTGGATCTCGCCGCCTATGACGGCAAGCGTGTCTATCAGGGGAGCATGGATCTGGCGCTGCAGGATCCGGCCGCCGTGCTTGACGCCGCCAGCAGCGGTGCCAGCGTCTATCGCCATCAGGCGGCCCCTGTCGTTGCCAAGCCGACAACCGGTGCCAAGCGCATTGTCGCTGTTACCGCCTGTCCGACCGGGGTGGCACACACCTTCATGTCGGCGGAAGCGCTCGAAACCATGGCCAAGCAGCTGGGCCACCAGATCCGCGTCGAGACCCAAGGCTCGGTCGGTGCCCAGAATGCCCTGACCGCGGATGAGATTGCCGCCGCCGATCTGGTGTTCCTCGCCACCGACATCGAAGTGGACATGGCCCGCTTCGATGGCAAGCCCGTCTATCGCACCAGCACGGGCGCTGCGCTCAAGAAGACCCGTGCCGAGCTGGATAAGGCATGGACCGAAGCAACACTCTATCGCCACAGCGGTGCCAGCCAGCCCAAGAAAGAGGAGAAGGCCGGCCCTTACAAGCACCTGCTGACCGGTGTCTCCTTCATGCTGCCCATGGTGGTGGCCGGTGGCCTCATCATCGCCATCTCCTTCATCTTCGGGATCGAGGCGTTCAAGGTTGAGGGAACCCTGGCTGCCGCCCTGATGAAGATCGGCGGTGGCTCGGCCTTCGCCCTGATGATCCCGGTACTGGCCGGTTACATTGCCTACTCCATCGCCGACCGTCCGGGTCTGGCGCCCGGCATGATAGGCGGTATGCTGGCAAGTTCTCTCGGCGCCGGCTTCCTCGGCGGTATCGTCGCCGGTTTCCTGGCCGGTTACTGTGCCAAGTACCTGAGTGACAAGGTGCGCCTGCCGGTGACCCTGGAAGCGCTCAAGCCCATCCTCATCATTCCGCTGGTTGCCAGCCTGTTTACCGGTCTGGTGATGATCTACGTGGTGGGCGGTCCGGTTGCGGGCATCATGAGTGCCATGACCACCTTCCTCAACAACATGGGCTCTGCCAACGCCGTGCTGCTGGGTGTCATTATCGGTGCCATGATGTGCTTCGACATGGGTGGCCCGGTCAACAAGGCCGCTTACGCCTTCGGGGTAGGCCTGCTGGCCTCCAAGACCTATGCTCCCATGGCTGCCGTGATGGCCGCCGGCATGGTGCCGGCACTGGGAATGGGGATCGCCACCTTCCTGGCCCGCGCCAAGTTCATCAAGGCGGAGCAGGAAGCGGGCAAGGCCTCCTTCGTACTGGGTCTGTGCTTCATCTCCGAGGGGGCCATTCCGTTTGCCGCCAAGGATCCGATGCGCGTCATCCCGGCCTGCATGGCGGGGGGCGCCCTGACCGGTGCGCTCTCCATGCTGTTCGGCTGCGAGCTGGTTGCCCCTCACGGTGGTCTGTTCGTGCTCTTCATCCCGAACGCCATCAGCCATGTGTTCATGTACATACTGGCCATAGCGGCAGGCTCCCTGGTGACCGGAGTTGGCTACGCCATGCTCAAGCGCGGCGAAGCGCAGGCCAAGCTGGCGACGGCGTGACAAGCTCACAACCATGAGTGACAAGGCGGCCTGCGGGCCGCTTTTTTTATGGCTGATGAGAAAGGGATAAAAGAGGGAGGTGAGAGGGGGATTCAAAAATCCCAGCCGGCCTGCGCTTGCTCACTGGCCTGGATGGCTTCTTGCGCCTTGCGACGGGCGGCGTCGACCCGGGCCTTGCGGTTGCGGCACAGGCGCATCACCTCCTGCTGCTCGGCGGGGGTCATGGTGAGCCAGTTGAAGCGCTCCTCCCGATTGCGCAGGCAGCCCTTGCAGTAGCCCTTGTTGTTCACTTCGCATACCCCTATGCAGGGGCTCTGCAGCGGGAAGATCTCGAGCTGTTCCATCCATGGCCTCTCACACCTTGTTACCTTGTTATAACCCAGAAGATCCCCTTTGGAGAAATCCACTGCCAAGGGGCTGATGGCGTTTGCTTTCCCCCTGCAAATTTGGCATCTTCCCCGCCAAGCATGAGGCTTGGTGTTATATGAGGACATATGAATAAACACGCGTACTGGCTGACTGCCGCAGTGCTGGGGCTGGCCGGTTGTGCGGGCAACTCTGATCAAGCACAGGTGCCCAAGAAGAAACCCGAGGCCAGATGTTTTCTCAACTGCGAGGTGCCGGAAAATCTGGGCAAGCAGTATCTGGACGGCCCCCTGCCGGATGATCTGGTGCGGGTAGAACGCGTCAACAGTCACCAGCGCGCCGACTACAGCAAGTTCGGTCCCCAGAGCCGGCTGGTGCTGGAGCGCTCCGGCAAGATGACCCGTCGCTATGGCGAGCTTTATCGCCAGCTATCCCGCTGGGTCGCCAATGGCGGCAACCCGGCCCAGATCACCCGGTACGGCATCAGCCTGGCCCAGCTGGGCGGCGCCGATCGCATGGGCAACGTGCTGTTTACCGGTTACTACTCGCCGGTACTGGAGGTGCGTCATCGCCCGGATGCCAAGTACAAGTACCCCATCTATGCCATGCCCAAGTGCGGTGGCCGCTGCCCGAGCCGGGCCGAGATCCACCAGGGGGCGCTGGCCAACCGGGGGCTGGAGCTGGGTTACAGCAAATCCCTCATCGACAACTTCCTGATGGACGTACAGGGCTCGGGCTTTGTCCACTACGGCGATGACGATCGGTTGCAATACCTGGGTTACAGCGGCAAGAACGGTCACGGCTACGTGAGTATCGGCCGTGTGCTGATCGATCGCGGCGAAGTGCCCAAGGAGCAGATGTCCATGAAGGCCATCAAGGATTGGGCCAACAGCAAACCGGAGGAGAGCGTCAAGGAGCTGGTGGAGCAGAACCCTTCCTATGTCTTCTTCGAGCGTCGCCCCACCAATGACGTGATCGGCGCCGCCGGCATTCCGTTGTTGCCGCTGGCGGCCGTGGCGGCCGACAAGACACTGCTGCCGATGGGCACCCCCATCCTTGCGGAAGTGCCCCTGCTCGACAAGGCGGGCAACTGGACCGGCAAACACCAGCTGCGGCTCTTGATCGCGCTGGATGTGGGTGGCGCCGTGAAGAAGGGGCACCTGGATCTCTACCATGGCATGGGTGAGAAGGCTGGCGTGGCCGCCGGTCACTACAAGCACTTTGGTCGGGTCTGGAAGCTGGGCCTGCACCAGGGACCGACCGCAGCGCCCTGGCTTTGAAGTCAATCAAGGGGCTCTGACGGGTCAGGGCCCCAAGCCAGAGACGAGCGATAAAAAGACGAGCGATAAAAAAGCCGCCGGAGCAATCCGGCGGCTTTTTGTTTGGCGAAGTGTGTGGTGCTTGCTGCGTCAGCCTTTCTTGATGTCCAGCCGGATGGCACCGACCGGTTTGCAGCAGCAGGGCAGGCATTCGCCTGGGGAGACGAATGCCAGCGGCACATTGGGGTAGTGCACAGAGCCTGCCAGCAAGGGCGTGCGGCAGGCGCCGCAATAACCGCTGCGGCACTGGAACTCCAGATGATGGCCGTGGCGCTCCAGGGTCTCCAACAGGCTCTCGCCGGGATGGGCGAGCAGGGCGCCGTCGCGGGTATGCACCAGCGGCGCCTGTGGGGCCTCCTGCCGTGTTGCAGGCTGCGGGGCAGGGGCCTGCATCTTGACGGTGTCACTCACCGCGCGACGTCACCGAGGCCATCAGGGTAAACCTCATCACAGCTCGAAATCACCCAAGTCATCGGCGTGCACTTCACTGTCGATCTGGCCGACCAGGTAGGAGCTCACTTCCACTTCCTGGGGGGCGACCTGCACGTTGTCGGACGACAGCCAGGTGTTGATCCAGGGAATCGGGTTTTGCTTGGCCCCGGCAAAGGCTGGCTGCAGACCGACCGCATTCATGCGCAGGTTGGTGATGTACTCCACGTACTGGCAGAGGATGTCCTTGTTCAGGCCTATCATGGAGCCGTCCTGGAACAGGTACTCGGCCCACTCCTTCTCCTGAATGGCGGCTTCCTTGAAGATCTCGAAGCAGGCCTGCTCGCACTCGGCGGCAATCTCGGCCATCTCGGGGTCGTCCTGGCCGGTGCGCATCAGGTTCAGCATATGCTGGGTGCCAGTCAGGTGCAGCGCTTCGTCGCGGGCGATCATCTTGATGATCTTGGCGTTGCCTTCCATCAGCTCGCGCTCGGCGAAGGCGAAGGAGCAGGCGAAGCTGACGTAGAAGCGGATCGCCTCCAGCGCATTGACGCTCATCAGGCACAGGTAGAGCTTCTTCTTCAGCTCGCGCAGTGTGATGGTGCGCATCTGTCCGGCGACGCTGTGGGTCCCTTCACCGTGCAGGTTGTAGAGCGCGGTCGCTTCAATCAGGTCATCGTAGAAGCAGCTGATGGAGCCGGCGCGCTTCAAGATCTGCTCGTTGGTCACGATATCGTCGAACACCTGGGCCGGGGTGTTGACGATATTGCGAATGATGTGGGTGTAGGAGCGAGAGTGGATGGTCTCCGAGAAGGCCCAGGTCTCGATCCAGGTTTCCAGCTCCGGAATGGAGACCAGCGGCAGCAGCGCCACGTTCGGGCTGCGGCCCTGGATGGAATCCAGCAGGGTCTGGTACTTCAGGTTGGAGATGAAGATGTGCTGCTCGTGGGGCGGCAGCGCCTGATAGTCGATGCGGTCGTGGGAGACATCCACCTCTTCCGGGCGCCAGAAGAAGGAGAGCTGTTTCTCGATCAGCCGTTCAAAGACTTCGTGTTTTTGTTGATCATAACGGGCCACATTGACCGATTGGCCAAAAAACATCGGCTCTTTGAGCTGGTCGTTTTGGGTTTGGCAGAAAGTTGAATAGGCCATGGTTACCAGAATGTATTGAATGGATAAAACAGGAGAGCGGGAGCTTGTCGCTCCCGCCCGGTTAATCAGATCTTGCAGGCGCCACCGGCACAACCGTCATCCAGCATATCGGCTTGTGCGTCATCCGCACCATCACGGGTGTTGTGATAGTAGAGGGTCTTGAGGCCGTATTTGTAAGCGGTCAGCAGATCCTTGAGCAGCTGCTTCATCGGTACCTTGTTGCCTTCGAAACGGGCGGGGTCGTAGTTGGTGTTGGCGGAGATCGCCTGATCCACAAACTTCTGCATGATACCGACCAGCTGCAGATAGCCATCGACGCTCGGTTGCTTCCAGAGCAGTTCGTATTGATCTTTCAGGCGATGATACTCGGGCACCACCTGTTTGAGAATGCCGTCCTTGGAGGCCTTGACCGACACCAGGCCGCGCGGCGGCTCTATGCCGTTGGTGGCGTTGGAGATCTGGCTGGAGGTCTCGCTCGGCATCAGGGCGGTCAGGGTGGAGTTGCGCAGACCCACAGTCTTTATCTCTTCACGCAAGGTTTCCCAGTCCAGGTGCAGCGGCTCGTTGCACAGGTTGTCGAGATCCTTTTTATAGGTATCGATGGGCAGAATGCCCTGGGCATAGGTGGTCTCGTTGAAGGCCGGGCAGGGGCCGAACTCGCGGGCCAGCTGCACGGAGGCCTTCAGCAGGTAGAACTGGATCGCCTCGAAGGTGCGGTGGGTCAGCGCCAGACCGGAACCGTCGGAGTAACGGGCGCCGTTCTTGGCCAGGTAGTAGGCGTAGTTGATGACGCCTATCCCCAGGGTGCGACGGTTCATGCTGCCTTTCTGGGCGGCCTTGAGCGGGTAGTCCTGATAGTCGAGCAGGGCATCCAGAGCGCGCACGGCGAGATCCGCCATCTCTTCCAGATCTTCCAGCTTCTCGATGGCACCCAGGTTGAAGGCAGACAGGGTGCACAGGGCAATCTCGCCCTCTTCGTCATCCACGTTGTTGAGCGGCTTGGTGGGCAGCGCGATTTCGAGGCAGAGGTTGGACTGGCGTACCGGCGCCACGCTCGGATCGAACGGGCTGTGGGTGTTGCAGTGATCCACGTTCTGGATGTAGATGCGACCGGTGCCGGCGCGCTCCTGCATCATCAGGGAGAAGAGATCGACTGCCTTGAGGGTCTTCTTGCGAATGGCCGGATCCTGCTCGTACTTGACGTAGAGCTGCTCGAACTTGTCCTGATCCGCGAAGAAGGCGTCGTACAGGCCGGGGGCATCGGACGGGGAGAACAGGGTGATGTCGCCGCCCTTGATCAGGCGCTGGTACATCAGCTTGTTGATCTGCACGCCGTAGTCCATGTGACGGACCCGGTTCTCTTCCACGCCGCGGTTGTTTTTCAGGACCAGCAGGCTCTCCACTTCTGTGTGCCACAGCGGGTAGAACAGGGTGGCCGCACCGCCGCGCACGCCGCCCTGGGAGCAGCACTTGACCGCGGTCTGGAAGTACTTGTAGAAGGGGATGCAGCCGGTGTGGAAGGCTTCACCGCCACGAATGGGGCTGCCCAGACCACGGATGCGCCCGGCGTTGATGCCGATGCCGGCGCGCTGGGAGACGTAGCGCACGATGGCGCTGGCGGTGGCATTGATGGAATCCAGGCTGTCATCGCACTCGATCAGCACGCAGGAGCTGAACTGGCGAGTCGGGGTGCGCACGCCGCTCATGATAGGCGTCGGCAGGGAGATCTTGAAGGTCGAGACCGCATCGTAGAAACGCTTGATGTAGTCCAGACGGGTATCTTTCGGATACTTGGAGAAGAGGCAGGCCGCCACCAGGATATAGAGGAACTGCGGGCTCTCGTAGATCTCGCCGGTGACGCGGTTCTGCACCAGGTACTTGCCTTCCAGCTGCTTGACGGCGGCGTAGGAGAAGTCCATGTCACGCCAGTGATCCAGGTGCTCGTTGAGTTCCTCGAATTCGGCCTGGGTGTAGTCGGTCAGCAGGTGCTTGTCGTACTTGCCCATGTCTACCAGACGGGCGACGTGCTGGTAGAGGTGGGGCGGCTCGAACTGGCCGTAGGCTTTCTTGCGCAGGTGGAAGATGGCCAGACGGGCGGCCATGTACTGGTAATCCGGGCTTTGCTCGGAGATCAGGTCAGCAGCGGCCTTGATGACGGTTTCGTGGATATCGGCGGTACGGATGCCGTCATAGAACTGGATGTGGGACTTGAGTTCCACCTGGGAGACAGACACGTTGTCGAGTCCCTCGGCGGCCCAATCCAGCACGCGGTGAATTTTATCCAGATCGATGGGTTCTTTGTGGCCGTTACGCTTCGTCACAAACAAGTTCATTGGCTGATGACCTTTAGTTGATTCCCGAAAAACCATCGCACGGCCTTGACCTCCTGGCCGTGATCGGCTGCGGGAGGTGGGGGCGTATTGTGCGATGAATCACAAGATATAGTGTTATTTTAAGTTCGAGCTACAAGATAGTGAGGTCTACCCGGCTTTGCAATCTGTGGATAAGGCATTAGCTGTGGATAAATTGTGGGTGTCGCGACCCAGGTTAGTGGATGCTCACAGTGAGTGGGTTTTCATGCGTCCGATCCGGTAAATGCAAGTCTGATGATCGAACATGGAAAATTTAAATAACTTTTTTTGCTTGCGAAAACGGGGTGTTTTTACTAGCAAATTCAGTCTGGTTATCCCTTGTGCAGCAAGGGTCAAAAGGTGTCCTGTCCCAGTGTGTTAGCGGTTGCCAAATGGCAAAAACGGGAGATCACTCCTGATCTCCCATCGCATCCTGGCGTACCCACGAACATCCATATGTTGGTGCTCATATGGACACCGTTTGGCAACAAAGCTGCCTTTATGATCCATCAATGCCTGTGACCCGGCGGATCATGGGTCAGGCTACCTCGTAACGCAGCCAGTGGTGCAGGGCCTGCACGGTATCAAAGTGCAGATCCGCGCCCCAGTCGGCGGGATCCTCGTCATCGCTCAGATAACCCCAACCCGCGACTGCGGTGCGCATGCCCGCATTGCGGCCCGCCTCTATGTCACGCACATGATCCCCTACGTAGAGGCAGTGGGCGGCGTCGACGCCCAGTTGCTCGCAGGCAAAGTACATGGGGGCAGGGTCTGGCTTGCGCACCGGCAGGGTATCGGCACTGACGGTGACGCCGCAGCTGGCAAGCTCGGGCAGGGCCGCCAGCAGCGGCTCGGTCAGAAAGCCGGGCTTGTTGGTGACTATGCCCCAGGGCAGGGCCCGTTCGTCCAGCCATTCGATGAGCGCCACCATGCCCTCATAGGGGCGGGTGCCGACGCACAGGTGGGCGGCGTAGAAGTCGAGCAGGGCGGTGCGCAGGCGCGTGGCACCCAGCTCCTCGAGCAACTCATCGCCAAGTCCGGCCCTGAGCAGCCCGAGCGCGCCATGGGAGGTGGTCTGGCGGATGATGGCCTCGGAGAGCGGGGCAAAGCCTTCGCTCACCAGCACATGGTTGACGGCGGCGCCCAGATCGGGAGCCGTGTCGAGCAGGGTGCCGTCGAGATCAAACAGCACGCAGCGCAGCGGCACCGGGTGAGAGTCGCTCATCAGCCTTGCTCCGGGCGGATGAACTCCACCATGTAGTTGACGTCGACGTTCTTGCCGAGCTTGAACTGGCCGGTCAGCGGCGAATAGTGCACGCCGCTCATGTCACGCACCAGCAGGCCCGCCGCTTCACCCATGCGACACAGTTCGGCTGGGGTGATGAACTTCTTGTGATCATGGGTGCCCTTGGGGACCATCTTCATCAGGTATTCGGCCCCCAGGATCATCATCAGGTAGGCTTTTGGGTTGCGGTTGATGGTGGAGACGAACACCCGCCCGCCCGGGCGCACCAGGGTGGCGATGGCGCGCAGCACAGAAGCAGGATCCGGCACATGCTCCAGCATTTCCATGCAGGTGACCACGTCATACTGGCCAGGGGCCTGGCCGGCGTGCTCCTCCGCCGTCATCTGCTGGTACTGGAGCTCCACCCCTTGTTCCAGGGCGTGCAGGCGGGCGACGCCGAGGGGCTCCTTGCCCATGTCGATGCCGGTGACGCGGGCACCGCGCCGGGCCATGCTCTCGGAGAGAATGCCGCCCCCGCAGCCGATGTCGAGGATGTGCTTGCCAAACAGGCCGCCGCTCTTGTCGGTGATCCAGTCAAGGCGCACCGGATTGATTTGATGCAGTGGCTTGAATTCGCCCTCCATGTCCCACCAGCGGGAGGCGATGGCTTCAAATTTGGCGATTTCTGTCAGATCGACATTGGCATCACTATTCATGTTTTGATGATCCTGTGGCAGGGCGCGCAGGTAGCAAGACTTGGGCGCAATCTATTGTCCTGGCGGGCATTATAACGGACACACTTTGTCACACCAGCCCGACTTGTTACCCGGATTTGTGGCTTAAGGTATTTGGCTCAGTGTGTTACCATGGCGCGCTGTTTAAGCCAAAGAACAACTAATTAGGGATTAAGGCTTTCTATGAGCGATCTGGCCAGAGAGATCACGCCGATCAACATCGAAGAAGAGCTCAAGAGTTCCTATCTTGATTACGCCATGAGCGTGATCGTAGGACGAGCTCTGCCGGATGTGCGTGATGGCTTGAAACCGGTTCACCGCCGCGTTCTGTTTGCTATGAACGAGTTGGGGAACGACTGGAACAAGCCCTATAAAAAATCGGCCCGTGTGGTCGGTGACGTAATTGGTAAATACCACCCGCACGGCGACAGTGCCGTGTATGACACCATCGTCCGCTTGGCGCAGGATTTCTCCATGCGCTACATGCTGGTCGATGGTCAGGGCAACTTCGGTTCGGTCGACGGCGACAGCGCCGCCGCCATGCGTTACACCGAAGTGCGGATGGCCCGCATCTCCCACGAGCTGCTGGCCGATCTGGACAAAGAGACAGTGGACTGGGTACCGAACTACGACGGTACCGAGATGATCCCGGCTGTCATGCCCACCAAGGTGCCCAACCTGCTGGTCAACGGCTCATCCGGTATCGCGGTGGGCATGGCGACCAACATTCCTCCTCACAACCTCACCGAGATAGTCAACGGCTGTCTGGCGCTGATCGAAAATAGCGATCTCACCATCGATGAGTTGATGACCTATATCACAGGGCCTGATTTCCCCACTGGCGCCATCATCAACGGTCGCGCCGGCATAGTGCAGGCTTACCGCACCGGTCGCGGCTCCGTCTATGTGCGCGCCAAGGCCGAAGTGGAAGTGGACGACAAGACGGGTCGCGAGACCATCCTGGTTCACGAGCTGCCTTATCAGGTGAACAAGGCGCGGCTGATCGAGAAGATCGCCGAGCTGGTCAAAGAGAAGAAAGTCGAGGGCATCAGTGCCCTGCGCGATGAGTCCGACAAGGACGGCATGCGCATCGTTATCGAGATCAAACGTGGCGAGTCTGGCGAGATTGTGCTGAACAATCTCTACAAGCACACCCAGCTGCAGACCACGTTCGGCATCAACATGGTGGCGCTCGATAACAACCAGCCCAAGGTGATGAACCTTAAAGACATTCTGGATGCGTTCCTGCTGCACCGCCGTGAGGTAGTGACCCGCCGGACCGTGTTCGAACTGCGCAAGGCGCGGGATCGGGCCCACATCCTGGAAGGTCTGGCGGTGGCGCTGGCCAACATAGACCCCATCATAGAGCTGATCCGTCACTCCGATACCCCGGCTGACGCCAAAGCCAAGCTGGTTGCCCGCGGTTGGGAACTCGGCAACGTGGCCGGCATGCTGGAAAAGGCAGGCGACGACGCGGCCCGCCCCGAGTGGCTGGAGCCGGAGTTTGGCATCCGTGAAGGTCAATACTTCCTGACCGAACAGCAGGCCCAGGCCATCCTGGATCTGCGTCTGCACAAGCTGACCGGCCTCGAGCACGAGAAGATCCTGGAAGAGTACCAATCTCTGCTGGATCTGATCGCCGAGCTGCTGTTCATCCTGGCAAGCCCGGAACGGCTGATGGAAGTGATCCGCGATGAGCTGCTGGCCGTGCGCGAGCAGTATGGCGACGCGCGTCGCACCGAGATCAGCGCCTCCAGCGCCGAGATCAACATCGAAGATCTGATCACCCCGGAAGACGTGGTCGTGACCTTGTCTCACCAGGGTTATGTGAAGTACCAGCCGCTGACCGACTACGAGGCCCAGCGCCGCGGTGGTCGTGGCAAGTCGGCCACCCGGATCAAGGAAGAGGACTTTGTGGAACGTCTGCTGGTGGCCAACACCCACGACACCATTCTGTGCTTCTCCACCCGTGGCAAGGTCTACTGGCTCAAGGTGTATCAGTTGCCGGAGGCGTCCCGTGGCGCCCGTGGTCGTCCGATCATCAACTTGCTGCCGCTGGAAGAGGGTGAGCGCATCACCGCCATCCTGCCGGTCAAAGAGTATGCCGATGACAAGTATGTCTTCTTCGCCACCGCCGACGGTACCGTGAAGAAAACCAGCCTGTCTGCGTTCAGCCGTCCGCTCTCCTCCGGTATTCGTGCCATCAACCTCAAAGAGGGTGATGAGCTGATCGGGGTGGATATCACAGATGGCAGCAACGAGATCATGCTGTTCTCCGATGCGGGCAAGGTGGTTCGCTTCAATGAAGGCAGCGGCCGCGCCGATGCAGCCGATGCCGATGCCGATGCCAGCGATGATGTCGACGGGGATGACGAGAGTGTCATTGACGCCGGCAACGACGACGATGGCAGCGACAACGGCGAAGGCACCGAAAGCAAGGGTACCTTCAAGGGCGTACGTCCCATGGGCCGTACCGCCGGTGGGGTACGTGGTATCCGCCTGCTCAACGGTGACAAGGTGGTGTCCCTGATCGTCCCCCGTGGCGAGGGTGCCATTCTGACCGCCACCGAGAACGGTTACGGCAAGCGTACCGCGCTGACCGAGTACCCGACCAAGAGCCGTGGTACCCAGGGCGTTCGTTCCATCAAGGTGGACGAGCGTAACGGCAAGGTGATCGATGCGATCCAGGTCGAAGATACCGACCAGATCATGCTGATCACCAATGGCGGCACCCTGGTCCGTACTCGCGTCGCCGAGGTGAGCGTCATAGGCCGTAACACCGGCGGTGTGCGTCTGATCCGTACCGGTGAAGACGAGACAGTGGTCGGCCTGCAGCGTATCGCCGAGAGCGACGAGGAAGAGAACGACATCGTGGCCGTTGACGGTGAGGTGTCCGAAGGCACAGATACCGCGCCAGATGCCGGCTCTGCCGATGCAGGATCCACTGAAGGGTCCACTGAAGAGGGTGCAGCGAGCGACGAATAATCACGCGTCTGCCTCCATGAAAAAGAGCGACCCCAGGGTCGCTCTTTTTGTTGCTGCCGTTTGCCCCAGGTAGCGCGTCCCCAGCCTGATCCTGTTGCCGCACGCGTTGCTGATCACTCGCACCGCGAGCATTGCCGTACTCCTCCTTGTCCTCAATTCATCATGCCTGCGTCATCCCCCTGTCATGGGATGCGGCCAAGCTTGCCCTGTCGCACTCAACAGACTGCGACGCGCAGCCATCAAACAGGAGCACCTTATGACTAGCTGGGTAATGTGGGAGATCTGGTGGAGCCGGGTATGGGGCGAACATCAACCAGAATCGCTGGCAGGGGAGCATGAGGACGAAGTGGCTCATGAGCCGGCACGACTGCCCGCCGAATTGATCGCCCAGGGCAAGGCCACGCACTCGCCTCGGCCAAGGGGAGGCGTTGTGAGCGCGGTTGACGCTGTCGGGGCGCTCAGAACAGCCGCAGTTGTTCGCCAGGGCGAATGAAGCCATCCCGCCGCAGCTGAAGATGGCGTTTGCCCAAGCCCAGGCGTTTGCTGATGAGCCGAAAGCGCTGGGCGAGCAAGTCGGCAAACTGGCCTTCACCGCGCATGCGGGTGCCAAAGGCGGGGCTGTTGAGCCCGCCATCCCGACTGGCCCGCAGCTGGTTCAGGATGGCCTCCTTCTGGCCGGGGTAGTGTTCCTCCAGCCAGTCGCTGAACAGGGTGGTCAGCTCATGGGGCAATCGCAGCAGTATGTAGTCGGCGCAGTGGGCACCGGCCTCGGCCGCCGCCTTGATGATCTGCTCAAGCTCGGACTCGTTGAGGCGCGGGATCATGGGGGCGGCCAGCACCCCGACCGGCACCCCGGCCTGTGCCAGCTTCTCGACCACCTTGAGCCGACCCGCACCTGTGCTGGCTCTGGGCTCCAGCTGTCGCCGCAGGGTTTCATTCAAGGTCGTCACCGACACCATCACCTGGCAGAGACCCTCCCGGGCCAGCTCGGCGAGCAGATCGAGATCGCGCAATATCATGGCGCTCTTGGTGATGATGCCCACCGGGTGACGGTGGGCCAGCATCACCTCCAGCAAGGCGCGGGTGAGGCGATAGTGATGCTCGATGGGCTGATAGGGGTCGGTATTGGCGCCGAGCACTATGGTCTCTGGCTGATAGGTTGGCTTGGCAAACTCCCGGCGCAACAGCTCGGCGGCATTGAGCTTGGCAAACAGCTTGGTCTCGAAGTCGAGGCCGGGAGAGAGCTCCAGGTAGGCGTGACTGGGTCTGGCATAGCAGTAGATGCAGCCATGTTCGCAGCCCTGATAGGGATTGATGGAGCGGCTGAAAGGGACGTCGGGGGAGTTGTTGTAACTGATGATGCTACGTGCCGTTATCTCCTTCACCTCGGTGCGGGGAGCAGTGGCGGCAAATGCTGCCTCCCACTCTGTTTGGGCCCAGCCGTCGTCGACAGCCTCGACCAGCGGGCCGCTGAAACGATGCTCGATATTGTGGGTGCTGCCTCGTCCTGCCATCGTCTCGCACTGATACTGTTTATATATACAGTTATCATGCTGACCCTCATTGCCAAATGCAAGCTCTGCCAATTCATACCGCCATAAAAAGCATGTCAACGGGATCTCCTGCTTGATCACGGCGCTACATTTCGTTTACATAGACAAAATGCGAACTGGATCACGGAAATCATCATGAAACCCATCACCTGCCGCTGGCTGTTTATCGGAGTGCTTGGCCTGGTCATCTGGCGGCTGATCCCGCTCTCGACCGAGCAGGAGCTGGCATCGGCCAACCGAGCCTGGCGCAGCGGCCAGTTCGAGACGGCGACCAGGATCTGGCAACCGCTGGCCGAGCAGGGGATCCCGCGCGCGCAGGCGCTGATGGGCTGGAGTCACGAAGTGGGGCAGGGCACAGAGCAGGACATGGAGCAGGCCATCAGCCTCTATCGTCAGTCGGCGCAGGCGGGTGATGCCTTCGGCCAGTACCGGCTGGCGGAGGTCTATCTGCGCGGCGCCGGGGTGAAACGGGATCTGCGGCAGGCATTTCACTGGATGGAGCTGGCGGCCCGCAACGGTGACGTGCCCGCCATGCTGAAAGTCGGCGTGCTGCACCTGATGGGAGTGAGTGGCCGGGTCGATCTGGCTCAGGCCAAGCAGTGGCTCTATCAGGCCTCGCAAAAGGGCAACAAGCTTGCATTGAAGGTGTTGGAGGAGCTCGCACTGGCCGAGGAGGGGAGCAGTACCTTCGATTTCAACTGGCAACCCCTGTTGGGTGACTAACCGGCAAGCACCTCATTTGGTTGTAGAAAATCTCATCAAACCCGATACAGCCCCGCCTACTTCTGGTAGCATGGTCCGGTTTTTGGTTTGCCTTGTGCCGTCACGCAAGCTGTTTGCGGCACTGGGTGTCTTCGCAAAGTGCTGTGGAGAGCCAGAACATCACCCTTTTTTGAATGATTTTTTCCATCCCGCATGTGCCCTTTGGTAGGGGGCACCACTGTACAAGGAAACACACAATGCCAATCATTACTCTGCCTGACGGCAGCCAACGTCAATTTGCCCACTCCGTTTCCGTCATGGACGTGGCCGCGGACATAGGTCCGGGTCTCGCCAAGGCGTGCATTGCCGGTCGGGTAAACGGTGAACTGGTGGATGCCTGCGAGCTGATCGAAGCCGATGCCTCCCTGGCCATCATCACCGCCAAAGACGAAGAAGGTCTGGACATACTGCGCCACTCCTGCGCTCACCTGCTGGGTCATGCCATCAAGCAACTCTGGCCCCAGACCAAGATGGCCATAGGTCCCGTCATCGACAACGGTTTCTACTACGACATCGATCTGGATCGTACCCTGACTGACGAGGATCTGGCTGCCCTGGAAGAGCGCATGCTGGCGCTGGCCGCCAAGGATTACGACGTCATCAAGAAGAGAGTCTCCTGGCAGGAAGCACGCGACGTGTTCGAAGCCCGTGGCGAGACTTACAAGGTCGAGATCCTGGATCAGAATATTGCCCGTGATGACCAGCCTGGTCTGTATCATCACGAAGAGTACGTCGACATGTGTCGCGGCCCGCACGTGCCCAACATGCGTCACTGCCACCACTTCAAGTTGCAGAAGATGTCCGGCGCCTACTGGCGTGGCGATTCCAACAACAAGATGCTGCAGCGCATCTACGGCACTGCCTGGGCTGACAAGAAGCAGCTCAAAGGCTACCTGCAGCGTCTGGAAGAGGCGTCCAAGCGCGACCACCGCAAGATAGGCAAGCAGCTCGACCTGTATCACATGCAGGAAGAAGCCCCTGGCATGGTGTTCTGGCACAACGATGGCTGGACCATCTTCCGTGAGCTGGAAACCTTCATCCGTGGCAAGCTCAAAGAGTACGACTATCAGGAAGTGAAGGGTCCCTTCATGATGGATCGCGTGCTGTGGGAGCGTTCAGGTCACTGGGAAAAGTATGCCCAGGCCATGTTCACCACCCAGTCCGAAAACCGCGAGTACGCCATCAAGCCGATGAACTGCCCGGGTCACGTGCAGATCTTCAACCAGGGTCTGAAGTCCTACCGCGATCTGCCGCTGCGCATGGCCGAGTTCGGCTCCTGTCACCGCAACGAGCCGTCCGGTTCCCTGCACGGTCTGATGCGGGTGCGTGGTTTTACCCAGGATGACGCTCACATCTTCTGTACCGAAGAGCAGATCATGGAAGAGGTGTCCGCCTGTATCCGTATGGTCTATGACGTCTACGGCACCTTTGGCTTCGAAAACATCGTGGTCAAGCTCTCGACTCGTCCCGAGCAGCGCATCGGCTCCGATGAGGCCTGGGATCGCGCCGAGGCGGCTCTGGCCGAAGCCCTGGTGCTGAACGGCCTGAAGTACGATCTGCAGCCGGGTGAGGGCGCCTTCTACGGTCCCAAGATCGAATTTACCCTGCATGATTGCCTTGATCGTGCTTGGCAGTGTGGTACCGTGCAGCTCGACTTCGCCCTGCCTGGACGTCTGGGTGCCACTTATGTGGGTGAAGACAACGAACGCCACGTACCGGTGATGATCCACCGGGCCATTCTGGGTTCACTCGAGCGTTTCATCGGTATTCTGACCGAAGAGTACGCCGGATTGTTCCCGACTTGGTTGGCTCCGACTCAGGCTGTGGTCATGAATATCACAGATAATCAGGCCGATTATGCGGTAAAAGTAGCCAAAGCATTGAATGATGCGGGTCTTCGCGCAAAAGCGGACTTGAGAAATGAGAAGATTGGCTTTAAAATCCGCGAGCATACTTTGAAGCGAGTACCTTTCATGCTGGTCTGCGGCGATAAAGAAGTTGAAGCCGGTAAGATTGCAGTACGGACTCGTAAAGGGGCTGACCTGGGCACTTATCCTGTTGAAGAGCTAGTTGCTCTGTTGACCCAGGAAGTTCAGACCCGCGGACAAAAGAAAGTGGAGGAATAAGCTATAAAAGGCGGAAAAAAACTGGGCAAGCAACCGCAAGCCCGCGCTCACCGGATCAATACCGAGATTCGTCTGAAAGAAGTTCGTCTGACTGGTATTGACGGAGAGCCTTTGGGCGTCGTTGCTATCCAAGATGCATTGAACTTAGCCGTTGAAGCTGGAGTGGATCTGGTCGAGATCAGCCCTAACGCTGAACCGCCCGTTTGCCGGATCATGGATTACGGCAAATTCCTCTACGAAAAGAGCAAAACAACCAAAGAACAGAAGAAAAAGCAGAAAGTCGTCCAGGTCAAGGAAATCAAATTCCGTCCTGGCACTGACGAAGGCGACTATCAGGTAAAACTACGCAACCTGGTTCGCTTTCTGGAAGACGGGGACAAGGCTAAGGTCACCCTGCGCTTCCGTGGTCGTGAAATGGCTCACCAGGATCTTGGTATCAAGGTTCTGGAGCGCGTCAAGAACGATCTGGAAGAGTTGGCCGTAGTAGAGTCGTTCCCGAAAGTCGAAGGCCGTCAAGCAGTGATGGTCCTCGCACCTAAGAAGAAATCTTAAGGCCCACAAGAAATTGACTCATGGGTTCGCCCCATGAGTCGGTTCGCCTTGCGATTTTGTTGTCACTCACAATGCGGAGTATGAAATGCCGAAGATGAAAACCAACCGGGGTGCTGCAAAGCGCTTCAAGAAGACTGGCTCGGGTCGCTTCAAGTGCAAGCACAACCACCTGCGTCACATCCTGACCAAGAAGAGCAGCAAGCGTAAGCGCAAGCTGGGGCCGAAGTTCATGGTTTCTGCTGCCGACCACAAACGTGTTGTCGCTTGTCTGCCGTACGCATAAGGGGGATGTGAAAAATGCCAAGAGTTAAACGTGGTGTGACTGCTCGCGCTCGTCACAAGAAAGTAATGAAAGCCGCCAAAGGTTACTACGGCGCCCGTTCCCGAGTTTACCGCGTAGCGGTACAAGCGGTAACTAAAGCTGGTCAGTATGCCTACCGTGACCGTCGCCAGAAAAAGCGTCAGTTCCGTCAGCTGTGGATTGCGCGTATCAACGCTGCAGCCCGTCAGAACGGTCTGTCCTACAGCCGTCTGATCAACGGTCTGAAGAAGGCTTCTATCGAGATCGATCGCAAGATCCTGTCCGATATCGCCGTTCACGACAAGTTGGCTTTCACCGCCCTGGTTGAAAAGGCTAAAGCAGCGCTGGTTTAATCCGGTTCTGTTATGAAAGATAAAAGGAGGCTCAGGCCTCCTTTTTTGTTGCCCGTCATTCTCCCATCCTGTTATTGCGCTCACCCACTGCTCTTCATCCCTGCAACATGCCGCCTTCATATGCCAACAAACTAGCATTCTTTACCCATATTTGATGCAAGTAGAGGGCAGGGAAGGCTGCTTGCCTGATAACAAAATGATTTCTAGGGAGAAAAGCCCGCCATAACTATGGTCAGCCAAGGGGCTTTTTTTGTATTATTCCCCTCTTGACCTTATTTAGCCTAACAGGCTCCTGTTTCGGGAGTGGTGACGAGGAAGACATGCAACAGCTTGAAGAAGTAGTCGGCCAGGCCAAGGCCGAGATTGAGGGCGTCAATGACGTTGCGACCCTCGACGAGATCCGGGTCAAATATCTGGGTAAAAAAGGCTTTTTTACCGAGCAGATGAAGACATTGGGCGCCTTGTCCGCCGAAGAGCGCCCCGCTGCGGGCGCCGTGATCAACCAGGCCAAGCAGCAGGTTCAGGATGCCCTGAACGCACGCCGTGATGCACTGGTGGAGCAGGAGCTGAACCAGAAGCTGGCTGCCGAGACCATCGATATCAGCCTGCCGGGCCGTCGTATCGAGAACGGTGGTCTGCACCCCGTGACTCGCACCGTCGAGCGCATCGAGCGGCTGTTTGGCGAGATGGGTTTCAAAGTGGAACGCGGTCCCGAGATTGAAGATGGCTTCCACAACTTCGATGCGCTGAATATTCCGGCTCATCACCCGGCGCGTACCGATCACGATACCTTCTACTTCAATCCCGATCTGATGCTGCGTACCCACACCTCAGGTGTGCAGATCCGTACCATGCAGCAGCAACAGCCGCCAATTCGCATCATAGCGCCGGGCCGCGTCTATCGTAACGACTACGACATGACCCACACGCCTATGTTCCATCAGGTTGAAGGCCTGCTGGTTGACGAGCATGCCAGCTTTACCGAGCTGAAAGGGATACTGCACGACTTCCTGCGCAACTACTTCGAGGAAGATCTCACCATACGTTTCCGTCCTTCCTACTTCCCGTTCACCGAGCCGAGCGCCGAAGTGGACGTCATGGGCAAGAACGGCAAGTGGCTGGAAGTGCTGGGCTGCGGCATGGTGCACCCGAACGTGCTGCGTTCGGTTGGCATCGATCCGGAAAAATACTCCGGCTTTGCCTTCGGCATGGGCGTTGAGCGCCTGACCATGCTGCGTTACGGGGTCAATGACCTGCGTGCCTTCTTCGAAAACGATCTGCGCTTCCTCAAGCAGTTCAAGTAAGGGCGAGAGAACATGAAATTTAGTAAATCCTGGGTGATGGAGTGGGTCCGCACCGAGTTGAGTGACAACGCACTGGCCGAGCAGATCACCATGGCCGGCCTGGAAGTGGACGCCGTGGAAGCGGTGGCTGGCCAGTTCAACAACGTGGTGGTCGGTGAAGTGGTCGAGTGCGCCCAGCATCCGGACGCCGACAAGCTGCGAGTGACCAAGGTCAACGTGGGCGAGGCCGAGCTGCTGGACATCGTCTGCGGCGCGCCGAACTGCCGTCAGGGCCTGAAAGTGTGCGTGGCCAAAGTAGGGGCGACCCTGCCGGGTGATTTCACCATCAAGAAAGCCAAGCTGCGTGGCCAGCCGTCTCACGGCATGCTCTGCTCCTTCAGCGAGCTGGGTATCGACGTGGAAGCGGACGGCATCATAGAGCTTCCGGCCGATGCCCCCATTGGCACTGACATTCGCGACTACCTCAATCTCAATGACGTGGCGATCGACGTGGATCTCACCCCGAACCGGGCCGATTGCCTCGGGATCGCAGGGCTTGCCCGCGAGATCGGCGTGCTCAACAGCGTCGACGTGGTCGAGCCGAGCTGGGCGCCTGCCGTGGCCACCATAGACGCGACCTTCCCGATCCGGGTCGAGGCACCGGCCGACTGCCCGCGTTATCTGGGCCGCGTCATCAAGGGGCTGAACTTGCAAGCGCAGAGCCCGCTCTGGATGCAAGAGAAGCTGCGCCGTGGCGGCATCCGCTCCATCGACGCCATCGTCGACATCACCAACTTCCTGCTGCTGGAATACGGTCAGCCGATGCATGCCTTCGACCTGGCCAAGCTGGAAGGGGAGCTGGTGGTGCGCCGTGCCAAGAGCGATGAGCCCATGACCCTGCTCGATGGCAACGAAGTGAAGCTCAAAGACAACACGCTCGTCATTGCCGATGCCAAGGGCCCTGCCTGCATGGCCGGTATCTTCGGTGGCGGTCGCACCGGCGTCTCCGAGTCCACCACCGATATCCTGCTGGAGTGCGCCTTCTTTGCGCCGCTCTCCATCACGGGCCGTGCCCGTGCCTATGGTCTGCACACCGACTCCTCCCACCGCTTTGAGCGCGGGGTGGATCCCGAGCTGCAAGCCAAGGTGATGGACAGAGCCACCCGTCTGCTGCTGGATATCTGCGGCGGCGAAGCGGGTCCGGTCATCGAGGTTAAATCCGATGCCCATCTGCCCAAGGCTGCCCCCATCAAGCTGCGTCGTGCCAAGCTCGACAAGGTGATCGGCATCAGCGTAGGCGATGCCCAGGTGGTCGAGATCCTGACCCGCCTCGGCATGCAGGTCACTGTGGATGCTGACGGCTGGACCGCGCTGGCGCCCTCCTGGCGTTTCGATATTGCCATCGAGGAAGACCTCATCGAGGAAGTGGCCCGCATCTACGGCTACAACAACATCCCGAACCTGAAACCGGCCGCCTCTCTGGCCATGGTTGAGCAGGCAGAAGGGCAGGTGACCCTCAAGCGGGTACGCGACCTGCTGGTTGACCGCGGCTTCCAGGAAGCGATCACCTACAGCTTCGTCGATCCCAAAGCGCAGCAACTGCTCTATCCGCAGAGCGACGCCATCGTGCTGCCGAATCCCATCTCGGTCGAGATGTCCGCCATGCGGGTGTCGCTGTTCCCGGGTCTGGTGCAGGCGGTGGTCTACAACCAGAACCGTCAGCAGGCGCGGGTGCGTCTGTTCGAGCAGGGCCTGCGTTTCATCAAGGACGAGAGTGCCGAAAACGGCATCCGTCAGGAGCCCATGCTGGCCGGCATCATCACCGGCAACCAGAGCGATGAGCACTGGGACATCAAGAACCGCGGTAGCGACTTCTTTGATTTGAAAGGGGATCTGGAAGCGGTACTGGATCTGACCGCCGAAGGGGCCACCTTCAGCTTCGAGCGTACCGAGCACAGTGCCCTGCACCCGGGCCAGAGCGCAGCCATTTTGCGCAACGGCGTGGTCATCGGCCACATCGGCGTGATCCACCCGAGCCTCGAGAAGAAGCTGGGCCTCAAGAGCCGCGCCGTCATGTTTGAACTGGAGCTGGACAAGCTGACCCCGGCCAAGGTGCCGGTTGCAGCCGAGGTTTCTCGCTTCCCTGCCAACCGTCGTGACATTGCCGTGGTGGTCGATGTTGCGGTTCTGGCCGGCGATGTCCTCGCAGTAATTAAAAAAGTTGGCGGAAATCAGGTAGTTGGAATAAACTTGTTTGACGTATACCAGGGTGCTGGTATGGCAGAGGACAAGAAGAGCCTGGCCATCAGTCTTGTATTGCAAGACACCCAGCGCACTCTGGAGGAGAAAGAGATTGCCGAGACCGTAGACAATGTCGTGCGGGCCCTTGGTGAAGAGTTGAATGCATCCTTGAGGGATTGATCTATGGCGCTTACCAAAGCCGACATTGCAGAGCACCTGTTCACCCAGCTGGGGATGAGCAAGCGTGAAGCCAAAGATATGGTGGAAGCCTTCTTTGAGGAAATCAGACAGGCGCTTGAGCGTGGTGAACAAGTCAAGATTTCAGGCTTCGGTAACTTTGACCTTCGTGAGAAGAATCAGCGTCCTGGACGTAATCCCAAGACGGGCGAAGATATTCCTATCAGCGCCCGTCGGGTGGTGACCTTCCGGCCTGGCCAGAAACTCAAGGCCAGGGTAGAAAATGTTGAACCCAACGAGTGACAAAAAGCCAGGCAGCCGCCTGGCTTTTACTTTTGCATGATAAAAACCCGCCTTTTACTCACACTGTTGCTGGCCATGCCGGTGCAGGCCATGACCCTGCCTCTGTCGCCGGCTACCCAGGCCTATGCCGACGCGCTCAAACCGCTGACCATCTGCTATCCGGCCCTGATCCGGCCGCCCTATCTCGAAGAGTCGGGGGGCTTGCTGATCGATCAGCTGGAGCGGCTGGCCGAGCAACTGCCGGTGCCACTGCTGCACGAAAAATTGCCAAACTGGTCCGCAGTGCAGCAGGGGCTGCTGGCAGGGCGCTGCGATCTCATCCCCTATGTCGGCCCTTCACTGCAGGCATTGCCGGGCATGGCCCTGAGCCGCGCCCTGCTGGAGGCCGAATCCGCCATCCTCTATCGCGGCGAGCTGGAACGCGCCACCTTTCTGGTGTCGCCCGTCTGGCAGGCGAGCGAGGCGCTCAAGTCGCTCTACCCCCATGCGACCCAGCTGGCCCTGACCGATGCCGACAACTGGTATGCGGCTTTGGTGGCCGGCAAGGGGACTGCCTATCTGGGGGATTACCTGCAACTGCGCTACCTGATGCGCGAATACCCGGATGAGGGGTTGCGGCTGCGCCGGCTGCGCAGCGATGAACTGGTGATCAGCTATCGCATTATGATGCGGGACAAGCCCGAGCTCAGGGAGCTGATCGACACGGCAATCCGCTACATGCCCCCCGGCAGCCTCTACAAGGATCTGGATCGCTATCTGGAACAGGGAGAGCAGGACATCAACCCGCTGCACTTCACCGATGAGGAGCAGGCCTGGCTGGTCGGTACCTCCCGCACCATCAAGCTGGTGGTGGATCCTGCGCTTATGCCCTATAGCGGCATCGACGGGCAGGGTCAGCTCAAGGGCTGGAGCGCCGATGTGCTGCGCCGGGTGAGCCTGCAGACCGGACTGAACTTCCATGTGGTGCCCGCCCGGGACAGGGAGGAGGCACTGGCCAAGCTGCGCAGTGGCGAGGCGGACATGATGGCGGGCCTGCTGGAGACCCCGGCCCTGACCCGCGAGTTCGACTTCACCCGCATCATGGTCGCGAGTCGTTACGCCCTGGTCAGCCGCAAGTCTCACTCGTTCGATCGGCTGGAGGCGCTCAAGGGGGAGGTGGTGGTGCCCGCCAGCCTCTATGACCCCGACATGCTGGCACGTTTCGGCCAGCATGGGTGGCGCAAGAGCGAGACGCTTGAGTCTGGCATTGCGCAGGTGCAGGCAGGCAAGGCCGATGCCATGCTGGCCGAGTTGTATCAGCTGCAGTATCCGCTGCGCAACAACCGGCTCGATGGCCTGGACATCAAGGAGTTGCCGATTCGCTTCGGGCTCGGTTTTGCCATAGGCTCCCGCAGCCCCAGACTGGCGGGGGTGATGGAACAGAGTCTGATGACCCTCACTGGCAGGCAGAACGATGAACTCAACCAGCGCTGGCGACAGCTGGTGCTGACCCAGCAGGCCGGCGTCAGTTACGGTATCTGGCTGGGATCCGTATTGCTGGCGCTGCTGATCAGCGCCGGCGTCATCTGGCTGATCTGGCGCTCCCGCCAGCAGCTGGCGCGGGAGGTGAGTCAGCGTCAGGAGATGGAGCAGACACTGGCGCTGGAGAGCCAGTTCAGGGAGTCTCTGTTCCAGGCACTGCCGGTGCCTGTCTTCCTGCGGGACAATCAGGGGGAGATCATCAAGCGCAACAAGCAGGCCAAACGGTTGGAGGCCCGTTATCTGGCCGAGCTCAGCCTGCCATCGTCCCAGGTGCAGGGGGCGGAAGGAACCTTGTCCCTCGGAGATCAGGTGTTCTCCTACGCCCAGATCCCGCTGCAACTGGGCAAGCAGACACAGGCCGGGGATCTGATCGCACTGTCCGATATCAGCGCCCTGCGCGAGCGCACCCGCTTGCTGCGCCAGGCCGAGCGTCGCCTGCGTGCCCTCACCAATACGGTGCCCGGGGTCGTCATTCAGTTCATCCTGCAGCAGGGCGGTACAGCGCAGGTCGAGTTCATCAGCCGCGGCAGTTACGAGCTGCTGGGGCTGGCCAGCCAGCAGATCCGCCGCGATCCCGACAGCGCACTCAGCCGGCTGCTGCATCAGGACAGGCGCGAGATGCGGATGCCCATGCTGGCCATGTTGCAGGCGGGGCAGCCCTTCTCCTACGCGCTGCGCTATGCCCACCCGGACAAGGGGACGCGGTGGCTGCAGTTCTATGGTCGGGGTCGCAGCCAGCCGGAAGGGGGGTGGCGCGTTTACGGTGTGGTGCAGGATGTGACCGCCCGAGTCGAGCAGGAGCATGCCTTGCAGGCTTCCCATGAGCGGGCCGAGCAGGCCGTGCTGGCCAAGGGGCGCTTTCTCGCGGCGGTGAGCCACGAGATCCGTACCCCCATGAATGCCATCCTGGGGCTGCTGGAGTGGCTCGATCACACCCCACTGTCGGCGGAGCAGCGCTCTGCGCTCTCCCATGTCAGACAGGCGGGGGACGAGCTGCTCGGCCTGCTCAACGATGTGCTCGATTTCAGTCGCAACGAGAACCGGCAGTTGGCGCTCTCTCCCCAGCCGACCGATCTGGTGGATTTGTGCGAGCACGTGGCGGCGGTGCACTGGTCCAAGGCCCGCTCCAAGCGGTTGCAACTGCGGCTGGATATTGATCATCGCCTGCCCGCACAGGTGGAGCTGGATCCCCACAGGGTGCAGCAGGTGCTGCATAACCTGCTCGCCAACGCCATCAAGTTCAGCCCCGCCGGTGAGGTGGTGTTGTGGGCCCGTCGTGAAGGCAACCGCCTGCTGTGCGGTGTGGATGATGAAGGGCCCGGCATCAGTAGCGATCTGCTGCCTCGCCTGTTCCTGCCCTTCGAGCAGGGAGGAGAGGAAGGCCAGCCCAGGGCTCAGGGCACAGGACTGGGGCTGGCCATCAGCCGTCAGCTGATGGAGCAGATGGGCGGCGAGATCCGGGTTGAAGCGCGTCCCCTCGGGGGCAGCCGCTTCACCTGCACCTTGCCGTTGGTGTTGCTGCACGAGGCGCCGCGCTGGCAACCGAGAGTGACCAGCGTCAACGTCCAGTTGAACGATACGGAGCGTGCCTATCTCATGCCCTGGCTTGGTGAGCTCGGCCTGAGGGAGAACCCCGCCGGCCCCCTGCTGCGCGCCGCCGAAGATGAACAGGGCCTGCGTTACTGGGACTGGCAGGGCGAGCCCTGGGTGCCAGGTGCTGTGGTCAGCCTGTTGCAGCCCAGGCTGGTGTCCTCTGCCGAGGAGGCGATGAGCCTGCCGGGACAGGGGATGCGGGTGTTGCTGGTCGAAGATCACGAGGTGAATCGGGTGTTGATCAGCATGCAGCTGACCCAGCTGGGGGCTCAGGTACTGAGTGCGGCCAATGGCCAGCTGGCGCTCGACATCTTGCAGCACGAGACGGTGGATCTGGTGCTGACCGATCTGCAGATGCCGGTGATGGATGGGGCCCAGCTGTGTCAGCAGTTGCGTGATTCGGCGCGCTGGCAGCATCTGCCGACCTACGTGATCACCGCCGATCTCAGCGAGCAGGCGGCGCAGCGACTGGCCAGCTGCGGTTGCCGGGGGCATCTGGACAAGCCCCTGCTGCTTAAGGATCTGGCCAACTTGCTGCGCAGCCTGCCGACTTCAGCCGACACAGTCACCCCGCTGTCCAGGGCACCAGAGGAGGACCTGGCGCCGGAATGGCTGGAACAGGCATTGCCGCTGCTGAGTCCTGAGCTTGTCACCCTCTATCTGGAGGCCACTCGCCAGGATCTGGCCGACATTGAGCACTGCATCACACAAGGGGATGAGATGGCGCTCGATGCGGCTTTACACAAGGTGAAGGGGGCCGCCAAAATGGTGGGGGCCACCCCGCTTATCCAGATGATCGAGCAGTGGCAACGGGATCCACGGCAACCCCTGATATCCCCGCTGCGGCACGCTCTGGATGAAGTCTGCCGGCGATTGGGTGAGAGAGTCTGACATGATCATCACAGATGAAGAGTTATTGGCGTTGCTGGATCCGGAAGAGACGCAAGAGCGTTTCTTCCATCCAGTGACCATCTATGCGCTGGATGGGGTCGCCTATCGGGCGGCCCAGGCGGTCAGCCTGCCCGAATTTGCGACCCTGCGCCGCACCAGGCCCGATGCCTGCTGGCACTGGGAGGGGTTGTTTGCCGCCGGTGCCATTGCCCTGTTTGATCCGGCCTCGCACGCTGGCGCCGACTATCTGCCGCAACTGATGGCGCAGGGGGAGGGGATCTATCGGCTCTCGGATGACTGGCTGGCTAGCGTGCATGGCCGTTACCAGCAGTGGCAACACTGGCTGGCCGAGATGCGGATCTTGTTGCTGGAGGACCATCCGTTTCAGGGGGCCCACATTCAGCAGGAGATCCAGGGATTGGGGCTCTCCTGTCAATGGGTGCAGGATGGCAATGCCTGTATCCAGGCGCTGGCGGAGGGGAAGGTCACACTGCTCATCAGCGATCTCAGTCTGGTGGAGCAGGATGCCATCAGCCTGTTGATGAGCCAGCCCCAGTACCAGCAAAGCGGCCTGCCCATCATATTGCTGTCAGCGCACGATCAGACCCTGATAGACGGTGCCCGGCGCCTGCTGCATGACGCCGGTTTCAACGTGGTGGCGGCCCTGGCCAAGCCCCTGTTGACCGACGATCTGCTGCGCTTGCTCAAGGTGCTTTATCTGGGGCCCCAGCGGCAACAGCGGCTCAGTGGCCAGCGCCGTACCATTCGTACCTGGCAGGGGGAGGAGAAGGGACTGCTGGGGCTTATCTCGGATCCCCCCTCCAAGCTGCCCGTCTGGCTGGCGGTGACCGGTTTGCCACCACGCTGGGAGCTGGTGCGGGAGTGGTTGGGCAGGCAGGGACGAGACGCCGGCGAGCTGACCCTGGTCATTCACCGCCGCGACCACCTGCTCAGTCAGGCGGAGCGGTTTGCCCTGGTGTTGCAGGCCAGTCTGGCCGGCGCCAGGCTCGCCTTGCTGCTCGACAGCGATCAGCACATGCCGTTCGATCTGCTGGAGCGGATGCCCTTGCAGCACCTGCTGCTGGGGCAGAGCCTGCTGCCCGGGCTGGAGGCCATGACGCCGGACTCCCTGCTGGGGCGCTTCATCAACCGGGCCAGGGAGCTCGGCATCGCCCTCTATCTGGATGACCCCTTCAACCTGCTCGATAACGAGTTGTGGCGCGATCGCGGCATGACGGGGCGCTGGTAACCCGTGCCTCGCTATCTCTGCTGGCCTCCCGACGAGGCGCGCTTGCGCCGCAGTCTGGCCGGCTGGCTGCATCCCACCTCGCGGGCATCCTTGCCGCTGATGATGGAAGTGGGGGGCGTTCCCTGCCGGCTGCAAGAGCTGGCGGGGGCCGATCCCGAGAGTATCAAGGCGGCTTATGAGGCGTTGAGCGAGCAGAGCATTTACTTGCGCTTCATGCGGGCCAAGCAGCCCCCTACCGCCGATCAGCTCGCCTTCTTTCTCGATTACCCCAGAGCGTCCCAGATAGGCTTGCTGCTCACCGATGGTCTGGGGCGGCCGCTGGCCCAGGCCCAGTCCATCCGGCGGCGGCTGCACCCGGATCGGGCCGAGTTCTCCTGCCTGGTGGCGGATCACTTCCAGCACAGGGGGGCGGGCAGGCGTATCCTGCTGGCACTGGCGCTGCTGGCGCGCGCCGAAGGCATTCGGGAGTGGACGGCCGAGGTGCTGGCCCAGAATCGCCCCATGCTGGCACTCCTGCGCGGGCTGGGGCTGCCGCTCACCCTGGTGACGGGGCGGGAGCTGGTGTTTGTCCGGCTCGATCTGAGCGTGCTCGATACCCTGTGACGGGGGTATCCTAATAAGACCAAGGGCGAATAGGCCTGTTTTTCACCCTGTGCTAAGGTCAGCCTTGTATGCGGTCAGAGGGAATCCATCATGGTGCAGTCAGCTAAACACATCGTCATCCTTACCGGCGCCGGGATCTCTGCCGAATCCGGCATCAAGACCTTCCGGGCCTGCGACGGTCTGTGGGAAGAGCACAGGGTGGAGGATGTGGCGACCCCGGAAGGGTACGCGCGGGATCCCGCCCTGGTGCAAGGCTTCTACAACTCGCGCCGCCATCAGCTGCAACAGCCGCAGATCCACCCCAACCCGGCCCACTATGCGCTGGCTCGCCTCGAACGCCTGCTGCCGGGCACAGTCACCCTGGTGACCCAGAATATCGACAACCTGCACGAGTGTGCGGGCAGCAAGAACCTCATCCACATGCACGGGGAGCTGCTCAAGGCCCGCTGTCCCGAGTCGGGCCAGGTGATCGAGTGGCGTGGCGATCTGCATCAGGATGAGCTCTGCTCCTGCTGCCAGTTTCCCCAGCCATTGCGCCCGCACGTGGTCTGGTTTGGCGAGATGCCGCTGGGGCTGGATCGCATCTACGGCGCACTGGCCCAGTGCGACCTTTTCATCTCCATCGGTACCTCGGGTGCCGTCTATCCCGCCGCCGGTTTCGTGCATGAGGCCGGGTTGAACGGTGCCCATACCATAGAGCTCAATCTGGAACCGAGCGAGGTGGGCAGCCAGTTTGACGAGAAACGCTATGGACCTGCCTCCCTGCTGGTGCCCGCCTTCGTTGACGAGTTGCTGCAACGTTGCGGTGTACATCAACCCAAGCAGATAGACGGTCACAACTGGATGGAGATGCGCGGATCCTGAGCAACCGTGGCATGCCACAGTTGCAATGACCTGGTGAAATCGCCACACTGGCAACCCAAATATGGGACGCAGTTGGCGCAAATCATCATGACCACAGTGAAGCAATGGATCGCTTTTTTCCTCCTGATGCTGGCCAGCGCCAGCGCATTGGCATCTACCCCCCTGATGACGCTGGTGCTGCCCAACGGCAAGCAGCTCACGCTCGATGACGCGGCGCTGGCCGCCCTGCCACAAACCGAGTTCACCACCACCACGCCCTGGACTCAGGGCTCGCACCATTATCGTGGTCCGACCCTGGCGGCCGTACTCGCGGCGCAGGGAATTCTGAGTGCCAGCAAGATTGCCGTCTCGGCCCTCAACGGCTATCAGCAGGTGGTGGACCTGGCCCTGTTTGACGGTGTGCCCCTGACTCTGGTGCGCCACGAGGATGACAAGCCGCTGACCCGGCGCAACAAGGGGCCGCTCTGGCTGCTGATCCCGTTTTCCAGCCACCCCAAGCTGGACATTCCCCCCATTCATAACTGCATGGTCTGGCAGGTGACCCGCATCGAGATCATCGACTGATGGGTCGTCAGCGCCATAACCTGCTGCTGGTCTCGATCACCTTGCTGTTTCTGTTTTCCTCGGGTTGCGGGCTCTATCTGCAACACCGCCAGGAGCAGCTGGTCGATACCTTCTATCGCAACATCCACTGGAACATCAGCCAGGTGATGCTGGAGTCCCAGCGTTTCCTCTATGAGTTGCGTCTCTATCGGGCCGGGCAACTGGAGATGGAGACCCTGAGCCTCAATTACGATCTGTTGTGGAACCGGCTGGATATCTTCCTCATCAGCAGTGAAACCGCCGAGGCGCGCGAGCGTCACGGGCTGGGCAAGGCGTTGGCCGGACTGTTCGAACAGATAAAGCGGCTCGAACCCCAGATACAGGCCGGGCAACTGCGAGAAGGGGCCGAGCTCGAACAACTGCAGACCCAGATTGCCGAGCAGACCCGCCAGATTGAGCAGATTGGCGATCAGATCCTCTCCGGCCAGGAGCGGGAAGCCTCGGTCAACCAGATCCGCAGCAGCCTGTTCTGGCTGCAGATCTGGCAACTGATCCTGCTGGTGACCGGTGGTGTGCTGGTGTTTGCCCTCATTCGTGCCAACTTGCAAAACCGGCGCCTCTCCCTGCTCGATCCCCTGACCCGGCTCGGCAATCGCCGCGCCTTGCAGGAACAGTTGGCACGCTCGCTGGACTCTTCCCATGCCCATGCCCATGCCCATGCCCTGGCGCTGGTGGTGCTCGATCTGAAGCGCTTCAAACAGGTCAACGATCTGCTCGGCTATCAGGTGGGAGACAGATTGCTGCAAACGGTGGCCGATAAGCTGCAGCAAGCCCATGGCGGTCATGCCTACCGGTTGGGTGGGGATGAGTTTGCGGTGATCCTGACCGCCGGGCGGCAGAGCATGGCGGCGCAGATCCAGGCGTTGATGAGCCTGCTCCATTTCGAGTTCGTGACCCGGGAGAGCAGTTTCGAGCTGGCGTGCCGGCTGGGGGTTGCCCAGGTGCAGGAGGAACCGGATCCCAAGCGGCTGCTGGATCAGGCCATTCTGGCTCTCAATCAGGCCAAGCGCGATGCCGATGGGGATCTCGCCTGGTTCGAGCCCGGGATGCAGCTGCAGTTGCAACTGACCCAGCGCCAGCTGCACCAGTTGCGGGACTGGCTGGCAAACGTGGCGCCTTCCCCTCTGGTGGTCGATACCCAGCGGTTCGGCAGCGAGAGCGGCGCCGCGGTGACAGGTTTGTCACTGCGCTGGCAGGAGACGCTGACGCCCTGCGAGATGGGCTGGCTGCAGGAGGGCGGCATACTGGGGCCCGTGATCGCACGGCTGCTGCAAGAGCATGATCAGCCTGCCGGCGGTGATCCGCAGCCGCTGCTGATCGCGCTCACGCATCAGGCTCAGCTGGCCCATGTGCTGGCCTATCTGCCCGCGCTGGCCCATGTCGAGCCAATCCTGCTGCTGCCAAGCCTGCAGCAGGATGTCGCCCTGCTGGCCAAGCTGAACCAGTGCGCCTGTACCCTGGCGCTCCGCGAGATTGGCAGCAGCACGCCGGACTTGCTGGCGGCGGGCTGGCCACTGCGTTATTGGCTGCCGGTGGCGTCGGCGCACGCCGGTCTGCTGGCGCCGCTGGCACAGCGACTGGGCGTGATACGCCTGGCCCAGATTGCGCAGGCTGAGCGGCAGCAGGCCTGACTGGCTGCGATAAAAAGGGCGACCCCTGGGTCGCCCTTTTTGCATGATGTGTTCAGAAAATCAGGGGGCGGGGAAGGGGGCGCAGGATTGTCTGATCACCAAGTCAGGATCGACCGTGATCAGGTGATTATCCACCGCCACCCCGTTGATCCGCGCCAGCAGCCGGGTGACGGCGAGGCGACCCAGCTCCTCCTTGGGCTGATTGATGGTGGTGAGCGGCGGTGACAGGTATTGCGCCAGCGCCACGTTGTCATAGCCGACGATGGAGAGATCCTGCGGTATGTTCAAGCCCGCCTGATGGGCGGCGCTGATGGCCCCCATGGCCATCATGTCGTTGAAGATGAAGAGGGCGCTCGGCCGTTTGGGTTGAGCCAGCAACTGCTGCATGGCGCTGAAACCACTGGCGCAGTCAAAGTCGCCCTCCTGGATCCAGGCCGGATTGATGGTCAGCCCCGCTTCCTGCATCGCCTGCTCGAAGCCGGACTGGCGCTGATTGGCGGGGGCGCGGCTGTGGGGGCCCGTGATGCAGCCAATGTCGGTGTGGCCGAGCGCCAGCAGGTGGCGGGTGGCCAGGTAACCGCCGCGATGGGAGTTGTCGGCAATAAGATCCACGTCCTTGCTCTCCATGCCCCAGTCCATCACCACCACAGGCAGGCTCTTGAGCCAGTCGAGCTGGTTGAACACCTCCTGCTGCCCCTCGCTGCACATGATCAGCAGGCCGTCGACCCGCTTGCGCAGCATCATCTTGAGGTAGGAGAGGGCGGTCTCGGCCTGCCCCTCGGTGTTGCCCAGCATCAGGTTGTAGCCCTGCTCGAAGCAGTAGCGCTCCACCCCGCGCACCACCTCGGCGAAGAAGGGGTTGCTGGAGGTGGTGACCAGCATGCCGATACTGTTGGTCTCCTTCACCTTGAGGCTGCGGGCCACCAGGCTGGGGGCATAGTTGAGATCGCGCATGGCGGCGAAGACTCGCTCCCGGGTCTCCTCGGCCACGAAGCGGGTCTCGTTGATGACGTGGGAAACTGTGGTGGTAGAGACCTGGGCCCGCGCCGCCACCTCCTTGATATTGGCCATCAGTGCCCCTGCGCAGTCTGGGCGAGCAGGAAGGCCTCGACCTCCTGCTTGCTCGGGATCGAGCTCTGGGCGCCGAACTTGGTGACAGAGAGCGCAGCCGCGCCGTGGGCAAAGCGCACCGCGGCCTTGAAATCGGCGCCGGCCAGCTCGGCGGCCAGCAGGGCGCCGTTGAAGGTGTCGCCTGCGGCCGTGGTGTCCACCGCCTCGACCCGAAAACCCGGGATCAGTTGCTGCTGCCGGGCGTTGCTGCAATAGACCCCTTGGGAGCCCAGGGTGATCATCACATCGCTGATCCCCATCTGGTGGAAGCGGGCCGCCGCCTGAGCCGCGCTGGCCTCGTCGGTGACCTTGACGCCAGTCAGCAGCTCGGCCTCGGTCTGGTTGGGGGTGATGAGATCCACCAGCGCCAGCAGCTCGCTAGAGAGCGGCTGGGCGGGCGCCGGATTGAGCACCATCCGGGTGCCGTGGGATCTAGCCAGTCTGGCGGCTTCGAACACGCTCTCCAGCGGCACTTCCAGCTGCAACAGCAGGGTGTGGGCGTCGGCAATCAGGGTTTCATGGCGTTTGACCATGGCGGGGGAGAGGGCGCCATTGGCTTCGGCGGAGATGCCTATGCTGTTCTCCCCCTCGTCGCTCACATAGATGATGGCGATACCGGTAGGCAGGGTGTCGTCGAGTTCCACCGCGCTGACGTCTATGCCGTCCTGGGCAAAGCCCTGGCGCATCTGCTGGCCGATGGCGTCATCGCCGATGCGGGCGATAAAGGCGACGGGGGCGCCGAGGCGCGCGGCGGCAACCGCCTGATTGGCCCCTTTGCCACCGGGGACGACTTGATAGCTGTGGCCGGTCAGGGTTTCACCGGGGCGAGGAAAGTGGGGAACGCGCAGCACATGGTCTGCATTGACACTGCCCAGAACAACGAGACGATTCATTCTTATCACCCTTGATTTGGAACATCTTGGCTTGAGTGGGCCCAAGCCAAGCTGCACGATTAATCGAAGACAGGAGGTAAAGGGGGAGGCGAACCTCCCCCCGTCGGCTTACTTGCTGACCACTTGCAGCGGGACCGGGATGGATTTTTCCACCGGCTGGCCCTTGAGCACCTTGTCGGCGGTTTCCACGCCGATGGCACCGATCAGCGCAGGTTGCTGAGCCACGGTGGCGGCCAGTTTACCCTTGGCCACGGCGGCCTTGCCATCGTCAGTGCCGTCGAAACCGACGATCATCACCTCTTTGCCGGCGGCTTGCACGGCGCGGATGGCACCCAGCGCCATCTCGTCGTTCTGGGCGAACACGGCCTGCACGGTCGGGTGGGCGGCCAGCAGGTTCTCCATGACGTTCAGACCCTTGGTGCGGTCAAAGTCGGCGGGCTGGGAGGCCAGCACTTCCAGCTTGTTGGCGGCCACGGCCAGGGCGAAACCTTCGCCACGGTCGCGGGCGGCCGAGGTACCGGCGATCCCTTCCAGCTGAATGACCTTGGCACCGGCCCCCAGTTTCTGGGTGATAAAGTCACCGGCCAGCTTGCCGCCGGCCACGTTGTCGGAGGCGATGTGGGCCTTGACGTCACCCTGGGCCGCGCCGCGGTCCAGCGTCAGCACTGGGATGTTGGCCTTGTTGGCCAGGCGGATGGCGTTGCCCACTGCCTCGGAGTCGGTCGGGTTGATCAGGATGGCATTGACCTTGCGCACGGTGAGATCTTCCATGTTGGAGAGCTCCTTGGCCGGATCATTCTGGGAGTCCAGCACCACCAGCTCGTAGCCAAGCTCCTTGGCCTTGGCTTCGGCCCCCTCTTTCATGGTGACGAAGAAGGGGTTGTTGAGGGTGGAGACCACCATGGCCAGAGTGTGATCGGCGGCCTGGGCGGTGCCCAGCACGGACATGATGGCGGCAGCGAGCAGGGTATTGAGCTTTTTCATCATTTCATTCCTTGTGTGTGCTTACTTGCTTTTGTTATCGATCATCACGGCGAGCAAGATCACGCTGGCCTTGGCGATCATCTGGTAATAGGACGAGACGTCGAGCAGGTTGAGGGCGTTGTTGAGGAAGCCGATGATGAGCGCCCCGATCAGGGTTCCCATGATGCGACCCTTGCCCCCCATCAGGCTGGTACCCCCCAGCACCACGGCGGCGATGGCATCCAGCTCGTACCCCATGCCGGCGGTCGGCTGGGCCGAGGAGAGGCGAGAGGTGACGATGAGCCCGGCCAGTGCCGACAGCATGCCGCACAGACCATACACCGCCAGCTTCACCCTGGCCACATTGATGCCGGAGAGGCGGGTGGCCGACTCGTTGCCGCCCAGGGCGTAGATGTAACGGCCGAGGCGGGCGTGGTTGAGCATGAACCAGGCCAGCAGGAAGACGATGGCCATCAGCCAGATGGGCACAGGCAGGCCGAGCAGGTAGCCGGTACCCAGCCAGGCGAAGTGATCGGCGCCGTCACTGAAACCGGTGGAGATGGGACGTCCCTCGGTATAGACCATGGTCACGCCGCGCAGGGCCGTCATGGTGACCAGGGTGGCGATGAAGGCCTGCACCTTGCCCTTGGCGATGATGAGACCGCTGACGCCGCCGAGCAGGGCACCGGCTCCCAGGGTGAGGGGCACCACCAGCCAGATGGGCAGCTCCATGGCCACCATGGTTGCCGCCAGGGCGCCGCACAGGGCCAGCACAGAGCCGACCGAGAGATCGATGCCGGCGGTGAGGATGACCAGCGTCATGCCGACCGCCATGATGGCGTTGACCGAGGTCTGGCGCAGTATGTTGAGCAGGTTGTCGGCGGTGAAGAAGTTGGGGCTTAAGGCCGAGACCACGCCGATCAGCACCAGGAGGGCGACCAGGGATTTGTTCTCGATCCACCAGGCCTTGCTCATGATGCCGCGGCGAGGAAGGGTTTGGGTTGTCATTGGGAGGCCTCTTGCTCTGATTGCCACTGTTTACCGACTGCCGCCGCCATCAGTTTCTCCTGATTGGCGTCTGCGGACATGAATTCTGCGCTGATGCGCCCTTCGTGCATCACCATGATGCGATCGCTCATGCCGAGCACTTCCGGCATCTCGGAGGAGACCAGGATGATGCTCATCCCCTCCTTCTTGAACTGGTTGATGAGCTGGTAGATCTCCTTCTTGGCCCCCACGTCGACGCCGCGGGTCGGCTCATCCAGGATCAACACCTTGGGCCGTGTCAGCAGTCCCTTGGCGATGGCGACCTTCTGCTGGTTGCCGCCGGAGAGCAGTTTTATCAGCTGATCCTGACTCGGGGTCTTGATGTTGAACAGCCGCACATAGTCGCTCACCGCCTGACGTTCGGCCTTGCCGTCGATCTTGCCGTGGCGGATGAACTCGCCGAGGGCGCACAGACTCATGTTTTCGCGCACCGACAGCTCCAGCACCAGGCCATCGCCCTTGCGATCCTCGGAGATGTAGGCGATGCCGGCGGCCAGGCCATCGGCGGGGCTGCGCGGCACCATGACCTTGCCATCGACTTCGACCGCACCTGCGCTGATGGGGCTGGCGCCGTAGATAAGCTTCATCAACTCGGTACGGCCGGAACCCATCAGGCCGCTGAAGCCCAGAATTTCCCCCTGACGCAGGGAGAAGCTCACCCCGCGCACGCCGGGGCCGGCCAGATCTTTCACTTGCAGGCTGACGGGGCCGAGCTCTCGTTGCAGACGGGGATACTGCTCCTCCAGCCGCCGACCCACCATCATCTCGATGATCCTGTCTTCATCGAGCTCGCTCACCGCCTTCTCGCCGATCCACTTGCCATCGCGCAGTACGGTAACCCGGTCGCAGATCTGGAAGATCTCCTTGAGACGGTGGGAGATGTAGACGATGCCGCAGCCCTGCTGGCGCAGCTCACGGATCACCACAAACAGCTGCTCGGTCTCGGTGTCGGTCAGCGCATCCGTGGGTTCATCCATGATGATGACGCTGGCATCGAACGACAGCGCCTTGGCGATCTCCACCATCTGCTGTTCACCGATGGAGAGATCCCCAAGCCTTGTATCCGGCCCGTGCTTGACGCCGAGGCGGGCCAAGAGGCCGCTGGCACGCTCGCGCAGCTGGCGGTGGTCTATGCTGCCAAAACGGGTACGCGGTTCGCGGCCGAGGAAGATGTTGGCGGCAATCGACAATTCAGGCAGCAGGTTCAGCTCCTGGTGGATGATGCTGATCCCCTGATCCTGGGAGTCGCGGGGGCCCTTGAAGTGCACCGGCTGGCCGCGATAGCTGACGCTGCCCGCATCGGCCTGATAGATGCCGGTCAGCACCTTCATCAGGGTGGACTTGCCGGCGCCATTTTCGCCGAGCAGGGCCATCACCTGGCCCGGGTAGACCTTGAGGCCAGCCTCATCGAGGGCGCGTACACCGGGGAAGGTCTTGACGATCCCGGTGAGTTCCAGAATGGGCGAAATGGGCGAGGAGGAGGTTGTGCTCATTTGCAGCTTCCTTGAAGAGGCTTAAAACGCCACACCGGCGCAGAGAATAATGTTGGCGTAGGGGGTGACCTCGCCGCTGCGCACGATCGCCTTGCTCTGGCGGGAGCGGGTCTTGAACGCCTCGTGCAGGCAGTATTCGATGGTGATGGGCTTGCCTTGGGCAGCGGCGTGCGCCTCCAGCTGATCGACCAGCGCCTGATGGGCGGCCGGGCTGATCAGTTTTATCTCGCTCGCCATGATCACCTTCTCCACCACCAGATCGGTGAGCAGGGCGGCCAGCACGGTTGCAAGGCTGGGGGTGCCCGCCATCAGCGCCAGATCGATGCGCTCCGGCCCCGCCGCAATGGGCAGGCCCGCGTCGCAGACGGTGATCTCGTCGGTGTGACCCATCCGTGCCACCAGGGCACTCAGGGGAGCATTGAGCAGCTTGCCTCGTTTCATACAGCACCTCGGCAGACTCGCGTCCGCATATCTGATGTTCATCTAGGCAACCGGTTACGCAACCGGTTGCGTCATGCGAGAAAGATAGGCCCTAAGGCCCGCGCGATCCACAGTGAGATGGCAGAAATGTGAAAACGATCTCAATGCGGGGGATGGAGAGGGGAAAAAGGGTGCCAGACAGAGCACTGGCACCCGCAGATACCGGGTTAGAGGGCGAGGGCTTGCTGCACGCCGGGGCGTGCCAGCATCTGTTGATGGTGGGCCGCTACCCTGGGGAACTCGCCGATGGCCACGCCATCGCTCTCGAGCCAGCTGGCGACCACGAACAGATAGATGTCGGCCAGGCTGAAACTCTCTCCCAGCACCCAGGGGCCGACCAGATAGTGGCGTTCAATCTCGGCAAAGCCATCGCGCATGTTCTGCGGCATCTTGGCCTTCATGGCGGCGATGGCCTGTTCGTCATCGGCCCAGCGGCTGCCACGGCGACCGTGGGCATGGGAGACGTGTACCGTGGAGGCGAGGAAGCTGTTCACCTCCTGCATGCGGGCCAGCAGGAAGGGATCGTCCAGCGGTGCAAGCCGGGCGTTAGGGAAGCGCTGCGCCACATAGAGCAGCAAGGCCGGGGTTTCGGTCAGCACGCCGTGCTCGGTAACCAGAGCCGGCACCCGGCCTTTGGGATTGATGGCGAGGTAGGCGGCGGAGCGCTGCTCCCCGGCCGTCAGGTCGAGCACCTTGATGTTATGGTGAGCCTTGGCCTCGGTCAGGGCTATGTGCACGGCCATGGCACAGGTGCCGGGGGCGAGATACAGGGTCAGATCCGACATGCAATTCTCCTTGTGAAGCGGTCGCCACCGGGCAATCCGGATGGGGGAGGTGGCGGCGAGCAGAAACGGGTGACGGCTTCTGGCATCCTACGCCCATAGCCGCGGCGGGCCAAGGCAGGGAGATCAGCCCCACGGGGACGCCCGACGGCGGATGCGGATGGGGGCAAGATCCTGGCGTGGATAATCTGTTCCGGACGGACGCGGCGCCGACTGCGATGACGGGCCCTTATGAAATCAAAGACTTTTTGGTCAGCAGATAAGGGGAAAAACGGCTACGCATGCCGGGTCAAATCGCTATAATGTGCTCCCTGAATAGTGGTTTTTCTGATGTTGGATAGTCAATTGAGTAATAAAATGCGGATCGGTGGTTCCCTCGAACAATCCCTGAGTCAGGGATATCGTCTCGACCTCAAGGGGGTATTGCAGGAGAGTTGGCAACAGACGCGGCGCACCGGTTTCGGCCTGTTGCTGGCCATCGTCGGTGTCACGGCCATCTGGATATTGCTGAGCAATACCCTGCTGGCACCCTACCTCAATCAGGAGGGGGGAATGGACATAGCCCTGGTGCTGAGCCTGCTTATCACCATCATGATGTCGCCCATGACCTCGTCCCTCGACATGCTGGGATTGCAACAGTCGGTCGGTGTGCGTGCCCGCCCGAGCCAGGTATTCGATTTCTTTCGCCACTTCCTGCGTCTGGGCAGCCTGAGTCTGCTGGGCAGCATGCTCACCAGCCTGTTCGGCCCCCTGTTTGAACTGGTGGGCCTGCCGGTGGTGCTGGCCTTCATCCCGTCTGCGTTGATCGGCATGGGACTGGTGTTCTCGGTGCCGCTGGTACTGGAGCGCGGGCTGTCACCGGTGCAGGCCATTCTGGTATCGCTCAAGCTGTTTGCCCGTGGCTGGCCCAGCATAGTGCTGCTGCACGGCGTCATGCTGGCGCTGTTTTTCCTGGCGCTGATCCCCATGGGATTGGGCCTTGTCTGGGTGGCCCCCCTCTACTTCAACTGCAAGGGGATCCTCTATCGGGATCTGTGCGGGGTCGCGGTCGAAGTGACGGAAGTGAGCGAAGGCCCAAATCATTTCAACGCATAACAAGCCTGCAGCCTGGCGCAGGCATATTTCAGCGCATGACGAGTGCGCGATGCAAAAGGACGGCATATGAAGAGGACTCGACATGGCGTGGCGGCAGGCTTGCTGCTGTTGCCTACCCTGGGCTTGGCGCAGCCTTCACTGGATCTGCAGTACAGTACTTTCTACAGCCAGATGAAGACCTTCGCCAAGGGGGAGTTTGGTCACGCCAGGCTGGGGTTTTACCTGACCGATCCGCAAAATGGCCAGCGCTGCCTGCTCACCTCGGCCCGGGTCTCAACCCTGGATCGGGACGTGGCCGCCGAGGTGACGGTAGACAGCGAGCTGCGGCTGCCCTACGACGATGATCTCAATCTGGACAAGGCGACCGTGGTGGTGGGCTTGACCGAAGCGCACACGGCCTGCGATCTGTCGGTGCAGGTGATGGCCGATGTGCAGCCGGTGTCAGGCAGCCAGTGGGATCTCAAGGTGGCCGAGGTGGCCGGGCGTCAGCAGGATATGCAGGCTCTGCTGAGCAAGCTGGCCGGCATGGTCGGCAAGTATTTCCTGCCCGAGATGGCGGGCGTGCGGGTGACCCTGGTACAACCGACGGGCACCGCCTATCTGGTTGACGGTACCCGCCAGCAACCGCTCTCCTGGCAGGGGGGGCAACTGCTGCTGAGCAACGCGCAGCTGGCGGATTTCGCCGCGGGCAAGTTGCAACTGCAGGGGGAGATACTGCGATTGACCCCCTGGCTGCACAAGGAGTGAGCCAGCCGCTTGCCAGTGAGATAAAAAAAGGAGCGCCTGGCGCTCCTTTTTTGTTGCTGTGGACTTGTGTCTATCGTGTTTAGCGCACTTCAATCACATCCAGCATGTCCATCTCGTCGATGTCCAGCAGCGGCGCCTTGGGCAGTTCAGGCGGATCAAATGCCTTGTCACCGCCATCTATGATGCCGGAGTCGCGGTTGATGCTCTTGAAGTCAAACAGCTTGTGATCGAGCAAATGGCTCGGGATCACGTCCTGAATGGCGGTGAACATGGTCTCGATACGACCCGGGAAGCGGCGATCCCAATCCTGCATCATCTGCTTGATGGCCTGACGCTGCAGGTTCTCCTGCGAACCGCACAGGTTGCACGGGATGATGGGGAAGGCCTTGACCTCGGCATAGCGCACCAGGTCTTTCTCCTTGCAGTAGGCCAGCGGGCGGATCACCACGTTCTTGCCATCATCGCTCACCAGCTTGGGCGGCATGGATTTGAGCTTGCCACCGTAGAACATGTTGAGGAACAGGGTCTCGAGTATGTCGTCCCTGTGATGACCGAGGGCAATCTTGGTGCAGCCCAACTCCTGGGCGGTGCGATAGAGAATGCCACGGCGCAGACGGGAGCAGAGGGCGCAGGTGGTCTTGCCTTCCGGTACCTTGTCCTTGACGATGGAGTAGGTGTCTTCCTCGACGATCTTGAAGTCGACGCCCAGGGTGGCCAGGTATTCCGGCAGCACGTGCTCGGGGAAACCGGGTTGCTTCTGATCCAGGTTGACGGCCACCAGATCGAAATGGATGGGGGCGCTTGCCTTCAGGCTCATCAGGATGTCGAGCATGGCGAAGCTGTCCTTGCCACCGGACAGGCACACCATGATCTTGTCGCCCTCTTCAATCATGTTGAAGTCGGCGATGGCCTGACCTACGTTGCGCCGCAGGCGCTTCTGCAGTTTGTTGAAACTGTATTTATCTTTGGCGTTCAGCTCTTCTAGCATGCTCGTAAAACCCGGGACACAAATAAGCGCGTTATTATAGCCATGTCCCGGGGGAGGGCAAGATGCCAGGATGAAAGGCGTCTTATGATTGACTGCGCCGGCTGTCTACCGGGCAGCTGTAATCGGCGGGTTTGAGGATCAGCATGTCGCAGGCGAGTCTGTCCACCACGTGTTCGGCGGTATTGCCGAGCAGGGCGGCGGAGAGGCCGGTGCGACCGACACAGCCCATGATCATCAGGGTGGCTTGCAGGTCTTCGGCCAGATCGGGCAGCACCTCTTCCGGCAGGCCTTCCGCCACCCGGGTCCACAGATGACTGATGCCAAATTTGTCGGCATGGCTCAGCAGCAGGCCCTCATGGTGTTTGCGAATGGCATCGTTGTAGGCGTTGGGATCGAACTCCGGCAGCTCGATGGCCACGTTGACCGGGGTGCCGGGATAGGTGTTGACCAGGTAGAGGTTGGAACCGAGCAGCTCGGCGATGGCGATCCCTTCCTCCGTGATCCGCTCGTTCAGCAGTTTCTGATCCTGGTCGTCGCTGGAACAATTGATGGCGGCTATGATGTTGCCGCCCCGTTGCCAATGACCCTCCTTGACCAGCAGGACGGGGCAGGGACACTTGCGCAGCAGGTGCCAGTCGGTCGGGGTGAAGATGAAGGTTTGCAGAAACGAGTGATGGTGAGTCGCCTTGACCACCAGATCGTGGCGGTTTTCCAGCACTTCCTGAATGACGCATTCGAAGGGCCGATTGTGCCAGACCACCTTGATCTCGCAGTCCAGCCCCTTGGCTCGGTAGGGTTTCAGAATATCGTCGAGCCATTCACGGCGCTGGGCGATCACGCCGTGGCGCATCTCTTCCCGTTCGTCCACCGACAGCATGGCGGTCATCTCGTACGAGAAGTCGTAAATGGTGAGCAACAGGGTCAGTTGAGCGCCTTCATCCAGCTCAGCCACCTTGACCGCACGTTCGAGGGCAATTTGCCGCTCTTCTTCCGGGTTGATAACGACCAGGATCTTTCGGTACTTGACCATGTTCTCCTCCTCCTTGGCAAAAATACCAATGATGGCAGACCTTTAGCCATTACAGCTTAGCTCAGGAGGAGGTGGGGAGACGTGTGCCGGATCAAATTTCAGTGTAAACCGATCCGGCAACAGAGGAGGATTAACCGCAGGGAGGACGGGTCGCGCCAGCCATGACGCCGAGGGCCACATGATCCAGCACTGTGATGTACTTGCCCTTGACGCTGATGAGCTCGGACTTCTGGAAGCGGCCAAGCAGGCGGCTGATGGTCTCGACGGTGAGGCCGAGGTAGTTGCCGATGTCACCGCGGGTCATGGAGAGGCGGAACTCCTTGGCGGAGAAGCCGCGCTCGGAGAAACGCACCGACAGATTGTGCAGGAAGGCGGCGAGGCGCTCTTCGGCATTCTTCTTGGAGAGCAGCAGTATCATTTCCTGATCGCCCATGATTTCGTTGCTCATGAGTCGCATGATCTGCTGGCGCAGCTTGGGCATCTTGCCGGAGAGATCGTCGAGCACGTCGAACGGGATCTCGCACACCATGGCCGTTTCCAACGCCTGGGCGAAGGAGGGGTGTGCTTGTTTGTGAATGGCATCGAAACCAACCAGATCACCGGCGAGGTGGAAGGCAGTGATCTGCTCATCCCCTTGTTCCGTGATGGTGTATGACTTGATGGTCCCGGAACGGATCGCGTAGAGCGATTTCAGCTCATCGCCGGCTTTGAACAGCTCCTCACCCTTCTGGATCGGCTTCTTTCGCTCGATGATGCTGTCGAGCTGATCGAGTTCGCTGTCGTTCAGGGTGAAGGGAATGCAGAGCTGGCTGATGCTGCAATCCTGGCAATGAATTGCACAGCCACCGCTCTGAATACGTCTGCCAGGTTTCTTTTCCGGGATCATAGGCTCATACGAATAATTGATTTATATCAAACAAGTTTACCATCAACTCATCCGTTTTGGATAGGGTTTCAAAAGGACGCTATCCCGATCCAGAGAGTATGAAGCCCATACGCGATGAGCAAAACAGCCCCGCCCTGGCGCAAACTGCGCAGGGTCAGCCAGTAACGCAGGCGGTCTGCCAGTCCTCCCAGTGCAAACAGTGTCGGCAGGGTCCCTATGCCGAAACTGAGCATGATGAGCGCACCGCCACCGGCGGAACCTGCCGCCGCACTCCAGGTCAGCATGGAGTAAACCAGACCGCAGGGCAGCCAGCCCCACACCATGCCAAAGGGGAGGGCCTGCCAGGCCGAGGTGAAGGGGAGAAACTTGCCCGCCAGCGGCTTGATGCGGGGCCAGAGTCGGGCGCCGATGCGCTCGAGCAGCAATATGCCCTGCCACCAGCCGGCGAGGTAGAGACCGAGCGCTATCATCAAGAGCGCCGCCACCAACCGCAAGCCGGCGATGGCGTGCTTGCCTGCGCCCAGCTCGCTGGTGGTGGCCAGCAGGCCCCCCACCAGAGCACCGGCTACCACGTAGCTGAGGATCCGGCCCAGGTTGTAGTTGAGCAGATAACCGAGCCGGCCCCAGAAGTGCTGCTTCTCGGGGGGAATGGCCATGGAGAGGGCGGCCGAGACGCCGCCACACATGCCGATGCAGTGGCCTGAGCCCGCGAGCCCCACCAGCAGGGCACCGACCAGATCAAGGCTGGCGGTCATCGGAGGTATGCTCGCTGGGTTTCTGGGCGGGTTTGTCTTCATCGAACAGGATATTGGAGCCCTGGCGGTCGAGATCTTCAAACTGCTCGGAGCGAATGGCCCAGAAGAAGACGGCGCCGGCGATGATGACAAACAGGATGGCGATGGGGATCAGGACGAAGATGATGTTCATGGTGCAAGCCTTGCAATGAGAGTGGTCATGGTACACCCGTTGGTGGTCAGGAGCCCGGCGATTCTGTGGGGCGGGGAGCCCGGCAAACGTGTGCTCCCTTTATCGTGCGCGTATATGCGGCCATGGCTCAGCGATTCAGTCGCATGGAGTTGGTGACGACTATGAGGGAACTCAGAGACATGCCCGCCGCCGCCACATAGGGTGGCAACCAGCCACTGGCCGCCAGCGGCAGCACCAGCAGGTTGTAGCCGATGGACCAGGCGAAGTTCTCCTGGATGATCTTGCGGGTACGAATGGCCAGGGTGCGCGCCTCCAGCAGACGGGAGAGATCGTCGGCCAGCAATATGGCATCGGCGCTGTTTTTGGCCAGATCCGTGCCGCCCGCCATGGCGAAGGAGGCGTGGGCACCGGCCAGCACGGGGGCATCGTTGATGCCATCCCCCACCATGATGCTGATATCGCCGCGGGCCTCATGCTCCTTGAGATAGGCCAGCTTGCCATCCGGCGTGACCCCTTTCACCAGTTCGTCCACTCCGAGTTCGCGAGCCACCTCGTCGGCCTGGGCCGAGCTGTCACCCGTGAGTATGGTGGTCTTGAGACCGGCGGCCTTGAAGGCCTGGATCAGCGCCTTGGCATCCGGGCGCAAGGTATCTGCCAGGATGAAGCGGGCCAGCAGCCTGGACTCATCGGCCAGATAGACGGCAAGGCCCTGGCTGGCAGTCTGTCCGACGGGCAGTGCCAGCCAGCGGGCGCTGCCGATGCGGTAATGCCGGCCTGCGATCGTGCCCTGAATGCCGTGACCTATGACGGGGGTCACCTCGCTTGCCGACAGCAACAGGGCATCGTCTGCCGCCTTGCTGCGAAAGGCACGGGCGATGGGATGTTCCGAGTAGGCTTCCAGTGCGCGGGCGATGGCGAGGCACTGGGCCTCGCTCAGCTCGGCCAGCGCCGTGGTGCTGATCAGGCTGATGTTGCCCGTGGTCAGGGTGCCTGTCTTGTCCATCACGATCCGGTTGGCCTTGGTCAGCACGTCCAGCACATGGCCACGGCGCAGCAGAATGCCGGATCGGGTCAGGCGGGCGGTGGCCGAGGTGAGCGCGGTCGGCGTGGCCAGCGACAGGGCGCAGGGGCAGGTGGCGACCAGTACGGCCAGGGTGACCCAGAAGGCCTGCTCCGGCTGATGGAAGTGCCAGAAGGTCCACACAGCCGCGGCAATGATCAGCAGTACCAGGATGAAGTGGCGGGATAGCACGTCCGCCATCTGGGCGATGGCCGGCTTGTCGTCCAGCGCGTGATCCTGCAGCCGCATGATCTGGGCGATGCGCGACTCCTCGATGCGGTGGCTGACCCGTATCTGGAGCGGTGCGTCCGTGTTGATGGTGCCGGCATAGACGCTGTCGCCCAGCTGCTTGAGCAGCGGCAACTGCTCGCCGGTCAGCATGGATTCGTTGAGGCTGGCCTGCCCCTCGACGATGAGGCCATCGGCCGGCAAGGTGGCGCCGGCCAGTACCCGTATTCTGTCTCCCACCTGCAGCATCTTGGCTGCCACCTCGTGTTCGCCATCTTCATCGATGCGCGTGGCCATGATGGGCACCAGCCGTGCCAGGTTGGAGCTGGACTCTGACGCCTTGCGTCTGGCCCGCAACTCCAGAAAACGCCCCAGCAGCAGGAAGAAGACGAACATGGTGATGGAGTCGTAATAGACCTCACCGGTATTGAAGACGGTGGCCCACATGGAGGCGACGAAGGCGCCGATCAGTGCCAGCGATACCGACACGTCCATGGAGAGGTGGCCCTGTTTCAGGCTGCGCCAGGCGCCCACGTAAAACGGCTGGGCCGAGTAGATCATGATGGGGGTCGAGAGCAAGAGGCTGATCCACTTGAAGTAGACCATGAACTCATCCTCGACGCTGATGAAGAGATCCATGTAGAGCGCCACTGCGCACATCATCACCTGCATTGACCCCAGGCCCGCCAGTGCCAGCCGGAACATGTAGCTGCGCACTTCTTTGGCGTAGATAGCTTCCTGGTTGTGGGTCTGGAACGGGTAGGCACGATAGCCTATCTTGGCGAACCCCTTGAGGATGTCGCTCAAGGCAAGCCGGTCCGGATCCCACTTGATGCGGGCGCGGTGAGTGGTGGTATTGACGTTGATGTAGTGCAGGCCGGCAAGGCCGGTCAGATGACGCTCGATGAGCCAGGCGCAGGCGGCGCAGGTCAGCCCTTCCACGCTGAGCAGGATCTCGCGCTGCCTGTGGCTGCCCGTGCCGCTGTCGGTGACAAAATCCTGCTGCACCTCGGCCAGATCGTAGTGGGTGAGGGCGGCCAGCTCTTCCGGGACCAGTTCCCCCTTGATGCCGGGCGCTGTGCGGTGCTCGTAATAACTGGAGAGGCCGCACTCCATGATGGTTTCTGCCACGGCCTGACAGCCGGGGCAGCACATGGGTTGCACTATGCCCTTGATCTCGAGCGCATAACGACTGCCGGCGGGAACCTGCTCACCACAATGGAAACAAGCCTTCATGGCGTCTTGCCCCGGGAGGTAAAGTAAACGAGCGGGGCATGGGGCGTGCTGGCGGGAACCGGCTCGCCAGGGTGAAAACCGCCTGTCATGGCTTAACGTCCTTTGGGATCGAGTTCGACGGGCGCCTTGGTCGGGAGCTGGACTGTCTCTTGCAGACGCCATTCGTGATTGAAGGCATCGACCCGGATATGCCATTTCCCGTTCAATGGTTTTTCGAGCAGCAGACGATAGACGCCGCTGGCGTCGGCCGTCACCATGTGTTCGCTGTCCATGCCGGCCAGGGTCGGGTGGAACAGGGAGAGGTAGAGGGCCTGACCGGGGGGGATATCTCCCGACAGAGGCTTGAGGGTCAGCTCCTTGCCATTCACTTCCAGCGCTATGCGAATGTTGAGGGCTTCGGATCGATCGAACTTGCTCAAGTCCTGATTGATCTCTTTGCCTTGTTTGTAATAGTCCTCGGCGACCAGATTGACGCCATCCTTGCTGGCGATGATGGCCGTGCCGATGCTGGCGATCACGGCGGCGGCCGGGAGGGCGATGATGAACCAGGGCCAAAATTGGCGATACCAGGGTTGGGACATAATGAGTGCTACCGAAACGTATGATTAACAGAATGGAGGCTTTTCAGCCAACACAAGATAACAAAAAGCCTCGAAGAGTCGAGGCTTTTTGCTGAGTAATCACGTGCTTATCACATGTTACTGCTTATTTTACTTGTTGTTGTGGGACAAACTATAAACGTAGGAGGCGAGCAGATGAACCTTGTCTTCACCCAGAATATCCTTCCAGGCCGGCATGACGCCGTGACGACCGTGGGTGATGGTCTGCTCGACCACCTGACGGGAACCTCCATACAGCCAGGTGTTGTTGGTCAGGTCAGGTGCTCCGAAGGCGATACCGCCCTTGGCATCCGGGCCATGACAGGCGGCGCAGATGGTGAAGCGCGCTTCGCCCTTCTTGGCCTCGACCAGATCGACCTTGCGACCGGACAGGCTCAGCACGTAGGAGGCGACTTCTTTCACCCCATCCTGACCCAGGATCTCGCCCCAGGCCGCCATCACGCCCTGACGACCGCCCATGATGGTGGTCTTGATCTGATCAGGCTGACCGCCCCATTGCCATTCGCTGTCGGTCAGGTTCGGGAAACCGCGACCGCCGCGGGCATCGGAACCGTGACACTGGGAGCAGTTCTGCAGGAACAGACGCTGACCCACCTTGCGTGCTTCCGGATCGGCGGCGATCTCTTCGATGGCGCGATAGGTCTTGCCATCGGCCTGATAGGCCAGCTCGCGGAACTTGGCGCCGTAGATCTCGTCAGCCTTGACCAGTTCGCGGTCGTACTCCACCGCCCGGCCTTCGGCCTTGGCGGAGGCCACCGCAGCCTTGGACTCGGCCAGTGAGCGGACGTCCTGGTTGGAACTCTGCCAGCCCAGCAGACCCTTCCAGTTGCCCAGGCCCGGGAAGGCCAGCAGATAGACCAGACCGGTGACGATGAAGAAGAGGAACATGTAGGTCCACCACTTCGGCAGCGGGTTGTTGATCTCTTCGATACCGTCGAAGGCGTGTCCCATGGACTTGCCCTCTTCCACTCCCATCTTGTCGCGCAGGCACCACACCAGCAGCAAGAAGCAGCCGAGTATGGTCCCCAGGCTGATGACGGTCACAAAAATGCTAAACAAAGTGCTCATTATTGTTTCGCTCCTGCGTTCTTGTTATCAGCACCGGGTTGCTCGTCGTCGGCAAAAACCAGGTTGGCAGCCTCGTCGAAAGAGGCCTTGCGGCGCTTGCTGTATGCCCAGACGATGATGCCGATCATGATGGCCATCAACAGCAGGGTATAAAGGCCGCGAAATGTGCCGTAATCCATATCCTGACTCCTTTATTTCAGGGCATGACCCAGTGATTGCAGATAGGCTACCAGCGCATCCAGTTCGGTTTTGCCCTTGACGGCTTCACCTGCACCCTGGATGTCAGCGTCGCTGTAAGGCACGCCGAAGTGATCCCGGAACAGCGCCAGTTTCTTGCCGGTCAGTTCACCGGTCAGGACATTGGTGTCGAGCCAGGGGAAGGCCGGCATGTTGGACTCGGGCACCACATCGCGCGGATTGATCAGGTGAGCGCGGTGCCAGTCGTCTGAATAGCGACCGCCCACACGGGCCAGATCCGGACCGGTACGCTTGGAGCCCCACAGGAAGGGGTGCTCCCACACGCTCTCACCGGCGACCGAGTAGTGGCCATAGCGCTCGGTTTCGGCGCGGAACGGACGGATCATCTGGCTGTGACAGACGGTGCAGCCTTCGCGGATGAAGATGTCGCGCCCTTCCATCTGCAGGGCGGTGTAGGGCTTGAGGCCCTCTACCGGCTCGGTAGTTTGCTTTTGGAAGAACAGCGGGGTGATTTCGACCAGGCCCCCCAGACTGATGGCAAATATGATGCCGACCACCAGCATGGGTACGCTCTTTTCAAAGATCTCGTGACGGTTATTGTTGCTCATGCTTTGACCTCTTCAATCATGCTGGCTGTGCGACAGGTTCCAGGGAACCCTTGGGCGCAGTGATGGTGCGATAGGCGTTGTAGGCCATCAGCAACATGCCGGTGACGAAGAAGCAGCCACCCAGGAAGCGCACGAAGTAGAAGGGATAAGAGGCCTGCAGCGCTTCCACGAAGCTGTAGGTCAAGGTGCCGTCGTCGTTGACCGCACGCCACATCAGACCCTGCATCACGCCGGAAATCCACATGGCGACTATGTAGAGCACTGTGCCCACAGTTGCCAGCCAGAAGTGCACGTTGATCAGGCGGATGCTGTACATGCGGCCCTGGTCGAACAGGTTCGGGATCAGGTGATACACGGCGCCGATGGATACCATGGCAACCCAGCCCAGTGCGCCTGAGTGGACGTGACCTATGGTCCAGTCGGTGTAGTGGGAGAGGGCGTTGACCGTCTTGATCGCCATCATGGGGCCTTCGAAGGTGGACATGCCGTAGAACGACAGGGACACGATCAGGAAGCGCAGGATGGGGTCATAACGCAGTTTGTGCCAGGCGCCGGAGAGGGTCATGATGCCGTTGATCATGCCACCCCAGGAGGGGACGAACAGGATCAGGGACATCACCATGCCCAGCGACTGGGCCCAGTCAGGCAGCGCGGTATAGTGCAGGTGGTGCGGACCGGCCCAGATATAGAGGGAGATCAGCGCCCAGAAGTGGACGATGGAGAGGCGGTAGGAGTAAACCGGACGACCCGCCTGCTTGGGCACGAAGTAGTACATCATGCCGAGGAAGCCGGCGGTCAGCAGGAAGCCTACCGCATTGTGGCCATACCACCACTGCACCATGGCATCCATGGCACCGGAATACATGGAGTAGGACTTCATGCCGGAGAGCGGCACTTCCATGTTGTTGACGATGTGCAGCACGGCCACAGTGATGATGAAGGCACCGAAGAACCAGTTCGCCACATAGATGTGGGAGGTGGTGCGTTTGACCAGGGTGCCGAAGAAGACCACGGCATAGGCGACCCAGACGATGGTGATGGCGATATCGATCGGCCATTCCAGCTCTGCGTACTCTTTGGAGGTGGTGTATCCCAGCGGCAGCGAAATGGCGGCAGACAGGATGATCGCCTGCCAGCCCCAGAACACGAAGGAGGCAAGCTTGCCACCAAACAGTCGGGTTTGACAGGTGCGTTGCACCACATAGAAGGAGGTCGCCATCAGGGCGCTACAGCCAAATGCGAAGATGACCGCATTGGTGTGCAGAGGGCGAAGGCGACTGTAAGTCAGCCAGGGAGTATCAAAGTTGAGGGCAGGCCAGATCAACTGGGCTGCGATCAGTACGCCAACCGACATGCCGACAATTCCCCAGACAATCGTCATGACTGTGAACTGGCGAACAACGGTGTAGTTGTACTCAGGATGGTTAGTTGTATGGCTCATCGTTGTATTCCGCTTCCGATGCTGCTGTTGTTTGATTTTTTGTCCAGTGACATGGACCGACATCATTGGCTACTGCCTTACCCCTTGTTAACAACTGTTAATAAAAGGAAAAGCAAAAAGTAGCTAAATGAAAATTCAATGGGAATGATACTGAACTGACAGGTAAAATAACAGTATAAACAGTGATATATTTGGCTCCGTTGGGTCTCGCCTGCTCAATTATTTACCTTGCGCGAGATCACGAAAATGTCATTTTCAAGGCATCTTACAAGGTTGTTTTTTCATGAAAGAGAGACTCACTTCACGCAAAATTGTCCACTTGGCGATCGTCCTGGCCATTTTGCTCGGATTGGTTGCCTATCGAACCTGGTTTGACGGGGGCCAGGCGGCGGTGGCGGGCGCAGAAAAAGATCAGATTTGTGATCTGTCCCGCACCTCCTGCAGCCTGCTGCTGGGGGAGAAGCCGATGACCGTCAGCGTCGCCTCCTTGCCGGTGCGGGCCGAACATGACTTAGTGATACTGCTTCAGGGGGGGGATCCCGCGTTCAAACCGGTGAAAGCCTGGCTGGAGGGACGGGACATGTTCATGGGCACCATACCGGTCAGTTTCGAGCCGACAGAGCACGGTTGGCAGGGCTCGACTCTGGTGGGTTCCTGCACCTCGGCTGTGATGGTCTGGCTGCTCAATATCGAGTGGAGCAATGGCCAGCGCCAGCAGTTGGCGCTCTCCGTCAGCCGTTGAATCCCTGCCTTTATGAACAAAAGGAGGGGGGGTAAGGTGAAAATAGATTTGAAATTTTCAGGCAGGGCGTTACCTTGCACAGATTATCAGGGAGTGAAGTTCATTTAATCATGATTGAAAAACAAGCATTTTATCGCGGTCTCAACCAGCAGGCACAGGCCTTGCTGGAAGGGGAACCGGATCTCATCGCCAACCTGGCCAACCTCTCCGCCTTGTTGGCGCTGGAGCTTGCCGACATCAACTGGGTGGGTTTCTACCTGTTGCAGGGGGATACCCTGGTGCTCGGTCCGTTCCAGGGCAAGCCGGCCTGCGTGCGCATTCCGGTCGGTCGCGGGGTCTGTGGCACGGCAGTGGCACAGGGCAAGACCCAGCTCATTGACGATGTCCACCAATTCGAAGGTCACATCGCCTGCGATGGCGCCAGCAATTCGGAAATCGTGATCCCGGTGCGCCGTGGTGGCGAGATCATTGGCGTACTGGATATCGATAGTCCAATCTTTAACCGTTTTGACGCAGAAGACCTGATTGGGCTGGAAGAAACGGTGCAAATTTTGGAAAGCATGCTCTAAGTCATTGCTTGATGGTTCGCAAAAGGCCCCAAGCTCTCTATAATGGGGCCTTTGTTGTGCTCGGGCGTGCCCGCGCGTTTATATGAAAGCCAAGGTTATACATGGAAAACACTGAGAAGCTGAAGAACAGTAAAGAGATCGTTGCCTACCTGGTCGAGAAATTCCCGGCCTGCTTCATCGCTGAAGGAGAGGCCAAGCCGCTCAAGATTGGCATCTTCCAGGATTTGGCCGAGCGTCTTGCTGACGACGCCAGAGTCTCCAAGACCATGCTGCGCTCTGCACTGCGTCAATACACCTCCAGCTGGCGTTACCTGCATGGCCTCAAAGCCGGCCAGGCCCGTGTCGATCTGGACGGTAACCCGGGCGAGCTGCTCACCGAAGAGCACATCGAGCACGCCAAGCAAGCCCTGAAAGAGAGCAAAGAGCGGGTCTTTGCCAGCCGTCGTACCAATACTAAAGAAGAGAAGGCCAAGCAGCCCCGTCGTCCTGCCCCGCGCAAGGCTGACGCTGCCGCCAAATCTGACAAGCCCAAAGCCGCACCCAAGGCACCCGTTGCCGATGCGCCCTTGGTGAAGGTCGATGCTGCCAATCTGAAAGTGGATCAAGGCGTCCGGGTCGTGCTGGGCAAGTCTCCTGTACCGGCGACCATCAAGGAAGTGACCAAGGATGACGTTCAGGTCCAACTGCAGACCGGCATGATGCTGCGGGTCAAATTTGAGCATCTGGTTCTCTAAGGAGACAAATGTTGAAGCATGGCGTAATTCGTTTTTCCCTCGTTGCCTGTAGCCTGGCGCTTGCCGGGCTTGCACAGGCCATCGAGCCGGTGCTCAAGGAAAGTGATTTGCCTGTGTTGGCTCAAGAGAGCCAACATGCTACGGCTAGCAAGCGAATTGCCAATCTGTTTACCCGCTCGCATTACAAGCAGTTCAAGCTGGACGATGCCTTTTCCTCCGTGATTTACGACAAGTATCTGGAGAATCTGGACTACAGCAGAAACCTGTTTTTGGCCTCTGATATCAGCCGCTTTGAAAAGTACCGTAACGGCTTTGACACCGACCTCGAAAGAGGACGGCTGGCACCTGCCTACGAGATGTTCAATCTGAGTCAGCAGCGGCGTTATGAGCGGTTCGAATACGCCCTCAAACTGCTCGATACTCCTTTCGATTTTACCCAGCCCGACAATTACATCTTTGATCGGGAAGGGGCGGCTTGGCCCAAAGACGAAGCAGAACTCAACGAGTTGTGGCGTCAGCGGGTCAAGTTCGATGCCCTGAGCCTCAAGCTCAGCGGCAAGGAGTGGCCCGAGATCAAGGAGCTGCTTGGCAAGCGTTACAACAACGCCATCAAGCGGATGTCCCAGACCGAGAGCGAGGACGTGTTCCAGCTCTTCATGAACTCCTTCGCCCGCGCCATCGAACCGCACACCAGTTATCTCTCCCCGCGCAGCGCCGATCGCTTCAACACCGAGATGAACCTCTCGCTGGAAGGCATAGGTGCCGTGTTGCAGGCAGAAGATGACTTCACCGTTATTCGTTCCCTGGTGCCGGGTGGCCCGGCCGCCAAGTCCAATCACCTCAAGCCCGATGACAAGATCACCGGGGTAGGGCAGGACGACGGCAAGATTGTCGATGTGATCGGCTGGCGTCTCGATGACGTGGTCGAACTCATCAAGGGGCCAAAAGGCAGCAAGGTGAAGCTGGAGATCCAGCGCGGCAAGGGCGCCACCGCCAAGACCGAGCAGATCGAGCTGACCCGCGACAAGGTGCGCCTGGAAGACAGAGCCGCCAAGTCCAAGGTGATCAACGCTGAAGGCAAGAAGATTGGGGTGCTCGAGATCCCGAGTTTTTACGTCAATCTGCACGACGACGTGATCAAGGAGCTCTCCAGCCTCAACAAGCAGAAGATCGAAGGCCTGATCGTCGATCTGCGCGGCAACGGTGGCGGTGCGCTGACCGAAGCCTCTGCCCTGAGCGGCCTCTTCTTCGCCAGTGGTCCCGTGGTGCAAATTCGTGATCACATGGGCCGTATCACGGTCAATGGCGATGATGATGGCAACGTCTACTACGGCGGCCCCATGTCGGTGATGATCGACCGCTACAGCGCCTCGGCCTCCGAGATCTTTGCCGCCGCCATGCAGGACTATGGTCGCGCCCTGATCCTGGGTGAGAACTCGTTCGGCAAGGGCACTGTGCAACAGCATCGCAGCCTCGCCAAGGTCTATGACTTCTACGAGCAGCCGCTGGGTCACGTGCAGTACACCATCGCCAAGTTCTACCGGATCAACGGTGGCAGCACCCAGAACAAGGGGGTTGCACCCGACATCGGCTTCCCCACTGCGGTCGCCCCGGAAGAGACGGGTGAGAGCCGTGAGTTCAACGCGCTGCCCTGGGACAAGATAGCCTCGGCCAAGTACGACAAGCTCGGCAACTTTGCCAGCCTGTTGCCCAAGCTGCAGTCGGCCCACGAGGCACGGATCAACAAGGATCCGGAGTTTGCCTATGTGATGCAGGACATCGCCGACTACAAGGAGGAGAAGGACAAGAAGTCGGTCTCCCTCAACGAGGCGGAGCGTCTGGCTGATCAGGCCAAACAGGACGAGAAGGCGCTGGCGCGCACCAACGAGCGTCTGGCTCGCCTTGGCAAGCCGGCGGTGAAGAGTCTGGATGAACTGCCCGCTGATTTTGAAGCCCCCGATGAGTATCTGGTCGAGGCTGCCAACATCACGGCGGATCTGGCCAGACTCAGCAAACAGGGCTGACCCTGGTTGACGAACAACATGCATACAAGGGCGACTCAGGTCGCCCTTTCTTTTGGCTGAATGCAAACTATTTGACCCTGCCAACCGGTTGTGACAGCCTCTGACACGTCAATTACAAGCGTGGAAGCAAACAATAATGACCGATCACTCCCAGGCCATGACGGCCAAATATCGCCAGGATTATCAGGCTCCGCTCTACTGGATCGACAGCATCGATCTCGATTTTCAACTGCAGGAGCCGCTGACCCAGGTCACCGCCATCTCCCGTCTGCGGCGCAATGGCGAGCACAATGAACCCTTGGTGCTGGATGGAGAAGGGCTCTCCCTGCACAGCGTCAGCGTGGATGGCGTGCCTTTTGCCCAGTACGAGCAGGGGGAGAACAGCCTGACCCTGTTCAACCTGCCGGCCGAGTGCGTGCTGACCGTTGTCACCCTGCTGGATCCTGCCGCCAACACGGCGCTGGAGGGGCTCTACAAGTCCGGGGATGCCTATTGCACCCAGTGCGAAGCCGAGGGTTTTCGCCGCATCACCTATTACCTGGACAGGCCCGACATTCTGGCCCGTTACAGCACCCGCATCACAGCCGATAAATCCCAGTTCCCTTTCCTGCTCTCCAACGGCAACAAGGTCGACAGCGGCGAGCTGGATGGCGGCCGCCACTTCGTGCAGTGGCAGGACCCCTTCCCCAAGCCCAGCTACCTGTTTGCGCTGGTGGCCGGGGACTTCGACGTGGAGCGCAGCCACTACACCACCAGGAGCGGCCGCAAGGTAGCGCTCGAGATCTTCGTCGACAAGGGCAATCTGGATCGCGCCGGCTTTGCCATGGAGAGCCTCGTCAACTCCATGCGCTGGGATGAGCAGCGCTTCGGCCTCGAGTACGACCTCGACATCTATATGATCGTAGCGGTGGACTTCTTCAACATGGGCGCCATGGAGAACAAGGGGCTCAACATCTTCAACTCCAAGTTCGTGCTGGCCAATCCGGCTACCGCCACTGACGGCGACTACCACGGCATCGAGCGGGTGATCGGCCACGAATACTTCCACAACTGGACCGGCAACCGCGTCACCTGCCGCGACTGGTTCCAGCTCAGCCTGAAAGAGGGGCTGACCGTGTTCCGGGATCAGGAGTTCTCCTCCGATCTGGGTTCGCGCGGGGTCAACCGCATCAACAACGTGCGTACCGTGCGCGGCCCGCAGTTTGCCGAAGACGCCGGCCCCATGGCACACCCGATCCGTCCGGATGTGGTGATAGAGATGAACAACTTCTATACCCTGACTGTTTACGAGAAGGGCTCGGAAGTGATCCGCATGCTGCATACCCTGTTGGGTGAGACCGCCTTCCAAGCCGGGATGAAGCTCTACTTCGAGCGCTTTGACGGTCAGGCCGTCACCTGTGACGACTTCGTGCAGGCGATGGAAGATGCCTCTGGCGTGGATCTCGGCCGCTTCCGCCGCTGGTACAGCCAGTCCGGCACCCCCGAGCTCACTGTGACCGATGAGTACGATGCCGCCAGCGGCGTCTATCGCCTGCACGTGAGTCAGCACACGCCGCCGACCCAGGATCAGCCCCAGAAGCTGCCGCTGCATATTCCCCTCGACATCGAGTTGTATGACGAGAACGGCGCCGCCATCGCGCTTCAATATCAGGGCAAGCCGATCGGCAACGTGCTCGATGTGCTGGAAGCACAGCAGACCTTCGTGTTCGATCGGGTGGCGGTCAAGCCGGTGCCCTCCCTGCTGCGGGACTTCTCGGCACCGGTCAAGCTGCACTATGACTACAGCGAGGAGGCGCTGGCCTTCCTGATGCGCTTTGCGCGCAACGAGTTCGCCCGTTGGGATGCCGCCCAGATGCTGATCAACAAGGCGGTGATCGACGGCGTGGCACGGGTCCAGCACGGGCAGGGGGTTGAGCTTTCCCAGACCCTGCTGGCGGCCTTTGTCGCCATTCTGGACGATGCAGCACTCGATCCTGCCCTCAAGGCGGAGATCCTGGCGCTGCCGGGGGAGGCTACCCTGGCCGAGCTGTTCGAGGTGGCCGATATCGATGCCATCCACCAGGTGCGGGATATCATTCATGCCTCGCTGGCGCAGGCGTTCGGTGCCCGGCTGACGGCCACTTACGAGAGCCTGCGCTTGCAAGGTTATCAGGTGGTTCATGCCGACATGGCCAAGCGGGCCCTCAAAGGGGTGGTGCTGGGTTATCTGGCGGCACTGAATGCCGAGCATGCCGATGCCCTGGTGCGGGAACAGTATCAGGGAGCCGACAATATGACCGACACCCTGGCGGCGCTGCAGGTGGCCAACGGCTATTTGCTGCCATGCCGGGCCGCCCTGCTGGCGGACTTCGAAGGCAAGTGGGCCAGGGATGGACTGGTGCTGGACAACTGGCTGCGGCTGGTCGGCGCCAAGCCGGCGAGCGATGTGCTGGTCGAGGTGCGCCAGGCGATGGCCCACCCCACCTTCAGCATTCGCAACCCAAACCGGCTGCGCGCCCTGGTAGCCAGTTTTGCCATGAACAACCAGGTGCAGTTCCACGCCGTCGACGGCAGTGGTTACCGCTTCCTGACCGATCTGCTGATCGAGCTCAACGAGGTCAATCCTCAGGTGGCTTCTCGCCTCATCACGCCGCTGATCCAGTTCAAGCGACTGGATGAGGCGCGCAAGGCGCTGATCCGCGCAGAGCTGCTCCGGCTGTTCAACCTGGACGGGCTGGCGCGGGATCTGTTCGAGAAGATAAGCAAGGCGTTGCAGCAGTAATTAAGAGTGGTGCAGGGCAGGGGAGCCGGCTCTCCTGCCCTGTTTTATCGAGCGCGAGGTCAAGGCACCGGCGTTACCTTTGTGGGGACGTCCACAAGCTGCCTTTATCAGGAGTCACAGTGAAGCAGTTTACTTTCCGGCTGTCGCTCAACAGCGACGAGATCATGCTGATGTATCAGGGCCATGCCAGACGGCTTGTGGTGCGTACCGAGCAGGGCCTGACCATAGAGCTGGCCTTGGAAAAAATCCGGCCATTTGTCGCTATCAATGGTGTATACGGCTATTTCCGGCTGAAAACCCAGGACGATTATCGCTTTATCAGCCTGGAACGCATAAATTAACAAAATCTGAACAGGATCCCGAGTAATTATCTGCTTTCAGTCACTATCTATCCGGTAAATCCGCAATCATCCAGTGGGATTTTCTGTTTTTTGCCAAATTGGCAAAATTTTTCACAGCTCAAGCCGTGATCTGTCCCTTGTTTTTAACATCTCGTTAGCACCTTTGCTCGCCTTCCTTGATCCAAGACATTACACTTCGCAGCAACTCTGTACCGGTGGGCATCCAGGGTGGATGTCTTTCCGTCGGTGGTTAATGTCGTCCGATAAGGAATATAGCAATGGCATTGAAAGACGCCCCTACCTCAGTTCTGCTCGAAAACGTTCTCAGCCTGATCCATCAGAAGTTGCCCAAGAAGAGTGCCTCCCTGGTCGAGTGCTTCGTTGCCAAGTTCTACGGCAACATGGCCAGCACAGATCTGCATGATCGCAATGACAGCGATCTCTACGGCGCCGCGCTCAGCCTGTGGAATGCGCTCAACCAGCGTACCAGCACGGAGCCCTACATCCGGGTCTATAATCCCGAGCTGACCCGCCATGGCTGGCAGTCTCCCCACACCATAGTCGAGATCATACTGCAGGATTCTCCCTTCCTGGTGGACTCCATCCGCATGACGCTCAAGCGTCTCAACATCACGGCCCACATGATGCTGCATCAGCCGCTGCACCTCATTCGCGGCAACGAAGGCAAGATCCGCGCCATTTTGGATCTCGACAACACGGCCGGGCAGACCTCGGTCGAAACCGCCTTCCTCATCGAGATCGATCACCTGACCGGTGACGACCAGATGGAGGCGCTGGCCGCCGAGCTCCACTCGGTCGCCGGTGAAGTGGCGCTGGCGGTGGGTGACTGGCAGCCCATGCTGGGCCGTCTGAACGAGATCATCGACGAGCTGCCCAAGCGCAAGAACCCGGTCAGCAAGGAGGAGGTCGCCTCCTGTGTCGCCTTCCTCAAGTGGGTAGCCGCCCACAACTTCACCCTGATGGGCTATCGCCGCTACGACGTCAAGGCGGTGGAGGGGGATCACGAAATCCTGCCGCTGCCGGACTCCAGCCTGGGGTTGATGAAGAACTCCATCAAGGATGAGGGGCAGCGCCTTGGCAATATGCCGGCCAGTGCCCGTCATGCGGCCCTGAGCTCCGACCTGCTGATCCTCACCAAGTCCAACAGCAAGTCCCGGGTCCACCGCCCGGCTTATGTGGATTACATCGGCATCAAGCGTTTCGACGAACATGGCAAGGTAGTGGGGGAGGATCGCTTCATCGGTCTCTACGCCTCCTCCATCTACAACACCAGTGCGACCCAGATCCCGCTCATCAGCCATCGCCTCGAGCGCATCATGGCCTCGTCCGGTCATGAGAAGGGCTCCCACGCCTATAAGGCCCTGCTCAACGTGCTGGAAACCTATCCCCGCGACGAGCTGATCCAGGCTCGCGAAGAGGAGTTGCTGGCCACGGGTCTCGGCGTGCTGGAGATGCAGGAGCGCGACATGCTGCGGCTGTTCGTGCGCCGCGACGTCTACGGTCGTTTCTTCTCCTGCATGGTCTATGTCACCAAGGAGCGCTACAACACGGCGCTGCGGGTCAAGACCCAGCAGATACTGCAGAAATATTTCGGCAGCAGCGAAGAGGTGGAGTTCAACGTCTACTTCTCCGAAGGCGTGCTGGCGCGGACCCATTACATAGTGCGGGTCAACAATAACAACGTGGATGTGGACGTGAACGAAGTACAGAACAACCTGATTGAAGCGGCCCGCAGCTGGGACGACCGGCTCGACTCAGTGCTGCTGACGCACTATGGCGAGGCCCGTGGCAATGCCCTGCGCCGTCGTTTCAGCACCGCCTTCCCCCGTGCCTACAAGGAAGATGTGCTGCCGGGCTCCGCCGTGGCCGACATCATGGAGCTGGACAATCTGAGCGAAACCCATCCCCTTGGCATGCTGTTCTACCGTGCCCAGGAGGAGGAGAACGATCGCCGGGTCCGCCTCAAGCTGTTCCACCGTACCGAACCCATTCACCTCTCAGATGTGCTGCCCATGCTGGAAAACATGGGGCTGCGGGTGATAGGCGAGACCCCGTATCAGGTCCGTACCCCCTCGGGGGATGTGTTCTGGATCCTCGACTTCTCCATGCTGCTGCGTGGCGATCAGCCGTTTGATCTGGAACAGAGCCAGCAGCGCTTCCAGCAGGCGTTTGCGGCCGTCTGGAACCGGGAGTTGGAGGATGACGGCTTCAACCGTCTGGTACTGGGTGCCAGCCTCACCGGCCGTCAGGTCTCGGTGCTGCGTGCCTACGCCAAGTACATGCGCCAGACCGGCGTCTCCTTCAGCCAGTCTTACATAGAGGAGACGCTCACCCGTTATCCCGATATCGCCCAGCTGCTGTTCACCCTGTTCGAGCAGCGCCTCGACCCGGCTGGCAAACAAGATGCCAAGGTACAGGCCAAGCTGCACGAGCAGCTCGCCGCCAAGCTGGATCAGGTAGCGAACCTGGACGACGATCGCATCATCCGCCGCTACGTGGAGATGATCGACGCCACCCTGCGCACCAACTACTACCAGCTGGACAAGGAGGGTCAGGTCAAGCCTTACGTCTCCTTCAAGCTGGCGCCCTCCAGCATCACCGACATGCCGCTGCCGCTGCCCAAGTTCGAGATCTTCGTCTACTCGCCGCGGGTGGAAGGGGTGCATCTGCGCTGGGGCAAGGTGGCCCGTGGCGGTCTGCGCTGGTCCGATCGCAAGGAAGATTTCCGCACCGAGGTGCTGGGTCTGGTCAAGGCGCAGCAGGTGAAGAACACAGTGATAGTGCCGGTGGGGGCCAAGGGTGGCTTCTACTGCAAGCAGATGCCGGTGGGGGCGGCCCGCGCCGTCATTCAAGAGGAGGGCAAGGCCTGCTATCGCCTGTTCATCCGCGGTCTGCTCGATGTGACCGACAACATCATCCAGGGAGAGGTGATCCCGCCCAAATCCGTGGTACGCCACGACGAGGATGACTACTACCTGGTGGTGGCGGCCGACAAGGGCACGGCGACCTTCTCCGACATCGCCAACGAGATAAGCCAGGAATATGGCCATTGGCTCGGCGATGCGTTCGCCTCCGGTGGCTCGGTCGGTTATGACCACAAGAAGATGGGCATCACGGCGCGCGGCGCCTGGGAGTCGGTCAAGCGCCACTTCCGCGAGATCGGCATCAACTGCCAGACCACAGATTTCACCTGCGTGGGCATAGGTGACATGGCGGGCGACGTGTTCGGCAACGGCATGCTGCTCTCCGAGCACACCCAGCTGGTGGGCGCCTTCAACCACATGCACATCTTCATCGACCCGACGCCCCATGCGGCCAAGAGTTTCGTCGAGCGCAAGCGGCTGTTCGAGTTGCCGGGTTCCAGCTGGGATGACTACAACCGCGACCTCATCTCGGCAGGGGGCGGCATCTTCCTGCGCTCGGCCAAGTCCATCAAGCTGAGCCCGCAGATCCAGACCCTGCTCGGTACCGACAAGGCCAGCATGGCGCCGAACGAACTGATCAAGGCGCTGCTCTGCCTGAATGTGGACCTGCTGTGGAACGGCGGTATCGGCACCTATGTGAAGAGCTCCCGCGAGAGCGATGCCGAAGTGGGGGATCGCAGCAACGACGTGCTGCGGGTCAATGGTCGTGATCTGCGTGCCCATATCGTCGGTGAGGGTGGCAACCTGGGCTTTACCCAGCTCGGCCGGGTGGAGTACGCCAGTCAAGGCGGTCGCATCAACACCGACTTCACCGACAACGTGGGCGGGGTGGATTGCTCCGACAACGAGGTCAACATCAAGATCCTGTTGAACCAGCTGGTGGCTGCCGGCGATCTGACCCTCAAGCAGCGCAACCAGATGCTGTACGAGATGACGGACGACGTGGCGCAGATCGTCATCACCAACGCCTACCGTCAGTCCCAGTCCATCTCGGTCACCAGTTTCCGTGGTACCGAGCAGCTCAAGGAGCAGCAACGCTTCATTCAGGGGCTGGAGCGCGAAGGCAAGCTGGATCGGGGGCTGGAGTTCCTGCCCTCCGATGAGGAGCTGTCCGAGCGGATGGCGGCAGGGCAGGGCTTGACCCGTCCCGAGCTGGCGGTGCTGGTGGCTTACGGCAAGATGGTGCTCAAGGAGCAGCTCAACTGCCCGGAGATCACCGAGGAGCCCTTCCTGGCCAACATGCTGGTCACCAGCTTCCCGGCCAAGCTGCAGCAGCAGTTCGGTGCCCAGCTTGCCCAGCATCCGCTGCGTGGCGAGATCATCGCGACCCGGGTGGCCAACATGCTGGTCAACGACATGGGGCTCAACTTCGCCAGCCGGATGAAGGACGAGACAGGTGCCTCCGTGGCCGAAGTGGCCTGCTGCTTCGCCATGGCCCGCGAGGTGTTTGGCCTGGGGGCCCTGTGGCGCGACATCGAAGGGTGCGACAATCTGGTGGGTGCAGAGACCCAGCTCGAGCTGATGTTCTACAGCCGCCGCATAGTGCGCCGTGCCACCCGCTGGTTCCTGCGTGCCCGCAATCGCAGCTGGAGCATAGCTGAGAACATCGCCTTCTTCCGCCCGGCGTTCGAGACCCTGGGGACCCACCTCTACGAGGTGATGGACGAGAGCGAGGTGGCCGAGCACCAGCAGGCAGTGGCTGCGCTGGTGGCCAAGCAGGTGCCGGATGCCATCGCCCGTCAGGTGGCCCACATGAGCAGCCTCTTCTCCAGTCTGGATCTGGCGCAGATTGCCGCGGAGCACAAGACCGACATAGTGCGCGCCGCCAATGTCTACTATCGCCTCGGCGCCAAGCTGGATCTGCACTGGTTCCTCGATCAGATCAACCATCAGCCGGTGGGCAACCACTGGCAGGCGATGGCACGGGCCTCCTTCCGCGAAGATCTGGACTGGCAGCAGCGCAGCCTCACATCTGTGGTACTGGAAGGGTGCAAAGAGCAGGGAGAATGCGCTACCATACTGGCCGACTGGATTTCGGAGCATGAGCAACTCTTGTCCCGTTGGACCCATATGTTGGCCGACTTCAAGACCACGAGCACCCACGAGTTCGCCAAGTTCTCGGTGGCCTTGCGAGAGTTGAACCTGCTCCAGTTGAATTGCCGAACCTCGGCATAACCCCTAAAGCCCCGGCCAGTTGCCGGGGCTTTTTTAAGGAGCAAAAATGTTGTACCCCCTCGCCAGGCATTTCTTGTTCAAGCTCAATCCTGAACAGGCACACGATCTCTCCATCAAATATTTGCCCCGCCTTCTCGGTACGCCACTTGATTGTTTCTTCCGCCACTCACTGCCCAAACGCCCCGTCACTGTCATGGGGCTTTATTTTGCCAATCCGGTCGGACTGGCTGCGGGTCTGGATAAGGACGGGGAGTGCATCGACGCATTTGGTGCCATGGGGTTTGGCTTTATTGAAGTAGGTACAGTGACCCCCAAGCCCCAGAGCGGCAATGACAAGCCTCGTCTGTTCCGGGTTATTCCGGCAGAGGGGATCATCAACCGGATGGGATTCAACAACAAGGGCGTCGACCATCTGGTTGCCCAGGTCAAAAAAGCCAAATACCAGGGCGTCATCGGCATCAATATCGGCAAGAACAAGGACACCCCGATAGAGCAGGGCAAGGATGATTATCTGATCTGCATGGACAAGGTTTATGATCATGCCGGTTATATTGCCGTCAATATTTCCTCCCCCAATACCCCGGGTCTGCGTCAGCTGCAATACGGTGACGCACTCGATGAGTTGCTGGCCGCGCTCAAGGTTCGTCAGCAGGAGCTGGCTGCCCAATATAAGAAGTACGTGCCGCTCGCCGTTAAAATTGCACCGGACTTGAGTCTGGATGAAATTAATCAGGTGGCCGCGTCCTTGATCAAAAACGGGATCGATGGCGTGATTGCCACCAATACCACCCTGGAGCGTGACATGATCTATGACATGCCCCACGCAGGTGAAGCGGGTGGCCTCAGTGGGCGTCCCTTGCAGCACAAGAGCACAGAGGTGATCCGCCAGCTGGCCAAGGCACTGGACGGCGCCCTGCCCATCATAGGGGTAGGGGGAATAGACAGCGCCATGGCGGCGCGGGAGAAGCTGGCAGCGGGAGCCAGTCTGGTCCAGATTTACAGCGGCTTTATTTATAAAGGCCCGAGTCTGGTCAAAGAGATTGTGACCCATATTTAAGAAATAAATGGGTGCCCTTTATTTAAAGTTGCTGAAATTCTCGACATGGAATAAAGTCGAGTAACGACTTCCAGTAAGGGCACCCCCATGTGTATCCAACCCAATGACAATTGGCAGTGGCATTATGATGCTCATGATGATCGTCTGATGCTGGATTTATCCGATCGCATGATATTCGCGACCGAATATAAAGGGCGACAGCTTGTCCCCTGTTCCTTCACCACCCAGCCTTTTTGCGTGGACGATGCCGCCCTCTATTATCAATTGATGGACAAGGCTGCCGAACTCGACTGGAGCACTCCCCATCAGGTTCAGTTGGTACTCAATGCCATCGCCGTCAGTCGCTTTTATAAACCCCTGATGCCGCAAAGCTGGTTCTTTGGTGAAGTTCATCCCTTCATTATTCCTGAGACCGGCGCCCTGGTGTGCATGAATACCCCTCATGGCAAGGGGGAGTTCATGGTGATCGAGGCGGGTGAACAGGCCAGCGTCTGTCTGAATCTGACGGATGATCTTATTTTGACCGCCAGCAAGATCCTGCCCCGTTTCGGGGTCATCAAGGTAATGAACAACCGCATGAGCGCCAGGGTGTCGACCCAGACACAATACCGTCAGGTGGGGTGATGGTTGACGCCTGTCTTCTGTCGGTGGGTGCAAAATAACCTGATGTCATTCTGGTTCAGGGTATTTTTCTTCATTATGAATTCAACATGAAACTTCCTGTCTGGTCACGTTTCTATTTTTGCTCGTTTACCTCCATTAACCTGATAATTGTGACATGTGTCGCTTGAGGCTTGTTTGCAAACGCCGTAGTCTCGGAATTGTGATGTGTAATACGTGTGTATCTGGTTGATACGTGTAAGCAACATGATCAGGGAAACGACTCATGACAATAAACAAGTATCTACTGACCAGTAGTCTATTATTTCTGCCTTTGACCGTTTCTGCGACAGAAGATTTGTCGGTCCTCATCTACGGAGCATCAATCCACAGTGGTTGCCAAGCGGCCAAGGGACCGCACGGAAAAACCTGTGACTTCAACAATATCAATCCGGGGCTCGGGGTGGATTGGGTTTTTCTGGGAAATAACGATACCGGCAAGCTCTCATTGCGTGGCGGTGGCTATGAGGACTCTTACGAAAAATTTGCGGCCTATGCAGGCTTCATGTATCGCAAGGAGTGGTATCTCACCGAGAACTTCTTTGCCGGTCTGGGACTGCAGGCCGGCTATCTTGATGGTTCAGGTATCAATGGCTTTGCGGTACTGCCCGTTGTCAGCCTGGGCTATAAAAATCTGGCTTTGGAAATCGGGTATGCCCCCAAGATGGATAATGTACCCGGCAGAAAACACGTAGCCGTGACATCATTCGGCCTGCGTTGGGCCATTTAATGCCCTTGTTCTGGATGTAACAGACCCGCGAGATGCGGGTTTTTATATTTTGCTTATGACCAAGTAAGCCTGAACAGAGCAGGAACGATCAATATCTGGTGACATCCACAAAGACGAGCGAGTTTTTTGATTCAGATATCGACGGTTGCCAGAGGCATTATGGGAATACTCATATGCCACCAACAAAAATGCCCTCGCATCAAGAGGATGAGAGGGCGGCAAACACACACTACAGGAGGAATAAGCTGTTGTTCCAGCCACCCGGCTATTTTAAGACGTGTGGTTGAGCCTGAAACCTGATAGATATGACAGTCTGACGATCGATGGAATAGCAGGGCGCGGCAAGTAAAAAAATAGCCCTCCTGTTTTCGGACGATAACGGGAGGGCAAAAACACGGGGTAACGAAAGGACATGCTCTGTCGGAAGGATAATAACTCAGTGAGTCTTGTTTGACGCCTGTCAGATATGGCAATCATGATGTGTCGATATTCTCTTCGCCATGGATGTGGAATATGTTCAGCCTGCTGACAAGGGAGATATAACCCAGTTCAGATTGTCGCTAGTTTGCGGTGATACCCTGTCACCCCATCAGGTGAGTTGGCGCAAGGCACCATCGAATGCCTGGCTCGCCCATCCTGGTATCAAGGGGAATGGCAGAATGGGCGGGGAGGTGAGCCGGCCAACACGTAGAGAAACGCCCTGTTTCTGGGGTCATCACCAAGCTTTTGCTGCTCAGGATCGGCTCTTAAGGTATAATGCGGCACTATTTTTATGGCATCCCCGTGAGCGTGATGAAAGAATTTTTTGCAACCTGCCCCAAGGGGCTGGAAAACCTGTTGGCCGACGAGCTGACCACCCTGGGCGCAGAGCAGGTCCGTGAGACGGTCGCTGGTGTCCATTTCAAAGGCGAACTGGCCATTGGCTACAAGGCCTGCCTGTGGAGCCGTTTTGCCTCCCGCATCGTGCTGGTGCTGTCCGAATTCCAGATGAACGACGATCTGGATCTCTATCTCGGCGCCCACACCATCCCCTGGGAAGAGCATTTCTCCGGTACTTCCACCATAGCGGTGGACTTTACCGGTACCAACCCCGCCATTCGCAATACCCAGTACGGCGCGTTGAAGATCAAGGATGCCATCGTCGATCGCTTCACCAAGCGCGGTCACGTGCGCCCGGACGTGGACAAGAAATCGCCGGATATTCGCATCATGGCGCACCTGGGCAAAGGCAAGGCCAATATCACGCTGGACTTGTCAGGCCCGGCGCTGCACCAGCGTTTCTATCGTCAGGGCACAGGCGAGGCGCCGCTCAAGGAGAACCTGGCCTGCGCCATGATTGCCCGTAGCGGCTGGGCCTGTGAGCCCATGATGGACCCCATGTGTGGCTCCGGTACCTTGCTGATTGAAGCGGCCTTCATCGCCGCCGACATGGCGCCGGCCCTGCGCCGCGAACGCTTCGGCTTCGATCGCTGGCTGCAGCACGATGGCGAGCTGTGGCAGAGCCTGATGATGGAGGCCCAGGTGCGCGCCAAGCGTGGCATGCAGCGCTGCGAGGTTAAGCTGTTTGGCTGCGATGCCGACCCCCGTGTGCTGCTGAAGGCCCGCGACAACGCCAAGGCGGCCGGTGTGGCCCACCTCATCACCTTCAAGCAGGCAGATGTCACCGCGCTGGAAAACCCGTTGCCGATGCCGGCCCCTGTTGAAGGGGAAGAAGGTCAAGGGGAGGCCCGCCAAGTCGGCATGCTTATCTCCAACCCGCCCTATGGCGAGCGTCTTGGCGAATTCCCGGCGCTCTTGGAAGTGCATCAGGCCCTCGGTGATGCCCTGCGTCGCAGCTTCCAAGGCTGGAGAGTCTCCATTCTCTCTGCCTCGCCTGAACTGCTCAGCTGTCTGCGCCTGCGCGCCGACAAGCAATATCGCCTGTTCAACGGCGCCCTCGAGTGCCAGCTGCGCAACTACCAGATAGCGCTCGACTCGGTGGCCTCCCAAAAAGAGGTGGCACAGGACTTTGCAAACCGTCTGCGCAAGAATCTGAAGACGCTGGAGAAGTGGGCCAACAAAGAGGGCATCGACTGCTATCGCCTCTATGATGCCGACTTGCCGGAATACAACGCCGCCATCGACCGCTATCAGGATTATCTGGTGGTGCAGGAGTACGCCGCGCCCAAGGACATCCCCGCCCAGAAGACCCGTCAGCGTCTGCTCGATATGGTTCAGGCCGCCATCAAGGTGACCGGCATGGACGGCGAGAAGGTGATCCTGAAGGTGCGCGAGCGCCAGGAGGGCAAACAGCAGTACCAGAAGCTCTCCGAAGAGCAGCACCGGATGGAGGTTCAGGAGTACGGTGCCCGTCTGTGGGTCAACCTCTACGACTATCTGGATACCGGCCTGTTCCTCGACCACCGTCAGACTCGCCGCATGCTGGGTCAGATGGCCAGGGGCAAGCGCTTCCTGAACCTGTTTGCCTATACCGGCAGTGCCACCGTGCACGCGGGTCTTGGCGGGGCGAGCGAGACCACCACGGTCGACATGTCCCATACCTACCTGAACTGGGCACAGGACAACATGCGGCTCAACTCGCTGGTGGGCCGTCAGCACAAGTTTGTGCAGGCCGACTGCCTGAAGTGGCTGTCGGAAGCAGACGATCAGTACGACCTCATCTTCATCGATCCGCCCACCTTCTCCAACTCCAAGCGGATGGACGAGAGTTTTGACGTACAGCGCGATCACCTGCTGCTGATGCAGCACCTGAAGCGACTGCTGGCGGCCGATGGCACCCTGGTGTTCTCCAACAACAAGCGCCACTTCAAGATGGATCTGGCCGGGCTCGAGGCCGCGGGTCTCAAGGCTCGCAACATCACCCAGCAGACCCGACCGAAGGACTTCGAACGTAACCAGCATATCCACAACTGCTGGATCATCACCCACGCCGAGGCGCCAACGGAGGCGTGATGCTGACCCTGTTTCACACCGACGGCTGCCATCTGTGCGAACAGGCATGGGGGCTGGTGGAGGAGGCCGGGCTGGCTGGCCAGACTCGCCAATGCGACATCATGGACGATGCCGGGTGGCTTGCCGCCTACCGGGTACGCATTCCGGTGCTGCGGGATGAGGCGGACCGCGAGCTGGGCTGGCCCTTCACGCTGGTTGAGTTGAAAGCCTGGGTTGCACGTCAGGATGAATGCTGATTTGACGATGAAACGGGAGCAGACCCAGTCTGTCGCCCGTTTTTTCATATGAAATAAGGAACGAAAATGGCTCTTTTAACATTGCACGGCGCTTGCTTGTCGTTCAGTGATTTCCCGCTGCTCGACAATGCCGAGCTCAGCATAGAGCGCGGTGAGCGTCTCTGTTTGGTCGGGCGCAACGGGGCGGGCAAGTCCACCCTGATGAAGGTCATCGCCGGCGAACTGCCGCTCGATGACGGTCGCATGGTGCAGCAGCAGGATCTGAAGGTGACTCGCCTCGAGCAGGATCCGCCCGCCTCCAGCGATCTGACCGTGTTCGACTACACGGCCGAAGGGCTGGCTGGCGTCGGCGAGCTGCTCAAGCAGTATCACCATATCTCCATGGAGCTGGCCCACGATCCCAGCGATGCCAACATTCGCATCATGAGCGAGCTGCAAGAACAGCTCGATTATCAGAATGGCTGGCAGTTCGAGACCCGTATCAGCCAGGTGCTGACCCTGCTGAACCTCGATCCCGACGCGACCCTGGATAGCCTCTCCGGTGGCTGGCTGCGCAAAGTCGCCCTGGCCCGGGCGCTGGCCTGTGACCCGGATCTGTTGTTGCTGGATGAGCCGACCAACCACCTGGACATCGAAGCCATCAACTGGCTGGAAGAGTTCCTGAAAGATTTCCGTGGTGCCATCGTCTTCATCTCTCACGATCGGGAGTTCATCCACAAGCTGGCGACCCGGATCATCGATCTGGATCGTGGCGAGATCACCTCCTGGCCTGGCAACTACGATCAATACCTGCTGGGTAAAGAGGAGTGGCTGCGGGTCGAGGAGCTGAAAAACGCCGAGTTCGATCGCAAGCTGGCGCAGGAGGAGGTGTGGGTTCGCCAAGGGATCAAGGCGCGCCGCACCCGCAACGAAGGGCGCGTTCGTGCCCTCGAGGCGATGCGGATGGAGCGTTCCCAGCGTCGCGAGCTGCAGGGCAAGGCCAAGCTGCAGATGGACGATGTGAATCGTTCCGGCAAGCTGGTGTTCGAGACCGAAGGGTTGGGGCTGGACTTTGGCGATCGGACCCTGTTCCAGGGGCTGGATCTGCAGGTGCTGCGCGGCGACAAGATTGCCCTGGTGGGGCCCAACGGTTGCGGCAAATCCACCCTTATCAAGCTGTTGCTCGGTCAGCTAGAGCCCAGCCGTGGTCTGGTCAAGGGCGGCACCAAGCTGGAAGTGGCCTATTTTGACCAGTATCGTGATCAGCTCGATCCCGAGCAGACTGTGATGGACAACGTGGGGGAGGGCAAGCAGGAAGTGATGGTGCGTGGTCGCTCCCGTCACATTCTGGGTTACCTGCAGGACTTCCTGTTTGAACCCAAGCGGGCACGTACCCCGGTGAAAGCCTTGTCAGGAGGCGAAAAAAACCGTTTACTGTTGGCCAAATTGTTCTTGAAGCCCAGTAATTTACTGATCCTCGATGAACCAACCAACGACCTGGATGTCGAAACGCTGGAACTGCTGGAAGAGCTGCTGGCAGACTATCCTGGCACCCTGTTGCTGGTGAGCCACGATCGTCGGTTTATCGACAATACGGTGACCGGTTGCTGGCTGTTTGAAGGGGATGGCCGCATCAGTGATTACGTGGGGGGGTATGCCGATATGATGGCGACCCGTGCCTTGCAAAGCACGCAACAGGCGGCGAAAGCGGCGCAGGCCAAAACGCCAGAGCCTGTCGCTGTGGCGAGCCAGGCGGTCACAAAAACCAAAAAACTCTCTTACAAGTTGCAACTGGAGCTGGATAATCTGCCAGCCCGACTGGAACAGCTGGAGACTGAGCTTGATACCCTGCAGGCCGAGGTAAACCATCCCGGTTTCTTTGCCCTGCCGAGCGATCAAACCCAGCTCAAACTGGATGCCCTGAATGCAGCAGAGGCTGCATTGGAACAAGCCTTCTCCCGTTGGGAGGAGTTGGAAGCGTTGAAACATCAGGACTAAGGAAGTAGATGAAAAAGCAATTATCCATGCTGGCCATTCTGGTCAGCGCCAGCCTGCATGCCCAGGCGGCACAAGACCCCTTTTTCAAAATCATTGATGATGAAGTCAAAGGCTATGCCAGCGGGATCAGTGCCGATGGCAACGGGCTCATCGGGATCAACACCAAAAACAACATGGCCGAACACTTCTCGACCGTGCAGTTTGCCGACTTCCTGGTCGATCGTTTCCGTTTTGAGCAGGGCTGCATGCTCTCCAACTCGGTCTGCAACTCCTTCTGGAACGACAAGAGCAACTTTGCTTATCAGTGGCGTGTCGACTTTCTGGCCAAAACAGATCAGCGCAGCAACGTAGGGTCTGTGGTCAGCAACGAAACCGATGGCCTGGTCACCGCTTTGGGCGACGTATCGGGCACTCGCGTCGGGTACAAGATGGATGGCAAGCTGCGCACCGCTTTTGCCGTCGTAGAGGAAGGCAACAGCGTCAACCTCAAGGATGGCGCCAGCACCCACAGCCTGAGCGTGCCAACCAGCATCAAGAAGCTGGACAACGGTCAGTACCTGGTGACCGGCACCGCCGCCACCGGCAAGAACATCGCCGTCAATTCCGAGACCTACAACTGGTGCTTCGCCGGCAACGATGGTCAGTATGGTGACTATCGCTACTGCCCGGGCCTCAACACCCAGGCCAGCTTCTGGCTGCTCAACAGCACTGGTACCTTCAACAAGCTGGTCCAGGCCAATGAATATGCCCGAGGTCGCAACGAGGTAGTGCAGACTGCCTCCGCACTCGGCGTTGGCAAATTCAACGGCAGCCTGTATGGGGTGGGTTACTCCTCCACCGGCGAGATAGGGACCAACTACCTGGATGGTCGCAACCTGGCGGCATACTGGACGCTGGATCTGGATAACAGCAAGGTAGGCACCACCCAAATCATACCGCTGGCCGAAGGCGAGCCGGGCAAGGATGACGCCAAGCTGCAACACAGCTGGGCCGTGGGGGTCAATGACAACGGTTATGTGATTGGCAACCAGCTCTATCGCATCAACAAGGGCCAGAACCGCCCCGTCGAGATGTTCGTGTTCAATCTCAACACCCCGACCACCAATGCCGTTGTTTCCCTGCAGGACAAGCCGCTGAGCGGCTCCGGCTCCGAGGCGGCTGCCATCAACAACCACAACATGGTGGTTGGCTGGCGCGATTCCCGTCATCAGACTCAGCCTGTGGTCAACGGTACCAATCGCATGCAGGAAGGTTTCCTGCTCAACGCGGCGACCGGCAACAACTGGTATCTGAACGACCTGATCTGCGGGCTGGATGATGCGGGTGCCAAGCAGTGCGCCCAGAACGGCTACTACTATCACATCGCGTATGCCAGCGGCATCAGCACGGATGGTACCGTGGCAGCGACGGCTTTCCGCTACAACAGCGAGAGCGATCTCAACAACCGCAGCAATGCCACCGTGGTCAGCGTGAAGCTGGCGCCGGTTGTGAAAGATTACAAAAACAATGAGCCTGCCAACTACGTGGTCGCCAACGCACCGGTCAATAACCAGACCGGTCAGGATGGTGGCAGCGGTGGTGGCAGCCTGTTCTGGTTGACTCTGCTGGCTCTGCCGTTTACCTGGCTGCGCCGCTACCAACGATAAAAAGGCATGTCACTAAAAATTAATGTGGTTCAGTGTCTTGTGTCACAATGACCGGATAGCATGGAATTTTTTGTTTGACCCTGCCCACCCTGTGGGGTAAAGATGAAAGCGACCGATGAAAAATTGGTCGCTTTTTTTGTTCCACGAAGAGGGTCGTAGATGATGAAGAGACAGAAACGGGACCGTCTGGAAAGAGCTCGTGCTCGTGGTTATCAGGCTGGCGTGGTCGGCAAACAGAAAGAAGCGTGTCCGTATCAATGCCTGGATGCCCGAGGGCATTGGCTTGGTGGTTGGCGTGACGCCATGGAAGGGCGGGGCTCAGGCCTCTTCATGAAGTAATAGGTACTTCATCACTCATTACAAAAGGAAAGGGGCCATCGCGGCCCCTTTACGTTATCTCTGTCTTACCACGGGATCAGTCGATCAGAATGCGGTGGTATCTTTGAACAGGCCCACTTTCAGGTCGGTGGCGCTATAGATGGGACGGCCATCCACTTCCACCACGCCATCGGCGATCCCCATGACCAGCTTGCGGTTAATCACGCGCTTGAAGGTGATCTTGTAGGTCACTTTCTTGGCGGTCGGCAGGATCTGGCCGGTGAATTTCACTTCGCCTACACCCAGAGCACGGCCTTTGCCCGGGCCACCCTTCCAGCCGAGGAAGAAGCCGACCAGTTGCCACATGGCATCCAGCCCCAAGCAGCCAGGCATCACGGGATCACCCGGGAAGTGGCAATCGAAGAACCAGAGGTCCGGCGTAATGTCGAGCTCTGCCAGGATCTCGCCCTTGCCATGCTCGCCACCGTTGTCGTTGATCTTGACGATGCGATCCATCATCAACATGTTGGGGGCGGGCAGCTGACTGTTACCCTCACCAAATAATTCGCCACGGCTGCAGGCAAGCAGCTCTTCACGGGTAAACGAGTCTTTGCCTTGTTCACACAGGGAAAGGCGGGCATCAATGGCGGTATTGTCTAGGGTCACGCTGTTTATCCTTCATATGGGTCAAAGCCGGGCCAATTTAGCGTACACTTGTGCGCTAAACAACTCCGATCTCTTCTTTTATTACAAGCTGAACAACCGGCCCAGCAGGCGACGGAGCAAGCCACCCTTGAACGCTGTGCCATTCAGTTCATCCAGGCGCTGTTGAATTCGGCCGAACAGGGTATCCGGCATATCCGGTTCACCCGCCACGCAGCCGGTCAGCAACTCGATAGCCTCTTCCACATGATCCACCGGATGAATGTGGAACTGACCCGCCGCGACGGCGGCAATCACCTCGTCGGAGAGGTTGAGCTGCTGGGCATTGGTGCCTGGCAGCAGTATGCCTTGCTTGCCATTGAGGCCATGGATCTTGCACACCCGGAAGAAGCCTTCAATCTTCTCGTTCACACCACCCACCGCCTGCACATTGCCGAACTGATCGACGGCGCCGGTGACGGCAAAGTGCTGATAGATGGGCTGGCGGGCGAGGGCGGAGAGCAGGGCACACAGGCCGGTGAGGGAGGCGCTGTCACCATCGATCTCGTGGTAGGACTGCTCGAACACCAGATTGGCAGAAAGCGGCGAGGGGTTCTCTGCACCAAATTTGTTGGAGAGATAACCGTGGATGATCATCATCGCCTTGGCGTGGATATGACCAGCCAGCTCGGCCTTGCGCTCGATATCCGCCACGTCGCCATCACCCAGATGCACGGTCGCGGTGAGGCGCACCGGTTCACCGAAATCATAGGGGTGGCCCGAGACCTGGATGACGGAGAGGCCGTTGATCTGGCCAATCTCTTCACCATCGGTCTGCAGCAGGATCTGACCATCGATGACGCCCTGATCGGACTGTTCCACCAGGTAGTTGAGGCGGTAGTCCTGCTCTTCCAGGGCGAGTCGGATATGCTCATCAGTCACGGTTTCGGCTTCCATCTCGCGGGCCAGGCTGTCGGCCATGCGCATGATGGCACCAAGCTGGATCTCGGACAAAGAGAGCCACTCCTGATGATCACACAGGCGGCTGGCGTGACGGCAGATGGCCGCAATGGCGGCAGGGGTGAAGTCCAGCAGAGCCCAGCGTTCACGGATCCAGGCGAGGTATTGCAGGAACTCTGGCAAGTCTTCCTCAATATTGACCTCTGACACCAGATCCGCTCGCAGGAAGATGCGCTCGGACATGTCTCTGTCCAGCATCTGGAACTCGGCCACTTCGAGGCGATCGCCAACCAGGATCAGCTTCAGCCGGATAGGGGTCGCTTCGGGGGTGAAGAAGGGGGTCAGGGTCTTGCCTTCCTGATAGGCGTTCCAGTCCAGCTCGCCTTTCTGGATGGCGTTCTTGAGCTTGAACCAGAGGTGGGGCTGATCCAGCAACTCGTCGAGTTGCAGAATAAGGTAGCCACCGTTGGCCTGGCGCAACAGGCCGGGCTCCAGCAGATGCTGGTTGGCATACACAGAGCCTTGCTCGGTCTGATAATTGATGGAGCCGAACAGGGTATCCCAATTCAGATCCCGGCCATAAATCACGGGCGCTTCCTGCTCTTCATGATGGATCAGCAGGTTGATGAGCACGGGATGCTGGAACTCGAGTCCCTGGGCTACATGGGCCGCCAGATCGGAGAGGAAGTCATCTATCTTGGGATCGTTGTTCTGCTTACGCATGATGCGGGTGACCAGGCGCTCGGCATCCAGATGGTGGCTCATCAGCTTGAGCAGCTCGCCAACCATTTCACAAAATTCGACGCCGCTACCGGGCTGCAGACGCAACCAGATAGGTTTGAACGGGTTGTTCAGGTTTTCTGTGTAACAGAGATCGAACAGGTCACCGTCCTTGCCATTGGAGGCGGCGATCAGTGTCTGACACACACCTTCATAATCTGCACCGGGGAAGCCGTTGAGCAGCATGACCGGGCAGTCGCCATCAAAACTGGCGAGACGCTTGATGCCGGAAATGGCTCTGGGTTGCAAGGCGGCGAAGGGTATGGGTTCGATCTCGCTGAGGGCAGGGAACTGTTCAATCGCAAAAGCGGGTTTTAGTTGTTCTGATGTTAATTCAGCCACTTAAGACATCCGGTCGGAGATAGGATCAATTGTTTCCATTATACACAGTTCAATTAGTGGGAACAGGAAACAAGATGCCATGTTTAACATAATATACATTATGCGCGGTTAGGTCATGCCCGTGACTAGGGGCCAGGAACACCGCTGCCACTAGGGCTACAGCCGTTCCGGCGCCTTTGGTGTACTTCGCCAGGATCTCGTACCAGGACTTTTTCAACTCGGGATCTGTCTCCCTGACGGCGGCCAGACTTAACAGCACTTCATTGGCATCCAGGCCAATTTCCTCGGCAAGTTTTTTCGCAGTCGCATCAGTGAGTTGCGACTTTCCATGCTTGATTGAGGAAATGTAAGAGCTGGTAAATCCCAGGTCTGCGGCAACTTCCTGAAACTGGCTGTACTTTTTGGCCCTCATGTAGGCCTGTATCAGCGTTTTAGAGTCCATTTCTTTGTCTCCTGAGTGGTTAGACAATCGGCCCATCATACCCATTTTGGCGAAAATCGCCTCGTTTCTATTTAGGTACTTACATGATTGAATGCACTTAAGTAACTACTTGAACACATAACTCATGACCCACTCTAGCCCACAAAACCCAGATTTGCCTGCGCTGACTGAGCGCAAGGTCTATTGGCAGGCAGAACCGACCGGCGATCTCTCCGCCTGTGTGGCGGGTCAGGTTGAGATGTTCCGCGACCTGCACGAGATGCGGATCTATCTGTCCATGACCTACCCCGATACGGCCTTTGAGCTGGTCGAGGTGACCGAGGACACATGGAAAGGCTTCTATGACCAGGGAGTGTTTTTCGATGACTGGTCATAGATCCGTGATGCCGATAAATGGGGTTATCGGCGACAAGCTGGATGTGAGCGTCCAGCCCCTGGTTGTCGGCTTCGGTGTGCTCCTGGTGCTCTGCCTGCTGGCGACCCTGGTTGGCTGCGTGGCCACCTCCTGGAATAAGACGCTATGACCGGCCCCAAGACCCTGATCGACTATCTCTCCTTCACCTGGGCGCCGACCGAGTTGCGCCAGATGGTTGAGTTGGCCAAGCAAGGTGCCCTCTTGAAGGCCATCCCCCGCTTCGATACCCAGAACAAGGCCATCCAGGCGGCATTGTCTGCCCCGCCGGTTGAGGGTCTGCGTTACCTGTGGAAGCGGCCGGTGGGGTTTGCTCCCCTCGCCCGCTTCGACAAGGTGACTGAGCGGCTCTATGACAAGGCTGAACGGTTGGGGGTTGCCCCTGCCCTGGCACCTGGGTACGACAAGGACACCGTGCGGTTGAGCCTCAAGGGAGTGGCCAAGTCCCCTGCCCCGGTCTTTACCCCTTCCATGACGCAGATGATGGAGCGGGCCTTGCACGCCAATTACAAATCCCGGGCCGACATGCGCAAAGAGCTCAAAGCCGTTTGCGCTGACCTGCTCAAGTTCTCCGAGTTTGAGGTGGTCGAGGGTGCCAAGTATTGGGAAGCGTATAACGACTTGATCGACAGCTACGGCGTCCAGTTCCTGGATACCCTCTGCTGCGCCGAACTGGAGACATGGCTGGAAGAGCTGAACACCCGCATCGGTGTGCCCATTCCTGAGCCGCGCTTCACTATGCGCCCTCGCCGCTCCGGTCTGCATGGCTATGCCAACTCTGCCGACCTGCTGTGCGATGGGGAGCCCTGTGGCCTGATTGGTTGGGGTGCGGCTAACCACGGCTGCATGGTCAGTTTCTCCGGCGTGGGTTGTGCGGCCCTCGACTTGCCCGCTTTGCACTCTGTTATCTCTCACATTCCATCAGTGCGGATCACCCGCGTGGATTTGGCCCTGGACGATTACAGCGGCGAACACATCAGTTACCAGGGCGCGATTACTGCCGCTGAGGCTGGCGAGTTTCACCCGCAACGTGGCCGCGCGCCTTCCTGGATGAAAATTGAATCCGGTGAGTTCGTGATCGCCGAAATATCCAAGGGCATTGCCAAGCGGTTTGGCATGGCGCCGACCAAGGGTTGCTCCTTTTATGTGGGCAGCCGGATCAACGGTAAATGCGCTCGTATATATGAGAAGGGAAAACAGATGCAATCGGCTGACTGCCCGAACTGGGTACGCGCCGAAGGCGAATTACACAATAAGGATAGAATTATTCCGCTGGATGTCCTGGTAAACCCAGACCCCTATTTTGCGGGTATGTATCCGCAATTTGCCAAATGGCTGGATGCCGTTTGCCAGGAAGAAATAACGCCGGTTCGTGTGACCACCTTTAAGAATAAGTTCAAAACGTCCAGGGACAATGCCGTATTTAATATGTCCAGGATGGCGGGTCGCCTTGTTAATTGGTTAGCAAGCATTGAGGGGCTATCCCCTGAGAAGATTGTTAACCAATTAACAGCGCACCTGGGAGAAGATGATATTCCCGCGCGGTTAAGAATGCCGTTGCCACCTGAAATATTATCAGGGGCACATGATTTGGTATCGACCTAAAAATCAGGTTCTTCAAAGAAAGGGTAAATAATATGTCTCTGCTAACTGGTGTTCTGGTCACTCGCGTGACTCATGGTTATGGTGTTTCCCGTAAATCTGGCGCGCCTGTGCCTTATGACTTCGCCCAAGTGGAATATCTGGCGGTTGCCAATAACGTGAATAAGCCGGAGTGCAATATCACCTCCTGGGGCTATGAGGTTCGCCAGTTGGCCCTGCGCAATGATGCCCCGACCATTAAGGAGCTTGCCGACTGCCCGAAATTGGTGGCGGTGGATCTTGTCCTGGAAGCGGATCCCCAGAATCCGACCCGTAACGTTGTTGTTGGCTTCCAGCCAACTAAAAAGCCGGTATAACCGCCGCGCAACGAGGAGGAGGAGCGAGAGCGCGCAGCGAGCGACGACGAGGGCGCGATAATGCTTTGTTTAAATATTACCCCTGAGGGATATGCCCGCCTTGCTGAGGGGGATTCCTGTCAATACGTGCTCTTGACTGTTCAGGAGCACACCAAATTAACGGATATATCGAGCTGGTTTGAATTCGATACATCCATGGTAACGATGGCCTTTGGTTTCGGATTATTAATCTGGGTCACTGGCCTCAAATTGGGCGCTATTGCCCGTGTCATCGTAAGTGCAAAAAGAGGATAAGCGAGTATGAAAAACTATTTCCGCAATGGCTGTATCGCTGCTGTGTGTTCCCTGTCTACCGGTGCGGCCTTCGCCGAAGGTGGTACAGCCGCTGCTGATGCCGCTGCCAAGGCCCTGGACGCCACCCAGTCGGACGTGACCGCAACCTCTCCCAAGGTGATGCTGGTCGTGGCCACCTGTGTGGGCGTGGGCATCCTGATCAGCCTGATGCGCAAAGCCTAAGCATGTCTTTGCTCATCGGAACGCTGTGGTTTCTGTTCTTTGTTGAAGGCTACAGATCATCGTTTTCGATATGACACAAAGGCGGCTCCGGTCGCCTTTTTTATTGGGGGTACTGTGCGCATCGCTTGGCTTTTATTGTTGTTTCCTTCGCTGGCCTTCGCCATTGGGGGCTGTCCGGTGGGGGTGCAGTTGGGCAACGTCACCATGGCCACGGGCTTGCCGGTCTGCCTGAAGTTTGAAGGCTCTGAGCATGGCGGCTGCCTTGTTGACTGCAAGGGCGTATGCGTTGAGCTGCCCTTAGCCAATACCAAGGGGCCGGTCGAGACGACAGGGACCACCTGTAGCTGGTCTGACTCCAACGGTAGCGGGAACGGGGATGCCGATGGCAGTGGTAACACTCCAGGTGAAGGGGACCATTCTGGCAATGGTGGTTTGCCCAAGGATTGGGATTTCTTTTCGCCAGTTATCGGTGATGCCACTGGCACATCGGTGTCTGGCTCTATCGCCAAGATAAACAAGAACCTGGGGCGCACGCTCGGGGCACTGATGGGGACGGCTGATCGCACTTATAACGCGCTTAATGAAATGCGTGGTCTTGCGCAACGTGAGACGAATGCCTCTGAGCAAGCTGTTAGCGTATTGGGTGAAATTCGCGAATATAATAAAAAAGTCAGCAGCAATACCGAGGGGGCTAATTTATATTTATCTCGCATAGAGCAAGCTCAGGAAGAAGCTAATATTTACTTGAAAAAACTGGCGCAATCATCCGGCGGTACAGGGTCTGGCTCGGGTTCTTCTGGTGGTGACTCAGGGGATGGGGCAAAAATATATGAAGAGCTGAAGCAGTTTCATGCTAATACTTTTGGCCCTGACTTCGCTCATAATAATGAAGGCGGTAACATGTATGCCTTGGTAAATGGCTTGCAATATGAGGTCATTTCTATGAAGGATCGGGTACATACTGCCGCCAGTGACATTAATAACATGTATCAGTATGTGCTGCCTGATTTGCGTAATAACAGTATTGAAATGAACCGCAATGTTAAAGCCATTGCCGAGGCCATTAAAAATGGCGGTATCGGTGGCGGGGATGGTTCGGGTGGCACTGGAAATGGCAATGATGGCCCAGGGATTGATTACGCTCAAATGCCAGGCTCTGCACAAAACCCGCTGCATGTGACCGGCGCTAATTATGAGTCCAAGCTTTGTAAAGGTGGCGCCGAGTGTTTCTTTGATCTAGCGACCATTAATAAGACATTTGATGAAACAAAGAATCAACTCACGGGAACATATAACGGTATTAAAGAGCAAATGGCCGACATATTCCGTTATAGCTTTAGCGGGTCTGCAGCTGTCCCTAAGTGCTTCGATATGTTCTCATTGTTTGGCAAGTCTTATTCAGTGTGCCCGAATGCCGAGGGCTATTGGGAAATGATGGCGGCCATAATGATGTTCATCTTTTATTTTTTGGCGCTGATGATTGTGGCTAAGAGGTGATATATGGAATGGATGAGTGATTTCTTTAATGGGTTTTTCAACGATATATATCAACTGGCGGTGCAGTTTGCGGCGTGGATAACGATTAAGCTGGCGATCCAATGGGTTGAGCTTAAGATATTTCTGCTCACCTTCTCCTGGGACGTTGCCAAGCAGATTCTGATTAACCTGCAATTCAGCGACCTGATATCAGCCTCATTTAATAACCTGCCGTCCCAGGTAAAAGGGATATTGCTGTATTTACAGTTTGATAAGGGGTTGTCGATAGTGACGCAAGCCTTTGTGACTCGCTTTTTGTTGAATATGCTGGGGTGGTGAGCTATGTCAATTAAGATCCATCACGGCGCCCCAGGCTCTTATAAGTCGTCAGGTGCTATTCATACCGATGTGATACCGGCCATCAAGGCGGGTCGCCATATCGTCACCAACGTGCGCGGCTTTACGGCTGAACGGTGTAAAGAGGTATTGGGCAAGGATGTGCCTGACGATTTCCAGGTAACGTATATTGAAACCGAATCCCAGGAAGGACGCGATCACCTCGCCCGCTTTTATCACTGGGCGCCTAAAGGGGTTTTCTTCCTGGTCGATGAGGTGCAAAGAATATTCCCGCCTTCCTGGCGCCAAAGCGATTTAGACCGGCTGAATTATCCAGGTGGGCCGGATGTGGCTAAAGACGATGGCCGACCGGAAACCATAGACGTGGCTTTTGATATGCACCGTCATCATAACTGGGACTTTGTATTTACGACTCCGAACATCAAAAAGGTGCACCAGGTAATCAGGGCCGCAGCCGAAACGGCGATTCGCCATACCAATATGGCGATATTGGGGATTGGTGGTCGATATAAGACGGTGCTTCACCTCTCTGATAACTCCGGTACATCGATGAACGATGTATTGCAAGCCAAGCCATTTAATAAGGTGCCCAAGTATGTTTTCAAGCTTTATGACTCGACTACAACCGGTAAGGTCTCGGATACAATCGCGGGCAGCTCGATACTACGAGACCCTAAAATTCTGTTTATTCTGGCGATTTGGGGACTCTGCGTATTCTTTGGCTTCATCAAGCCTGAGTATATTGATGCTCCTGCTAAGGCCGCTCAGACCGCTTCTGCCGCTGTTCCGGCTGCTGGGGAGGTGGGTGCTTCGCCCTCTGCTGATGTACGTCCTGGTGGCGCTCCTGCTGCGTCTGCTGCTGGTGTCCTTGCTGTAGGGCCGTTTGCTGGGCATCAGCTCATCATCAGCTGTCATGTCCTAGTAAAGGATCAGCGGGGTGAGTATCGGGTCGAGTATTGCTTTTCGCTGCGCAAGGGGAACGATGTGCAGGCCCTCTATAGCGATGATTGGCCGGATGAGCTCGCCAGTGTGGATGCGGTGAGCGGCTGCCATGCGGTAGTGAAGTACCAGGGCCAGCCAGTGGACGTGTATTGCGACCCCGAGGGGGATGTCCTGCGCCGGAAATACAATACAGCCCTCTTTGCTGGCGGCGATACCAAAAAAGCGCCATCGGATGACCGGTCATAGCTATAAAGGTGACCGGGAATAAGAAAACATAACCGCGACACTGCATTTCTTATTTTAAATACAGATGTTTAGGCCCCAAAGAACAGGGGCGGTAGCCCCTACAAGCCGCCCCTTTATGCTGATTTAGCCCCTATCGTCTCGCGGCGGAACACGCTGATATAGCCCCGAGACTGGAACACCCCCTTCCCTGCTAAACCGGCTTTTAAGGCTTTCCAGTTCTGAGCGAGGTAAGCGCCACAGCGCCCTACGGATTTAAAAAATCGGGGTCTACTTCCAGTTCGAATCTATCGAGGCTTACTTTAAATTTAGATATTTTTACATGACTCAACTCGGGATCTGAAAGTATTTGGTCTTTGATTTTATTCGCTATTCTTCTCTTCATTCTACAACCAATATATACACTTTTAATATATTTCTTGTCTATATTTAGGAGGAATGTATATTGTGCGTCATGAGCTATTTTTTTTGCAATCAAATCACCTCGCTCTTTTATCTCGTAATCAAAGTCACTGTTTTCTTCTACATATTTATAAAAGTCATCTGGTGTATATGATGTTCTGTTTGCCGCTCTTAGACTGCGTTTATATCGAAACTTATCGGCTCTTCCGATTGGGACTATTAATCTGTGTTCTTTTTCATATATCCAGTCATTACCTTTGGTTGTTAACTGCTTTTCTAAGATGCTTTTCAGCATTTCATCACTATTTTCTTTGTTAAACTCATAGTTTTGAAAGTCATTTTTATTGGTATCGTAATCAATTTTTCTAGGAAATGATATTATGGGGAGTTTTTTGTATTTTTTGAGTTCCCTTCCCTCTAGCAAAGCGGAATCATACCCTATGCACAGACCTCGATGTTGATCGCCATAATGAGCCCACATTAAAAGATTATGCTGAGTTTCTGACAGTGATACTATGCCGCACATTTTTAAAAGCTCGTTATATCCCTGTTTTAAATCTCCATCACCTATAATGTTTTTAAAGCGTTCGAATGCTTCATCATCTTTGTTTTCTTCTTCAAATAATGACAGTAGCTCATTTGCGAGCGTTATCTCAAATGGATCATTTAGGTTATTTGCAGATGCTAGTTTTAATGTTGGGTTTGAAAAATATTCTGAGCTAAGTCCACCGTAATACTTATAAAGTGTTCTCACGTTAATGCCTCGATGCTGATGGGGGACCCCCCCCGTATAGTAATACGGGGGGAATTCTACCTCATCCCCTACCCTCTCGGAACCCTTCCAGCCTCGATGGTGGGGCCATACGGCCAACCTCTCGGCTCAGGCCCACTCGGGCGAGTTTTAGCGCGGGGGGCGCAGCCTCCAGCTTTTGCGGCGCTACGCGCCGACATATGTCTTTTCTATCAACCCAACAAATTTTGATTTACGTATCCATTAGAAGGATTGAGTTTGTCTCATCACCTTTTTTGTTCACAAAGTGAACACACCCCAAAATAACTAAGTTGGATAGGTCTTAATGAGACTGTTTTTTGTAAGGAAATCATAGATAATCACTGTCGGGAATAAACCCACAACTGGAGATTCTGATGTCGTACATAGAGATTGTACCATCGAACGGATGGTATTCTCGCGAGTCCGAGCTTGGTAAAAAGGCCACTATTGTCCCTGTTACTGCTTTCGGTGTTAGCCGTGACGGCTCGCAGCAGGCTCTAATTGAGGCCTCGCCGGGCAAGCTTGTTCCGGTTAAAGGGAACCTCGTTTGCTATGCAGACCTGTCTCGCGAGGAACAAGAGAGCCTTAAACCCAACGATTTCATGACGGATATCTTGCGTAAAAAAGGCTTCTGAACAGATGGTCGTGTCAGAGGGGGCCTTGCCCCCTCTTTTTATTTCTTCCCCAGTTTTTTCCTCCAGTAGAATGCAGCCATCTGTCGCTCTGATCTCTCCACTTGGATGATGGCTATGGCCTCCAGCCTTCGCCTGTCATAGGTGACTCCTGTTGGGGAGACAAGGCAATCATTCTTCATCCGCCAGCCTTCCCATTCCTTCCAGATAGTGGGCAACTCCCTACCCGAAGCCATTCGCATAAGCCGTTTATAGACAGGTGGGATATTTGTACCCTTATCCCAGTATGTGACCTGCCTCACAGAAACGAAACATAGATTTGCCACCTCTTCAACGGAAAAGCCGCATTCAAACCAGCGAAATATGAAGTTTTTGGTCAACTCTCGTTCCATCCAAGTAAATACCTGATAAACCAGCAAAATTGCGTGGGCTGGCTTATCGGCCGGTTTCGGATGGGCATTTAACAAAACGCGGCATTATGCGCGATCGTGGTTTATTGGGCTGAGCGAGGTGCCAGGTCCGGGTTTATCAGGCCAGAGATTCTCGCTATTGGGTTGGCCATTGAGCGTGTCATCTTGATTGTTATCTCTCACTCATTGCCCGTTCATTCGTGTAACCGGTCCAGCGGTTTGTGGTTGGCACTTTCATGGCGTTCGCTGTTGCCTGTGTGCAGATACTTTGAGGTGGTGTCTATGCTGTCATGGCCCGCATCGGCCTGCACATGGGATAGCGGCCGCCCGTTGAGATTGATGTCGTGAGTAATGCCGGTGTGGCGAATGGAATGCGGGGTCAGGTTGCGCATCTCGGCGGCGTCCTGGGCAAAACCGTCTTGTTCAGCCAGGTTCGCTGCGGTCTGGATGACCGTCATGACCAGCTCGCGCAGTTGGCGGATCCCGAGATTGGCATTGAGTTCGCCTTGTTCCCGGCCGTGTGCGGCAGCCTTGTGGCGTACAAAGAGCGGCGTCTGTTCATTGGGTGCCGGCAATGGCGACAATCCCAGAAAGATGCGATAGCGTTCGAGGGCCTCCAGCAAGGCATGGGATACCGCCACTGTGCGCCGCTTGCCACCCTTGCTGCGTGGAATGTAATACCCCCAGACGCCGGTTTTTCCATCGCGGCGAAACTGGCCCATGACGGGTGTGAAACCGGGTCTGGCTGCCACCTCGGAGATGCGCAGATAACAGGCGTACATCAGGCTTATCAGGAAGCGACTGCGCTCGTGCTGATCTTGTGATTCGGTTGCCAGCCGGTCGGCGGCCTGCATCACGTAGGACCATTGCAACTCGCTGAAGGCCTGGCCCTGATCATCAGGCTCCTGCTGGACCGGTCGCTTGACTCGCTGCAGCAGCAGAGCGGGATTTCTGTCCATGTACTCTTCCTGGATCAGAAACTGGAAGAAGGCCGACAGGATGGCGAGCTTGGTCTTCATTGCCTGCTCGCTCAGACGGTATGGCAGCTCGCGGCCCAGTTCCCGTTTGCCGAGAAAGGGTCGCCACAAGGGATTGGGCAGCCGCTCTCCCCACTCCTTGTCGAGGATGAACTGTGCCACGTTGCGGTAGGCAATCAGCGGCTCTGGCGGCGCCTGGCAGTAGTCGAGGTAGCGCATCATGATGCGCCGGGTCAGATCTTTCGGGCTGATGGCCAGCTCGCTGAAACACCAGTGCAGAAACGTCGTCAACTCGCTGCGGTAGGTCTTGTAGTTGTTCTCGTTGTGGCGCTGCTCCTGCAGCCAGTCGACCGCCAGTTCGTAGACGAGACCCGCATCGGGCACGTCATTCAGGCTGAGGTTGGCCAGATACTGATTGACCTGGGGATTGCCCGCCTCCAGGTGAGCCAGGCCATCAAACAGCGGCATGGCGGGCGGAAGTAACATAGAGGTCATGGTGGTGCTTGCTTGGTTCATGGAATGGTGGCCGACAGCCTCGCTCAAAAGCTGATGCCGATAAATGGGGTTATCGGCATCACTGTGTGACTGATAATCCGGGCGTGTGTGAGATTGAATCGTCCGTTGCAACCTGCGTGCACAACATGCTGTTATTATTCAATGGATATGCACGCTGGTTGGAAAATTATCGGGGTAAATAGCCGTAAAAATGATTTTTAATGCTCAATATGTGAATGGTTGGCGAAGGCGCCATGAGGATAATGTCAACTTGGCGCCTCTCCCCCGTCCCTCAGGCCACGCTCTTGAGGGATTTCCCCTTGGGCTTGTCGGCATCGCTCTTCTCTGCCGTCTTTTGGGGCTCCTCTTTGGGGCTCCCCTGCCCCTTGCCACCGCGCAGCACGTTTTGCAGTACATCACGCTGTTCGGCCAGGTAGAAGGCCAGGCTCTCCTGCTGTTCGGGTTCGAGGGCGACAGGTGCCCCCGCCAGCAGGGTCATCAACTCATCGGCGGTATCCAGCAGCTTGTCATAGGCATCCGCCTCTTTCTTGCTGGCAAAGGTCATCTTCTCCACTCCCCCACGCACGACAACATATTTGATCTCAACGGCCATAGTGGCGTCCTCCTCATGATAGTGACCACAAGTATATGTACGGATATACAGTATTGCAAATAACCCTGTCCAACGGGCGTTTATCATGGTGGTCTGGCCGATTACGCGGCCGTTATCACATTGATGAAAGGGTCATTTGACATCCGCTTTACGCAAGTCGGATGATGGGCTCATGACGATCACAAGACAACTGCTCATACTGCTGCTGGTTGAAGTGACGCTCCTCGGGGGCATCGCTCATCTGGTCATTGGTCTCTCTCCCCTGCTCTCCCTGCTGTTTGTGGTGCTGGCGCTGCTGGGGCTGCGCTGCCTGGTGGTATTGCTGACCTGGGGGTTCTCCCGTTTCTACCCTGTCCCCGCCATCGGTCTGCGTGCCTGGCTGCACATGGTGATCTGGGAGATGTTCGCCTACCTGCTCACCTTCACCTGGCTGCTGCCGTTTGAGCGGCTGCTGATGGCGCCGGACAGGCTCACTCCTTCTCCCCTGCCCCTGCTGCTGGTACACGGTTATGGCTGCAGTCGCGGGATCTGGCGGCTGCAGCGCGCCCGCCTGGAAGCCGCCGGCCACGTGGTTGCCACCGTGACCCTGACTCCCCCCTTCGGTCATCTCGATGACATGGTCCCCCTGCTGGCCAGGCGCATCGACGAGGTGCTGGCCGCCACCGGCGCCGCTCAGCTGGTGCTGATCGGCCACAGCATGGGCGGGCTGGTGTGCCGTGACTACCTGGCCCTGGCCGGTGGTGGCAAGGTGGCGCAACTCATCACCCTGGCGACCCCTCATCAGGGCAGCCAGCTGGCTGCCCTTGGCCTGGGAGACAACGCGCGGGAGATGGAACCGGGCTCCGGCTGGCTGCAACGCTTCGCCGCCGTGCCGCTGTGCGTACCCGGGATTTCGGTGCGCACCAGCCATGACAACTTCGTGTTGCCCCAGTCCCGTCAGCGGATGGAGGGTATGGAGGACATAGAGCTCGCCGCCCTTGGCCACCTCTCCCTCATCTACTCGCGCCGTACCACGGCCCTGCTGTTGACCCTGCTTGCCCGCTCCCTGCCACAAACGAAAAGGGCCTGATTGCTCAGGCCCCGGTTTGTCGAATGCTTCCTCAAATCAGAAGTGAATGCCCTTGATCAGGGTAGATACCGCCATCTGATCCGCAGAGGCCTTGGACTCGCCGCCCTCTTTGGGATCCGAGAAGGTGCGGAAGCTGGTGTTCATGATCACCTGGGCCACCCGTGGCGCCAGGGCATGGATCACCTGACCGAATACCCCGAGCCGGGTGGCCAGCCGTACATGCTTGTTGATGATGGTGTCGCACACCAGATCGGCGGCCTCTTCCGGCGTCATCATGGGCACCTGCTCATACACCTTGGTCGGCGCCACCATGGGGGTTTTCACCAGCGGCATGTTGATGATGGAGAAATTGACCCCCTTGTCGGCAAACTCGGACGCCGCGGTACGCACCCAGGCGTCGAGCGCCGACTTGGAGGCGACGTAGGCGGAGAAGCGCGGCGCATTGGTCAGCACCCCGATGGAGGAGATGTTGATGATGTGGCCCTTCTTCTTCTCAATCATGGTGGGCAGCACCCCCATGATCACCTTGAGGGTGCCGAAGTAGTTGAGCTGCATGGTGCGTTCCAGATCGTGGAAGCGCTCGAAAGAGTCCTCGATGGCGCGGCGGATGGAACGGCCGGCATTGTTGATGAGGATGTCCACCCCGCCATGCTCGGCCACTATCTGCCGGGTGATCGCCTCCCCCTGCACCAGATCCGCCAGATCCCCCTGATAGACCTGCAGGGTCAAGCCTTGCTCGACAAACTCGGCCTGGGTTTCGGCAATCTTGTGTTCGTCCCGGGCAATGGTCAGCACTGTTGCACCCGCCTCGGCCAGCTTTCTTGCGGTGGCCTTGCCGATGCCGGAGGTGGCGCCTGTGATCAGCACCACCTTGCCCTCGACCCGGCCGCGCAGGGTGCGATCGATGAACAGCTCAGGGTCGAGGTGACGTTCCCAGTAATCCCACAGCCGCCAGGCATAGCTGTGCAGCGGGGGCACCTCGATGCCGGTCCCTTTCAACACCCGCTGGGCTTCACGGTTGTCGAAGCGGGTGGGATAGTTGATGAGTCGGAAGATGTCCTTGGGCAGGCCGAGATCGGCGATCGCCGCATCGCGAATGCGCCGCACCGGCGTCAGCGCCATCAGCATGGTCATCAGATGGCGGGGAATGAAGCTGAACAGGGCCGCATTGATGCGAATGGCGGGCTCGGGCGCATGGGCTGCGCGGGAGAAGGTGCTCAGCATGTCGCCAACCCGCATCGGATGGGAGTCGGTCAGGTGGAACGCCTTGTTGTCCTCCCCCTCTAGGTGAGCGATGTGATCGATGGCATCCACCACGAAGTTGACCGGCACCAGGTTGATGCGGCCCCCTTCGACCCCGATGGCGGGCATCCAGGGCGGCAGCATGCGGCGCAGCTTCTGGATGGTCTTGAAGAAGTAATAGGGGCCGTCCACCTTGTCCATCTCGCCGGTATTGGCATCCCCCACCACTATCCCGGGTCGGTAGATGCGCCAGGGGATGGTGCTCTCCTGGCGCACTATGCCCTCGGCCTCGTGCTTGGTCTGGAAATAGGGCATGTCGAGGTGTTCGGCCTCATCGAACATGTCTTCCCTGAACAGACCGTCGAACAGGCCGGCCACTGCTATGGAGCTGCAGTGATGGAAGCAGCGGGCGCCGAGTCGCTCGGCCAGTTGCAGTGCCTGACGGGTACCCTCGGCGTTGACCTGCTGCTGAATGCCTGCCTTGGCGTTGAGATCATAGATGGCGGCGAGATGGAGGAAGTGATCGATCCGGCCTATGAGTGGCTCCTGCTCGGCCACACTCACGCCGAGTTGCGGATGGGTCATGTCCCCGACGACCGGAATGGCGCGCTGCGCGTCGACCCCCCAGTAGGCCAGCAGATCGGGTACCCGCTCAAGATGGGCTGCGCGCATCAAGAAATGCACCCGGCTATTTGGGCGCTGCAGCAGTTTTTTAATCAGCCGGCGGCCGATAAAACCGCTGCCCCCCGTGATGAAATAGTCCATGGTATTTATTTCCCTTACTGATTGGGCTGTTAGTTGCTGTTAGATATATCACGCTTCAAATGGAAATATTCATTTGAACGTCATCTTCGTGACCCAGACCAAAATTACCACGACTGCCTGTTCCGTTATTAGGTAGAACCCTCTATTTTTTCTCCATAGACTGAGGATGAAAGCTCAGTAATGCCACAACGAATGTACCAAGGTTGTTGTCATTACCTATATCCCACTCACCAGTAAGGAAACAATCATGGCCAAGAAATTGAAAGCGCTGGCAAGCTCGGTGACCGACAACCAGCTCACCTCGACCATCAAGGAATCCACCCAGCAGATCTGGCTGGCGGGCTTGGGCGCCTACGCCAAGGCGCAAGAGGAAGGGGGCAAGATCTTCGAAGCCCTGGTACAGGAAGGCGAGGCATTGCAGACCCGTACCCGTCAGAGCGCAGACGAGAAGATCGCTGCCATGACCGACAAGACCACGGGTACCTGGGGCCGTCTGGAGCAAGTGTTCGAGGATCGCGTGGCCCGTGCCGTCGCCAGCCTCGGCATCCCGACCCGCAAGGACATCGACAAGCTCTCCAAGCGCATGGCCGAGCTGACCGAGGTGGTGCAACAACTCATCGATGCGCAGGATGAAGAGGACGCGCCGGCCGCGGAGCACAAACCCGCCGCCGCGACTGCCGCCAAGAAACCGGTTGTCAAGAAGGCACCGGTGAAGAAAGCCGCCGCAGCCCCCATCGCCAAGGTGAAGGAAGAGGTTAAGGCACTGGCGACCGAGGTCGAGAGCGTAGTAAAAGAGGTCAAGGAGAAAGGCGAGACAGCCCTCTCCTGACCTGATAAGCAACGCCTGATTGGCCTTGCGTCATAACCCACCGGCCCATGCCCTCTTGCTGGGCCGGTTTTGCTTGAGAAGGGAGGCCATGTCATGAGCACGATTGCGATTGCCCTCGCCGGAGGTGGGCCTCTGGGAGGGATTTACGAGATCGGAGCCTGCGCCGCCCTGGCCGACAGCATCAAGGGGCTGCGTTTCGAGCAGGCCGACATCTACGTGGGGGTCAGCTCGGGGGCCGTGATCGCCTCTGCGCTGGCCAATGGCATCTCCCCCGACAAGCTGGTGCGGATCCTGCTCAGCGACGACAGCGGCGAATTTTTCGATCCCTCCACCCTGCTGCGTCCCGCCTTTGGTGAATACGCGAAGCGGCTCTCCTCCTTGCCGCCACTGGCCTGGGAGTGCCTGGCCGATTACCTCTCCGCCCCCTGGCACAAGAGCCTGCTCGGCTCCTTGCAAGGCTTGTCCAAGGCGATCCCGACCGGCTTGTTCGACAGTCGCGGGGTGGACAGGATCCTGACCCAGTTCTTCTCTCGCCGGGGCCGCAGCAACGATTTTCGTGAACTCAAGAACCGTCTGTTCGTCATCGCCACCGAGCTCGATACCGGCCGCGCGGTCGCCTTTGGCAGCCCGGGGCTGGATCAGGTGCCCATCTCGGCGGCGGTGCAAGCCTCTGCCGCCCTGCCCGGTCTGTTTCCCCCGTCGCTGATCAACGGTCGCTACTACGTGGACGGGGCCCTGATCAAGACGCTGCACGCCTCGGTGGCGCTGCAGGAGGGGGCCGATCTGGTGTTCTGCATCAATCCGCTGGTGCCGTTTGATGCAGGGCTGGCCAGCGAACACCCCGCCAGCCTGGTGGATAGCGGCTTGCCGGTGGTGCTGGCCCAGACCTTTCGCGCCATCATCCACTCACGCATGCACGTGGGCATGGATCGCTACAAGCACCAGTATCCACAGGCCGACGCCTTGCTGTTCGAGCCCTCTCCGGCCGATGGCAAGATGTTCTTCACCAATGTGTTCAGTTACCGGGATCGCCGCCGTCTGTGCGAGCACGCCTTCCAGCATACCCGCCGGGATCTGTGGCAGCGACGGGCCGAGCTTGGCCCCATTCTCGCCAGGCATGGTCTGGAGCTTGATCTGAGTGCACTGGCCGATGAACAGCGCTCCCTGCTGACCCCGGGCACCGGCTCGGTAGCGGCGCTGGATGCCTCACTGACCCAGTTGCAGCACTGGCTGACCCACCGTTATGGCGGCAAGGGTCGTCGCCAACCGAAGGAGTAGCATGGACCGCAAACCCAAGCGGCGGACGCGGGATCGCATCCTGGCCACCGCCCTCGCCCAGTTCAACCTGCTGGGAGAGCCGACCGTCACCACCTCCGCCATCGCGGCCGAGCTGGAGATGAGTCCGGGCAACCTCTATTACCACTTCCATAACAAGGAGGAGATAGTCAACGCCCTGTTCGGCGAGTTCGAACAGGAGATGGCCCATCTGCTCGACACTGTCACCCCCCCGCTGGACGAGACGGAAGACATCTGGTTCTTCTTGCACCTGATGTTCGAGCTCATCTGGAAGTATCGCTTCTTTTACTACGACATCAGCACCCTGATGAGCGGCAACCACAAGGTGGAGCTGCGCTTCTCGGCCCTGCTGAGGCGCAAGGAGCAGACCGCCGCCGCCATCTGCCACAGCCTGTCCGTGCTGGGCAGCGACGCCCAGATCGGCGCCCTGGCGGCCAACATAGCGCTGGTGGGCACTTTCTGGATCTCCTACCAGCGGGCGTTGCACCCGCGTGCGGATGCCGACATAGCCCTCGGGGTGTTTCAGGTGATGCAGCTGGTGGCCCCTCGTCTGCGGCCCAATGCCCGCGCCCATCTGGATGCCATCGCCACCCATTACCAGCCCGCCACGACGGCGGGTTAACAGAACTGTGTTTTTGATTGTGTTTTTAACAGGGAGAATCATATGACCACTTCACAACCCAAATTGTCCGACTTCACCCCCTTCCCCTGGCCGGAGGCGGCTTATGACTATGCCGGGGAGCGCCTTGAGCAGAACTGGGATCGCCTGCACCAGGGGGATGCCGAACCCTGGCCGGAAGATGAGCAGGTACAGGAAGCCTGGCGGGCCTATCACGCCGGTGATTTCGCCCGGGCCGTTGCCCTGGGTCTCGGCGCCGGCGAGGATGGCCTCAACGTGGCGAACAAGGCGCTGGTGATCCACGCCAGCTATCTGCTGGATGACAAGTATGCCAAGCGGGAAGCGTTCGAGCTGGCCGCAAGCAACGCCGAAAAGCTGCAAAAGCGTCAGCCCGACAACGTCAACGCCTGGTATTTTCACGCCCTGGCACTGGGCCGTTACAGCCAGGTGATTTCTGTCTCCAAGGCGTTATCCATCGGCATAGGTGACAAGATCAAGACCAGTCTGGAAAAGGCGCTGGCGCTGGCCCCCGACCATGCGGAAGCCCACATCGCCTTCGGTGCCTGGCACGCCGAGATCATCGACAAGCTGGGGGCCATGATAGGTGGCATCACCTATGGCGCCAAAAAAGAGGAGTCTGATCGCCACTTCAAGGCGGCGCTGGCCATCATCCCCCACTCCGCCATCGCTCGCATGGAGTACGCCAATGCCATGGTGATGATGCATGGCAAGAGCAAGATGGCGGCCGCCGAGGCGCTCTACGGCGAGGCGGCCGAATGCGAGCCGCTGGATGCCATGGAGCGGCTCGACGTGGAAGCCGCCCGTGAGGAGCTGGAGGACGAATAGTCCGGCGGCGCTGCGCAATGAGAGAGGCCAACCCCCGGGTTGGCCTCTCTGTTTCATGTCAGGTGGCATGCCTGAGCGGTTCAGCCGTGAAGCAGTTGATCCAGCATCTCGGGATCGTAGAGCAAGTCCGGCTCCATCAGCACCAGCAACAGCAGCTGTTCGAACTCCACGGCGAAGCGCAGGGCAATGAGATCAGGGTCCGGCACCCGCTTCTTGTCGGTGATGAGGCCGAGCTGCACCTTGTTGTCATAGGAGAGGATGGAGACGCCGACCCCGATGTCACCTGCCTGAGGCACCCAGAACAGCGGCTGGCGCAGGCGGGCACCGGCCAGATAGAGGGTCTGCTGGGGGCCGGGCACATTGGTGATGACCGCGCTGGCCTTGGCCGACAGTATGTCGATGGCCTGTTGCTGCACCGCCCTGGGGGCCATGCCCATCACCTCCAGCAAATTCAGCACCACCGCCGGTTGCAGGGAGGATTTGAGCGCCTGCATCCGATCCCGCACCGCATGGAGCCGCTGCAGCGGGTGTGCTATGTCGATGGGCAGGTCCAGGGCCACCAGCCCGAAGCGGTTGCCTAGCGTCCCCTTGTCGTCGGGTGCGCGCATGTTGACCGGTACCAGCGCGCGGATCTCGACGCCATCGACCTGGTCCCCCTGCGCCAGCAGATAGTGGCGAAACGCCCCTGCGGTGGCGGCGATCAGCAGATCGTTGACCGAACAGCCGAGCACCCGTCCCACCGCCTTCACGTCCGGTAGCGGGATCTGCTCAGACCAGGCCACCCGCTTGGTGCTGCCTGTCTCCCCCTTCAGCCGGGTCTTGGCATCGTCGGAGAGGGTGGCTATGGTGTAGAGCTCGGCGGTCACGTCCCGGCTGGTCTTGAGGTAATCCATCGCCTTGGTGGGATGGGTCAGCACCTCGACGTACTTGGACCAGAGGGTGCCGGTCAGCTTGAGCCCGGCCCGCAGCAGGCGGCTGCCCTGATGATCGTGATCCTCGTCGCTGTCGTCGTTGGCTACCGGCTCGGGTTGCGGTCTGGGGGCCGAGATCGGGCTCTCGTCCATCATGGTCAGCATGGCCCGCACCAGGGAGAAGCCATCCCCCATGGCGTGATGGAAACGCACCACCAGCGCCTGCCCGCCGAGAGAGGTATCCACCAGGTGCATCTCCCACAGGGGGCGCTGGTGGTTGAGCGGGGTGGAGGCAAAATCGGCCACCAGCCGCTCCAGCTCCTCCTTGCCGGCCTTGCCCGGCAGGATCACCCGCTTGAGGTGCAGATCGAGGTCAAAGTCGGGATCGGTGCGCCAGTAGTATTCGCCCCCCTCCAGACAGGCTTTCTGCCCAAAGCGCGGCTGTACCCGTACTGTGTGCAGCAGGCTTTCTCGCAGTCGGGTTTCATCCAGCTGACCGTCAAACATCAGTACACCGACGATCTGCATCAGATTGTTGGGCCTGTCCATCCGCAGCCAGGCGGTATCGACACAGGAGATAAGTTCACAGGGTGACATGGTATTTTCCCTACCGTTTCGCTTATTTGTCCGCGCCCTTCTCATGAAAACCAAATACTCGATGGCGAACAAACAGGTGTCGTATATGTTGGTGCCAATACGCTTCGATTAATTCTTTCTGCCGGAGCAGAACAACACGTAGCGCCGTGAACATTTCATCGCAGAACACATAATCCGCCCGCTCGCATCCTCCCGAAATATGGTTATCCGGAGGATGTGTTTCGTTCGGTTAATATACAGGAACACGAACTCCCTGCTATTTCGGCGACTGTATTGGGTGAATGTTGAATGCCTGCTCGGGTTATCCCTGACTGGGACAAGGCAGACGATGATCGACATATTCGAGGATCTCCTGCTCCAGCACGCTGCGTACCGGCAGCAGCATCAGGCCGAGACGCACCTCCAGCTGCAGGCTGTTGTCGGTCAGGCAGAGAAAGCCATTGACCCCGGCGCCACGAAATATCAGCCGGGTCTCTTCCTCATCTTCCCACTCACAGTCGAGTTCGTACTCTTCGCTCATGTCCTGCGCGATGGCTTCGGCGGCGAGCCGTGCCCCCGCCAACCCCAGGGGATGCTGGCGGTTGACCTTGATGGTCGACAGGCTGCTGCCGACAAGGGGATCGTATAGAAACATGCTAACTCTCTGAGCGGTGACAATATTTATTGATATTAAACATATGAATCAAACAAGTGAAAGCCATTTGCAACATAATTGGGACTCACTTAACAAAGCCGGTTGAGTAAATGCTCCATGCATTTCTCCTCGTTCCCGCTCGCGTTACACTGACAGGCAAAGGCGTACCCGAGTGGCAGTTCCTCTTCCCTGTCAGGGTTCATGCCCTCGTTTTATCTAGCCGCCAGGCCATTCGGTGCAGGTCACCAGAGAGCAGCATATGACCCAAGAAACACACATAGCCGATGACCCAGAAGCTGACGACGAGAGTACCCTGGGGCGGCTCTATCGCCAGCTCAACCGGGTTGCCTCCCTGCGCGAACAGATGCGTACCCATCCGGAAGATCAACAAGACAGGGACAGCTTGCGCCAGTGGCAGGCGGATCGGTTGGGCCGCACCCACGGCGATCTGCTGCAGAGCAAACGCTACGGGCCGGCCGCACAGTTCTTCCTGACCGATCTCTACGGTCCGGGGGATTGCGCCCGCCGCGATGCGGACGTGATGCGGGTCATGCCCACCGCCGAGCGATTGCTGCCGGAGTCCGGCCTCAAGGTGCTGGCGCAGGCTATTGAACTCGATGCCCTCTCCGAGGAGCTCGACTACCTGATGGTGGTGGCGCTGCGCCGCAGGGGTGCCATCCATCGGCTGACGGCAGAGGCGTATGCCCTCGCCTATCGGGAGGTGGGCGAACCCGAACGGCGGGCTCATCAGATAATCCTGGTCACCGAGCTGGGGCTCACCCTGGACAGACTGGCCCGCAAGCCTTTCCTTGGCACCACTCTCAAGCTTATCTCGGGACCGGCCCATCTGGCGGGGCTCGGCGAGCTCTTCTCGTTTGTCGAGCGCGGCTATCGGGTCTGCCATCAGATGGGGCGGGCCAACGAGTTTCTGGAAACCATCGCCAGCCGCGAGACGGCCATCATGGAAGCGCTGCTGGCGGGTGACAGCACAGTGCTGGATTGACCTCGGGCGTCATGCAGGCAGACATGAAAAAGCGGGCCGAATGGCCCGCTTCTCGTTTCTCGCTGTGCGCCGATAGGCGAGCGGTCAAATCACCAGCAAGTCCATAAAGGCGTGGACCGGCGTGGCGGCCAGTTGCTTGCCATCCTGGCAGAGGGCGAGGATCTCGTGTACCCGCTTGGCCGGGAAACGGGTGGCCAGGTTGTGCTGGAATTTTTCCACCAGCAGCGGTATCCCCTCCTCCCTGCGACGGCGGTGACCGACCGGGTATTCCACCTCTACCTTGGCGCTGTGGCTGCCATCCTTGAAGAAGACCTGGATGGCATTGGCAATCGACCGCTTGTCCGCTTCCAGGTATTCGCGGCTGTAGCGCTTCTCTTCCTGCACCACCATCTTGGCGCGCAGCGCATCGATGCGGGGATCGGCCGCTATGCCATCCTCGTAATCCTCGGCAATGAGGCGCCCGAATATGAGCGGCACGGCCACCATGTACTGCAGGCAGTGATCCCGGTCCGCCGGGTTGTTGAGGGCACCGACCTTGCTGATGATGCGAATGGCCGATTCGTGGGTAGTGAGCTCGATGCGGTCGATCTCGTCGAGCCGCCCTTTCACCTCTCCATGCAGCTTCATGGCGCACTCGACGGCGGTCTGGGCGTGGAACTCGGCGGGGTAAGAGATCTTGAACAGCACGTTCTCCATCACATAGCTGCCGTAGCCCTGATGCAGGGCGAACTGGTTGCCCTTGAACAGCACGTCGTAGAAGCCCCACTTGGGTGCGCTCAATACGCCGGGATAGCCCATCTCGCCGCTCATGGTAATCATTGCCAGACGCACTGCGCGGGAAGTGGCATCCCCGGCGGCCCAGCTCTTGCGCGACCCGGCGTTCGGCGCATGGCGATAGGTACGCAGGCTCTGGCCATCGACCCAGGCCTGGGAGACCGCATCGATCACCTGATCCCGACTTCCGCCCAGCATATGGGTCACCACTGCGGTGCTGGCGACCTTCACCAGCACCACGTGATCGAGACCGACCCGGTTGAAGGAGTTCTCGAGCGCCAGCACTCCCTGAATTTCATGAGCCTTGACCATGGCCGTCAGCACATCGGCCATGGTGAGCGGCGCCTTGCCCTCGGCCACGCGAGTGCGGGAGAGCCAGTCGGCTGTGGCCAGAATGCCCCCCAGGTTGTCGGAAGGATGGCCCCATTCGGCGGCAAGCCAGGTATCGTTGTAATCGAGCCAGCGGATGATGGCGCCTATGTCCCAGGCCGCCTTGACCGGATCGAGGCAGAGCTGGGTGCCGGGCACCCGGGCACCATGGGGAACAGTGGTGCCCGCGACTATGGGGCCCAGGTGCTTGGTGCACTCGGGAAAGCGCAGGGCCAAGAGGCCACAGCCCAGGGTATCCATCAGGCAGTAGCGGGCGGTATCGAGGGCGGCCTGGCTGGTGATGGGGTGGCTGCAGACATAATCGGCAATATCGACCAGCACCTGATCGGGTTCGGGTCTGTGGTTGACGTCGACGTTGGCGGACATCGTGATTTCCTTATCGTTGTTGTGAATAGAAGGAGGTGACGAGCGACTGGGCCGCCATCGCCGACACATGACCACACAGGCCTGCTTGCGCAGGCGCCGGGCCGTGGTGGATGGCGACGATGGCAGGGCGCTGCATCTTATCGTTGTTGCAAAGAGACGAAATGACGGGGGGCCGGGCCGACATAATCGGCGCTCGGGCGAATGATCCTGTTGTGCTCGCGCTGCTCCATCACGTGGGCGCACCAGCCGGTGACCCGCGAGCAGACGAAAATGGGGGTAAACAGCTTGGTCGGGATCCCCATGTAGTGATAGGCGCTGGCATGGAAGAAATCGGCGTTGGGGAAGAGGGCTTTCTCCTCCCACATCACCTTTTCCGCCTCGCAGGAGACGCGGTAGAGGCGGGTGTCCCCCACCGCCTCGGCCAGCTTGGCCGACCATGCCTTGATGATGACGTTGCGCGGATCCGAGGTGCGATAGACGGCGTGGCCAAAGCCCATGATCTTCTCCTTGGCCACGAGTTTTGCCAGCAGCTCGTTCCTGGCCTGAACCTCATCTTGCCAGGGTTCGATCATCGCCATGGCGGCCTCGTTGGCGCCGCCGTGCAGCGGGCCGCGCAGGGTGCCGATGGCGGCGGTCACGCAGGAGAAGAGATCGGACAGGGTCGAGGCACAGACCCGGGCCGCGAAGGTGGAGGCGTTGAACTCGTGCTCGGCATAGAGAATGAGGGAAACGTGCATGACCCGGCGTTCCAGCTCGCTCGGGGCCTTCTGGTGCAAGAGGGCCAGGAAGTGGCCACCGATGCACTCCTCGTCGGTATCGAGTGCGATGCGCACCCCTTCATGACTGAACTTGTACCAATAAATCAATATGCCAGGGAAGGCGGCCAGCAGGCGATCGGCCACTTCATGTTCGTGCTCGAAGCCCTCTTCCGGCTCCAGATCGCCGAGCATGGAGCAGCCGGTGCGCAGCACATCCATGGGATGGGCATTGGCGGGGATGAGCTCAAGTACTTCCAGCAGGGCCTTGGGCAAGCTGCGCAGGCGACGCAGCTCGCGCTTGTAGTCCAGCAGTTGCTGTTCACTGGGCAGCTCGCCCTTGAGCAGCAGATAGGCGACCTCCTCGAACTGGGCGCCGTCTGCCAGCTCCTGAATGTCATAGCCGCGATAGGTGAGCCCGGTACCGCTCTTGCCCACGGTACAGATGCTGGTCTCCCCCGCGCTCTGACCCCGCAGGCCGGCGCCGCCCAATGGCTTCTGTTGTCCCATAACCTTGCCTCCTAATCCCTGGATGTGAACAGACGATCCAGTGTCTGCTCGTAATGGTGATAGCCGAGGAAGTCATACAAGGCTTCCCGGGTCTGCATGGTGTCCACGACAGCCCTCTGGTGGCCATCCTGGCGAATGTGCTGGTAGACGTTGAGCGCGGCCTGATTGGCCGCCCGGCTGGCGCTTAACGGGTAGAGCACCATGTCGACGCCTTGGGCGGCGAGCGCCTCCTTGTCGAACAGATCTGTCTTGCCGAACTCTGTCATGTTGGCGAGGATGGGCACCCCGGCGGCCTGCTTGAAGCTGTCATACTGACCGAGCTCGGTCACCGCCTCGGCGAAGATCATGTCGGCCCCGGCGGCCACGTAGGCGGCGGCGCGCTCCAGCGCCGGGCCTATCCCCTCCACCGCCAGCGCATCGGTGCGCGCCATGATGACGAACTCCCCGTTCTCGCGGGCATCCACCGCCGCCTTGATGCGATCGCACATCTCCTCCTGCGAGACCACCGCCTTGTTGGGCCTGTGGCCACAGCGCTTCTGGGCCACCTGATCTTCCATGTGCACGGCGGCGACACCGGCGCGTTCGAAGGCGCGAATGGTGCGGGCGATATTGAAGGCGCCGCCCCAGCCGGTGTCGATGTCGACCAGCAGCGGCACCTTGGTCGCCGCGGTGATCCTTTCTGCGTCGATCAGCACGTCGTTGAGGGAGGTCATGCCGAGATCCGGCAGGCCATGGGAGGCATTGGCCACCCCGGCGCCGGAGAGGTAAATAGCCTGAAAGCCGCTACGCTCGGCCATCAGGGCCATGTAGGCATTGATGGTGCCGACGATCTGCAGTGGCCGTTCGTTGGCAAGGGCGGTGCGAAACCGCAGACCTGCCGAGGGGGTAAGGCTGGACATCATGACTCCTTTCATTTGTCTGGTTCGACTATCTAATATCACGTTTACGTTAACGTCAATCATACTTTCGTGGCAGAACGGCGCCAGGCAAGACAGGACGCGGGTTTTAGGGTAAATTTCACCAATTCCTTCAACAGGTTGAATCGTAATGTCGGATCCCAATCCCGTGATCGTCTGCCCGGCTTGCGACTTGCTGATCGAACGCAAGTTATTGCCCCTGCGCCGCCACGCTCACTGTCCCCGCTGTCACCAGCATCTGTATGGACGCTACGCCTTTCGCCCCTCCCAGTTGATGGCGCTGACCATCACGGGGTTCCTGCTGCTGCCCTCTGCCTTCTTCGAACCGCTCATCTACCTGCGTCTGGCCGGGGTGAACTCGGATGCGAACCTGCTCAAGGGCATTTTGGTGCTGATGGTCGAGCACGAATTCTGGGTGGCGGGACTGGTATTCTGGTGCGCCGTGCTGGCGCCTGTGGGTTTGCTGCTGGGGATCTTTGCGCTGGCCTCCGGCCTTGCCAAACGCTGGCACATACTGGCGCCGACCTTGAGAGCCGTGGAGGTGTTTCGTCACTGGGCCATGCTGGAGGTCTACATCGTCAGCCTGCTGGTCGCCCTGTTCAAGCTGATCGACATCGCCGATGTGCGCCTCGGCGGCGGCTTGCTGAGCCTGGGGATCCTGATGCTGCTCAACATGACGCTGCTGATCCTGTTCGATCCCGCCCCCTACTGGGAGCGCGTACCTCTGGAGGAACCGGATCATGTCCCAGACCAGCGCCCGTGAGCTGGGGCTCTGCCGCTGCCACACCTGCGGCCTGCTGGTGCGCTATCGGGCGGGCAGCGTCTGCCCCCGTTGCCACAGCCGGTTGCAGGTGCGCATCCCCCACTCCCTGGCCTGGTCCTGGGGTTTGCTGGCGCTGGCCACCTTCATGTTGCTGCCTGCCAATCTGCTGCCCATCACCCACTTCTACAACAAGGGATTATTGCAGTCCGACACCATCTTCAGCGGTATCATGATGCTCTATCGCAGCAAGATGTCGGGGATCGCCACCATAGTGCTGACCGCCAGCATCATAGTGCCGGTGGGCAAGATTTTGGGGCTGGGCTGGATCTGCTGGCAGTTGCAGCGGAGCAAGCCGGTGCGCCGCAAGCGCCAGCTCATCATGTATCGCATCATCGACTTCATCGGCCGCTGGTCCATGCTGGATTTGTTCGTCATCTCGCTGATGGTGGCCCTGGTGGATCGCGGCGTGCTGCTCAATGTGCGGGCTGGGCCCGGCGCCACGGCGTTTGCCGGTGTGGTGGTACTGACCATGATGTCGGCCCGCATGCTGGATACCCGCTTGCTATGGGACAAGGCGGCCCGTTGATGGCCTGTTGAACACGCATCCCGCCTGTCTGTGGATGCCCGAATGGTGAATAACCGCCTGCGCTGTCACAAGGCAAAGCGCGGGGGACTATGTATCTGAACTGCTGTTTATCTCAGCCAATTAAGGAGTCGGTATGATCGGGGCTGAACCCGTCATTGAGAAGCGTCGCTGGTTGTCGCCAGTCTGGTTGTTGCCCGTTATCGCCCTCTTGCTGGCGGGTGGCTTCATCTACCAGCAGTTTGCGAGCAGTGGCCAACTTATTCGCATCAACTTTGCCCAGGGCAACGGTATCTTGCCGGGCAAGACCCAGTTGCGCTATCAGGGTGTGGCCATCGGTGTGGTGCAGGAGCTGGAGCTGGCCGCGGACGGTCGCAAGATAGCCGTACTGGCCAAGATTGACAGCCGGGCCCGGCCGCTGATCCGCAAGGGCTCCGACTTCTGGCTGGTGAGCCCCAAGGCCTCGCTCACCGAGATCTCAGGCCTGGATACCCTGGTCTCCGGCAACTACATCAACCTGCAACCCGGTCGGGACAACAACCCGCTGGAGGAGGAGTTCGATGCGCTGGACGGCCCTCCCCCCGGCTATCAGGCACAGGGGCGCATGCTGCACCTGACCGCCGATTCGCTGGGATCGGTCGGCATCGGCGCCAAGCTCTATTTCCGCGGCATCGAGGTGGGCAGCGTCATCAACACCCGCCTTGGCCAGGACAACCAGAACGTGATCCTGGATCTGGTGATCGAGCCGCGTTTTGAACACCTCATCAAGGCCGACACCCGCTTCTGGAACATCAGCGGCATCAAGGGCTCCTTCAGCCTGGCCGGGGTCAATGTGGAAGCCGGCAGCCTCACCTCCATACTGAGTGGCGGCATAGCGTTTGATTCCCCCAAAGCATCCCCCGAGCCGGAGAAAGGCCAGACCTTTGTCCTCTACAAGGGGCTGGCGGAAGCGGCCCGTGGCGAGCGGATCGACATAGTGGCCGGTGATCTGCCCATCAAGGAGGGGATGCCCATCCTCTATGAAGGGATCGAAATCGGCCGGGTTGACCCCATTCGTCTGACCGACAAGGGTCGGCTGGTGACGGCGCTGATCAACCCTGAACAGGCATTTAGGATCACCGGCAACAGCCGCCTCGTCTGGGAGACTGTCTCCCTCGGTGCGGCCGGTCTCAAGCATGCGGATCGCCTGCTGGCCGGCCCGGCCATTCGCCTCGACTACGTGGAAGGCGACAGGGTCAAGGCCATGACACTGAGCAGCAAGGATCAGGTCAGTGGCACCCGGGTCACTCTGCAGGCCGACGATCTGGCGGGGCTCAATGAAGGGGCGCCGCTCTGGTACAAGGGGCTGCAGGTCGGCCAGATCAGCCAGCTGACCCTGGATGCCAGGGGCAATGCCAGCGTCGCCCTGGTGGTCAACAGCCAGTATCAGCATCTGCTGGCACGGGCCCGCTTCTATCGGGCGGCGCCGCTGCAGATCGATGCCGATCTCAGCGGCATCAAGGTGGAGACCAGTCCGGCCAGCGCCTGGATCGGCGGCGGCATCAAGCTGGTGCAGGCGGCGAGCGGCGAGCGGATCAACCGTCTCTACCCGAGTCAGGAGCTGGCTCTGCTCGGCACCCGGGACGCCAAGCCCCAGCGCTGGTTGTTGAAAGCCGAACAGGCCGATGGCATCGGCATCGGCTCCCCCGTGCTCTATCTGGGGCTGGAAGCTGGCAAGGTCAAGCAGCTGCGCGCCGCCAAGGAAGGGGTCGAGATCGAGCTCGAAATCGACGGCGTCTATGCCCCCCTGCTCTCACAACAGCCGCAGTTCTGGAAAAAACCGGCGCTGGATACCCGGGTGCGGGTCGATGGTGTGCAGGTGAAGGTGGGCAATCTGGCCACCCTGCTGCGCGGCGCCATCGAGTTCGATCGACTCGGCACCGGCCGCAGCAGTCACCAGCTGTTTGACAGCAAGGAGCAGGCCAAGGCGAAAGTGCGCAGCCTCTCCCTGGTAGCCGACAGCAACCCGGGTCTGGGCCTCGGCAGCCCGATCCGCTATCGCGGGGTCGACATCGGCAAGATTGAGCAGATCGAGCTGGAGCCGTCGCTGGGTCAGGTTATCTTCAAGGCCGAGCTGGAGGGGCAGTATGCCGAGCGATTCCTGCAATCCGGCGCCCGCTTCACTCTGGTGCAGGCCAAGCTGGGGCTGGGCGGCGTCGCCCACCTCGACACCCTGATCAAGGGGGCCTTCGTGGAGGCTCAGCCAGGTCAGGGAGCCGGCAAGGATCGCTTCCCTTTGAGTCAGAGTGGTCCGGTTGGTCTGGCCTTGACCCTCAAGAGCCCCTCGGTCAATGGCCTGAGTGTCGGCAGCCCCTTGCTGTTTCGCAAGATGGTGGTGGGCAGCGTCACCGGGGTCGCGCTGGCGCGCGATGGCAGCGAGGTGCTGATCGAGGTGAATGTCGACAAGGAATATGTCCATCTGGTGCGGGCCAACACCCGCTTCTGGAATGTCTCCGGCGTCAAGGCCGACATAGGCCTGACCGGCGGCACCATAGAGGTGGAAACAGTGCAGAGCCTGCTGGCGGGCGGCATCGCCTTCAATACCCCGGAGCGGGAGATGGGGTCGACCGTCAAGGCCGGCCACAGCTACCCGCTGTATGGCAAGGCGGAGAAGGAGTGGCAGGAGTGGAGTCCTCGCATCCAGCCCTGATCTTCTCACTTGTTTCAAGCCCGGCCCTGTGTCGGGCTTGTTCATTTCCCCCTTTCTCATTGGCCGTTAAGAATATTCCTGGCCCTGTGATAAGATGTCGCCCCTCTTTTTGGGTCAGCGAGACGGCACAGTGCACGACAATACCTACCTTCCCGATCACTTCTTGCACCATATTGCGGCCATCATGCCGGCGCATCTCACCATGGATGCGTTCGTGGCCAGCTGCCGGCGCCCACTGCGCCGCAGCATACGGGTCAATACCCTGAAGATTTCGGTGCCCGCATTTGTCGAACAGATGCAACCGCTGGGCTGGCAGCTTGAGCCCGTACCCTGGTGCGAGACCGGCTTCTGGCTGAGTCGCAGCGACGAGAGCGTGCCCCTTGGCAATACCGCGGAACACCTGAGTGGCCTCTTCTATATCCAGGAAGCGAGTTCCATGCTGCCGGTGACGGCGCTATTTGCCAGCGCTCAGGTCAAGCGGGATGGCATGCTGCTGGACGCCGCCGCCGCCCCCGGCTCCAAGACTACCCAGATCGCGGCCTTGATGAACAACCAGGGCATGCTGGTTGCCAATGAATATTCCAGCAGCCGGCTCAAGGTGCTCAGCGCCAACATTCAGCGCTGCGGCGTGACCAATGTGGGCATGACCCACTTCGATGCCAAGGTGTTTGGCCAGTGGTTGCCGGAGACCTTCGACGCCATACTGCTCGACGCCCCCTGCTCCGGCGAGGGGACGGTACGCAAGGATGAAGACGCCCTGCGCAACTGGAGCATCGAGAGCATCGACGAGATTGCGGCTGTGCAGCAAGGGCTGTTGGAGAGCGCCTTTCATGCCCTGAAGCCCGGTGGTGTGCTGGTCTACTCCACTTGCACCTTGAGCGAACAGGAGAACCAGGCGGTCTGTCAGTCTTTGCTGGACAAGTTCGGCGATGCCCTGAGCGTTGACTCGCTGGCCGACCTGTTCCCCCATGCGGAGCAGGCCTGTACACCCGAAGGATATCTGCACGTTTGGCCCCAGATCTTCGACAGTGAGGGCTTTTTCGTCGCCAGATTGCGCAAGCATCACTCTGTGCCCAACACCATGTTCAAGCCGGGCAAACTCGGCAAGTTCCCCTTCTCGCCCCTGCCGGCCAAAGAGGCCGAGCCCATGTTGCGCGAGATTGAAGCCAATTTTGGCGTGGCCCCCCTGGGCCAGCTGTTTGGTCGCAATGACGAGATCTGGCTGTTCCCTCACCTGTTTGGGCAGGTGCAAGGCAAGCTGCGGTTCGATCGCATCGGCATCAAGCTGGCGGAGACCTTCAAGAAGGGTTATCGCCTCACCCATGAGTGGGCGCTGGCCTATGGCGACAAGGCCACGCTCGGGATTATCGAACTCGACAGCGCCAATGCACGGGAGTTCATGATGGGGCGGGATGTCTGGCCAGCGCAGGAAGCCGGTTCGGGCGAGGTGATCGTTCGTTATCAGGGTCATACCCTGGGCATGGGGAAGTGGGTCGGCAGCCGGGTCAAGAATGCCCTGCCCCGTGAGCTGGTGCGCGACAACAATCTGTTCGGCGCCTGAGTGCGTGAACTCACGTCTGATCGAGTCTTGAAAACCCACACTCGGGTTGAACTTTTGCTCGGATCTTGAAAAGCCTTGAGCCTTGTCTAAGCTTAAGGCTATCCGAACACCAGTTAGCGCACGGCTCTGCAAGGAGCCAATTCCCCTATGCCAGGTACAAGGAATTCGTACCTGGCTTTTTTTATGTCAGCACGTTCAGTTTCCCGTCTCTCACTCGAGTGCCTCAGCCATCTCTTGCTCAACCTGGGGTTGGGATGACAGCTCATGTTGATAGAGCAGATCGATCGCCTGCTCGATGAGTGAGGCCTGACTGTCTTCAAGGTGCATCCCCAATTCCTGTAACCGCTCGGCGTGGCGATTGCTTATCCAGCACTGCAACCGGCTATGGGTTTCCTGTTTGCGTTTCACATGCTGGCGTTGTCGTTCGGCATTGTTGTGTGGAGCAGCCGCTTGGGGCTCATTCACGTTTATTTCCTGGCTCATATAACCTTGCAATGTTTTGCTTTAACGTTTGTTATCTCTTACCTGTGGCGCATTGTTGCCTGAACAAGAGGACTTTCCCCTTCCATCGGGCACCTTGGCAAAGCGCGATAAATATATCATCAGATCAACAAGATGCAATTTAACATAAAAAATGCAGTGACGCGGAATGTCTGTAAAGGTTAAGTAGTAATGTCATGTTTAAGACAAATTGAAGTGTCACTCCGGGTTGCTAAGCTGGTTAGTTACCGACCATGCCGAGGGCATCCCCGATGAGACGCAGCGAGATCTGGTTTAGCATGAGAGAGATCGACCGGCTCAAGACTATCCAAGCAATCGTGGATGGTCACCTAACAGCAAGCATCGGGGCTCAGCGACTGGATCTGTCCGTTCGCCAAATTTACCGATTAGTCGATCGGTATAAGTTATCTGGGCCACCGGGGCTGCGTTCACAGCATATTGGAAAGCCCAGTAATCATCAGCTACCCGTTGGGGTGAAGGATCGTGCTGGACGGCTCATTTTACAGCATTACCCTGATTTCGGGCCAACATTAGCCGCAGAGAAGTTGGCTGAGCTACATGGCATTCACCTTGCCATCGGCACAGTTCGCCAGATGATGATCGATCTGGGATTGTGGGTGCCGCGTCGGCAGCGTCCCCCCAGGATCCAACAACCTCGCTACCGGCGGGCCTGCTTTGGTGAGCTTATCCAAATTGACGGCTGTGATCATCGCTGGTTTGAAAATCGGGCGCCAGCCTGTACCGCCATCGTGTTTGTGGACGATGCAACCAGCCAGATCACTGCCCTGCGTTTTGTGCATTCCGAGTCCACCTTCGCCTACTTTGGCACACTGCGCGTCACCTGGTAGCTCACGGCAGACCGCTGGCATTTTACAGCGACAAGGCCAGCGTGTTCAGGGTCAATCACAAGTCTGCTCGCGGGGAGGGACAAACGCAGTTTGCCCGCGCTCTGAACGATCTCAACATTGATGGCTTCTGTGCACACAGCAGCGCGGCCAAGGGCCGTGTAGAACGCGCACATCTGACCTTGCAGGATAGGATGGTGAAGGAGTTGAGATTGGCGGGGATCAGCTCGATAGATGATGCCAATGCGTGGCTACCGATCTTCATCACCGATTACAACCAACGCTTTGGTAAGGTTCCGCGCCATGAGTTGGATGTGCATCGACCCTTGGGCCCTCAGGACGACCTGGAGCACATCCTGATCTGGAAGGAGCCGAGACAGGTATCCAAACGTCTCACGACCCAATATGACAAGGTGCAATACCTGCTGTTAGATACCCCTGCCCAGCGCCGCCTGATCGGTCGAGAAATCGTGGTGTACCACTATTGTGATGATCGGGTTGAGTTGCGTGGGCCAGATGGTGACATCTTGGAATACTGCATCAATGATCACCTCTCGCCCGTGAATCAGGGGGCTATTGTCGATAACAAGCGGCTTGGCCATGTCCTGAAAATGGCGCAGGAAGTGCAGACCATGCGCGATGATGTGCGCTCACGCAGTCTGCCAAACAGCCCGGCCACGAACCGGCGGCGTGGGCCTCATCCCGATAAGGTGAAACCCAATCGGCTTGGAGAGGAACACTATTATAAAGCCCTGATGGAGGTCAGTGGCGAGCGGATGAACGCACAGCCAGATCAGCCTGAGCTGGCGGACATTGCGAAAGAAGCCATTCCAACACTGATAAAACGGAAACGAGGAAGGCCACAGATCACCGGCCCACGGGATGACCCCCCTTCGCCAGCCGTCGCAGCAGCTGTTCGTCAGTGGCAACAGCGGACTCAAAAATAGAGTATTATTACCCCCTACTTCGTCACCCGTTATTGGGATAGTTTTATAAAGGATACAGATATGGCAAGGCTTACATTTCCTATATTTATCCACCTTTGGGAGACTACCTCGTCAGTTGCAATCATGAAGATGCTTGCTGAGCAGGCCGAAAGAAATGTGGAGCGGGCGATTAAAGAGGCTGATTTACCCGAAGCTATCACGGAAGGGAGATACTGGGATGAAGCAACGAATGAATATGGTGAAGACTTCACATTTGAACGAACTTATTACTCATGTGGTTCATGTATTGGTCATGACTATGATGAAGTAAAATCAGAGTACATACATTTAATCACCCAACTCACTCGACGTTCAGCGTTTCTTACTATTTTTGGTCTTTTCGAACATCGTATGAGCAATTGTTTAAATCTTATGATTAGTCTGTCTGAATATACAGAGGAAATAAATCTTGGGATATGGGAGAAGACTCATTTTTTTCTCAAAAAAATCATTGGTGGTAGTGACATTGCAGACATTGATCATCTCATAGTTATCCGAAATATTATGGCGCACAACGATGGTATTGCTACCAACTATAAAGAAATATCTACTCGGAAAGAGAAAAAATCTGCACCAGAGAGAAGGCTATTGCGAGCTATATGCAGAGCTGAAAATGAAAATTCAGGAATATCAATTGGTTACTTTAGTGATGTTCTCATGAACGAACGATTTTTGATGTATACCGTTGGTGAGATTCAGCGATATGTTGATAGCTTGGAAGCAACGGTTCAGACCTATTACAAAACTAAGAGCGACAGCCCTTTGTAAGGGCTATCCTATTTTTTGAGCACCAACTGAATATCACTCTTTACTTGTTTTGCTTTCTTCTATGCCTCTGGCCTTGGCTATGTCACTGAGGACTACAGTGAGTAAATAGGGGTCTTCTTCCTCAATAGCAGCGTTGAGATACGCTTCTCTTTCAGCCTCACTGATCAAGTAATCAGTGGGCTCGAATCGGGTAAACTCTTCTTTCATATTTATCCTATACTCAAAAGACATCCTCTGTCGGAGCTCCTTCAGCCAAGAGAGCTAGGTAGCATTCCAAATTGTCTTTGATCTTCTCAAATACCCTGGGGAAATAACTCGCTAGCTCTTGAAAGGTTGGATTATCCGATTCAGGGCCGCGGTGATAATAACGCATATGGTCAAGGATATTTTTTCTTTCCTCTTCGGAAAGAGTCGTAAGTGGATTTGATGTATTATAGCCATGAAAGTTAGAAAGATGAATAAAGGCACAACCGAATCGATAGACAGAGCTGGCCCAACCACCAAATTTTTCTGAGACTTCGACCATTTGAGCATCAGTAACTTTGACCATTTTCCCTTTTGGGGTTGAAACTTTCCATTGGTCACCGTTAACGGTGCATGCCATGAGCCTATTTCTTTCTTCTAGATCTGATACGGATAACAGATAAAGAACTCTAATTAAAGAATCAAGTTCCTGCCTAAGAATCGACATCATTGAGCCAGGAAGGTCATGTATGCGAGAAAATGCTATGCCATGTTCATCTGAACGTGACTTGATCAGTTGTATGAATTCGTGCATGTTCGCTCTCATCCAGATCCAAATGAATTTAATGTCCAAAGGTGAGCACAGTAAATAACATTGGTTTGAATTGTGAAATTCCAATGCGAACGCTCAACAATGTGAGACTCCTGTGGCCCTTCATTACACTTGTGTTGTCGTGACTCTTTACTCAGCATTCCCTCTATTTTATGACATTTCTATTTGACGGAATTCACGACATTTATACATGTTTTTGACAATGTCACAACAAGCCATCCAGGGCGTGATCGGAGAACTTGTGGGCGTCGTCGAAATACTCCTGTAGGGTACGCATGTCCTTGTGGCGAGTCACCTCGATGATCTTGTTCATGGGTTTGCCGGCGGTGACGGCCGAGGTGATGAATCCCCGTCGCAGGCTGTGGCCACTGACATAGAGATCGTCGATGGCCTGGCCGGTACGCCGTTTGATCATCAGGTTTATCCCCTGGGGACCGAGGGGTTCCGACATAAGCTGACCCCAGCGGTTCATGCGACGAAACAGCGCCCCCTCGCCGATCCGGCTTTTTTTAAGCCAGGTGTGCAGCGCCGAGACGGGACAATATTGCTTGCCGGGTATGAGGGCTATCTCGGTTTCATGGAGCTGATGCTTGCTCGGCTTGAGTCGAAGCCGGATCCCCTGCCCCACAAAATCGAGGTCGCTGACCTCGATTCTGGCCGCCTCCGAGCGGCGCAAGGCACCACTGAACATCAACAGCAGCAGGGTGTGATCGCGCAAACCGGCCAGGTTGGAGGTGTCGATTTCATCGAGTACCCTGGCCAGCGGTTGCAGGGTTAGCGCCCCCGTCTTGCGCTTGCGGCTATCACCAAGACGCACAATGCCACGCATCATCTCCTTGATTTCGGCATGCTCGGTCGGCATGGGATGAACGCCCTTCTGCTTGAAGGCGTAGCGGATCCCGGCCAGTCGCCTGACCAGGGTCGCAGGTTTGCGTGGTTCACCATTGCGTAGTTCCCCTTTCCCTTCCTCTTTATCCAGCCAAACCCAGTCCGCCAATATGCCATCGGCCTGATCCGCCAGAAAATTCATGATGTCGTGATGAGTAGTTTGCAGCGGGTCAAGCCCGTGGAGCTGGCACCAGAATACGAAGATACGGGTATCAGCCTGATAGGCATTGAGGGTGGAATCCGCCTTGGCACTGCGCAAGAAGCGTCTCGCCCGACTATTGAGCTGAGGATCGAACACAGTCTGCAATGACTGATGAGCTGAGGGGGAAAGGGTCGGATAAGCCACGTAAGTCTATGATTCAATATAAAGTTTGAGAGGATCTTACAGGATCCTTCATATACATCAAGTATCGATAATGAATATTATCGATACTTATAGAGACCTTGATTAAACCCTTTAAACCTCGATGCTCACCTGTATCAACATCATCTTTAACAGGTTGGTTTATCAGCAATGTCATTGTGCTGACATTCATGTGAGTGAGAGATAACAGGTGGCATAGGCAATGCTGACGAGGGGAAGTATGCGGATGATTTGAAATAAAGAGGCCCCGTTATCCGGGGCCTCATCTTCTATTTTTTTGCCAACTTGAACAGTTCGAAGAAGTTGCGGCTGGTCGCTTCCGCCAGCTCGGCCAGCGGGATCTGGCGAAGGTCGGCAACGAATTGGGCAACATCGCGTACGAAGGCGGGTTCGTTCTCCCTCCCCCGATGAGGAACGGGGGCAAGATAGGGAGAGTCCGTTTCGACCAGCAAGCGCGCCAGCGGCAGCGCCTTGACCACGGCTTGCAGCGCGGACGCATTCTTGAAGGTCGCTATGCCGGAAATGGAAATATAGAAGCCCATCTCCATCGCGGCCTGGGCCATCTCCAGGGATTCGGTGAAACAGTGCAACACACCACCCACCTGGTCGGCGCCCTCTTCACGCATGATCTGCAGGGTATCTTGCTGGGCATCACGGGTGTGTATGATCAGCGGCTTGTTCAAGGCGCGGGCGACCCGGATGTGTTCGCGGAAGGAGGCTTGCTGTACCTCCTTGTTTTGCGGCGAGTAGAAGTAGTCGAGCCCGGTTTCCCCTATGGCCACCACTCTTTCATCGCTGGCCTGCGTCAGCAACAGCTCGGCATCGACACCGGGTTCCTGATTGAGCGGATGCACGCCACAGGAAGCAAACACCTGGGGATAAGGAGCGATCGCAGCCAACATGGTCGGGAACTGTGCCTGGGTGACGCTCACACACAGAAAATATCCCACGTCCTGCTGCGCGGCCTTGGCCAGCACATCGGCCATGTCGGTCTGCTTGCTGCCATAGCTGAGGCGATCGAGGTGGCAATGGGAATCAACGAGTAACATAAATAACCTTTGCGTCTTGTCAGAGTTATAACCAGCGGCTGAGCCAGTTCATCAGATGAATGGTGGGATTGGAGAGCTGGCCAGGTTGGCAGGCAGCCTTGAGCGCCACGAGCTGCTGCTCCGCCTCCAGCAACTTTTCGCTGGAGTTGCCTTCGGCCAACTGCTGGCTGAGGGCAGCCAGATCCGGCATCGCCAGCTGATGATGACCACAGCCGGCCTGAGTCTTGAGTGCATCGCACAAGAACAGCTGCAACCAGTGCAGTCTGACCTGGGTTTCATCCGCCAGCTGGCTGCAGACATGGGTGGCCCGGGTCGGGGTCTGTGACAGGGAGACGAAACTCTCCAGCAACTCCCGGCGTTTGCCGTCCTGCTGCTCGTCGATGTAGCGCAGCACCCGCAGCGGGGCACCCTGACAGATCCGCACCTGGGCCAATGTGGCCTGATGACCCTGCTCGGCCAGCCAGCGAACCGTCTCCCCTTCCGTCGGCAACTGGCAGACATGCTTGTGGCAGCGACTCAAAATGGTGGGCAACAGACGGGAAACCTGAGAGGCGATCAGCAGCAAGAGACTGTCGCCGGCCGGCTCCTCCAGGGTTTTCAGCAAGGCGTTGGCGGCGGACTCCGTCATGCGCTCCGCATCCGGGATGATCACCACCTTGCCACGGCCGAGCTGGGCAGAGTTCTGCAGACGAGCACAGATCTCGCGAATGGCCTCGACCCCTATGGTCTTGCTGTCAGCAGGCAGGGTGCCGAGATCCGGGTGATGACCCTTGTCAAACAGCTGGCAGGAGTGGCACTGGCCGCAGGGTTCCCCCCGATCCGGTTGCTGGCAGAGGTGCAAGCGCGCCAATCGTTCTGCAAGCTGCTCCTTGCCAAGTCCGGGATCGCCGAGCAGCAGCCAGGCATGGCCAAGCCGACCGGCCTGGGCCGTCTGACTCAGGGCATGCCAGTCCGGGATCAACCAGGGATACATAAGTGCTCGTTCGACAGGTAGTGGTCCAGTGCAGCCTCGATGGCGGCCTTGACTTGATCCGGGGTTTGTCCGGCATCGATCACCCGGATGGAATCATCTTTGGCGGCCAATTCGAGATAACGGCTGCGAGTGCGCTCGAAGAAGCTGAGCTGCTCCAGCTCGATCCTGTCCAGCTCGCCGCGATGGCGGGCACGCTGCAAACCAAGGGCAGGATCGATATCGAGATAGAGGGTGAGATCCGGCTTGAAGTCACCGAGCACCGCCTGCTTGATGGCGCCAATGAGCCCCGCATCTATGCCACGCCCACCGCCCTGATAGGCCTGGGAGGAGAGATCATGACGATCCCCCACCACCCAGCGACCCTCGGCCAGTGCCGGTTTGATCCGGGTTTCGACCAGCTGCACCCGGGAGGCATACATCAGCAGCAACTCGGCTTCTATGGTGAGGCGCTCGTCGTGCACCTCTTTGACGATGGCACGCATCCGCTCGGCCAGCGGGGTTCCCCCGGGCTCACGGGTGCATTCGATCTGGTCTATGCCGTGGCGTTGCAGATAATCGGTGACATAACGCACCGCGGAGCTCTTCCCTGCCCCTTCCAGTCCTTCAATCACAATAAATTTAGACATTAGGGCTTCTTCAATATGTATTCGCGAACCGCCCGATTGTGTTCATCGAGGGTCTTGGAGAAATAGTGGGCACCGCCCCCCTTGGCGACAAAATAGAGATAGTCGGTCGACTTGGGGTTGAGCGCCGCTTCGATGGAGGCCTTGCCCGGCATGGCGATGGGCGTGGGCGGCAGGCCGTCGATCACATAGGTGTTGTACGGATTCACGTCCGTCAGATCGCTGCGGCGGATATTGCCATCGTAACGATCCTTGACCCCGTAGATGACGGTGGGATCTGTCTGCAACTTCATGCCAAGGCGCAGGCGGTTGACGAACACGGAGGCGATCTGCGCCCGCTCGTCTGGCTGACCCGTCTCTTTTTCGATGATGGAGGCCATGATCAGCGCCTCATAAGGGGTCTTGTAGGGCAGATTGGCCTGGCGATTGTCCCAGCTCTGCTGCAGGAAAGCCCTCATGTCCTGATAGGCACGACGCAGGATCGAGATGTCACTGGCATGGGTGGTATAGGCGTAAGTTTCCGGCAGGAACCAGCCCTCCAGCTTGCCATTGTCGATGCCGATCTCCTGGGCCAGGTCGGCTTCAGATTGCTCCACTGTCAGCCGCTCCAGATAGGGCGCGCCGGATAGCTGCTTCAGCCAATCCTCGAAACGGGAACCCTCGACGAAGGTGAGGCTGAAGTGAAACTCCTTGCCGGAGGCAAACAGGGAGAGGGTCTCCTTGAGTGGCGCCCCTTCCTTGATTTCATAGGTGCCAGACTTGATGGCAACCAGCTCGGGATGGCCTCGCAGCCAGAGTCGCACCGCCCAGGGGCTGGATTCTCCCTCCCCCAGCTCGGCGATCAGGCGCGCCGCGTGGGCTCCCTTTTCGACGGTAAAGAGGCGCGTCGGCCCCTTGTTGGTGAGCGTCTCCACCTGCTGCCATTTGTAATGTACATAGCCCCCGGCCACGGCAACTGTCAGTGCCGCGCCCGCGAGCAGGGTGTAAAGCCGATTAAACTTCAATGACCAAACGCTCCTGTAAACGGCGGATCAATACCGGGCTGGGATACTGGGTATCCCCGATGCCGTTCACCGGCACTATGCCCATCAGGGTATTGGTCAGCCATACCTCTTCGGCCTGCCACAGTGACTCCAGTGGAGCCTCCACGACACGCAGTTCAATACTCATCTGTTTTAGCATTCCCATCACGTGTCGCCGCATGATGCCATCAATACCGCAGTGAGAAAGATCCGGTGTAAACACCGTCTTGCCACGGCGCCAAAACAGATTGGCACTGACACCTTCTACCAGAAATCCGCGACTGTTCAAGACTATACCTTCGACTCCCGAACGCGCCGCAAGTTCGCTTTTCAGCAACACCTGCTCCAGCCGGTTCAGGGTCTTGAGTCCGGCCAGCATGGGAGCGTCACCGAGCCGTTGCTGACAAACCAGCAGTGGAATACCGTTTTGCTGCCAGCCCTGATAGTGGCTCGGGTAATCCGCAAGGGAGACGATCCGGGTCGGCGTCTGGCAGTCGCTGCCGTCATAGCCTCGGCCACCTGTGCCACGGGTCAGCATCACCTTGGCGACAGCCTGCGTCTGGCCGGCGGCAAGCTGCGCCACCTCGCGGGTCAGGGTTGACCAGTCCATCTCGGCAAACCCGAGTCTGGCACTGGCCTGCTGCAGGCGCGCCAGATGGGCCGGCCACCAGACAACCTGACCATGCTTGATCAGCATGGTGGTGAAATGACCATCCCCATAGGCCAGCCCACGATCCCTGGCGGACACTGCATCTGTCTGCATTCCGTTGATAAGCAAAAGGATCCCTCCGATAAAAAAGGCCCGATACTGACGTATCGGGCCCATACTGTCCGCCCTGGGGCGAATTATACGCGTTTGAAGATCAGTGAGCCATTGGTGCCACCAAAACCGAAGGAATTGGAGAGGGCATACTCAAAGTGACCGGCCTTGGCCACGTGAGGCACCAGATCCAGATCACACTCTTCATCCGGGTTGTCCAGATTGATGGTGGGCGGTGCCACCTGATCACGCAGCGCCAGCACTGTGATGATGGCTTCTATCGCGCCAGCCGCACCCAGCAGATGGCCGGTCATGGACTTGGTGGAGCTGATCATCAGGGCGCTGGCATGCTCGCCAAACACCTGCTTCATGCCGCGCAGCTCGGCCACATCACCCAGCGGGGTGGAGGTACCGTGAGCATTGATGTAACCAATCTGCTCGGGGGCTATGCCGGCATCCTTGATGGCGTTCTTCATGGCGCGGGCGCCACCGTTGCCGTCAGCGGGCGGTGCCGTCATGTGATAGGCATCGCCACTCATGCCAAAGCCAACCAGCTCGGCATAGATCTTGGCGCCGCGGGCCCTGGCGTGTTCGTACTCTTCCAGTACCAGCACACCGGCGCCATCACCCAGCACGAAACCATCGCGATCCTTGTCCCACGGACGGCTTGCCTTTTGCGGCTCGTCGTTGCGGGTAGAGAGCGCCTTGGCCGCCGCGAAACCGCCCATCCCCATCGGGGTGGAGGCTTTCTCGGTACCACCGGCCACCATCACGTCCGCATCACCGTAGGCGATCATGCGGCCGGCCATGCCGATGGCATGGGTACCCGTAGTACAGGCTGTGGTCACGGCTATGTTGGGGCCTTGCAGACCCTTCATGATGGAGAGATGACCGGACACCATATTGATGATGGTGGACGGTACGAAGAAGGGGCTCAGCTTGCGCGGGCCACCGTTGATCAGGCTGCTGTGGTTCTGTTCGATCAGACCCAGACCGCCGATGCCGGAACCTATGGCCACGCCAACCCGTTCTGCGTTCTCTTCGTTGATCACCAGACCCGAGTCATCCAGTGCCTGGATCCCCGCCGCTACGCCGTACTGGATAAAGGGATCCATCTTGCGGGCTTCTTTGCGGTTGATGCCGTACTGTTCGGGATCAAACTCTTTGACCTGGCCTGCGAAACGGGTCGCAAACTCGCTGGCATCAAAGTGTTCGATGGGAGAAATGCCGCTCTGCCCGTTGAGCAGGGCTTGCCAGCTGGATTCGGCAGTGTTGCCCACCGGGGAAAGCATCCCCAGGCCGGTCACCACGACTCTGCGTTTTGACACTGAGCTAGTCTCCGAGAGCTATTTTGAAAGGGGTAAACATAAAAGAAGCGGCCCTTGGGCCGCTTCTTTCAGAACAGGAACTTATTCCTGATTAGCGGTGATGTAATCGATAGCCGCTTGAACAGTGGTGATCTTCTCGGCTTCTTCATCAGGAATTTCGGTATCGAATTCTTCTTCCAGCGCCATTACCAGTTCAACGGTATCCAAAGAGTCAGCGCCCAGGTCGTCGACGAAGGAGGCAGCGTTTTTAACGTCTTCCTCTTTAACACCCAGTTGTTCGATGATGATTTTCTTTACGCGTTCTTCGATGTTGCTCATGACCTGAATTTTCCTTTAAAAATACGCTATTGCGTCTGGTTGGGGTAGTTTATTCAATTGACGTGAGTTTGCAAGTAGCTTGCCGCTGGTCAAACCACGAAATTCGCCAAACTTCGGCGTACTATCGCAAATTTGAACAGATCTCACGACAAATTGATTACACCATGTACATCCCGCCATTAACATGCAGGGTTTCGCCAGTGATATAGGCGGCGTCATCAGACGCCAAGAATACCACAGCTGCGGCAATTTCTTTTGGATCGCCCAAACGGGCAGCAGGCACCTGATTCATGATGCCGGCACGTTGATCGTCATTCAGGGCACGGGTCATGTCGGTCTCGATGAAACCGGGCGCAACCGCATTCACTGTGATACCACGGGATGCCACTTCCCGTGCCAACGATTTGGTAAAGCCAACCAGACCCGCCTTGGCGGCGGCATAGTTGACCTGGCCCGCATTGCCCATGGTACCGACCACTGAGCCTATGCTGATGATCCGGCCATGACGCTTCTTCATCATGGCACGCAATACCGGCTTGCTCAGACGGTACAGTGAGGTGAGATTGGTGTCGATGATTTCATTCCACTCATCATCTTTCATGCGCATCAACAGGTTGTCGCGGGTAATACCGGCATTGTTGATCAGGATGTCGATCTCGCCAAAGCGTGCCTTGATGGCCGCAAAGATAGTTTCGATGGATTCCGGACTGGTCACGTTCAGTGCCATGCCGCAACCCTGCTCGCCCAGATAGGCGCTGATCGCCTCTGCGCCGCTCTCGCTGGTCGCAGTGCCGACGACTTTTGCGCCACGGGCCGCAAATGTTTCGGCAATTGCCCGGCCGATGCCACGACTGGCACCTGTCACCAATACAACCTTATCGGTAAAACTCATGATCTGCTCCTGTTTACTTGGACTGGGCCAGCGCCAGCTCGAATGAGGCGGCATCGTTGGCGTGAATGCCTTCCACGCGCTTGTCGATGCGCTTGGCCAGCCCGGTCAATACCTTGCCCGGCCCCATCTCGATCTCGAGGGTGACACCCTCATTGGCCATCCGCTCCACCGTCTCGGACCAACGGACCGGACTGAACAGCTGACGCACCAGGGCCTGCTTGATGGCGGCCGGATCCTGTTCACAGGACACGTCGACATTATTGATGACTGCGATGGTTGGAACCTTGATCTCGATCCCGTCCAGCGCAGCCGCCAGTTTTTCTGCCGCCGGTTTCATCAGGGCGCAGTGGGAGGGTACGGAGACCGGCAACGGCAGCGCACGCTTGGCACCAGACTCTTTCATCAAGACGTTGGCGCGCTCCACCGCTTCCTTGTGACCGGCGATCACCACCTGGCCCGGGGAGTTGAAGTTGACCGGGGACACGACCTGACCTTGCGCCGCTTTTTCGCAATTGGCGGCGATGGCCTCGTTGTCCAGACCTATGATGGCGGCCATGGCGCCTGTGCCTTCCGGCACCGCCTCCTGCATGGCCAGACCACGCAGTTCAACCAGTTTGACCGCGTCGCCAAAGGCCAGGGCACCGCTGCACACCAGGGCGGAATATTCCCCCAGGCTGTGACCGGCCATGACGGCGGGGGTTGCCCCACCCTGCTGTTGCCACAAACGCCACAGAGCGACGGAGGCTGTCAGCAGCGCCGGCTGGGTACGCCAGGTCTTGTTCAGATCTTCAACCGGACCATCCATGACCAGGGCAAACAGGTCATAACCCAGCACCTGGCTCGCCTCGGCGAAGGTTTCCTTGATCACGGAGTGCTGCTCGGCCAGCTCGGCCAGCATGCCGACGGTTTGGGAGCCTTGTCCCGGGAAGGCAATGGCAAATTGGGTCATCATTGATTCCTTTAAGGTAAGACGAAAACGAAATCGGTCGCGGGATGGTGCAGGACCCCATCCCGCTGAAGATCAGAGGCGAACCAGCGCCGAGCCCCAGGCAAAACCACCGCCGAAGGCCTCCAGCAGCACCAGCTGACCCGGTTTGATCCGGCCGTCGCGCACCCCTTCATCGAAGGCGATGGGCACGGAGGCGGCAGAGGTGTTGCCGTGCTTGTCGAGGGTCAGCACCACCTTGTCGAGGCTCATGCCGAGCTTCTTGGCGGTCGCGCTGATGATGCGGAAGTTGGCCTGGTGCGGCACCAGCCAGTCGAGCTCGCTCGGCTCGACACCGGCAGCGGCCAGGGTTTCGGTCACCAGCTCGCTCAGGCGGGTGACCGCTACCTTGAACACATCGTTGCCCTTCATATACATGTAGGCTTCGAGTTCGGCTCCCGGCATACCACGACGAGGGTGTGGCAGCTTGAGCAGATCGCCATAACGGCCATCGGCATGGAGATGAGTCGACAGTATCCCTGGCGTCTCGCTGGCGCCAACCACTACGGCGCCGGCACCATCCCCGAAAATGATGATGGTGCCGCGATCTTGCGGATCGCACATGCGGGACAGTACATCGGCACCAACGACCAGCACATGGCGGGCGACGCCGGATTTGACAAACTGATCGGCGATGGAGAGTGCGTAGGTGAAACCGGCGCAGGCGGCCGCTACATCAAAGGCGGGGATGCCGGGCACGCCGAGCAGCCCCTGCAACTCGCAGGCGGCGGCCGGGAAGGCGTTCTCGGCGCTGGTGGTGGCCAGCACTATCATGTCGAGATCGGCGGCGGTCAGACCCGCAGCATCCAGGGCCCGCAGGGCGGCCTGGTGAGACAAGGTGGCGACGGTTTCGTCGGCACCGGCAATACGGCGTTCACGGATCCCGGTACGTTCCACGATCCACTCATCACTGGTTTCAACCATTTGCTCGAGATCGGCGTTGGTACGCACTGAACTCGGCAGATAACTGCCAGTACCCAGAATTTTGCTATGCATAGAGTTCTTATAGATCCCTGTCGGAAAAGACAGATTCAAGGCGATCTGCTATTTGCAATGGAAGTTGATGCTTGGCCTCTTGTGCGGCCAGCAGGATCGCATTACACAGAGCGCGCCGTTCGGCCCGCCCATGGCTTTTTACCACAATGCCGCGCAATCCTAACAGACTTGCGCCGTTATACTGGTCGGGGTTCAGGTAAGAAAAACGTCGTTTGAACATAAATCCGGCGATACGGCCAAGAAAACTGCGTTTCTTGCGGGGATATCCGGCCAGCTGGGCCATCATCCGCACCACACCTTCCGCCGTCTTGAGGGCGACGTTGCCGACAAAACCGTCGCAGACAATCACGTCACACTCGCCGCTGAAGATGCGATCCCCCTCGACGAAGCCGACGAAATTGAGCGCGCTGCACTGACGCAGCAGCTCTGCGCTGTGACGCACCAGATCGTTGCCCTTGATCTCCTCCTCCCCCACGTTGAGCAAGGCGACCCGGGGAAAGGCGATGCCTTCCACCTTCTCGGCCACCACTGAGCCCATCACCGCAAATTGCAGCAGGGTGTCGGCATCACAGCTCACGTTCGCCCCCAGATCCAGCATCACGGTACGCTTGCCACTCAAGGTCGGCAGCGCCTTGATGAGCGCGGGTCTGTCGACACCGGGCAGGGATTTGAGCACGCACTTGGCCATGGCCATCAGGGCACCGGTATTGCCGGCACTGACGCAGGCATCGGCCTCACCGGCTTTCACCAGATTGAGCACAACCCGCATGGAGGAGTCTTTCAGGGTACGCAGCGCCACGATCGGCTTGTCGCCCATGCCAACCACCTGGGATGCATGTACGAAACGAACGCGAGGATGAGTCAGCAAGCCATGTTGCTGCAACAAGGAGGTAGTCTGGTGCTGATCACCGACCAAGATCAGTTTTAACTGGGGCAAAAGAGACAGTGCCTGCACGGCGGCAGGCACTGTTTCCGAGGGGCCAATATCTCCCCCCATTATGTCTAGCGCGACAGTTTGCGTAGACAAAGGCAATCCTTAAGCGATTACCTTTTTACCGCGGTAGAAACCATCGGCAGTCACGTGGTGACGACGATGAATTTCACCACTGGTCTGATCAACAGTCAGAGCTGCACTGGTCAGCGCATCGTGTGAACGACGCATGCCACGCTTGGCACGGGTTTTACGGTTCTGTTGTACGGCCATTGTAGGCTAACTCCTAGATTCACTTACGTTTAAGCTCTTCAAGAACTGCAAAGGGATTCGGCCGCTCATCAGCAGGTTCGATATCACCCCAAGTCATCTCCATGTTACCGCGCGGGCAAGCATCCATCGGATGCATCGCCACCTGAGGCAACGAGAGGATGAGTTCATCCTCCAGGATTTGATGAAGATCTATCTCGCCGTTTTCGTCCAACTCAATGGGCTCATAAGCTTCCGGCAGTTCTTCCTCGTTTGTTTTTTCAAACAGCGGAGTGTAGATAAAATCAGCTTCACAAAGGTGTTCGAATGTATCTCCACAACGCTGGCAAACCAGGTCAACCTTGGCATGGGCAGTGCCTTTCATAACGGTCAACTTCTGGACATCTTTGCCAAAGTGCAGTGATACATCGATATCACTCTGCAAGCCTGCGGTTGATGCCTCCAGCCTGGGCATCTGCGACTTTTCCACTATCCCGACATAGTCGAGCAGCTTCAAGGCATTACGGACTGGATCAACCTTAACGGGCAACTTCACCTTTTGCATAGGGCGCGAATATTATAGGTCCAACAACTGATAGTCAAAGGAAAAAGTCCTTACCGCCGATGATTTTAACCATACAAGTCCCTGAGATACCGGGACTTGTTCTCATCGGTGGCTGATTATGCCATAAACCTGAGGATCCTACACAGGATCCTGCCTGCATTCGGCACATATAGAGTGTGCCGCGGTCTCTCTGACCTTGTCTCTGTTGCCCCCTCAGGAGTGCGTAATCCGAAGTCTTGTCGTCAAATGACCGCCACAGGGTCCCGCCCCCTTCATCCGCCGCGGCAATCCGCGGGCAATGTCTGCTGACCACTGGCCATGTTTGTCTGGCGGCAGCGTTCAGCGTGAAAGCCAACTCAGCTATCTCACTCCAACCCCCTGCGATCGACCGAGGCACCGATGTGACTGCGAGAGGATGTCGGTTCACAGATGCTTTTCATGCCAAGTCATGACCGTTTTTCATTCACGTCCCCCTGTCGTTACCAGCAGCCTCTTATATCCAGCCACCGATTAACGATATTGAGCCTTCTGAAAACAAGGGCGTTATCACGGTCAGCAAGGGCACTGTCAATATTTGGTGCAGGTAAAATAGAATTAACGCCCTCATATGACTGCGATGGGGAATATGTTATATCAACTGTTCTGACTATATGTCATGGCTGATGCCGGGACATTATCGGGAACCTCCACCCTAGATTAAATACGCCAGCAGTGCTGGCGCATGACATGTCATCGATACCCATCACTGGGTATAACAAGAGTGGGTTTCAAGGTTCATGAATGACGTTTTACTCGCATCCAGCAGAACCGGGGCACAATGGGCATAACCTGTTGCCCCATCGGTGGCGCGCAGGGTACTGATATAGGTCCCCCGAGGATAAGATATAAAGGTGGAGCCTCCCGCAGGAACATCTCTGGTGTCATAAATCCCCTCTCCTATGATTTCAATATAAGCGCTGGCACGGGAACTCTGATTCATCAGCGTCAGACTCACAAAGTCTCTGGGCGTCTGCGCAGCCGCGGCACTGAGCGCGTCCATCGCCGCCGGAGCGGCCGCGGGCGGTGTCTCATCAGCCGCCACGATGCCCATAGTGCCCAGTGACAAGCACAGCAGGGCCGCAAAAATAGGTGATTTTTTCATGATATATCCTTATATGGTCAGATGGTGACTAGCACGGCAAGAAAGATCCTGTTTCTTGAGGGTGGCTATATTAGCCTCCTTGCCATTGGCTCTTCATTCGGTTTTAACGGATGGAGATATTGGTGCCAGAAATGACGATAAGGTAAAAAAGGTGTTAAAACCTGAACTGGAAATTAACGAGAATGATTTATTCATGCGTGACATTCCCGCCCCGGTCAAAACAACTGACAAAGACTTGTCTGCCACAATGCAGATAAAGATGGGAAATGAAAGAAGTATGATAAATATCATGAGGTTGGCGCTACATACTGTTTTTCATGACCTAGATATGAGCGACTCACTATTTACCCTGATGGTCTGGCAGTGAAACGGCACAAAAAAGACTCTTGATAAATATAATATTTAAAGATGCCCCGGCTTAAGCCTGGAGAATACCCATCAAGGGCAAACCTCAAGGAAGAACCTGGCATGAATGCCACTTGCCAGCAGAGTGTTGCCGCGCACAAGCGCAAGGTTGGGGTGGCACGGCTTCCATCAGCCGGCGAATGGCTCGAAAGCTGTCCAACGCCGCCTGGGCGGCAATCGGATTGACGAGCCAGCTCGGCAGGCTGTCGCCCGGGTTGGTGTAGGTTTCAAGACGCACCAGGGTGGTGCCGTTCAGTTGTGGCAATGCCTCCCAGCGCCCTTCACTGGCCCGGATCCGCACTCGCCCCGGATGGGGTGGCAGTGCATCGGGCGCCGCCCATACCGTCAGTTGCAGGCTGCAATCGGCATTGCGCCGCAGGCGGGAATGAGTGATCAGCTCTCGCTCCTGCACCGGCCAGGGAGCTGACAAGCGGGTATACACCAGATCTTCATCGGGCGCCGGCTTTGCCAGCACGCGCACCTCCAGGCTCTGGGGCAGCCACTCCTGATGACGGGCAGTATCGCGCAGCACGGCCAGCAGGGCGGATGGGGGCGCAGCTACGTTCATTTCCAGGCGCAGGGCCAGAAATGTCCCCGGTGGGTGGGCGCGGGTCCATAACAAGATGCCGGCCTCCCCCGTCTGCAATTGCCACCCTTGTCCCCATGCCGGCAAACAGAGCAGCCACAGCAGCCATATTCCATGTCTCGTCATCTGATGCCCTCGCCTGATCCTGCTTATGCTTATAGCCGCTTTTCGGCTGGCAGGGCGGGCGGTCTGCTGGCGGGCAAAAATATCACGGGCCGCACACTGGCAGATGGCTAACCGGGCTTCCCCATGTGTTCGTGGTAGAGCCGCTTTATCTCGTCTCGCAGCCAGAGCACCTTGGTGTTGTAGTTGTTGCGCTTGTGCCAGAGCAGGATAAAGGCGATGTCGAGCTGTCGATACAGAGTTTCTTCCAGCGGCAGAGGCAAGGAGATCAGATTGTCGTGATGCAAGCTGGCATAGCTGGCGCAATAGGACGGCACGACCGCTATCAGCTCGTGGGCGGATTGGGCGGCAATGTGCAGCGCCTGCTCGAAGCTGGAGACCCGGATCGGCACCCGCCGGCTGAGTCCCTCATCATCGAGCAGGCTGTCGAGCGCCCAGGCATCGCTGGCCTCCCACACCACGCTCACATGGGGGTAGGCGAGAAAATTGTCCAGGCTCCACTTGCGGGCCAGCAGGGGGTGATCCTTGCGCAAAAACACCACGGGTCTGTCTTCGAACAACACCTCGTGATCGATGTAATAAGGCAGGCGGTTGACCCGGGCCAAGGAGCTAGGGTGCGTCTCGCGAGCACAGAAACCGAGATCGGCATCGCCATTGATGATGTCGCTGAGGGAGTGGTGATCCCAATTCATCACCTTGATGGTCGACTTACGGTACTTCTCGTAGATGACCATGGGCAGGCTGTTGAGAAAGCTGATGTAAAAGGGGGACTCCAGCACCAGTCTGAAAGCGGCCCCTTCCGGAATCGCGTTGCCGCAGAGGGAAGCTATGTTGCCCGACAGCTGAAACCACTCCTTGAGCTCCTCCTCCAGACTCAGCGACAGATTGGTGGGCTCCAGTCCCCGCTGCGTACGGATAAAGAGCGGATCGTCAAACCAGTCGCGCAGGCGAGCCAGCGCCTTGCTGACCGTCGGCGCAGTGACATTGAGCCGCTTGGCCGCCTTGGTCGCGCTGCGCTCTTGCAACAGCAGCCTGAAGACCACCAACAGATTGAGATCGAGTTCGACCAGGGGGCGCATGATCAGATTTTCTCCACGGACTGGGGATCGCAGGGCACCTGGTCGGCCACAGGCCCTATGATGCGAAAGGCGAGATAGAGTAGCACGGCGAGGAGGAGCGAATAAGCCAGCAACAGGAGGGGCGCCAGACCAAGCCAGCCCATCAGCCAGATATAGAGCGCCGAGCTGGCTATCTGAATGATGCACAGGGTCGCACTGGCCAGGGCGATCTGGTGCCGGCAACTGGCGAGAGCCTCGCCCATCGCGATGCCGAAGCTGGCGGAAAAACCGATGCAAACGAAGGCAAAGCCAAGACGGATCAGCCAGAGCGCCCACAACGGCGAGGAACCATCATGGGCCAGCGCCATCAACAACGCCTCCTGCCGGGAGGCCAGCAGCAACAAGAGTGCCACCCCCAGGGCGCCGTGGGCCCAGGCCAGCACCCTCTCCTTGCCCCACCGGCGGATCAGCACGGGATTGAGAAAAGAGGTGATCATGCTGATCGCAGCCATCGCCATCATGATCTCGGCGTAACCTGCGGTATCCAGCCCCATCCCCGTCATCAATATCATGGGTGAGGTACTGACATAGGTCAGGATGCAGGTCATGCCGGTACTGGTCAGGCCGCACATCCACAGATACTGTCTCGTGCGCAAAAATCCAAGGCGTTCGGCAGTATGGGAAACTGTCTGTCTCCCCTCCCCTGGGCGGGTTTCCCGCAGCCAGAGCAGGGTCACCAGCGCCACCACGGCGCCGAGCAGGGCCATGGCCTGGAAGATGGCAGGCCAGTCGAAGCGGGCCAGGATCAGATAACCGAGCAGCGGCGCCAGCACGGGGATCACGCAGATGACACCGTTGATCATCGACAGGACAGCCGCCAGCCTGGCCGGCACCAGCACATCCCGCAGCACCGTAAAGGTCATGATGTAGAGGGTGCCGGCCCCTATCCCCTGACCGATGCGACCCAGCAGAAATGCCGTGATCGAGTCGGCACTGCCGGCAGCCAGCGAGGCCAGCACAAAGATGAGGGCGCCCCCCAGGATCACCGGCTTGCGGCCATATCGGTCGGCCAGCAGCCCGCCCGCCAGCACGGTAGCGGCCATGCCAAACAGATAGGCTGAAAACGCGGTATGCAACTGCGCCGCACTGGCCTCCAGCGCGACTCCTATCTGGGGGAGCGCGACCAGATAGAGATCTATGCCCACCGGGTAGAGGGTGATCATCAAGAAACAGCAAACAAGGTAGGGACGCATGACAACTCCAGCAGCAGGGGACTGTCGCCCACCCAGGGCATGACAGTCGGATAAGCCTGCCACTATAGGGAAGAGGCCGATGAATGAGTCGATAGCGACACTTTCCAATCTGGAAACCGGGGGCAATCGCACGCCCTTCGCACTGCGGCCACACGGAATGAATCCGGGATACCAGCAGATCATGCCAAATACGAAAATCCCATCAGGTATTTGCCCGGCTCACGGCGCGGCGATACCATCGGCGCCTGACCGCATCGAACCAGGACATCACAATGCCAACACAGCTGATCCTCGCCTCCACTTCCCGTTATCGAAAAGCCCTGCTGGAAAAGCTCGCGCTTCCTTTTGAATGCGCGGCCCCCGAGGTGGATGAGTCTCCCCTGCCCGGCGAACCGGCCGAGGCGCTGGTGGCGCGGTTGGCCCTTGCCAAGGCAAGCGCCATTGCCGACCGGTTTGATCAGGGACTGATCATAGGGTCCGATCAGGTGTGTGTCTGCGACGACCAGATCCTGGGCAAACCGGGTACTGTGGAAAAAGCGGTGGCACAACTGATGGCCGCGCAAGGTCGCAGCGTCACCTTCCATACCGGCCTGTGCGTGCTGGATGCCGCCAGCGGCCGGGCCGAGCAGCTGGTGGAGCCTTTCACCGTGCACTTTCGCACCCTGGACGAGGCCGCCCTTCGCCGCTATGTCGAGGCTGAGCTGCCCCTCGATTGCGCGGGCAGTTTCAAATGTGAAGGCATGGGGATAGTGCTGTTCAAGGGGCTGGAGGGGCGCGATCCCAACGCCCTGATCGGCCTGCCGCTGATCGGCCTGATCGAGCTGCTGGCGCGCCATGGCCTCGCTCTACCCTGACGGGAGCGACATGCCAGCAATGAAAAACGGGAGCCAAGGCTCCCGTTTTTCATCTATTCATCCGCTATATCGCAGGCTAACCCAACAACCGCTTGAGCTCATCCATGGTATCGACAACGGCAAGCGGATCATGTGCCTGCAACCGGCGCTTGTCATGCACGCCCCAGCTCACCCCGATCCGCGGCATGGCCAGCGCCTCTGCCATCGCCATGTCGTGGATGGAGTCGCCAATCATCACCGCCTGGTGCGCAGCCAAGCCCAGCTCATCCAGAATTTGCGTCAGCATCAAGGGATCGGGTTTGGAGTTGGCCTCGTCCGCACCACGGGTGGCGGCAAACAGCGGCCGCAGTCCGGTATCATCCAGCACCCGATCCAGGCCACGGCGCGACTTGCCGGTGGCCACCGCCAGCGCTATCCCCTGCCCGTGCCAGTGGTGCAGCAGCTCGCTCGCCCCGACAAACAGCGGGCTGGGCGTGGCGTCATGCACATAATGGTGACGATAGCGGGCGATCAGGGCGTTGGCCTGCTCACCACCCGGCGCCAGCGCAAACAGCTGTGGAATGCCGACCTCCAGGCTGAGCCCTATGATCTGATGCGTCTCTATCGCCGTGGGCACTGGCTCGCCACAATCGCGAGCCGCCCCCGCGACGCAGGCGACAATCCGGCCCACCGAGTCCATCAGGGTACCGTCCCAGTCGAAAATGGCGAGTCGGACCGCCTTCATCAGCGAGCCAGCTTGTTCAGGAAGTTGTCGAGTTCAGGCGCGAGCGGGGCTTCCACCTGCATCTCGCGGCCGTCGACCGGATGGGTAAAGCTCAGCTTCCAGGCATGCAAAAACAGCCGTTTCAGCCCTTGGCTGCGCATTTTCTCGTCAAAGGCCGCTTCCCCATACTTGTCATCACAGGCGATGGGATGACCGGCATGCTGGGTATGTACCCGGATCTGGTGGGTACGGCCGGTGATCGGGCTGCACTCGACCAGGGTGGCCTCGGCAAATTGACGGGCGATGCGGAAACGGGTTTCCGATGGCTTGCCGTCACTGCTGACCCGCACCACGCGTTCACCTGATTGCAGATCGTTCTTGCGCAGCGGCGCATTGACCACCTTGACGTGGGGCTGCCATTGGCCGCGCACCAGCGCCAGATACTGTTTGCGCATGGTCTTGACTCGCAGTTGCTCGTGCAGGCTGCGCAGGGCGCTGCGCTTCTTGGCAACCAGCAGTACGCCTGAGGTGTCGCGATCCAGCCTGTGTACCAGCTCCAGGAAGCGGGCATCCGGGCGCAGGGCGCGCAGCCCCTCGATGACGCCGAAGCTCAAGCCACTGCCGCCGTGCACGGCCATGCCGGACGGTTTGTTGAGCACTATCATGGCATCGTCTTCAAACAGGATCTGGCTCTCCAGACGCTGGATGCTGCCGAGGTTGGCCGAGGGCAGTTCGTTTTTCTCGGCAACCCGCACGGGAGGAACCCGCACCTCGTCGCCTGGGCACAGTTTGTATTCCGGTTTGATGCGCTTTTTGTTGACGCGCACTTCCCCTTTTCGAAGGATGCGATAAATCAGGCTCTTGGGGACGCCCTTTAGCTGAGTCTTGAGAAAATTGTCGATGCGCTGCCCTTCATGCTCAGCTTCGATGGTGAGCAGCTGCACTTGTTGTTGTATCTGTGTCATGGCGCGGATTTTAACACTGCCGGCGGTCCTTGGCTGCATGCTTTGTTGAAAAATGGCGCCTTGCTATAAAAGTGGTTTAAATGGGATAATAAACAAGGTTTTGTCATTGTGTTCAAGCCTTGTACTAAGTGGCCAAAATTTATGCCACCCAATCCCGAAACACCGTGTATATAAGAACATGACGGTTCCCGGGTGCGAGGTACAGCGCATGGAGAACACAAACAGAACCGATTATTTGTCTCCACACCGGCATCCTTAATTCATGCCTTCTCGAGAAGGCCGAACCAGAGCGCCCTTAGTTTGCGCCTCATGCATACCCCAACCGGGAGGTTGCCCAAGTATGCTGAAGACCCGAGGCCGGCGCCGGCAGGATCCTGTGGAGGAAATCAAAATGACAAAATAACGAGAACTCAATGAAAAGAATGCTAATCAACGCGACTCAGGAAGAGGAGTTGCGCGTAGCGCTGGTTGACGGACAACAGCTCTACGATTTGGATATTGAAAGTCCGGGACACGAGCAGAAAAAAGCGAACATCTACAAGGGTAAAATCACCCGCGTAGAACCCAGTCTCGAAGCTGCTTTTGTCGACTATGGCGCCGAGCGTCACGGTTTCCTGCCATTAAAGGAGATCGCCCGCAATTACTTCCCCTCCGGTTACTCCTATCAGGGTCGTCCCAATATCAAAGAAGTGGTCCGCGAAGGCCAGGAAGTGATCGTCCAGATCGATAAGGAAGAGCGTGGCACCAAGGGTGCAGCCCTCACCACCTTTATCAGCCTGGCCGGCAGCTACCTGGTGCTGATGCCGAACAACCCCCGTGCCGGTGGTATCTCCCGCCGCATCGAGGGTGATGAAAGGACAGAACTGAAAGAAGCCCTGAGCGGCCTGACAGTGCCGGACGGCATGGGTCTCATCGTGCGTACCGCCGGTGTGGGTAAATCCCCGGAAGAGCTGGAATGGGATCTCAACGTTCTGCTCAACCACTGGGATTCCATCCACAAGGCGTCACAGGACCGTACTGCCCCCGTGCTTATCCACCAGGAAAGCAACGTGATCGTGCGCGCCATTCGTGACTACCTGCGTCGCGATGTCGGCGAGATCCTGATCGACGACCCTGTCATCTTTGAACGTGCCCGTGCTCACATCGAGCTGGTTCGTCCCGATTTCCTCAACCGCGTGAAGCTGTACAAGGGTGAAGTTGCCCTGTTCAACCACTTCCAGATTGAGAGCCAAATCGAGTCGGCCTTCCAGCGCGAAGTGCGCCTGCCCTCCGGCGGCAGCATAGTCATAGACCCGACCGAAGCACTGACCTCCATCGATATCAACTCCTCCCGCGCCACCAAGGGCGGCGATATCGAAGAGACGGCGCTGCAAACCAACCTGGAAGCGGCCGACGAGATTGCCCGTCAATTGCGTCTGCGCGACCTGGGGGGTCTGATCGTCATCGACTTCATCGACATGACACCAGTTCGCCATCAACGCGAAGTGGAAAACCGTCTGCGTGAAGCCGTGCATCAGGATCGCGCCCGCATCCAGCTGGGCCGGATCTCCCGTTTCGGTCTGCTGGAGATGTCTCGCCAGCGTCTGCGTCCCTCCCTCAACGAGTCAAGCAGCCACATCTGCCCCCGTTGCCAGGGTCAAGGGGTCATTCGTGACAACGAATCACTGGCCTTGTCCATCCTGCGTCTCATCGAAGAAGAGGCCATGAAGGACAACACCGAGCAGGTTCATGCTCAGGTGCCGGTCGATGTTGCCGCCTATCTGCTCAACGAGAAGCGCGCCTCCATCGCCAGTTTGGAACAGCGTAATGAAGTACGTCTGTACATCATTCCGAACCAGCATCTGGAAACCCCGCACTACGAAGTGACCCGCATTCGTCAGAACGAGATCCCGGAAGCGGCCAGCTACGAGCTGAAAACCGAGATTGCCAAGCCGGTCTACCAGCCGAAGCAGGCTCAGGTGATCGAACGCGAGCAACCGCTGCTGCAAGGCTTCGTCCAGGCTCCTCAACCGGCCGCCCCTGCTGCTCCTGCGCCCGTCGCGGCACAGCCACAGGTTGCCGCCGAAGCGGGTCTGTTTGGCAAGCTGTTCAAGGCCATCTCCGGCTTGTTCGGTTCCGACACCGCCCCTGCCGACGTGAAGGCTCCTGCCGAGAAACCGGCTGCGCCGCGGGAAGCGCGCAAGGATGAAGGTCATCGTCACCAGCGTGATGAAAACCGTGGCCGTGGCCAGCGTCCCCGTCGCGACGACAACCGCAGCAACCGCAACACGGCGGAAGCCGGCGAGAAGCGCGAAGGTGCGGCCAATCGCGAGGGTGGTGAGAACCGCAATCGTCGTCCGCGTAAAGAACGCGAACCGCGTCAAGAGCGTGAGCCCCGTCAGGAACGTGAAGCCCGCGGTGAAGTGCGCACTGAACAGCGCATAGAACGTGAGCCCCGCGAACCTCGTCAGGAACGCGAACCGCGCGCCCCGCGTCCGGCTCGTGAGCCCCGTGCACCGCGTGAGCCCCGTGCCGAGCTGGTCGTTGAAGCGGTAGAAACCGTTGAAACTGCCGTCGTCAGTGCCGAGCCCCAGCAGGAAAAAGAGCAGAAAGTCGCCGAACGCCGCGAACGTCGTCAACTGCGCAAGCAGATCCGTGCCGATGTCCCGGCCAGCAACCCTGCTGCCCAGCCGACTGATGAGCCGGTTGCTGCCGTGGCCGATGCCGCTGACACAGTGGAACAGAGTGACGAACAGGCCGACGGCCAGCGTCGTTCCCGTCGTACGCCGCGCAGCCAGCGTATCGAAGGTCAACGCCGCAAGCGCATCAACGAAGATGCCCGCAGTCAGCGCGATGATGAAGAGCAGCAAGCAGACACCCCTATCCTGACCACGGCAGCCCAGGCTGATGCGGCTCAGGTGAAAGTGGAAGAGCCGGCTGTGCCCGTCATCACGATCCCTAGCGCCGAAGCCATTGCCGCCGCCGTACAAGCCTCTGCTGCACTGACCGAACATGTGGTAGTGGAAGCCGTTGCCGAGGAAGCCCGTGAGCAAGCCGAAGCCGTGGCGATCGCCGCCCCCGTCGTGACCGAAGCCCAGGTTGAAGCTGCCCCTGTTGTGGCTGCCGAGCCGGTTGTCGCAGACGTGGTGGCCACAGCTGTGGTTGCCGAAGCGAGCGTCGTTGTCGCACCTGCTGACGACGTCGTTGCGACTGTGGCCCCTGTCATCGAGGCGGCTGCCGAGGTTGTTGCCCCCGTTGTCGTGGAAGCTGCAGCTGAACCAGCGCCCCAGGTTGCTGAACCTGTTGCTGCCGTGGTCGCCGAGCCAGTCGCAGCCGTGGTTGTTGCTCAGGCAGAGCCGGTAGCACCCGCTGCCGTTGCTGCGCCTGTGGTCAACCAGGCCAAGAAAGGCGCCGGTCTGCTGGCCGGTGCCCGCAAGGCTTCTGCCCCGATGGCAACGCCGGCGGCGGCCCCAGCCCTGCCTGCGCAGGCACCTGTCGAGCAGGCACCGCTGGTGCGCAATGACGTGACAAGCTCTGGCCGTCATGGTGGCAGCACGGCTGCTGTCAACGTGGCAACCAGCCCGGCTGGTCGTCCTTGATTGCCAGCCAGCTAGCCTGATGGAAAAGAGCCACACACTGTGTGGCTCTTTTTTTATCTTCCGTTTGGGCTCGGGTATTAACCGAGTCACTGACTCCCAGCCTTCCCCCATCGCTTCTCTCTTGTCACCAGAGCTTCTCCTTCCACGTCCACCAATACAAGAAGAGAGTCGCCCTCTGTACGGCCCAATAAGCTGCAACGCCTGGTTACCTCTCTCTGTCACATCCGAGCCACTGGTGACCCAAGCCAAGATCTCGTCCTTTATCCCCCTGCTGCTGATGAGTCACCCTGTGTGCCCGTCAGACTTGTTGTCCATGCCCTGTGACGGTATCCGTCAATGAATAGCACCCTGGCCTGGAGAGATATCCTGGCCACCCATAAACTCGGCTTGCCCCAGGTGACAACGCTCCCGCGCGCAGCGCCAAGCACAGACAACAGAATGAGAGGTTGCCGCCTTCTCGCTCTCTTGCCTCCCCGCTTCAATCCCTATCAAACACTGAGTAAGACCTTCTGTCTTGTAACGGATGGTACACAGCGCAGCATAGGAGCGTCCGGGTTTGACGTCCCTATTGCTGTAGACAGTCGTTGAGTAGGCTGGATTATTCACTTCGCTCAATCTGTGTTGTTATGTGTTTAACACTACAAGTTTGATGGCATATAAAGAGTCAGCAGCATCAGAAGCAAGTCATCAACTCTCTTCCTGCCCGTCAGCCCGGGCCAGATGATCTGCACTCTCCCAGCCAAAAAACGGGGCTGCGCGGGATCTGCGGACATGAAAAAAGGGCCCGTAGGCCCTTCGTCAATATATGAGGTTGCGCTGCTATCAGCCGCCAAACAGGTGGTGGCTGATGAGGAACAGGCCACCAGAGAGCAGCATGGTGAGCGGCAGGGTCAGCACCCAGGCCATCAGTATGGTCTTGATGGTCTGGCTCTGCAGGCCTGACTTGTTCGCCACCATGGTCCCCGCTACCGCAGAGGAGAGGATATGGGTGGTGGAGACGGGCATACCGGTCAAACTGGCAACACCGATGGAGGCAGCTGCCGTGATCTGGGCGGCGATGCCCTGGCTGTACGTCATGCCGGTGGAGCCAATCTTCTCGCCGACCGTGTAGACGATGCGACGCCAGCCCACCATGGTACCGCAACCCAGCGCCAGTGCGATGGAGACGATAACCCAGGTCGGAGCATATTCGGCGGTCGCCGTCAGATCCTTGCGCCATTTAGCCAGATCGGTCAGCTCCTTGGCAGGCAACGGCAGCTTGGAGACCTTGCGCGCGGTGTCGTCGATACACAGCAGCAGACGGCGCACTTCACGACGGTCGGTCAGATCCAGCTCTTCATAGGTCCGTACCTGGCCGAGACGATTGTCCAGGGTTGCCATGGCTTGCAGTGCGCCATTCGCCGCACAATGGGTCATCAGCTCTTCCTGGGCCTGAGCAGGCACCTTGAAGTCCACCACATGAGCAACCTGCTCATGGTTGCGCTGATAGATCTCCATGATGCGCTGGTTGGCATCCTGGGTGCGATCCAGATCGTAGGAACGGCTGTTCATGTCCAGAGCGAAATAGGCGGGTGCCATGCAGATCAGCACCAGCATCACCAGACCGATGCCCTTCTGGCCATCGTTGGAGCCGTGCACGAAGCTCACGCCCATGGCGGAAGCGACCAGAGTGAGGCGAGCCCAGAACGGCGGATGCTTCTTGCCGTCCACCAGCAGGCGCTCTTCCGGGGTCTTGTGGATCTTGCTGCCCAGCCAGACTCGCTTCATGGCAAACAGCAACAGGGCTGCCACGACAAAGCCGACGGTCGGAGAGATGATCAGGGAAAGCATGATGTCGATCGCTTTGGCGACGTTGATACCCTGAGTCAGCGGCTGATGGTTGAGCCAGGCATAGGCACCGCCCACCCCCAGGATGGAACCGATCAGCGTGTGAGAACTGGAGGCCGGAATGCCCAGGAACCAGGTCCCCAGATTCCAGACAATGGCGGAAAACAGCAGGGAGAACACCATGATCAAACCCTGGGTGGAATCCATGCCCAACAGCAAATCAATCGGCAGCAAGTGGACAATGGCATAGGCTACGCCCAGACCGCCGAACATGACGCCAAAAAAGTTGAAGATCCCGGATGCGACGACCGCCAGGTGAGCCGGCATCGCCTTGGTATAGATAACCGTTGCTACCGCGTTGGCGGTATCGTGAAAGCCATTGATGAATTCATAGGCCAACACAAAAAAAACGGCCAATACCAAACCGATTGACCATAACAAACCCAAACCACTAAACATTTCAAACATAAAAACGAACCTGTTTATGAGTTGCGGCGGATTATGCCAGAAGGCTGGTTGCGCCATACCCGTTGTTGAAATATTTCAGTAAGAAAAAAAAAGAGCATTCTCTCAAAAAATAGCTTAGAGCCAGCAATCATGCGGCTTGTCCATGATTAATTAAACAGATCCAAGCTGACAAAAGCAGTCTCCAAACGGGAACAATTCATCACGATATCGCCCGGCGGCACCGGATCTTGCTCGGCGTCACCGTCAGCTTTCGACCGACAGAATCGCGACATCTGTACAAAGGGCAAGCAAAAGCAAGCCACTCCCCTGCCCCATCACACCCGTCCCATCTTGCCTTGCCGCCCAAATCCGACGGCGAAGGGCGCCAGTGGCGCCCTCTTGTTTAACAGATTGCAACCGGATCCGCTGTCGACCCGCCGATCTCAATCCTGATTCATACGGCTGGCAACGGCGCCCTGCTGGCTCTTGTACTTGGCATTTTCCCGCTTGTTGTAGGGACGTGCCGCTGCCCCGGAGAGCATCTCGAAGTTCAGTGCGCCTATCTTCATCTTGGGACGCAGCGCCAGCGGCAACTTGCCGCCGTTGTAGAACTCCAGCACGATGCGGCCGGACCAGCCCGGATCAATCCTGTGAGCGGTGACGTGCACCATCAAGCCGAGACGGGCCAGGGAGGAGCGGCCATCCAGCCAGCCGACGATGTCGGCTGGCAGAGTAACGGATTCATAAGTCACCGCCAGTGCCAGTTGGCCCGGGTGCAGATAGAAGGCTTCCCCATCTGCGATGTGGATCTCGTCGCTCATCACCCGATCGATGGCGTCGGCCATCTCGCTGCTCGGGCCGCTCAAGTCGATATAGGGGGCCGTGTGATCGCGAAACACTCTAAACTCGTTGCCCAGCAGCACATCGACGCTGACGCCACTGATCCGCTCAACACCGGGTCTTGGCTCAATGACGATCTTGCCTTCATCCAGATGACGTTCAATATCGGTATCACAAAGGCGCATTGGGCGACTCTCCTGACAAAATGTTCATTTAAAAAAGCCGGGCATCACCCGGCTTGTTTCATCTTAACCAATCAACATGTGGCGTATACGCGCCTTGAGCATGTCGATGGCGATGCGGTTCTTGCCACCGCGTGGCACTATCACGTCCGCGTACTGCTTGGAAGGCTCGATAAACTGCAGGAACATGGGACGTACCGTCTTCTGATACTGCTTGAGCACGGAATCCATGGTACGACCGCGCTCTTGCACGTCACGCACCAGACGGCGCAGCAGACAGATATCCAGCGGGGTATCCATGAAGATGGAGGCATCCATCAGATCCCGCAAGCGGCTGTCGGTCAGCAGCAGGATCCCTTCCAGAATGATCACTCGGCGCGGGGCGAAGGGGGTCACCTCGCTCATGCGGGTGTGCTCTGTGTAGGAGTACTGGGGAATGTTGACCGCGTCGCCTTTCACCAGCTGGCTCAGGTGCTGTACCAGCAGATCGTGATCCAGGGCATTGGGGTGGTCATAGTTGGTCTTGACCCGCTCTTCCATGGTCAGGTGGGTCTGATCACGGTAGTAGCAATCTTCGGTGATCACACCAATCTGACCCGCGCCCAGTTCGGCCACCAGCTCTTCATAAATGGTTTGGGCTATGAGGCTCTTGCCGGACGCGGATGCGCCAGCAATACCGATGATCACACACGAATGTTGAGTATCAGACATTGAAAATACCTAAAGAGAAGAGCAGTGGGGATTGTTTAAACCGATCCATTATATAAAAAAGGGTGAGCCATGCCCACCCTCAAATCCACCTCAACCACACGACAGCCGATTATTCATCCACCGCCATCGTATAAAGGGGGGTCGCAATCGGTTTACCGCTGAAATAGAGCTCGGCACCCACTCGACGAGCCAGTTTCATATAGGCCTGAGCCAGGCTTCCTTCCGGTGCGCCGAACACGGTCGGGCAGCCATCATCCATGTGCTGGCGGATATCTATGTGCAGCGGCAGCTGACCAAGCAGTGCCACATGATACTGCTCCGCCATCTTCTGGCCGCCGCCGGTACCGAACAGGGGCTCGTGATGACCGCAGGCGCTGCAGACGTGATAACTCATGTTTTCTATGATGCCGAGCACGGGCACATTGACCTTGTTGAACATGGCGACCCCCTTGCGGGCATCCGTCAGCGCCACGTCCTGGGGCGTGGTCACGATCACCGCCGCCGAGGTCGGCACCTGCTGGGCCAAGGTGAGCTGGATGTCACCCGTGCCTGGCGGCATGTCCACCACCAGATAATCCACTTCGCCCCAGCGGGTCTCGTGCAGGATCTGGGCCAGCGCCTTGCTCGCCATGGGGCCGCGCCAGATGGTGGCATCCTGCTCGTCCACCAGATAACCGATGCTGTTGCTCTTGAGGCCGCAGGCCATCACAGGCTCCATCAGCTTGCCGTCATGGCTGACGGGGCGCTCCTTGACCGTGCCCATCATGGTCGGAATGGAGGGGCCATAGATGTCCGCATCCAGAATGGCGACTCGCGCGCCCTCCTTTTGCAGCGCCAGCGCCAGGTTGACGGCCGTGGTGGACTTGCCCACCCCGCCCTTGCCTGAGGCGACCACCAGGATGTTGCGAATGCCCTGCACCGCCGCCAGCCCTTGCGCCCGCGGCAGGCTGGCCACCTCTATGTCACACACCCAGTCGATGCGGGTAGCGCCGGTGGCGCTGCGCAACCGGGCATCGAAGTCCTGCTTGATCTGCTCAAACAGGGAACGCCCAGCAAAGGGCAACACCAGCCTGATGGTCAGGCTTTGCCCTTGCTGCGCTGCACTGCGTACAAACCCGGCCGCAACCAGATCCTTGCCCCACCCTGTCGGCTTAAATTCGGCCAGGATCTGTTTTACTGAATCAATCACCATTAACTCCTCATTATCTTGTCATTATCTTGAGGTGAACGGTTACCGCACACAAATCAGTGGCTTGCCTGCTTGCCAACCAGCGCGAGCACCAGGGCGGACAGCGCCACAACCCTAGGCAGGCTACCCCCAATTCGGGTAACATGCACGGCACTGTATCATCCCAACAAGCACATCAAGAACGACTATATGGCAACTGATCCTCGTACAATGCTGGTAACCTGCGCCCTCCCCTATGCCAATGGCTCCATCCATCTTGGCCACATGCTGGAACACATCCAGGCCGATATCTGGGTTCGTTATCAGCGAATGCGCGGCCATCAGGTGCACTTCATCTGTGCCGATGATGCCCACGGCACCCCCATCATGCTCAAGGCACAACAGCTGGGGATCACCCCGGAAGAGATGATCGCGGCCGTCTCCAAAGAGCACCAGACCGACTTCGCCGGCTTCAACATAAGCTTTGACAACTATCACTCCACCCACAGCGACGAGAACCGCGAGCTGGCGGAGCTGATCTACGGTCGTCTGAAAGGCGGTGACTTCATCAAGGGTCGCACCATAACCCAGCTGTTCGATCCAGAAAAATCCATGTTCCTGCCGGACCGCTTCGTCAAGGGCACCTGCCCCAAGTGCAAGTCTCCGGAGCAGTACGGCGACAACTGCGACAGCTGCGGCGCCACCTACAGTCCGACCGAGCTCATAAATCCGAAATCCGCCGTCTCGGGCGCCACGCCTGTGATGAAGGACTCAGAGCACTTCTTCTTCGACCTGCCGCAGTTTGAAACCTGGCTGGCCGGCTGGGTGCGCGGTTCCGGCGCCATTCAGGAAGAGATGGCCAACAAGATGCAGGAGTGGTTCGAGAGCGGCCTGCAGCAGTGGGACATCACCCGCGACGCCCCCTATTTTGGTTTCGAGATCCCGGGCGCCCCCGGCAAGTACTTCTACGTCTGGCTGGATGCCCCCATCGGCTACATGGCGTCGTTCAAGAACCTGTGCAACAAGCGCGGCGACATCGATTTCGACAGCTACTGGAAGAAAGACTCCACCGCCGAGCTCTATCACTTCATCGGCAAGGACATCGCCTACTTCCACTGCCTGTTCTGGCCATCCATGCTGGAAGGCGCGGGTTTCCGCAAGCCGACCAAGGTCAACGTGCACGGCTATGTGACCGTCAACGGCGCCAAGATGTCCAAGTCCAAGGGCACCTTCATCAAGGCCTCCACCTACCTGAACCACCTGGATCCTGAGTGCCTGCGCTACTACTACGCCGCCAAGCTCAACAGCCGCATCGACGATCTGGACCTGAACCTGGATGACTTCGTGGCACGGGTCAACGCCGACGTGGTCAACAAGCTGGTCAATCTGGCCTCCCGCAATGCCGGCTTTATCGCCAAGCGGTTCGACGGCAAGCTGGCCGCGACCTGTGCCGAGCCCGAGCTCTATGCCGAGTTCGCCAACGCCAGTGCCTCCATCAGCGATGCCTATGAAGCACGCGAATTCAGCCGCGCCATCCGCGAGATCATGGCACTGGCCGACAAGGCCAACCGCTACGTGGACGAGAAGGCGCCCTGGGTGCTGGCCAAGCAGGAAGGCGCAGACGCCGAGCTGCAAGCGGTCTGCTCCGTGGGCATCAACCTGTTCCGGGTACTGATGGCCTACCTCAAGCCGGTCATGCCGCTGCTGGCCGAGCGCGCCGAACTCTTCCTGGGTGAGACCCTCACCTGGGATGGCGTGGCCCTGCCGCTGTGCAACCACCAGCTGGCCCCGTTCAAGGCGCTGTTCGCCCGCATCGAGCCCGCCAAGATTGAAGCCATGATAGAGGCCTCCAAGGAAGATCTGGCCAAGGAGCAGGCACCGAAAGTGACAGGCCCGCTGGCAGACGACCCCATCAGTGAAACCATCTCCTATGAAGATTTCGCCAAGCTGGATCTGCGGGTGGCGCTGATCAAGAAGGCCGAAGCCGTACCGGAAGCGGACAAGCTGCTCAAGCTGCAACTGGATCTGGGCGGTGAAACCCGTCAGGTATTCGCCGGGATCAAGTCCGCCTACAACCCGGAAGATCTGGAAGGCAAGCTGACCGTGATAGTGGCCAACCTGGCGCCGCGCAAGATGCGCTTTGGCATGTCCGAAGGCATGGTGCTGGCCGCAGGCCCGGGCGGCAAGGATCTCTGGATCTTGGAACCGCAGGAAGGCGCCCAGCCAGGCATGCGCGTCAAATAAGCGCGCTGGCTGCAACCCCCATGAAAAGAGAGGCCATCCGGCCTCTCTTTTTTTATCCCCTTTTCCCAGGGCATGGCAGCTGCACCCCATCGTCAGCACTCCCATATGGGCTTGTTGCCACCGCGCAATTTGCCTAGACTGCCTGTTCACCTCGGGTCGCACATGGGCCCCCCCACCATCAGGCAAGGAGCAAGCATGATCACCTTATACGGAACCCCAGTCAGTCGAGCCCTGCGCATATCCTGGTTACTGGAAGAGTTGGGCGTGGCGTGGCAATTTCAGTTTCTCGACTTCGCCAAGGGCGAGAATCGCAGCGACTGGTTTCTGGCGCTGAACCCGAGCGGCAAGATGCCGGTGCTCAAAGACGGGGATTTCGTGCTGACCGAATCCGCCGCCATCATGCAGTACCTGGCCGAAGTCTATGGCCCGGATTGGCTGCCAGCCAGAGGGACGCAAGCCTCGGCGCTGCACGCCAGGTGGGTCAGCTTCATCACCTGCGAGCTGGAGCAGCCGCTGTGGACCATAGGCAAGCACAAGTTTGCCCTGCCGGAGCCACAGCGCCTGCCAGCCATCTTCCCCACCGCCAAGTGGGAGTTCGACAAGGCGGCGGCCATCGCCGAGTCCTGGGTGCCCGAGCAGGGCTACCTGCTGGGGGCGCAGATCACCATAGCGGACCTGCTGCTGGCCCATACCCTGATGTGGGCCACCCGCTTCGAGCAGACCATTTTGCCCAAGCTGGCCGCCTATCGGGATCGTCTGGCCAAACGCCCCGCCCTGCAAGCCGTGCTGGCCAAGACCCAGGCCATCGCCGACGCCGCCCAGGCCGGCTGACGCCAACATGCACAAACGGGAGCCCCGATGGCTCCCGTTTTTATGCGTGGTATGGCGGTTTCACTCCGCTCAATTGGTATGAAAGCCACTCCCTTTGGGCGGCAGCGCCTCTTCATACTCCATCCGGGTCACCTCGGCGGTGCGCGGCCCGTGTTCCAGCCAGCCCAGCATCATCTGCACCCCGTGCTCGGGCCCGCAGATCAGGATCTCCACCGATCCGTCCTCCAGGTTGTAGGCGTGGCCACGCAGTCCCAGTTGCAGCGCCCGCTCCCGGGTGAAGTAGCGAAATCCCACCCCTTGCACCTGACCCCAGACGCGCACGACAAACGATTGCTCTCCCATTTCTCACACCTTCCCCTTAAGAAATTTCCCCCCAAGGCGATAATGAGCGCGACACTCTCTTCCCCTTGCAGGACGCAATACCATTATGAAAGAAGTAAAGTTTCGGTGGGTTGACCGTTATCTCATTCACCTCACGATCAGCGAAAAATTTCTCATCACCTTCTGGTGCCCTCTGTTGTTCATCGCCTTGCTCACCGGGTACCTGCTGGCCGACGGCCATGATCAGCAGATGCAGATTCGGCTGGATCAACTCAAGCAAAGGGTCGAGACCAGCGCCCAGCTGGTGAGCCAGCACGCCAGCCTCACCCTGCCCGCCGATCTCATCCTCAGCCCGACCGGCAGTGCCGGCCTGAGCCAGCAGGGCGACCACTACCGTTTCAGCGCCAGCGCAGGTCAGGCCGGTTTCGTGACCGGCAGCCTGGATGCGGGGCGTTACTCCATGTGGGACGGCCAGGGCACCACCCTCACCATCATCGCCGTGCTGGCAGCCTTGCTGGCCCTCATCACCCACTACCTGATGACCTTTGTCTCCGGCGCCCTCTACTCCACCAACAAGGCGTTGCAGACCGTGGCCGACGGGGATCTCACCTTCCGCCTCAATTTCTTCCCGGTGCGGGACGAGTTCTCCATCCTGGCGGGCAGCATAGACAGATTCACCGACCGCCAGCACAAGATAGTACAGCTAGTGGAAGAATCCGCCGAGGCGCTCACCATGGCCGCCGACGAATTTCGCGATCACGCCAGCGAAGGGGAAACCATGGCCCGCTCCCAGCGCCAGCACATGGACTCCCTGGCCGCCGCCATGGAGCAGATGTCCGCCGCCATTCGTGAAGTGGCCCGCAATGCCAACGACACCCTGCAGCAGACTCGCCAGTCCAGCGAAGAGGCGGCCAACGGCGCCGAGCGGGTGGCTCGCACCATCAGCGCCATCCGCACCCTGGCCGACGAGATAGGCAACGCCTCAGGCGCCGTCGAACGGCTGACCCACAACGCCAACCGCATCAACGAGGTGGTCAACGTCATCAACGCCATCTCCCAGCAGACCAACCTGCTGGCACTCAATGCCGCCATCGAGGCGGCCCGCGCCGGCGAGCAGGGTCGCGGCTTTGCGGTGGTGGCCGATGAGGTGCGCACCCTCGCCAGCCGCACCCAGCAAGCCACGGTGGAGATCCAGCAGATGATCGAAGAGCTGCAGGCAGGCACAGGTGCCCTTAACGACATCATGGAGAAGACAGTTGGCCGCGCCGCCAGCAGCCAAGCGCTGATCAGCGAAGTGGGGCTCGACATCGACAAGCTCAGCAACCACAGCGATGCCGTGCTGGAGATGAGCACCCAGATAGCCACCTCCAGCGAGGAGCAGAGCTCGGTCGCCGAGGAGATCACCCGCAACCTGGATCAGGTGCGCCACGAAGCGGGCCAGGTAGAGGAATCTGCCAGCGCCTCTGTGGCCGGCACCGCCGGCCTCAAGGCCACCGCCACCGAGCTGGCCCAGGCATTGAAGGGGCTCAAGATCTGATCTGAAGCTGATGCCGGATCAGACAAGCCGGGCTCTCTTGCCAAGGTTGTTTGAGTTTTACCAGCGGGCCACATAGAATGTGGCCCCTTTTCTTTTTACCATCGGCAAACATCCATGAGCGTTTTCATCTATCTCGTCAAAGGCCGCGAAAAATCCCTGCTGCGCCGTCACCCCTGGATCTTCTCCAAGGGGATTGAGCGGGTTGAAGGCAACCCCGTTGACGGCGATACCGTCGAGATTTACGCCAACGATGGCAAATGGCTCGCCCGTGGTGCCTGGTCAGGCAGCTCCCAGATCCGTGCCCGGGTCTGGACCTTCGATAAAGAGGAGACTGTCGATCTCGACTTCTTCCTGCGTCGCCTCAAATATGCCCAGGAGTCCCGGGATCCGCTGATCAAGCGCCAGGGCCTCACCGGCTATCGCCTCTGCGCCGCCGAATCCGACGGCCTGCCGGGTCTGACCATAGACCGTTATGCCGATTTCCTGGTGTGCCAGATCCTCTCAGCCGGTGCCGAGTTCCAGCGCGAGCTCATCACCCAGGCGCTGCGTACCCTCTACCCCGAGTGCAACATCTATGAGCGCTCCGACGTGGCGGTACGCAAGAAGGAAGGGCTGAAAGAGCGTACCGGCGTCATCCATGGCGAGACCCCGACCGAGCCTGTGGTGATCGAAGAAAACGGCGTCAAGATCCTGGTGGACGTCCGCAACGGCCACAAAACCGGCTTCTATCTGGATCAGCGCGACAACCGTCAGGCTGTCTCCAAGTACACCTCGGCTAAGCGGGTGCTCAACTGCTTCAGCTACACAGGTGGCTTTGGCATCTATGCCCTCAAGGGTGGCGCCAAGGAAGTGGTCAACGTGGATCTATCCCAGACTGCGCTGGACATCGCCCGCCAGAACGCCGAGCTGAATGGGCTGGATATCTCCAACACCCAGTTCATCCGTCACGATGTGTTCAAGCTGCTGCGCGAATACCGCGAGAAGGGCGAGAAATTCGACGTCATAGTGCTGGATCCGCCCAAGTTTGCCGAGAGCAAGGCCCAGCTGCTGGGTGCCTGCCGTGGCTACAAGGACATCAACATGCTGGCGTTCCAGCTGCTGGCGCCGGGTGGCGTGCTCTTGACCTACTCCTGCTCCGGCCTGATGGAGCAGAGCCTGTTCCAGAAGATAGTGGCCGATGCGGCGCTCGACGCCGGTCGCGATGCCCAGATCCTGGAGCTCCTGTCCCAGGCTTCCGATCACCCGATCGGCACCGCCTATCCGGAAGGTTTCTACCTCAAGGGTCTGGTGGTGCGCGCCCGCTAAGAGCCGCCAACCAGAGTTGGCCGCCTCTTGACCCCGGTTCCAGACCCGGGCTTGGTCCAGCAAGCCAGTCATCAAAAGGCCCGCTATCGCTAGCGGGCCTTTTTTGCGCTGTACTCCAAAGAGATAACGCCGCTCACTCCCTTTCCTCGGCTTGCCGCTGCCATCCCTCTAGCGTGCTTTTCCAGCCCTTTAACCAAGCTCTGTGCTCACAGCATCCCCCCAGGGAATGGTACTCAGCCCACCTAGGGGAACCTGACCGACCTTTTATTTATGCAAAAATATGAAAATAAAATCACCACCATTGGAAAATCCTCGGGGAAATATCGGCATATATCGCATCGAAAATCACTCTGCTGCATAAATCAGTTTTCCCCCTCTCCTGATCCCGGCCATTCCCCCATTTCGGCTGCACATCATCTCTGAGTCGGCAGCAGGCCTGTCGTCGGGCTCAAGCACCCGGCTCAGTCACGGGCCGGCGCCCCCAGCGGGAAATAGTGCCGAAATGGCCGCGCCTCATCCACCACGCGCACCACAGAGGGCCGGCTCAGCAGGCGGGCACGGTAGGCCCGCAGTCTGGCGTGGGAGTGCGGTATCTCATGGGCCCAGTCGGCATAGAAGAGCGAGGGGGCGGCAGCGCAATCGGCCAGGCTGAAGCCATCGCCGGCGATCCAGTGACGTCCTTCGAGTCGCTGATCGAGCCAGGGGTAGATCTGGTCGAGCAGCTCGCGGGCCTCCATCACGCCATAGCCGTCGCGCTCGGCCTGCGGGCGCAGCGCATCCAGCACCACTTTCTGCATCGGCGTCATCACATAGTTGTCGAAGACGCGATCCAGCATGTGAACCTCCAGACCCGCATCGCCAGCCAGGATCAGGCTGATGGGGCCCGGATGGTGCGCCTGCAGATGCGCGACTATGGTGCTGCTCTCGAGGATGCAGCGCCCGTCATCCAGCAGCACGGGGAAGCGCTTGAGCGGCCAGAGGGCGGCAAGCTCGGCGTTGGCCGCCGGGTTTTCAAGATTCTGATAGTCAAACGGAGTGGCATTCTCGTAGAGGGCGATCAGCACCTTCTGGCTGTAGGATGAGAAGGGATGGGCATAGAGTTTCATCGGGCGTGCTCCTTGCGATCAGATGGACGACATCCCTAGTCTAGATCCCCACGCCAGCCCCTGATCTTGCACCCATACAGCTGGCTGTTTTTGCGTAATAAACGCATATTTATGACGAAAATCACACCCGTATGACTCTCTTTTAGATAGGGTGATCCCGCCTGTGGCCAGCATGAGTCCAGGCTGCTGGGGCATCAGGCTCGATGCCCCAGCACAACAACAAAATCGATGTCAGGCCAAGCTGAACATCGCAAGGGATCCCGATATGAATCAATCATTGCCGCTGTTGACGCCGCTGCGGGGCATAGCTGCCCTGATGGTGGTGCTGTTCCATGCCCGCTTGCTGCTCTTTCCCCAGTGGATGGAGCCGATCGCCGGCCACACCCAACTCATCGAGAACGGCTACCTCTGGGTCGATCTCTTCTTTATTTTGAGCGGCCTGGTGCTGGCCCACGTCTACGGTGAGACCTTCAGCCGCACACCCCGCACCCAGGGCTATGGCCGTTTTCTCTGGCTGCGGCTGACCCGCGTCTACCCCCTCTACTTTGTGACCCTGGTGCTGCTGGTGGGCTGGGAGCTTTACAAGGCCCGCCATGGGGTAGGCTTCTATGCCGGCCCGCTGTTCAAGATGTGGGAGTGGGAGGGAATGCCTCCCTTCGGCTCCCCCTTCACCCCGGCCGAGGCCCTGCCAAGCGCATTCCTGCTGCTGCAGGTAGTGACCGATCACGGATTGACCTGGAACTTCGCCGCCTGGTCCCTGAGCGTGGAGTGGATAAGCTACCTGCTGTTCCCGCTGCTCATTCCGCTCGCCGTGACCCGCAGTCGCTGGAGCCATCTCGCGCCCCTGTTGGCGCTGACGGTGCTGGCCTTTATCGTGCACAGCCGGGGCACCCTGGATGTCACCAGCGGCGCGCTGGCGGTGGGACGCGGGGTGAGTGAATTCGTGCTCGGCCTCTGGCTGCTGCCCAGGGTCAGGGCCGCGCGACACTTGCCCATGATGCAACGGGATCTGCCGCTGCTGATCGCCTTTGTGCTGCCCTTCGCGCTGATGCAGTTCACCATGACGCCGCAGCTGACCCTGCTGCTGATCAGTTCCTACGTGCTGCTGATCTGGATTGCGGCCTCCCAGGGGGATCGCCGGAGCCCGCTGCTGCGTCTGCTGGACAACCGCTTCACCAACTGGCTGGGGGATCTCTCCTACTCCATCTACCTGCTGCACGCGCTGGTGCTGCTCACCGGGTGCGAAATGATTCACTATCTGGCGCCGGGGCTCACCGACTGGTGGTATGCCCAGACCCACCCGCTGCTGGGGGTAGTGGCGACCCTGTTGATGCTGGCCATACTGATCGGCCTCTCGGCCCTTAGCTACAACCTGCTGGAGCGACCGCTGCAACGGCGCCTGCGTCGCTGGGGCAAGGCTCGCCAGCCAGTGATGGAGCAAGCCGGGTAAGGTTCTCCACCCAAACATGGCCCCGAAGTGAGACAGGCTCGGCCTCATCGGGACAACACAGGGGGATATGCCTCACCACCAGCGCATGGCGAAGGCTGTCCCCTCTCTCATTTTTCCCGCCAATCCCCTGCGCTTTGTGTTAATTCCAGTTCGAACCAGAGAGGGCATTTGTGGCATAATGGCCCGTCCTGTGGCCCTTGGCGGGGCTGCTCTGGCGCACCATGTCGCCCCTCCTCCCCCGTCCGGCTTGGCGGCCTTCCCATGGCTGCCTGAAATCGTTGCCCCTGTTGGCACCGAGGCCACCCATTTTTTGCGGTATCTTGTCTGCCTGTCTACAAGGCGACGGATGACCGCCCATTGACCAAGACGGCTCCACAGAGCCTCTGCATAAGGGGTAAGTATGTCTTCCATTCGTCTGACCCAATACAGCCACGGCGCTGGCTGCGGCTGCAAAATTTCTCCCAAGGTGCTCGACACCATTCTCAAGAGCCAGATCCCGGGCTTTGACGACCCGACCCTGGTGGTCGGCAACAGCAGCAAGGATGACGCGGCCGTGGTCGATATCGGCAACGGTCAGGGTATCGTCTCTACCACCGACTTCTTCATGCCCATCGTCGATGACCCCTTCACCTTCGGTCGCATCGCCGCCACCAACGCCATCAGCGACATCTACGCCATGGGCGGCAAGCCCATCGTCGCCATCGCCATCCTCGGCTGGCCCATCAATACGCTCGCTCCCGAGATTGCGCAGCAGGTGATCGACGGCGGCCGTCAGGTGTGCCATGAAGCGGGCATCTCGCTCGCCGGCGGCCACAGCATAGACGCCCCCGAGCCCATCTTCGGCCTCGCGGTGACTGGCATAGTGCCGCTCGATGCCATCAAGCAGAATGACACCGCCCAGGTGGGCGACATCCTCTATCTGACCAAGCCCCTTGGCATCGGCATACTCACCACGGCCCAGAAGAAGGGCAAGCTCAAGCCAGAGCACGAGCAGCTGGCCCCCAACGCCATGTGCACCCTCAACAAGATTGGCCAGCGCTTTGCCGAACTGCCCGGCGTGCACGCCATGACGGACGTGACCGGATTTGGTCTGGCGGGTCACCTGCTGGAGATGTGCGAAGGATCAGGGGTGTGCGCCACCCTCGATTTCAAGGCGTTGCCACTGCTCGACGAGGTGGATTACTACCTGAGCGAGGGCTGCGTACCGGGCGGTACCCTGCGCAATTTCGACTCCTATGGCCACAAGCTCGATGCCATGGACGATCGTACCCGCAACATCATGTGCGACCCGCAGACCAGCGGCGGCCTGCTGGTAGCCGTCGGTAAAGAAAGTGAAGCCGAGCTCCTTGCCATCGCGACGCAAGCGGGGCTGACCCTCTCCCCCGTCGGCCAGCTGAAGGCGCGTACCGGTGATCAGTTTATCGAGGTTGTCCAATGAGTCAGCGGCTGCTTGCGGAGGCCATGCTATGAGCCAACTGCCACTGGCCACGGATCTGGCCCGGATTTTTCTGGACGATGTCCCGCTCATCGACTTGCGTGCGCCCATCGAGTTCAAGGAGGGGGCCTTCCCCTGCTCGACCAATCTGCCCTTGATGACAGACGATGAGCGGGCCCAGGTCGGGACCTGCTTCAAGAAGCAGGGTCAGGCGGCCGCCATCGAACTGGGTCACAAGCTGGTGGGGGGCGCCGTGCGGGCCGAACGCCTCGAAGGCTGGCTGGCGCAGTTGCGCCAGCAGCCCGACGCCCTGCTCTACTGCTTTCGCGGCGGTCTGCGCTCGCAAACCGTACAACTGTGGCTGCATGAGGCCGGGGTCACTCGTCCCCGCGTCGCCGGTGGCTACAAGGAGCTGCGGCGCTTCCTCATCGACACCCAGGACAAGGCCTCTGCCGAGTGCCACTGGACCGTGCTGACCGGCATGACAGGCTCCGGCAAGACCCATATGCTGGGCCAGGTGACCCAGGCGCTCGACCTGGAAGGCCATGCCCGCCACAGGGGCTCCTCGTTTGGCCAGCTGCCCGGCGGCCAGCCCGGCAACATCAACTTTGAAAACAACATGGCCATCGAGCTGCTCAAGCGCCGCCACAAGGGCGAACAGGCCTTCGTGGTAGAGGACGAGAGCCGGCTCATCGGTCGCTGCTGCCTGCCGAACACCCTGTTCGATGCCATGTGCGAGGCCCCGCTGGTGGTGGTGGATGTGCCGCAGAGCGAGCGAGCCGAACAGATCCGCCAGGACTATGTGCACGATCTCTGGCTGCGTTATCAGGCCATGTTCGGCGCTGAAGCCGGCTGGCCGCTGTTTGCCGCCTATCTCACAGATGCACTGGCCCGCCTCAAACGTCGCCTCGGCGATCAGGCTCACCGCGAGCTGGATGCGCTGATGCAGACGGCCCTCACCGAGCAGGCCAGCAGTGGCGCGACCGAGCTGCATCTGGCCTGGATCACCCTGCTGCTGACCCGTTACTACGACCCCATGTATCTCTATCAGCTTGGCAACAAGCGTGAGCGCATCGTGTTCCGGGGTGACAAGCAGGCCTGTCTCGACTATTTCGCCGAGCAGCACGCCAGAGCGCAACAGGGCTGACCCCGTCGCCTTTCCAACAAGAGGACCCCACATGTTGAAATTCGAGGTGATCCCGGTCACCCAGTTCGCCCAGAACTGCTCCCTCATCTGGTGTGACGAAACCCATCAGGCGGCGCTGATCGACCCGGGTGGCGAAGCGGACAAGCTGCTGGCCGCCATCGCCAAGCGAGGGCTTACCCTGACCCATATCCTGCTGACCCACGGTCATCTGGATCACGTGGGGGCTGCGGTCGAGCTGCGGGAAAAAACCGGCGTGACCATTACGGGGCCCCACAAGGAGGACGCCTTCTGGCTCGACATCCTGCCCCAGCAGAGCCAGATGTTCGGCTTTGCCCATACCCCCGCCTTCGCCCCCGACCAGTGGCTCGCCCAGGGTGACAAGGTGAGGGTGGGCAACTGCGAGCTGGAGGTCCATTTCTGCCCGGGCCACACTCCTGGCCACGTCATCCTGCTCAGCCAGAGCGAGCGGCTCGCCTGGGTCGGCGATGTGCTGTTTGCCGGCAGCATAGGCCGGACCGACTTCCCGCGCGGCGATCACGCCACCCTGATTCAGTCGATCACCGAGACCCTGCTGCCGCTGGGTGACGAGATCGTCTTCATCCCGGGCCACGGCCCCAGCTCCACCTTCGGCCGCGAGAAGGCAAGCAATCCCTACCTGACGTAACCTATCTGGTGATCCCCCGCTCCTCGCGGGTGTCCCACTGGGCCTTGAGGCGCAAGATCTCCGGCATGATCTCGAGAAAACATGCGAACAGCCGGGGATCAAAGTGCTGACCAGCACCGTCACGCATAGTGGCCAGCACCTGCTCCAGAGGCCAGGGATCCTTGTAAGGGCGACGCACGCTCAGGGCGTCAAACACATCGGCGATGGCCACGATCCGCGACGCCTCGGGGATCCCTTCGCCGGTTTCTCCTGCGGGGTAACCCGAGCCGTCCCACTTCTCGTGGTGATGCAGGGCAATCTCCGCCGCCATGCGGAAGATGAGCCCGTCGGATCGTTTCAAGATTTCGTAACCGATGCGCGGATGGGTGCGCATGATGGCCCACTCCTCTTCGGTGAGGGGGCCGGGCTTCTTGAGGATGTAGTCGGGGATCCCAATCTTGCCCATGTCGTGCATGGGGGCCGCCAGCTCCAGCAGCTCCGACTGCTCCGAACTCCAGCCCGCCGCGTCGGCCAGGGCTCGGGCATAGGCGGCCATGCGCCAGATATGTACCCCAGTGTCGGTGTCGTTGTAGTGACCCGCCTCGCTCAGCATCACGATGGCGGTGCGGTAGCTGCGCTCGAGCTGATCGAGGCGTACCAGAGAGAGGTGGTTGCGCACCCGGGCGCGCACCGTGCTTGGACAGACCGGCTTGTAAATGTAATCCACCCCGCCCGCCTCGAACCCCTGGCTCTCGCTGTCTGCGTTATCGCTCGCCGTGATGAACAGCACCGGGATCCCGGCGTGGGCCGGATCGGCCTTGAGCCGGCGACACACCTCGTAGCCATCCATGTCAGGCATGCGCACGTCAAGCAGGATCAGGGCGGGCTCGTGGCGCTCCACGGCGGCCAGCCCCTCCTCGCCTCCCTTGGCGAAAAAGAGGCTGTACTCCTCCTTGAGGATTTGCCGCAACAACCCGAGGTTGCTCGGCTCGTCATCGATGATCAACACTCGCGGTCGATTCATGATCCAGGTGCCTCCCGATTTTCCAGATACCCCTCCAGCTTGCAGGTCGCGAGCTGGATGTCGAACAGCTCCAGGGCCGCACTGATCTCGCTTACCAGCTCAGAAGGCAAGTAACTCTTGGCCTGGCCCAACGCCGGTTCAATCAGTTCCAGATCCTCGCTCATCAGGGCCTCACGCAGAGCATGCAGACACACCTCCTGCGCCTCACCCTGAGCCAGCGGGGAGTTGACAGCCCCCGGCTCGCGCCCGGCATAGATGTCGATGGCCTGTTGCGCCCGTTCCAGCGCCTCAAGGAAGGGGGCCATGAGCTGACTGGTGTCCCCCCCCTGCTCGATGGCCTCATTCAGTTCTGCACTGATGCGCGCCACATCGGTGAGCGACAGGCTGCCCGCCACCCCCTTGAGCTTGTGCGTCAGGCTCGCGGCGGCATCAGTCTCGTGCTGGGCTATGTAGTCCGGCAGCACGGTACCAACCGTCATGTAGTCATCGCGGAATCGGCGCAGGTATTTGAGATAGACGGAGGCCTCGCCCCAGTTGCGAAGCCCGGTATCGATATCAATGCCGGCCACCGGCTCCAGGGCAGACGGCACGTCATTGATCGTTAGCGGCACCACACTGTCGGGCAGGTAACGCAGCAGGGTCGCGATGAGCTGCTCCACATCGAGCGGCTTGGCGATGAAATCGTTCATGCCGCAGGCCAGCGCCGCCTCGCGTTGATCCTTGAACACCCCGGCGGTGAGTGCCAGCACGGGCGTTTCCTTGCGTCCCTGCAGCTGGCGCAGGCGACGGGTCGCCTCGTAACCATCCATCACCGGCATCTGTACGTCCATGAGTACCAGATCGATACGCTGCGCCGGGTCGGCAAGACAGGCCAGGGCCCGCTCCCCGTCGATGGCGGTGATCACCTCGGCCCCCTCCCGCTGCAGCAAGCGGGTTGCCACCTCCAGGTTGATGTCGCTGTCATCGACCAGCAGTATATGAACGCCAGGCAGGCGTAGGCGGCGCTGACCGCTCTTCAGCAGATCCACATGCTCGCGCTTCTCGTGGATGAGGCGCGCCACCGCGTTGTAGAGGCTGGAACCTGTGACCGGCTTGTGCAGCACCAGATCGACCTGCTCCGAGCCGGGGCTGCGCATCAACTCTTCCTGGGAATAGGCAGTCGCCATGATAATGATGGGCGAGCGCTCCTGCAGCTCGAAGGCACGGCGAATGGCCACGCAGGTCTCGAGCCCGTCCATGCCCGGCATGATCCAGTCGAGCAGGATCACGTCGAAACGCTCCCCCTGACGCAGCAGATGGTGCAAGGCCTGCTCGCCTGACTCCACCACCCGTGACTGCCAGCCGAGGGAGCCCACCGTCATCGACAGGGTATCGCGAGTCACCTGATTGTCGTCGGCGATCAGCAGCGAGACGTGCTGCAGCCGCTCGTGGAAGGCCTCAGGCTGCTCTACCTGCTCCAGCCGAACGCGGAACCAGAACTCGCTCCCCTTGCCCAGTTCGCTGGTGACGCCGATGTCGCCCCCCATCAGGCTCACCAGACGGCGACTGATGGTCAGGCCAAGCCCGGTTCCCCCAAAACGGCGGCTGGTAGAGGAATCGGCCTGGGAGAAGGCATTGAATATGTTGGCCTGCTGCTCGGGCGGAATGCCGATCCCGGTATCGCGCACCCGAAACAGCAAGGTGGCCATGCCATCTTGCTCGGCTTCCAGCTCGACCTTGACCTCCACCTCCCCGCGCTCGGTGAACTTGATGGCGTTGCCGGTCAAGTTGAGCAATACCTGCTCGAGGCGCAGGGCGTCCCCAACCAGATGGGCGGCCTGCTCGGGGGCGCTGCTCACTACCAGCTCGAGGTGCTTGTTGCCAACGCAGGTGGACATGATGGCCGCCACATGATCGAGCACCTCTTCCAGGCTGAATGGCACCTGCTCAAGCTCGAGCCGGCCCGACTCAATCTTGGAGAAATCGAGGATGTCGTTGATGATCCCGAGCAGAGCCTGCCCGGCCTGATGGATCTTGCGCACCAGGGCGCGCTGGCCATCGTCGAGCCCCCCCTGTTCAAGCAGGTAGGCCAACCCCATGATGGCGTTCATGGGAGTACGGATCTCGTGGCTCATGTTGGCGATGAAATCCCCTTTGACCCGCGCCAGCCTGGCCGCCTCCTGCTGCGCCAGCTGCTCCCGATGCCGGCTGAGCACCAGCGAGGCCACTCCGGCACCGAACAGCAACAGCAAGATGGCGCAGGTGACCGAGATGATCCCCCAGATGTGAGTGCGAATAGTCAGCAGCTCGCTGCGTGGCACCATGGAGGCAGCCTTCCAGACCAGCTGATCGTGATTCAGTGCCGGGTACAGAGTGGTCCAGCTCCACAGGCCGTCGGCTAGCTCAACCTGGCCGCTCGAAGCACCCAAGAATGCCTGCCAGGCCTGGGGAGAAAACTGCTTCAAGGTGAGGTCCGGACGCTCGAGCATGAAGCCCCACTCTTGTGCAGGATCCGGGCTGCGCAGCCAATAGCCATCCTGATTGAGCAGCATGGTGTGATCGGCGGCCTTGCCACTGCTGTTGGCGAATACCTTGAGCATACGGCCGGCCTGTACGTTGATAAGCAGCAAGCCCAGATCGCGATCCCCCAGGCGCAGGCGCTTGGCGATACGGATCATGGGATTGAAGGGGCGATCGATCACCCCCTGCTCGACGTTGAGATCGAGCGGCGAGACGTAGATCCGCTCCCAGGGCAGCGCCATGGCATCGCGGAAATAGTAACGATCCTTTTTGTTTTGCAGCTGGTCGTCAGCCACACGCTGCAGATGCTGGCCCTGACGATTGAAGCGCACCAGCTCCATGCCATCCGGTGCCAACCAACGCACTTGGGCATAGTCGGGATTGCGGTTCATCAGAACGGTGAACTGGGCGGCAATGTTGTCACGCTCGTCGCGACCCGCCGCCTCGAGCAGGATGGGCTCTTCAGACATGCTACGCACATGGCGCAGCGGCACCGCCAGCTCGTCGTCGAGGCGACCGCTGGCGAGCGTCAGGAAGGTGCTCTCATCGCTACGTACACGGTAGAGCTCGCGCTCGATCAGTGCGTCACCCAGCAGATACCCACCCACCAAAACCAGCACAAGAATGGGTGAGAACAGCAGGAAATATCCCCGTATGATTCCCTTCATCACGGTCAACATTACCCCGTATGTGGACTTGTTCGAATACTTTATATATGCCAGAGCACCACAACTGGTGTCCTGCTGTCAATCATGCCTACAAGTAAAGACTAACAGTACTATTTGAGTATTTTATTTTTATCGGGAAAAAACGCCGTAAAAACAAAGAGGCCACCCGATTGGGTGGCCTCTTTACAGGAACCTTCGTTGCCGATTAAACGCGAACGAAGTCCAGGTGAACCAGCTTCGGCTTAACCGGGTGACGCTGGATAGCCTTCACTTTAACGCTGACTTCTTCACCGTTGATGACCAGGGTCAGCACGGATTCGTAGAATTCCGGCTTCTCTTGGGCAATGATGAATTTTTTGTGGTCAACAGTGATGGACTGGGCTTCTTTGCCTGCACCGTAGATGATGGCAGGAACTTGGTCAGCGTGACGCAGGCGGCGGCTCGCACCTTTCCCCAGGTCAGAACGGACTTCAGCTTGGAATACGAAAGACATAGTGGTTATCTCATATAGATGAATTTATGGTGCTGACTGCGACCGGTCAGCACCTCGCAAAACGAGGGCGCATACTAGCACGGGCCCAGTACAGTGACAAGAAACCTTAACGCCCCTGCTCCAGCCGGGCAAACCGCTGTTGCCGCTCTGCCGCACTCAGGGCATCGAAGCGGGCCAGGGTCTGGGGCGCCGGACAGTAGAGGGTATCCCCCGCCTTGACCCGGATGCTGTTGCCCATCAGCGGGCGATTGTCATCGACTATGGCCAGCAGATAGCTGTAAGTGTCTCCCGCCGCCCCAGTGACAGTGCCATTCTGGGCCAGGGTGGCGGCGATGCGCCACAGTGTCTCCCCGGATGCCACCTGATGACAGACCCGCTTGCCATTGCCGGCCGCCGGCGCCGAGAGCGTCAGCGTCTCACCGCCGGAGGATGCGTTCACCGCCGGTGTTGTCTCACCATTAGCAACACGGACCAGCAGGGTATCCGGCGCCCGCCAGGTCGCGTTCAGAGCCAGGCTCACCGCCAGCCGTTCGGTGCCCAGGCTGGCGGCGCGCGGCTGACCCGGCATCACCGGCGGCGTGAATTCGGCCATGAAGGGTACTCCCAGACCGGCCACCTCCTGCTCGCCGTAATGCGGCGACATGACGGGCGCGACGGGTGCCAGACCATAGGCGGCCTCATCGATGCGCCTGAGCCTGGCCAGATACGCCTTGGAGAGCTGCGCTTCCCCTTCGAACAGATCGAAGGGCGGCACCAGCCGGGCCGGAAACAGCACCTGCCAGCGCCCCTTCTTCTGTTTGAGTTCGAGAGGGGGAAACTGATTGCCCCGCCAGGCCACAAACATGGCCGGCGGTGGGCGGTGCAGCGGGTAATATTCCGGGTTCAGCTGCACCCAGGTTTGCTCTGCAATAGGCTGGTAACCGCTGATCACCACCTGCGCCACACTCAACCAGATCCCCAGCATCCTTGCCTCCCTGACTTGTGGTTTGAAGGGGGCCGCCTGACTGGCAGCGCCGCCTCATAAAGCTATATCACGCAGTTAAAACAGACAGATAGCAGCTTAGCACTGGGCGATGGCGTTAAGCACCCGTTTATCTGACACCGGATAGGGGGTCCCCAGATTCTGGGCGAAGAAGGAGACCCGCAGCTCTTCGATCATCCAGCGGATATTGGCCACCTCAGCCGGGATCAGCTGGGATTTGGGGATCTTGGCGAGCAGTGCCTTGTAATCGGCCTCCACGCTCTGCACCTTGAGCATATAGACCCGATCCCGGTTGGGATCGATGGCCAGCTTCTCCATCCTGCGCTCGATGGCGCGCAGGTAGCGCAGCAAGTCCGGCAGCCGCTGCCAGCCGGTCTCGGTCACGAAGCCCTTGTGAATGAGGTTGCCCAGCTGCAACTGGATATCGGACATGGCAAAGGCGGTATCAAGCTGCATCTTGCCCTTGAGCCGCTTCTTGATCTCGTGAGACAGGGTCAGCACGGCTTCCACCTGGCTGGCCACTTCCACCACGGCATCGTTGAGCTCGGCGCGCACGAACTCCTTGAGTGCCTCGAACCCCGCCTCGTCCCAGGCCAGGCCGCCGTGGCGCTCGATGAGCTTGTCGCAGCCGCAGGCGATGCAGTCATCGATCAGCTCAGCCACCTTGCCAAAGGGGTTGAAGTAAAGACCCAGCTTGGCCTTGTTGGGCAGCTTCTCCTGCAGGTACTTGATGGGGGATGGCACGTTGAGCAGCACCAGCCGGCGCTGGCCCGCCCACATCAGCTGCTGCTGGGCTACCGGGCTCTCCACCAGCTGGATGGAGACAGAGTCCTTCTCATCCACCAGCGCCGGATAGGCCTTCACCTCGAAGCCGCCGCGCTTCTGGCTGTACTCCTGGGGCAGCTCGCCGAAACTCCACAGGGTAAGGCCGGACTGCTCTATGTCATCGTCCGCCACCTGGGAGAGGGTCTCCTGCACCTTGCCGCGCAGGGATTCCTTCAGCGCTTCCAGGTCTTTCCCTTCCGCCACTTTCTTCTGCTTGTCGTCCACCACCCGGAAGGTGAGTTTCAGGTGATCGGGCACAGATGCCCAATCCCAGGATTCGCGGGGCACGGAGACGCCTGTCATGCGGCGCAGCTGGCGCTCCATCTCGTCCAGCAGCGGCCCCTGCTCTGGGTTGAGGCTGGCGAGCAGCGCATCGGCGTAGTTGGGAGCCGGCACGAAATTCTTGCGCATCGGCTTTGGCATCGACTTGATGAGGGCCACCAGCAGCTCATGGCGCAGCCCGGGGATCAGCCACTCGAACCCTTTCACCTCCACCTGATTGAGCAGCGGCAACGGAATGTGCAGGGTGACGCCATCCGCCGCCTCCCCCGGTTCGAACTGATAGCTCAACTTGAGCTTGAGTCGCCCCTGCTGCCAGAAGTTGGGGTAGTCGAGATCGCTGATGTGGGCCGCATCCCCCTTCATCAGCATTTCTTTCTCGAAGTTGAGCTGCTCGGGATCCTGCTTTTGCGCCTCCTTCCACCACTTGTCGAAGTGACGGCTTGATATCACCTCCTGTGGCAAACGGGCATCGTAGAAGCGGAACAGGTCCTCGTCATCCACCAGGATGTCGCGGCGTCGCGACTTGTGCTCCAGCGCCTCCACCTCGGCGAGCAGCTTGCGGTTCTCGCCAAAGAAGCGGTGACGGGTCTCGAAATCCCCCTCCACCAGGGCGCGGCGAATAAACAGCTCGCGACACAGGGCCGGATCGAGGCGGCTGAAGTTGATGGTGCGCTCGTTGACCAGGGTCAGGCCATAGAGGGTCACCTTCTCCTTGGCCATGACGGCGCCACTTTTCTTCGACCAGTGCGGGTCGCTGTGGTGCAGCTTGATGAGGTGCGCCGCCAGCGGCTCCACCCATTCCGGCTCAATCTTGGCGTTGACCCGGGCGTAGAGGCGCGAGGTCTCCACCAGTTCGGCGGCCATCACCCACTTGGGCGGCTTCTTGAACAGGCCCGAGGCCGGGAACAGGTGGAAGCGGCCGTTGCGGGCGCCGAGAAACTCGGGTTTCTCCAGATCCTTGTTGCCGATATGGCTCAGGAGGCCGGTCAGCAGGGCACAGTGCACCGTCTTGAAATCCGCCGGTTCATGGTTGGCCTTGAAGCCCAGCTCCTTCACCGTCTGGCGCAGCTGGAAGTGGATATCCTGCCACTCGCGCACCCGCAGGTAGGAAAGAAACTCCTTCTGGCACATGCGGCGGAACGGGTTGCTGCCGAGCAGATCCTGTTGCTCTTTCAGGTAGTTCCACAGATTGACGAAGGCGAGGAAGTCCGAATCCTTGTCCTCGAAGCGTCTGTGCTGCTCGTCGGCGGCCTGCTTCTTCTCCATGGGCCGCTCGCGGGGATCCTGGATGCTGAGGCCGGCGGTGATCACCATGACTTCGCTCAGGCAGCCGGCTTGCGCCGCCGTGATCACCATCTTAGCCAGACGTGGATCAAGGGGAATGCGCGACAGCTGGCGACCTGTGTCGGTCAGCTGCAACTTGGGTTCGAGATCCTGCTCCTGGCCGGCTTGCTGGGCAGCGGCGTGACGGGCAGGCAGTTCGCGTACCGCCTCCAGCTCCTTGAGCAGGCTCAGGCCATCCTTGATGTGGCGCGATTCCGGCGGCTCGACGAAGGGGAAGGCCTCCATGTTGCCAAGGCCGAGCGCCAGCATCTGCAAGATGACGGAGGCCAGGTTGGTGCGCAGGATCTCCGGATCGGTAAAGGCGGGGCGGCCGTTGAAATCCTCTTCCGAGTAGAGACGGATACAGATACCGTCCGCCACCCGGCCGCAACGCCCCTTGCGCTGGTTGGCACTGGCCTGGGAGACAGGCTCGATGGGCAGGCGCTGCACCTTGGTTCGCCAGGAGTAGCGGCTGATACGGGCGGTACCCGGGTCTATCACATAGCGGATGCCCGGCACAGTGAGGGAGGTTTCCGCCACGTTGGTAGCCAGCACTATGCGCCGGCCGGCATGTTGCTGGAACACCTTGTTCTGCTCGGCGTTGGAGAGGCGGGCATAGAGCGGCAGCACCTCGGTATCCCGCAGATTGAGCTTGCGCAGGGCCTCAGTGGTATCGCGAATTTCCCGCTCGCCGTTCATGAAGATGAGGATATCCCCCAGCCCTTCGCGGGCCAGCTCTTCCACCGCATCGAAGATCCCCTGCAGCTCGTCGCGCTCCTCCAGCCCTTCACTCTTGTCACTGACGAGGGGGCGATAGCGCACATCGACGGGATAGGTGCGACCGGAGACCTCGATCACCGGCGCCTTGTTGAAATGGCGGGAGAAACGCTGGGGATCTATGGTGGCCGAGGTGATGATCACCTTGAGATCCGGGCGCCTTGGCAGCAGCTGCTTGAGGTAGCCCAGGATGAAGTCGATGTTGAGGCTGCGCTCGTGGGCCTCATCGATGATGATGGTGTCGTACTGGGTGAGCATACGATCGTGCTGGATTTCTGCCAGCAGGATACCGTCTGTCATCAGCTTGATGTGGGTCTGCTCGCTCACCTGATCGGTGAAGCGCACCTTGTAGCCCACGTAGTGACCCAGTTCGGATTGCATCTCCTCGGCGATGCGGGCCGCCACGGTACGGGCCGCGAGGCGCCGCGGCTGGGTGTGGCCGATAAAGCCCTTGACCCCGCGCCCGAGCGAGAGACAAATCTTGGGGATCTGGGTGGTCTTGCCCGAGCCGGTTTCGCCGGCGATGATCACCACCTGATGTTCGCTGATCGCCTTGGCGATCTCCGCCTGCTTCTGGCTGACCGGCAGGTTGGCGGGGTAGGTCACCTTGGGTACGCCCGCCAGACGGGACTGGTAGCGCGCCTGTGCAACATCCAGATCCGCGGCGATGGTCTCAAGCACGGCAGCCTGCTTGCCCTCAGGCAGCTTCTTGACCCCGTGCAGACGGCTGGAAAGGCGACGGGCATCGAGATTCATGCAGGCAGAAAGACGGCGGCGCAGCGCCTCGATAGAGAGAGACAAGGTACGAATTCCTTAAATGAGTGCCCAGAGGGGCCATATCGACAAGCGTCGGGAGATCCTAAAGAGCGAGGAAGAGAGGTGCAAGCCTTAAAGCGATGGGGGTGGCGATGAAAACCGGAATAACGGGCGCCTGGGCAGAAGCATCTGAATGGCGCGTCTGAATAAAAAGAGCAGGCACCCAGCCTGCTCCTGATAACGCATGGCGCCCAATCCGATCAGGCCCGGGCCTTGTGTACGAAACAGGTGCCCAGCTGGGCGTGGATCGCCAGCATCACATCGTGACGGCTGATCACCCCGAGCAGGTGCCCCTCCTCTACCACAGGATAGATCTTGGGCTTTTGCCCCATCATCATCTCGGCCAGCTCCAGAATGCTGGTGTCGGGTCCGACCGCCAGCACCTCCTTGCGCATCACATCCTTGACCTGGGCGACCTGCTCGCAGTGATAGGCTTCTTTCAACATGACGGCGATGCAGTCCTGTTCGGAAACCCAGCCGATCAGATGGCCTTGCGTATCCACCACGGGGCCACCAAGTTGGTGGCTGTTGAGAAACTTTTCGACCGCAGACTGCACCATCATGTCAGCGCTGAACGTGATGGGCCGGGTCTGCATGTAATCCTTTGCCTTGAGTGATTCCATTGTGCGTTCCCCCAACCAGCCTCCCGGGCGGGAGGCGCAAGCCGGGCACTATGTCCGGCTCACTCCAAGCATAGCTCGCACCGGATCAGGAGATGGACTGTAGCAACAGCAGCAGCTCGTTCTGACTGTGGCAGTCGGTCTTCTTGAAGACCCCTTTCAGGGTCGAGCGGACGGTTTCTACCTTGACACCGCGCAACTCGGCGATGTCGTTGCTGCTGTAACCCTTGCTCATCAGCACCAGCAGCTCCTTCTCGCCTATGGTGAGCGGATAGAGACTGGCTAGCGCTTCTATGTCGGGATTGAAGGAGTGCTCGGGATCCCGCAGCACCACTTCCACATAGCGCTCGAACCGGCTGAGACCGCTCATCAGGGTGCACTGGATCAGCAGCGGCCTTAAATTGGCCTGGCGGGGAATCGACATATAAGCGCTCGCCCCCGGCAACAAGTAGGCAAAGCCATTCAGGATCTCCTTGAACTGGCGTTGTTGATCCTTATTTTGCAGCGAGAAAATACCATTGATGGCCCGCAGTTCCACATTCTCATCGGAGATACGATTGAAGGCCACATTGGAATAATGGATATGGCCTTTGTCATCGACGATCGCGCTGGGCTTATTATGGTTTTTAACCAGTTGCTGCAGCTGATAGTTCTGGGTTTCCAGGGCCAGCAGGTTCCAATAATGGTGGCTCCAGGCCGCAAGACCAGAATAAACCTCCGTCAGCGAGGAGATATCCTGAGCGCTGAAGTCATCCTGGCTGGCACCGCGATAGGTGCACAGGCTGCTAAGGCCCCGCCCCTTCACCCGGCAGACGCCCCCGGCTGCAAACTGGGCGCCGAAACTGGCCAGCAGCCCGGTCGAATTGGACAGTGTCGTAGCATTGACTATGCCCTGGCAGCCCTTGTCCAGATAGTGATTGAACCACACATCCTGGCGATGGTGCTGCACATAGAACTGCTGCTGGGCCTCCGTCAGCCCACTGGAGAAGAGTTTTATCCCGTCGCTCTTGTCATCATCCCGTAACAGAAACAGCGAGGAACTCCCCGACACATCGGAGCGGAACTGATCCACCACCAACTTAATGTCAGAGTCATTAATACCGCACTCATATAACTGGCTTATATAGGGCGATACCCTTTCTTTTGCTAATGCCTTCACACCCGAACTCCTAATTCTTATTTTTATTGAAGTGGCATCTTACTCTGCAATGAGAAACCCGAAAAGTAGTCAAATGAACAAAGGTTTTATAACTGATCCATAAATAGTAATGATGAAAGTACATAAGGATGAGCGAAAGCGAAAATCTGAAATCCAAGTTAATGTTTTATATGATTTTTGTCGCTATAGATCTTTTTATCATCATCAGGGTTCCCGTCACGGCGAGATCAGTATCCCACGACAAACCTCGCATTTTTTCCCCTTTGGCCCCGACGACCGGCCCGGTTCCAATAAAGCTCCCGCCCCCTGCCTCCCCTGGCCTAGTTATTCTTGGTCTGGCGATGCCCGCACGACAGCGCCACATCTTGTCTGAGCGCGAGCCTCCCCTTTGCTGCCCATCTGCCCAGCCAGGCTGGCTATCCCACCCGCCACCCTTTGCCTCCCCTGCACCCAGCTCGCCATCGACGTTGCCATCCGCTCGCCCTCTCACGCCGGACTCAAGGCGCCAATGTTTCACGTTGGTTAATTTTGTGTTTAATTTATGAGCCAGCAACGATATTGTATATACAATTAGCTCAGTCAGATGTCGGGCAGGTGTCACACCACAAGGAGAAATGGAAGTATGGAACAGGACAATGTACTCATAGCCCCCACAAAATCAGGTGCCGGCATCAAGCTGTTGCTGACCAGCCTGCTTGGCATCGCCATCTTTTTCATCCCGTTCGAGCTGGCGGGACGCAGCACCATACTGGTGGATCATCTGGCTGGCTTGCTGATGGCACAGCGGCCATTGGCGGTGGGATTGATCCTGTTGCTGATCGCTTATGGGGCCGTGACTCCACTGCTGGATGGCCGCTGGCGCGCGCGTCCCATCGACCGGCTCCTGAGCCTGTTCAAGCTGCTCGGTCTTGGGCTGGCAGTGATGCATGTCGCCGAGCTGGGACCGGTCTGGCTGATGACCCCGGATCGCCTGCCCTTTCTGTTCGACAAGCTGGCCATGTCGGTCGGCCTCATAGTACCCATAGGTGCCATGGCCCTCACCTTCCTGCTCGGCTTCGGCCTGCTGGAACTGATCGGGGTACTGATGCAACCCGTGATGCGCCCGCTATGGCGCACACCGGGACACTCCGCCATCGATGCGGTGGCCTCGTTCGTTGGCAGCTATTCGGTTGGTCTGCTCATCACCAACCGGGTCTTCCTCGCGGGCAAATACACTGTGCGGGAAGCCGTCATCATAGCCACCGGGTTTTCCACCGTGTCGGCCGCCTTCATGATCATTGTGGCCAAGACCCTCAACCTGATGGAACACTGGAACTTCTATTTCTGGTCCACCCTGGTGATCACCTTTGTCATCACCGCCATTCTGGCGCGCGTGCCCCCCATCTCCAACATGGCCCATCACGGAGAGACCGATGAGCCACTGCCAGCCGGCATGCGCCGCTGGCAAGCCGCACTGGCATCCGGGCTGGCTCAATCCCGTCAGGCGGACCCAGTGCTGCGCCAGTTGCAGGACAACCTCAAAGATGGCCTCAGCATGGCGGCCGCCGTGGTGCCCACCATATTGTCGGTCGGCCTGCTCGGCCTGCTGCTGGCACAGCACACCCCCTTGTTCGATCTGCTGGGCTGGCTGCTCTGGCCCCTGACCTGGTTGCTTGATCTGGGCGAGCCACTGGAGACCGCCAGATCGCTCTCGGCCGGCTTGGCGGAGATGTTCCTGCCCGCCATCCTGCTCAAGGACGCGGATCTGCTGGTGCGCTATGTCACCGCCGTGGTGTCGGTCAGCTCTGTCCTCTTCTTCTCCGCTTCCATTCCCTGCATCCTGGCCACCAGGATCCCGGTGAGCGTGAGCCAGCTGGTGGTGATCTGGTTCCTGCGCACCCTGCTCGGCATAGTGCTGGCCGCACTCTGCGGCAAGCTGGCCATGGCGGCAGGCTGGCTGAGTTAAGCGAGGTGGCAACGCTGGTGATGAAGCGCAAGCGCGTGCACAAGTCAGGAAGGCGCCCGAGGGCGCCTTCATTTTTTGCGCAGCAGCCATGGCTCCTGCCGCAACAGGGGCTGGATTGGCACGCACGCATAAAAAAACGCAGCTGATACAGAGTGCCTGCATCAACTGCGTTCTGGTCATGCTTGATGGGGCTTGCCATGCCAGATGGGGAACGAATGAAACACCCACCCTGCGCCACATCACGGGAACATCAGACCGATCTGGCCCTTAGCCCGCGCCCCTGTCGAAGCATTGGATTGACATCCTTAGAAGGGCAGCTTCATGCCCGGGGGCAGTTGCATGCCACCAGTCAGTTCGCCCATCTTGGTCTTGTTCTGCTCTTCCACACGACGAACGGCATCGTTGACGGCGGCAGCGACCAGATCTTCGATCATCTCTTTGTCATCTTCCATCAGGCTCGGGTCGATCTCGATGCGACGCACGCTGTGGCTGCCGGCCATGGTGACCTTGACCATGCCAGCACCGGCTTCGCCGACCACTTCCATCTGGGCAAGCTGCTCTTGCATCTTCTGCATGCGCTCTTGCATCTGTTGGGCCTGCTTCATCAGGTTCCCCATTCCACCTTTACCAAACATATGTCGTCTCTCGTCTTGAAATCCGGCATCCAGCGCCGGGCTGTAGGTTTGTCTGTCCTAGATGGGGACAAGCAAACCGCTTTTCAACCGGGCACAAGGCCCGGCATGGGTGTTAAACATCGAATTCAATTGCTGAGCGGCTCTATGCTCTCGTGGTGGAGCACGGCGCCGAATCGCTGAACTAAAAACTGCACGTTAGGATCCTGCTCCAGATCCCGGCTTACCTGCTCGCGCACGCCCAGATAGAGGCGATGCTCTATCTCCAGCGGCGTCTCCTGATCGGGCACCAGGCCCAGGGTCACCTCCACCTGCACGGCCTGACCCAGCTCGGGGCCTATGATCTCGGCCAGATCGGCTCGGGCCCGATCGCTGATGAGGTGGCGCTGCTCAGGCTTGAGGGTCAGCAGCACAGTGTCTCCCTGCTGGCGCATGACGGAGTTGATCGCCAGCTGACGCAACCGGCCACCGACCCCGGTGCGGGCAATCAACTCGGCCCAGGGATCGCCGCAGTTGACCAGCAAGGAGGACGGGATCAGTCTGGCGACCTCTTCCCCCTCCTCGGGTTGGCTGTCGCTCTCCAGCTCATCCCAGTCGATGGTCTCCATCACGGAGGCCGCCGCCGGCTGTGGTTCGCTGGCGGCAGCAACCCGGGGCGTCGCGGGGGCGGCGCTGGGGCTGGGCACGGCAGGCGCGACCTGCACCCTCGCGGCCGGCGTACCGTCCAGATCCCAGGGCGGCAGATCGCCCGGGTTGGGACTCGCTCTGGCGGGAACCTGAGCCGGGGCAGCCTGACCATAGGCAGGTCCAGCGCTGGCCGCCGGCACCCGGTTAGGCATGGGCGCACTGGCAGCGGCATCGCTAAAGCCCTGGCTCAGATACTCTTCGTAGTCGCTGCCACTGTCGTCATAGGCATCGAGCGGCGGCAGATCCTCATAACCCGCTACCGCTGAACGCTGGGCTGGCGCCACGACGGCAGGTTGCCAAGCGGTGGATGCGGGCGCCGCAACCGGCTGCGCGATCGGACCGGCCTCGGGGGCCGCCACCGGCCGGGTGGGCGCAACGCGAGGAGGTGCAGATGCAACGGCAGTGGCTCCTGGCTCACCACGCAGGCGGCTGCGCAGCAAATTGCGCTTGCCTAGCAGGCTCTGCATGCTGGACGCGGCTGAGGGCGCAGCTTCCTGCTCGGCAACGGGAGCCGCCTCCATATGAGGCTCGGAGGATGGCGGTGCTGCCAATGAGACATCCTGCATCGCAGGGTCATTCTCGCTGACGGAGGCCATTGGCTCACTCGCGCCAGAGGATCCCTCATAGCCCATCTGCTGCGCCTCACGCAGCAACTCGTCCTGCTCGGCAAACAGCGGCGCACTCAGCGCGTCGCTGGCGCTCTCTTGCTCATCCGCAGCAGAGGGGATGACAGGCTCGGCCTGCACAAGGGTGTGCTCCCCCGAAGCGGGGGCTGGCTCAACCCCCTGTGGCTTTCCCAGCGGGGCCGGTGCGGTCCTTCCTGCCACGGCAAGCCCGGGCGGCAAAGCGGCAAGGTTGGCCGGATGTACGGCCTCACGGCGCGGGGAGAAGGCCAGCATGCGCAGGCAAGTCATCTCGAGCGCGGTGCGGCCATCGGGCGCCCAGGGCAGATCCTTGCGCCCCCCCAGCACTATCTGGTAGCAGAGCTGCACCTCTTCCGGGCTCATGGCCTGGGCCAGCTGCAACAGAGCATCGGCATCGGCCCCCTGCTCCTGTACGGTGGCAGGCAGCAGCTGGGCCATGGCGATGCGATGGAGCAGCCCTTCCAGCTCGGCGTGCAGCTGATCAAAATCGGGCCCCAGGGTCGCAATCTCGGTGATCTTGGCCATGGTCGCCGGGGCATCCTGGCGCAGGATAGCCTCCAGCAACTGGTGAAGGTGGCGATGATCCAGCGTCCCCAGCATGGCCAGCACGCTCTCGAGACGTACGCTGCCATTGCCGTGGGCCAGCGCCTGATCGGTCAGGCTCAGGGCATCGCGCATGCTGCCATCGGCCGATTTGGCCAGGGCCAGCAGGGCGCGCGGCTCGAACGGTTGCCCCTCCTGATCCAGCACCCATTCGAGCTGCTTGGCGATCTGGGTCTGATCCAGACTCTTGAGATGGAACTGCAGGCAGCGGGAAAGGATGGTGATGGGCAGCTTCTGCGGATCCGTGGTGGCCAGCAGGAACTTCACATAGGGGGGCGGCTCTTCCAGGGTTTTGAGCAGGGCGTTGAAGCTGTGGCGCGACAACATGTGCACCTCATCGATGAGGTAGACCTTGAAGCGGCCACGGGCCGGCCGGTACTGCACGTTGTCGAGCAGCTCGCGGGTGTCTTCCACCTTGGTGCGGGACGCCGCATCGATCTCCAGCAGATCGACAAAATTGCCCTGATCGATCTCGCGGCAGGTGTCGCACACACCGCACGGATGGCTGCTGATCCCCTGCTCGCAATTGAGACTCTTGGCCAGAATGCGGGCTATGGTGGTCTTGCCAACCCCACGGGTACCGCTCAGCAGATAGGCGTGATGCAGCCGTCCCTGATCCAGGGCGTTGGTCAAGGCGGTCAGCACATGGTGCTGGCCTACCACTTGTTCAAACGTATGGGGGCGCCATTTACGCGCCAGAACCTGATAGCTCATAAGTCTCGATGCAGGGATGACAAGGCATTGAGGCAGAATGCTAACACAAATGCCAGGCGGGCTGTATCGGCTATCGGCGAGGTCGGGAGGGATCGCTTGAATTTCAAACCGATGCCCGGAGGGGCACCGGTTTCGGGACACGCAGCAGGCTGACGAGGCCTGCGTTGCATCCTGGGGGATTACTCGCCGGCCAGTTCGACCAGTGAGACGACCTTGATGCCGGCCGCCGTCAGGCGCGCATCGCCGCCCAGAGATGGCAGGGAGATGATGAAGGCCGCATCGGCCACATCACCACCTGCACGGCGGATGAGCTTGACGGTCGCATCGACGGTGCCGCCGGTGGCCAGCAGATCGTCCACGACCAGCACCTTGTCACCCGGCACTATGGCATCTGTGTGCAGTTGCAGGGTGTCGGTACCGTATTCGAGGGCATAGGACTCCTCGATCACGTCGCGGGGCAACTTGCCCGGCTTGCGCACAGGCACAAACCCCAAGCCCATGGCGAAGGCGACCGGCGCACCAAAGATGAAGCCGCGGGCCTCGGTGCCGACGATCTTGGTGATCCCTTGATCACGATAATGCTCAGCCAGCAGATCGATGGTGGCCTTGAAGGCCTCCGCGTTCTCTATCAGGCTGGTGATGTCACGAAACAGAATGCCCGGCTTCGGATAGTCGGGGATGGTTTTGATGCTCGCTTCGATAAATTTCAGGGTATCCGGATTCATTGTTTGACCGCTTATTTTTTGAGCCCAGGCGTGGCCGTATTTCTCGATTCCCGCCAGCGGGAAATAAAAAGGCCCGTCACGCAAAATGACAGGCCGACTCCATAGCATTATTGCCGCAATAGCTTAGGGACTTCACTTCGCCATTGCAACTGGCTCCAGTACCGGCAGACGCATTAACCAGGTGAGCAGGATCACCATTATGGCAATGAGCAGCAGCCTGACCCACAGCAGGGGCACCACCGCCAGCGACACCGAGAAAGAGAGCAGGATGAAGATGATGGCCCTGCGCCGGGCGTGGCGGCGAATGCCGCGATACTGCTGCCAATCGGCGATGGGGGGACCAAACCAGGGGTGAGCCAGCAGCCAGCGGTGAAAACGGGGGGACGAGCGGGCAAACAGCGCCGCCGCCAACAACATGAAGGGGGTGGTCGGCAACAACGGCAACACGATTCCTATGATGCCGGTGACGAATGCCAACCAGCCCAATCCCATCAGACACCAACGTTTCATGGCCGCTCCTCTTCCATCCAGCTCTGCTTAGCCTAACAGAGTTGGCCCGAAAGCTGACAGCCCGGTCCCGCGAGCGGCGGCTGATTAGGCTCAACGAGTGGGCTGACGGCTGACAAGACCGGCCATTGCCACTACAATCTGCGCTCTTTTTTCTCCCCTTGTCTTCGGAAGCAGCTATGCGCGTTATTTTGGCCCCCATGCAGGGGGTGCTGGATCACCTGATGCGGGAGGTACTCACCTCCGTCAACGACTACGACCTCTGTGTCAGCGAATTTATCCGCGTGGTCGATCAGCTGCTGCCTGCCAAGGTGTTTTATCGCCTCTGCCCCGAACTCAAGCAGGGCGGCAAGACCCGCGCCGGCACCCCGGTACGGGTGCAACTGCTGGGGCAACACCCCGAATGGCTGGCCGAGAACGCGGTGCGCGCCATCGAACTAGGCTCCCCCGGGGTCGATCTCAACTTCGGCTGCCCCGCCCCCACGGTGAACAAGAGCAAGGGCGGCGCCGTCTTGCTCAAAGAGCCCGACACCATCTACCGCATCGTCAAGGCGGTACGGGAGGCTGTGCCTGCCCACCTGCCGGTCAGCGCCAAGATCCGCCTCGGATACGATGACAAGGATCTCTACCTGGAGAACGCCCAGGCCGTCTATCAGGCGGGGGCCAACGAGCTGGCGGTGCATGCCCGCACCAAGCGCGAAGGCTACAAGGCCCCGGCCCACTGGGAGTATGTGGACGCCATCCGCCGCGCCCTGCCCATCCCGGTCACCGCCAACGGCGAGATCTGGGATCATCAAGATGCGCTGACCTGTGCCCGCGTCTCCGGCTGTGATGCCCTCATGGTCGGGCGCGGCGCCATCTCCCTGCCCAACCTGGCCAACGTGATGAAGACAGGCTGCGCCCACATGAGCTGGGCCCAGGTGCTGCAGCTGATGGTGAACTACACGGAGCAGGATCTGGCCAGCGAGAAGGCGGACTACTACCCAAGCCGCATCAAGCAGTGGTTCAGCTACCTGAAGCGGGAATACCCGCAAGCCGACCTGCTGTTTCGCGACATCCGGCTGCACAAAGAGACGGATCCCATCCGGGAAGCCTTGCTGCAAGCCTCGAAAACTGTGATCTAACCGTCCTTTACTTGACGCATATCATCTTGATAATCCTGTCGTCTCCCTATACTGCCCTGGATTTGTAATTCGTCTGTTGGGGGCTAATGTGTGTGAAATGACGCAAGCTCGGTTGGCCGTGTGGCGTGATCGCCTGCTGACTGACTGGGCGCAAGTAAGAGATGAGTTGATCGGTCAGCTCAAAGCCTGTCGGCGTGACGAGTGGGCGGAAAAAGTGGATCACTGCGAACGGGATCAGCTGGTGGATCTGACCAGTCGCCTCGACTTGCCCAAGGTGGAGCAGAGCGTGGCCAGCCTCAAGCGGATCGATGCCGCCCTCTGTCAAATGGATCTGGGTCTCTATGGCCTCTGTTCCGATTGCGAAGAGCCGCTTGCCATCGAGCAGCTCGAACAGGATCCGACCCTGCAACGCTGCCCGCGCTGCGAAGCCCGCTATCGCAAGGGATTCCACGCCCACGAACTCTGAGGGATGCACATTCGTGCATCCTCGCTTCCGGGCTGGTTAGCCTGCCGTTTCTATCCAATAATCAACAACAACCACGCTGAACAGAGACAGATCCGTGTACAGAGTCTTGTTGTTATGGTGTCTGTGTTGCACCGCCTGGGCTCAGGAGTCACTGGTCGTGGGCTGGTCAAGCTGGCATCCGTTCAGCTTTCGCGATGAACAGCAGCAGTTGCAGGGGCTGGACATCGACTTGCTGGAGGCCATCTTCAGCCGGGCCGGTTTTGACGCCAGTTACAGCGAGATGCCCTGGGCCCGCGTGCTGCGCGAGCTGGAGTTCGGCTCCATACAGTTGGCCATGTCCGCCAGTCAAACCGCCCAGCGTGAACAGTTCGTCCGCTTTTCCATTCCCTATCGCAATGAAGAGACTGTGCTGCTCATCCGGCGCCAGGACACGTCACGCTGGCAGGGGATAACCCAGCTCTCCGATCTGCTGCCTCACACCGAATTCACCATAGGCATGCTGCGCGACTTTGACTATGGCGTGGATTTTCGTGCCTTCATGCAATCTCCCCAGCTGAAGGATCGCCTGCTCGTCAGGCTGCGGCTGGACCAGCTGGTGAAATTGCTGCTGGCAGGCCGCATCCAGGGTGTGGTCATGGATCCCATGGGGCTGCAGGAGCTGAGCCTCGTTGGCATGCCACTCGATGAGCTGGCCACACTGCTCACTATCCAGCAGACACCCGTGCATTTGATGCTGAGCCGCCGCACCACCACGCCCCAGCAGTTGCAACGGCTCGATGAGGCCATCCGGGCGCTGCTGCAGAGCCCGGAATATGGGCAGATCCTCGCACGCTACCGCTACCCGCTGCAGTGAGGCATAGTGAGACAGATAAAAAAATGGGCCCATCGGGCCCATTGTTGACTGTGTCGCTTATTGTGCCAGCAGGTGACCCACCAGCTCATGACGCCACCCTTGCAGCAGCATGGGCTTGTCGGCGCGAGCGCGCTCTTCATCGCTCATGCGCCAGCTCCAGGTGAAGTACTGGTGAATGATCTTCTTGCTCGCCACCAGTTCCGGCGGAATGTTGCTGGCCTTGGCCTTCTCTTCCACCATTCCCTTGATGCGCTTGAGCTCGGCCTTGTACTGGGGATAATCCACCAGCCGGCGAATGGGCTCTGGCCAGCTCGCAGGGTCGCTCTGCTGGGCCGTCGCGACTATGTCCAGCATCCGCTTGCCATGGATCTTGATTTCGATGGGAGCCAGCCCCAGCTCGTTGAGATCGCGCAGCGACGTGGGTTTGCGCTCCGCCACCTTGAACAGGTGCAGCTCCTTGACCACGAAGTTGAGGGCCAGATCCCGCCGTACCGCCTCTTGCTGGCGCCAGGCGGCCAGCTCGCGCAGTATGGCCAGTTCACGGCGCCCCAGTTGCCAGGCATTGATGATCTCGAGATAGGCCTGACGGGGATCGCTGCCCTGGGTTTTGCGGGCCGAGTGGTTCTGACACTCCTGCTCGAACCAGGCAAACTTGCCGCTCTCATGCAGCCGGGCCATCACCTTCTCGTAGAGCGGCATCAGGTAGAACACATCGGCCGCCGCGTATTCGAGCTGACGCTCGGTGAGCGGACGAGCGAGCCAGTCGGTACGGGCCTGATCCTTCTCCAACTCCACCCCGAGGAACTCCTTGACCAGGGCGCCGAAGCCCACCGAGACGCCGTGCCCCAGGAAGGCAGTCGCCAGCTGGGTGTCGTGCATCTGATTGGGCAGATGGCCGGCCTCGTGCTGGATCAGCTCCAGATCTTCGCCGGAGGCGTGCAATATGGCGATCTGCCCTGCCCGGCCAAGCCGTTGCCAGAGAGGGGTGAGATCCAGGGCCAGGGGATCCAGCAGGGCCAGGTGCTCGCCATCATAGATCTGGAACAGGCCCAGTTGGGGGTAATAGGTGCGGGTGCGAACGAATTCAGTATCTATGGCCAGGGGAACGTCGGCCAGGGAAGCGAGATACTGTTCCAGTTCGGCTTGCTGTGAAATGAGTTGATAGTGCATCTTTGCCTGCGCGTTGATCAGGGCCAAAAGAAAAAACCGTGGCATGACCCACGGTTTTGCATGACAGCGGCGCATCGCCCGCTATTGCTGCTTGGCAATTTCCTCGTCGCGCAGCACGCGGCGCAGGATCTTGCCCACATTGGTCTTGGGAAGTTCGTCGCGAAATTCTACCAGTTTCGGCACCTTATAGGCAGTCAGATGTGTGCGGCAGTGGGCAATAATCTCGTCCTCCTGCAGTTTTGCATCTTTCTTGACCACGAAGATCTTCACCAGCTCGCCGGACACCTTGTGCGGCACACCGACCGCCGCCACTTCCAGCACCTTGGGGTGAAGCGCCACCACGTCCTCGATCTCGTTCGGATAGACGTTGAAGCCCGAGACCAGGATCATGTCCTTCTTGCGATCGACGATCTTGAAGAAGCCCTGCTCGTCGCACACGGCGATATCGCCGGTACAGAGCCAACCATCCTGCATCACCTCGGCAGTAGCCTCTGGACGCTGCCAGTAACCCACCATCACCTGGGGGCCGCGCACCTGCATCTCGCCGGGCTTGCCAAATTCGGTGATCACCTGACCGGCGTCATCCACCAGCCGGATGTCGGTGGAGCAGACCGGCAGACCGATGGAGCCGTTGTAGTCGAGCAGATCGTAGGGGCAGACGCTCACCAGCGGCGAACACTCGGTCAGGCCATAACCTTCCAGCAGCGGGGTATCGGTCAGTCCCTTCCACTGTTCGGCCACCGCCCGTTGCACCGCCATGCCCCCCCCTATGGTCAGCTTCAGCTTGCTGAAATCCATCGACTGGAATTCGCCGTTGTTGACCAGGGCATTGAACAGGGTGTTGACCCCTGTGATGCAGGTGAAGGGGTATTTTCTGATCTCTTTGACGAAGCCCGGGATGTCGCGCGGGTTGCTGATGAGCAGGTTGTATCCCCCCATGCGCATGAACAGCAGGCAGTTCACGGTCAGGGCGAAGACGTGGTAGAGCGGCAGTGCCGTGACCACGAACTCCTTGCCCCGCTCCAGCATGGGGCCGTAGACGCCGAGGCACTGCTCGACGTTGGCGATCATGTTGCGATGGGTCAGCATGGCCCCCTTGGAGAGGCCTGTGGTGCCGCCTGTGTACTGCAGGAAGGCGAGATCGTCGTTGGTGATCTCGGGCTTGATGTACTGCAGGTAACGGCCCTTGGAGAGGGCCTGACGCATGGTGCTGGCATGGGGCAGGTTGTATTTGGGCACCAGCTTCTTGACGTATTTCACCACGAAGTTGACCAGCGTGCCCTTGGCCAGCCCCAGGTTGTCGCCCATGCGGGTCAGGATGACGTGCTTGATCGGGGTGTCGTAGACCACTTTTTCCAGGGTATGGGCAAAGTTGGAGACGATGACGATGGCCTTGGCGCCAGAGTCCTTGAGCTGATGCTCCAGCTCGCGCGGGGTATAGAGCGGGTTGACGTTCACCACTATCATGCCAGCGCGCAGTATGCCGAACACGGCGATGGGGTATTGCAACAGGTTCGGCATCATCACGGCCACCCGATCACCCTGGCTGAGCTTGAGCTCGTTTTGCAGGTAGGCGGCAAAGGCGCGGGACTGCTCTTCCAGTCGGCGGTAGGTGATGGTCTGCCCCATGTTGACGAAGGCAGGTTGATCGGCGAACTCGGTCACCGATGCCTCAAACATGTCGACCAGGGAGCTGTATTGGTCTGGGTTGATCTCGGCGGGGACTCCTTCCGGATAACGCTTCAGCCAGACTTTTTCCACGAACTTCTCCTGCATAACTAGCACCTGTGCGCTCACTGTGTTGCCTCCGTCCCTGTTCACATCCATTTAAATCGGTTGTTTTAAGCTCATGCTCTAATGCCGCACATATTTACATAGGGCAACATCAATTAACAGCAAATTAACAACGGAAAAGTGTGAGGGGGAAGACAAACCTGGAATTATTGAAAGCTGGTGATTCTACCGAATTTGACAAAATTTTTCGATACAAACGGCGGTATCGACCGAATTTTCCATATGAAAATGATGGTTTCCCGCCAAAACGACCATTTCTATTCGCTCGAATGCGCCATGACGCAACTGCCACTGCGCCAGCAGGCTGGCAAAGCCCTGCTCACCCCGGATGAAGAGCACAGGGCAGCGGATAGCCCGGATCAGCGCCTGGGCCTGGCCTTCGCTCATGCGAAGTGGCGACAGATCCCGCAATCTGGGGTCGCTGCGCCAATGCCAGCGCCCGGCCCGCTCCACCAGTTGTCGCTCGCAGATAAGGCGTGCCGAACCCGGGCCAATGTCGGCCACCTTGCAGCGCGCCGCCACCGCTTCATCGATGGACGCAAAGCCCTGGGAGGCTCGCTCACGGGTGCGGCTGCGATTTAACATCGCCCGCCGCAGCTGGGCCGGCACCTCCTCATCGGGCTGGCTCAAGGGGCCCAGCCCCTCCAGCATGATGAGCCGCTCCACCTGCTCGGGGAAGACACCGGCATAGGCGGAGGCGATCAGCGCCCCGAGGGAGTGACCGAGCAGGCTGAAATGCGACCAGCCTGCCGCCTGAACGATCTGGTAGAGATCATCCAGCCAGTCGACAAAAACATAGGGGGTGGTTTTGTGATCCGAGTGGCCATGGCCCGGCAGATCGACGCAGATCAGATGAAAATTAGCCAGATAGGGGGCCAGAGGCAGAAAGCTGGCGCCGTTGTCGAGCCAGCCGTGCAAGGCGATCAGCAGCGGCTTGCCCTGCTGCTCGTTGTCAAGCAAGGCCACCCGGCGACCATCGGTCAGGGTGACCATTTTCTCCTGCATGATGAGTGTCATGAGCAACCTTAGCGACGCAGCGGCCGTCTCGGCCAGAAGGGATCATAGAAGGGGTCGTAGAAGTAAGGGTCCATGTAGCGGATCTCCACCTCTTTCACCGGTGGCCACAGCTTGCTGGAGCTGACATCGAGCACGGAGAAGCGATACTTGTGCTGGCCAATCTGGCCATCCACCGGTTTGCCGATAGTGCCGAGCACCGTCAGGCTGCGCCCCTTGGCGTACAGGGTCGGATCGACGAAGCCCTTCATGACAGCGAAAAATCGACCCGGGCTCTGCTCGGTCTGCTCCGGCACGCCGTTGGGTTTGAGCGGCAGATAAACCATTTCGATGACACTCTTTTCCGTCAAATTGTGCACCGCCGAGATGACTCCGCTCCAGCGCGCCGGCTTGCCTTCCTGACCAGCCAGGGCAGGCTGATACGCCACCAGCTGGCTTTCCGGCTCATAGGCCAGCTCCTTGGGCACGGAGCTGCACGCGCCGAGCAACAAGCCCGCTACCCCTATCACAATCGCACGTTTCATCATGTCACTCTCCTGTTTGCCGAATACCGAACCTGTTACCAGACCCTGTCCGGCATGGGGATCCTGGTTTATGGCAGGAGCGACAGGCATGCCACGCCGCTTCCTGCCCTTATTCGCGACCCGGCAGTTTTTTCCAGGTTACCTTGTCTCGCAAGTATACCGGGGTGGCCTGCTCCACAGGTACAGCCTCCCCCGCCAGCAAGGCGGCACGCGCCAGCGGCAGCATGTCGACGGCCGCCGGGAAGCGCACCTGGCTCATGACAACCTCCTCGGCCAGACCACCCAGGATCTCGCCATAGGTCTCAAAGCCGGTGCCGACACGGGTCCAGCGACCCGCCAGCGGGCCAGACGCCACCAGCGCAGCCGGATCGCTCACGACCTCTTCACCCACCAGCTGCATGCGGCCCTCCTTCAGCGCGTACTGACCGAAGTAGACCTCCCCCATGCGCGCATCGATGGCGGTCAACACCCGCTCGGCGCCTTCCAGCCGATAAGCCCCCTGCGCCATGGCGGCCAGAGTGGAGATGCCGATGAGCGGCACGCCAACCCCGAAGGCCAGTCCCTGGGCCACGCTGATCCCGATCCGCACGCCGGTGAAAGAACCCGGACCACGCCCGAACGCTATGGCATCGAGCTCGCTCAAGGCTATCCCGGCATCGTCCAACACAGCCTGAACCATGGGCAAGATTTTACGGGTGTGATCCCGCGGCGCCTCTTCCCAGCGGGAGAACAGCTTGTCGCCCACCAGCAGGGCAGCGGAGCAGGCTTCGGTGGCGGTATCAACGGCCAGGATCTTCAACTCGTTCATGCTTTCCAATCTCTATAAAATCAGTCAATTACGTAACCGGCAAGCAAGTTGTGCTCGCCCGTTGTTCAATTCTGTCATCTATCTGCAAGCGGCTCGATGAAAAACCCTCGAAGCGGGCTGCGTGGCCGCCGCATCTCTTGAGAAAATAGCCTTGACTGCCATCAACAGGCCACTGGATACCCATCAGCGGAGCACCTATTCGCCGCGATCGAAGAAACTCCCCAGCGTCCCTAGCTCCCGGGTACGGGGAATGGCGGGCAGACTCTTGATAAAGGTGGCGCCGTAGGGTTTGTTGACCATGCGTGGATCACAGATGACCAGTACGCCGTGATCACTGCGATCACGAATGAGCCGCCCCACCCCCTGCTTGAGCGCTATCACCGCCTTGGGCAGTTGCAGCTCGGCGAAGGGATCGCCCCCCTTGAGCTTGCAATCATCGACTCGCGCCTTGAGCAGCGGGTCGTCCGGGCTGGCAAACGGTAGCTTGTCGATGATAACACACGACAACGCGGCCCCTCGCACGTCTATCCCCTCCCAGAAGCTGCTGGTGGCCACCAGCACGGCGCGGCCATTCTCCACGAACTCCTTGAGCAGCCGCTGCTTGTTGTCCTCCCCCTGCAGCAGCACGGTGCGGCCTATCTCGCGGCGCAACACCTCGGCCACCTGGCGCATCACCTGATGGCTGGTGCAGAGGAAGAAACAGCCCCCCGGCGTCTTGTTGATGAGGGGGATCATCAGCTGGGCCAGCTGCTCGCCCCGCCCGAAGGCGTTGGGCTCGGGCAGAAAACGGGGCACGCACAGCCGCGCCTGTTCGGCGTAATCAAACGGGCTGTCGAGGATGAGCTCGGCGCTGCCCGCGAGCCCGAGTTCGGCCACAAAGTGATCGAAGCGCATGTCCACCGTCAGGGTGGCGGAGGTAAAGATCCAGGCCACCTCGGGGCGCAGCACCTCGGCGCCAAAGCGCTCGGCCACCGACAGCGGGGTGATGTTGAGGGAGAAGTGCAGCCGCGAGCAGTCATACCAGTAGGAGAAGCCGGTCTGGTTGATGGTCAGCACCTCCTCAAGACGGGCGCGCAGCTCGCAGATCCGCTCGAAGGCGTGATCCAGCTGCTCACCGCGCCCCAGCGCGAGTTTGAGCACCTCGTAACAGAGCCCGAGGGCATCGTTGAGGCGGGCCAGCGCCTGGGCCCAGAGCGGCTGGCGCAACATGTCGCGGGTATTGCCACGGCCGCCGTCCACCCCGAAGGCGAGGCGCAGATCCTGGCTGGCGATGGAGAGCCGGTCCGCCGCCTTGCCAAGCTGCCCCATGTCGTGGGCCTCGGCGCGATAGGCAAGCTGGATATCCTGCGCCAGATCCTGGATGGTACGGCTGCCCACCGATTTGCCGAAGTAGTTGGTGGCGATCTCCGCCAACTGGTGCGCCTCGTCGAACACATAGACCTGGGCTTCTGGCACCAGCTCACCAAATCCCGTGTCTTTCACCGCCATATCGGCGAAGAAGAGGTGATGATTGATCACCACCACCTGGGCATCCATGGCACGGCGGCGGGCCACCACCAGATGGCAGTCGTCGTAATAGGGGCAGTCGCGGCCGAGGCAGTTGTCGTTGGTACTGGTGACGTGGGCCAGGATCTCGGCGTTCTCCTGCAGACCCGGGATATCACCCACATCGCCGTTGTCGGTGGCAGTGGACCAGGATTTGACCTTGACCAGATCGTTGAGGACTTCCGGCTTTTGCAGATGGGATTCGCTGAGCAGGCGGTTCATCCGCTCTATGCACAGGTAGTTGCTGCGCCCCTTGAGCAGGGCCACCGGCGGGGTGTAGGAGAGTGCCCCCGTGATGGTGGGGAGGTCTCGGTAGAAGAGCTGCTCCTGCAGGTTCTTGGAACCTGTGCTGATCACCACCCGCTTGCCGGACTCCAGCGCCGGCACCAGATAGGCATAGGTCTTGCCAGTGCCCGTGCCCGCCTCCACCAGCAGACGGCCACCGCTTTTGATGGCGCTGGAGACGGCCTCGGCCATGGCCAGTTGCGGGGCGCGGGCAACAAAGCCGTCGATGTGGCTGGCCAGAGGGCCATCTGGCTTGAACAGGGTCTGGATGGTCAAAAGGGCGTCCCGCAGCAAAAGCGGGCATTATGCCAAAAATGCGGTGAAAGCGGGACTGATAATGCGTTCAGACGAAGAGATCGATCTGGTGCTCGGGATCCGGCTTGTGATCGTCCTCTTCGGGCTTTGGCTGATCACGTTTGGCAGAGGGGTAGGCCTGCTGGCGCTGCTGGGACTCACCGTTGTCGGTGCTGGTCTTGCGCAACTGGTGCTTCTGGCTGATCTGGGTCACTTCCCGCTTGATGTCGTCAGGACTCGGGGTCGCTGGCGCCCGCGGCAAAATGGGAAACAACAGGTCCTGGCTGGGCATGATCTCGCCTCCTCTGGGGCATCTTGTCTAGTTATCGACCAAGAAACCGTTTTCTCAACTTTAATCGATGGAATCACATTTTCGAGTTGCTTTTTCCGTCAAGGAAGGTAGTTTAAATCGGGCGTCAACTACGACATCTTATTTGTAAAGGATTAGTTACATGAAGTTCACCCTGCTGAAGACTCATCACCACCATCATCATCCCGACTAGTCTTTCAGGAGGTTGACTGCTGGAAGACACTTAACTGGTGACTTCCAAAAGGACCGCAAGATTCATAAACCCTCGGAAGCACATACTTCCGAGGGTTTTTTCGTTTTTGACTAGAAGGAAATCGAGCAAATGGAAACACAACGCCTGCGTATCGCCATGCAAAAGTCCGGTCGTCTAAGCCAGGATTCCCAGGCCCTGTTCAAGAGCTGCGGCCTCAAGATCAACCTGCGCGAGCAGCGCCTTATCGCCCATGTGGAAAACATGCCCATCGACATACTGCGGGTGCGTGATGACGACATCCCCGGTCTGGTGATGGAAGGGGTGGTCGACCTTGGCATCATAGGTGAGAACGTGCTGGAAGAGGCGCAGCTCATTCGCGCCTCCCAGGGGCTGCCCGCGGAAGTGAAAACCCTCAAGCAGCTCGATTTCGGGGGCTGCCGCCTGTCGCTGGCGGTGCCGGACGATGTGGCCTACACGGGGCCGCAGAGCCTGGCGGGCAAGCGCATCGCCACCTCCTACCCAGGTCTGCTCAAGCGCTTCTTCGATGAGAAGGGGCTCAATTTCAAGAGCGTCATGCTGGGCGGCTCGGTGGAAGTGGCGCCGCGCGCTGGTCTGGCCGATGCCATCTGCGATCTGGTCTCCACAGGCGCGACCCTGGAGGCCAACGGCCTCAAAGAGGTGGAGGTGATCTACCGCTCCAAGGCGGTGCTGGTGCAGGCCCCCAACCCCTTGAATGAGGCCAAGCAGAAGCTGATCGACAAGCTGCTGCCCCGCATCCAGGGCATGCAACAGGCGCGCGAGAGCAAGTACATCATGCTACACGCCCCCAAAGACAAGCTCGATGCCATCACGGATCTGCTGCCCGGCGCCGAGCGCCCTACCATAATGCAGCTGGCCGGTGACACCAATCAGGTGGCGCTGCACGTGGTATCCAGCGAGACCCTGTTCTGGGAAACCATGGAGCAGCTCAAGGCCCTCGGTGCCAGCTCCATCCTGGTGCTGCCCATCGAAAAAATGATGGAATAAGGAGGGGACACCATGCAGACCCTGATCTGGAAGACCCTCTCCCCCGCCCAGCAAACCGACGTGCTGACCCGGCCCGCCCTCAATGACGAGGCGGACATAGGCGCCGTGGTCAAGGAGATCATCGCAGCCGTGCGCAGCCGTGGCGACGAGGCCCTGCGCGAGCTCGGCCTGCGTTTCGAACGCGCCCCCCGTGAACAACTGCGGGTCAGCGAGGCCGAAATCGAGGCCGCCTGTGCGCGGCTGGATGATGACATCAAGAGTGCCATCGAAGCCGCGATTGCCAATATTCGCACCTTCCACGCCGCCCAGGTGCAGCCGGTGGTGCGGGTCGAGACCCAGCCCGGCGTGGTATGCGAGCTGCGCACCCAGCCCATCAGCCGGGTCGGTCTTTATGTGCCGGGGGGCAGTGCACCGCTCCCCTCCACCGTCATGATGCTGGCCATTCCGGCACGCCTAGCTGGTTGCCGTGAGGTGGTGCTCTGCACCCCGTCGCCAGCCAGCGACGAGATACTGTTTGCCGCCCGCGCCTGCGGCGTCGAGAAGGTATTCGCCATCGGCGGCGCCCAGGCCATCGCCGCCATGGCCTATGGCAGCGAGAGCATCCCCAAGGTGGACAAGATCTTCGGTCCGGGCAACGCCTACGTGACAGAGGCCAAGGGCCAGGTCTCCCGTGACTGGCGCGGCGCCGCCATCGACATGCCTGCCGGCCCCTCCGAGGTGCTGGTGATTGCCGACGAGAGCGCCAATCCGGCGTTTGTGGCGGCAGATCTGCTTTCCCAGGCCGAGCACGGCCCCGACAGTCAGGTGGTGCTGGTCACCACCTCTCCGCTGCTGGCCGATGCCATTGCCGGCGAGATCAAGGGCCAGCTGGCCCGGCTCAGCCGCCGGGACATCGCTGCCAAGGCGCTGGGCGCCAGCCTGGTGATCCTCTGCGACAGCCTGGACGAGGCCTGCGCCATCTCCAACGCCTATGCCCCCGAGCACCTGATAGTTCAGACCCAGGCGCCGCGGGAACTGCTCGGCAAGCTCGAGAACGCCGGCTCCATCTTCCTCGGCCAGTGGACACCGGAGTCGGTCGGCGATTACGCCAGCGGCACCAACCACACCTTGCCCACTTACGGCTACGCCCGCACCTGCTCGAGCCTGGGGCTGGCCGATTACCAGCGCCGCTACACCGTGCAGGAGCTGAGCGTCGAGGGCATCCAGGGGCTCGGCCCCATAGTCCAGCGCATCGCCCAGGCAGAAGGGCTCGATGGCCACAAAAACGCCGTCACCCTCAGGTTGAGCGCACTTTCAAACCAGCCGCAGAAGGATTTGTCATGAGCATCGCCAATCTGGCCCGCCGCGTGGTGCGGGCCCTCACCCCTTACCAATCCGCCCGCCGCATCGGCGGCAAGGGCCACATCTGGCTCAATGCCAACGAGGCGCCGCAGGCCTACCCCTTCACCATCGAGGGGAGTCGCCTCAACCGCTACCCCGAGCCCCAACCGGCCGAGGTGATCAACGGCTACGCCGCCTATGCGGGTGTGAGCCCAAGTCAGGTGCTGGTGAGCCGGGGCGCCGACGAGGCCATAGAGCTGCTTGTTCGCACCTTCTGCGAGGCGGGGCAGGATCAGATCCTGATCTGCCCCCCCACCTACGGCATGTACGCCATCAGTGCCGAGACCTGTGGCGTGGGTATCGTCGAACAGCCTTTGACGGCCAGCCGTCAGCCGGACTGGTCCGCCATCGCCGACCGCCTCTCCGACGTCAAGCTGGTGTTCCTCTGCTCCCCCAACAACCCCACCGGGGATCTGATGGGTCGAGACGGCTTGATCGCCCTGCTGGAGAAGGCCAGAAAGCGCGCCATTATCGTGGTCGACGAGGCCTATATCGAGTTCTGTCCAGAGGCGTCCGTGGTGGACTTGCTGGCCCGTTTCCCCAATCTGGTGGTGACCCGCACCCTCTCCAAGGCCTTTGCCCTGGCCGGGATCCGCTGCGGCTTTACGCTGGCGAGCCCCGAGGTGATCGCCATGCTGGCCAAGGTGATAGCTCCCTACCCCATCCCGGATCCCATCGCCCAGATAGCGACGCAGGCGCTCTCCCCCATGGGACTGGAGCTAATGCAGGAGCGGGTCACCGAGCTCAACAAGCAGAAGGCGTTGATCAAGGCCGAGCTGGCCAGCCTGGCCTGCGTGCGGGAGCTTTTCGAGGACAAGGGCAACTTCATACTGGTGCGCTTCGTTGACGGCGCCACCGTCTTTGCCGCCATGAAGGCCGCCGGCATCATATTGCGGGATTTCTCCACCAAGCCGGGCCTGGACAACAGCATTCGCATCACCATCGGCTATCAGGGCGAAATGGATGCAGTGATCGCAGTATTGCGAGACGTCTCGGCCAACCAGATGCCACTCAACAACCCGTCTGCCGCCAGCGTATAAGGATGTCATTGATGAAGACCCCGTTTTTGTTTATCGACCGCGACGGCACCCTGATTGAAGAGCCGGTGACCGACAAACAGGTGGACAGCCTCGCCAAGCTGCGCTTCGAGCCCATGGTGATCCCTGTGCTGCGCGAGCTGCAGGCCGCCGGTTACGTGCTGGTGATGGTGACCAACCAGGATGGGCTGGGTACGGCCAGCCTGCCGCTGGAAAACTTCCAGCCGCCCCACGACCTGATGATGCACCTGTTTGAATCGCAAGGGGTCCACTGGGAACAGGTGCTTATCTGCCCCCACTTCCCGACCGACGGCTGCAGCTGCCGCAAACCCAATCTGGGACTGGTGAAGGAGTATCTGGCCTCCGGTCGCATCGATTTCGCCAACTCTTTCGTGATTGGTGACAGACAGACAGACCTGCAGCTCGCCGAGAACATGGGCATCGGTGGCATTCGCTATCAGCCGCAGGATCACGACTGGCTCGCCATCCGTGATCAGCTGCTGTCCAAGGGCCGCGTGGCCGAAGTGGAGCGCTATACCAAGGAGACCCGCATCCAGGTGGCGGTGGATCTCGACAAGAGCGGCGGCAACCAGATCGCCACCGGCATCGGCTTCTTCGATCACATGCTGGATCAGATAGCGACCCACGCCGGTTTCAGACTCAAGCTGAAGGTGAGCGGCGATCTGCACATCGACGATCACCACACGGTGGAAGATGTGGGGCTGGCGCTGGGTCAGGCCATGCGCCAGGCGCTCGGCAACAAGCGCGGCATAGGCCGTTTCGGCTTCGTGCTGGCGATGGATGAGGTACAGGCGGTGATCGATGCCCGCCCGCTCACCGAGCAGGAAGTGAGTACCGCCCTGGACTTGAGCGGCCGCCCCTACTTCGTGTTTGACTGCCCGAGCGGCTTTGGCCGCGACAGCGTGGGTGAGATGGCCACCGAGATGGTGCCCCACTTCTTCCGCTCCCTGTCGGACGCCATGGCCATCACATTGCAGATGAAAGTCGGCAGCGGCAACACCCACCACCAGGTGGAGGCGCTCTTCAAGGGCTTTGGCCGCGCTTTGCGCCAGGCCATCCGGGTGGAAGGGAGCGAGCTCCCCTCCAGCAAGGGAGTCTTGTAATGGCAACGAACTCTCAGAAGCTGGTGATTATCGATACCGCATCGATGGTGCGGATCTCGCCAATCGACATGGATAGGGACACACGATGAGCACTCAGAAACTGGTCATCATCGACACCGGCTGCGCCAATCTGGCCTCGGTCAGAATGGCGTTTGAGCGCCTCGGCGTGCAGCCGCTGGTTTCCAGCAAGGCGGCCGATATCGAGAGTGCCGACAAGCTGATCCTGCCCGGGGTCGGCACAGCCGTGGCGGCCATGAAAAACCTCAACGAGCGCAATCTGGTGCCCCTCATTCGCGCCGCCAAACAGCCGCTGCTGGGCTTTTGCCTCGGCATGCAGATGCTGGCGGAGGCGTCTGAAGAGAGCATGAGTGCAGATGGCAGCAGCGGCGATCTGATCGACTGCCTCGGCATAGTGCCGGGCAAGATCCGGCTGATGGAGGTGGGCAAGCTGCGCCTGCCCCACATGGGCTGGAACCAGATTGAGCACGACGAGCGCCATCCCCTGCTCAAGGGCATCCCAAGCGGCAGCTACTTCTACTTCGTCCACTCCTACGCCCTGGAGGTGACAGACGCGACGCTCGCCACCTGTGACTATGGCACGCCCTTTACCGCCATCGTCGGGCGGGACAACTTCTTCGGCGCCCAATTCCACCCGGAGCGCTCAGGCGCGGCGGGTGCCCGTTTACTGCAAAACTTTCTGGAGCTATGACAAGGATGATCATTCCTGCAATCGACCTTATCAAGGGTCAGGTGGTTCGCCTCTATCAGGGTGACTACGACCAGAAGACCGCCTACAGCGACAGCCCGCAGGCCCGCTTTGACGAATATGTCTCCCAGGGGGCGGTGCAACTGCACCTGGTGGATCTGGACGGTGCCAAAGAGACACAGGCCCGCCAACTCCCCCTGCTGACCCAGCTGCTGTCGGCCACCGAGGCGCCGGTACAGGTGGGCGGCGGGGTGCGCACCGAGCAGGATGTGGCGGATCTGCTGGCCGCCGGTGCCAGCCGGGTGGTGATTGGCTCCACCGCCGTCAAATCCCCGGATCTGGTGGCAAGCTGGATGGAGAAATATGGCCCCGAGCAGATAGTGCTGGCGCTGGACGTCAATATCGACGCCCAGGGCAATCGTCATATCGCCGTGGCGGGTTGGCAGGAGAACAGCGGCGTGACCATAGAGGCGCTGATCGAGCGCTTCCTGCCGGTCGGTCTCAAGCATGTGCTCTGCACCGACATCAGCCGCGATGGCACCTTAGCGGGCACCAACGTCGAGCTCTATCGGGATCTCTGCGCCCGTTACCCGAGCGTGGCCTTCCAGGCCTCGGGCGGGATTGGCGGGATCCAGGACATAGAGGCGCTCAAGGGCTCCGGGGTCAAGGGGATCATCCTTGGCCGCGCCCTGCTGGAGGGCAAATTCTCCGTGGGTGACGCCATCACCTGCTGGGCCAACGGCACGCCAGATTGACGGCTTGATCGGCCGCCGTGACATGAGAGCCTGCCTGGCCACAGGGGTCGGGCAGGGATCTCTCCATCCAGAGATAAGTCGGGGTAAGTCCTTATTACTTGGTAACAATTGACTCTATACTCGAACTCATTGAGACAACGTCACGGAGGACTTATGTTCACATCTCACGCCGCCACCATACTGATCGTCGATGACTCGCCCGAGAATCTGATGGTGCTGACCGATCTGCTCTCTCCCACCTATCGGGTGCTGGCCGCCCAGAGCGGAGAAAAGTGCCTGCGGATCGCCACTGGCAAGACGGCGCCGGATCTCATCCTGCTGGATGTGATGATGCCGGGCATGGATGGCTATGAGGTGCTCAAACAGTTGCGCATCACCCCCGAGACCAGCCGTATTCCCGTGGTGCTGCTCACCGCCCTCGCCGATCCCCAGAGTGAAGAGTACGGATTGTCGCTGGGAGCGGCCGATTACATCACCAAGCCCATCAAACCGGCCATCGTCCAGGCCCGGGTGCGTACCCAGCTGGAGGCCAAACAGGCCCGTGACGGCTTGCAGAGCCAGAACACGGCGCTGGAAGCCGAGGTGGCACGCCGCATGATGGAGAACGACCTGATCCAGCAGGTCTCCATCCGTGCCCTCGCCCACCTGGCGGAGATCCGCGACCCCGAAACCGGCAACCACATCTTGCGCACTCAGGGTTACGTGCGGCAACTGGCCAGCTCCCTCGCCACGCATCCCCGCTTTGCCGAGACCCTGACCCCCCGCTACATAGACCTGCTGAGCCGCTCGGCCCCCCTGCACGACATAGGCAAGGTGGGCATTCCCGATCACATACTGCTCAAGCCGGCCAAGTTGACGGTGGACGAGTGGGCAACCATGCGCACCCATGCCAAGCTCGGCAGCGATGCCATCGAGCAAGCGGAACAAGACATAGAACAACCCTTGGCATTCCTTACCCTGGCCAAGGAGATTGCCCACTGGCACCACGAGAAGTGGGACGGCAGCGGCTACCCTGACGGCCTGCACGGCGATGACATTCCCCTCTCGGCCCGGCTGATGGCGCTGGCCGACGTGTTTGACGCCCTCATCAGCGTAAGGGTCTACAAGGCCGCCATGTCCTATGACGAGGCGAGAACCCTGATCCTCACCGGCAGCGGCCAGCATTTCGATCCAGACGTGGTGGCGGCATTCGACAGCCATTTCGAACAGTTCGTCGCCATCGCCGAGCGCTACAAGGATGACAACGAGGCACAGCATGGCTGACCAGCCCCCGCTCACCCGGGCCTACATTCTCAACATAGTGCTGACCTATGCCGCAGTGGCCAGCCTGTGGATCCTGCTCTCCGACAAGGCGGTGGAGTGGCTGTTCAGCACTCAGGCCCAGTTTGCCCTGGCCAGCACCATCAAGGGTTGGCTGTTCATCCTCATCACGGCGCTCATGCTCTATGCCATGCTGCGCCGTCGCATCGACATGCCAGTGGTCACCCGTCAATTCTCTCGCCGTCAGCTCTTGCCCCTTATCCTGATCAACGGCCTGATCCTGGGACTCACCGGCATGGCCATCGCTCAGAGCCTGGGTCACACCCAGGACAAGGAGATAGCCAGGATCGAGGCCATCGCCGATCTCAAGAGCAAACAGATCACCGAGTGGCTCAATGCCCGTGAGCGCGATGCCCGCCTGCTGATCGAAAGCCCGCTCTATGCCAATCTCTATCGCCAGGGACAAGTTGCACATCCGGCGGATGGACATACCCCCCTGATGACCCGGCTGGCCGAGTTCATCTCCATCAGGGGATTCAGCGCGGCGACCGTATTCAGCCCGACCGGCACAGCCCTGTGGCAGACGCCCGGGGCCAGCGGCCTTGGTGCGCCGCTGCGTGAGGCCTTGGCTCAAGTGGAAACGGGCAATGTCATGCGGGTGGGGCCCTATCTCGATGAGCAGGGCCAGCCCAGGCTCGACTTCATAGCCCCGCTGTCCATGCCTGGCAGCGGCTCCCCTCTTGTCGTGCTGCAGATCAGCTCCAGCGACTGGCTCAACCACATTCTCAAGCAGTGGCCCATTCCGGCCAGCAGCGGGGAAGCCCTGCTGTTTCGAAAACTCGGCAATCAGGTACAGTTTCTCAATGACGTGCGCTATCGTCCCCACTCTGCCCTCACCCTGCAGATCCCCATCGACAACAAGACGCTGCTGGCGGCCCAGTTTCTCAACGGCGGTGCCAAAGAGGGGCTCAGGCAGACGTTCTTTGGCCAGGATTACCGGGGGGTCGAGGTCTTTGGCACCATCCACTCCGTCATCGGCACCGACTGGTATCTAATCGCCAAGATAGACAAGACGGAGCTCAACCATGCTGCTTTCAGGGAGAGTATCTGGATTGGGCTCATAGGCATGCTGGTGCTCTTCATCGCCAACGCCGGCATCATATTGCTACGCCAGCATACCCAGCTCTTCATGGCAGAGCAGATCCGCCAATCCCAGGCGGGACGCCTGCAGGCGTTGCAACTGCTCTCCGCCATTGCCGACAGCTCGGAAGACGCCATCTTCGCCAAGGACATGGAAGGCAAATACATCTTGTTCAACCGTGCCGCCAGCCAGTTCGTCGGCAAGCCGGCCGCCGATATGCTGGGTCAGGATGACATGGCCATCTTCCCACCCGACCAGGCCCGAATGTTGATGGATCTGGGCCAGCAGGTCATAGCCCGCAACAAGGTACAGACACAGGAGGAGTACCTCACCCTGCCCAGCGGCGATCGGGTGTTCCTCGCCACCAAAGGGCCGCTGCAAGACAACGAGGGCCAGGTGATCGGCATCTTCGGCATCTCCCGCGACATAACGGATTTCAAACGGGCCGAGGCGGGCCTCAAGGAACGGGAAGGTCTGTTTCGCGCCCTGGTGGAACAGTCCCTAGCCGGCATCTACATACTCCAGCAGGGCCAGCTCTGTTACATCAACCCGGGCTTCGCTCGCCTGTTCGGCTACAGCTCGACCAACTCCCTGCTGAAAGTCGGCACGCTGCACGCTCTGGCCAGCCCGAAAGACAGCGACAGGGTGGCGGAGCAATTGCTGCGCTGCGAGCAGGAAGATACCGAGATCCACACCCGGTTCACCGCCTTGCACCACGACCATCAGAACATAGAGGTGGAGCTGTATGGGCGGCGCGTCGACTATCGTGGCCAGCCCGCCGTTCTCGGCCTCTTGCTGGACGTGACCGAGCGGGAGCAGGTCGAGCAGGCCCTGACCCGTCAGGCCACGGAACTGCGCCAGCAAAACAGCGAGCTGGAGCGTTTCAACAAGGTGATGGTGGACAGGGAGCTGGCCATGTTGACCCTCAAGCACCAGATCAATGCGCTGTCACTTCAGCTTGGGCAGCAGCCGCCCTACCCTCAAGCCCCCACACCGCCAGAGGAGTCCCAATGATGAGCTGGTCTCAGCTGTGGCATACCCGTCAGTCCCGGCAACGGTGGGGGGTCTGCCTGCTGGCCATTCTGCTGCCCATTCTCATGTTGCAGATCCGGATACAGCTGCCCATCGCCTTTGGCGAGCGACCGTTGCTGGTACTCTTCATGCTGCCCATCATCATTTGCTCCCTGCTCGGTGGCCTGCTGCCGGGTCTGCTCAGCACCCTGGTGAGCGCCCTGGTCACCACCTACTTCCTGCTGCCCCCGCTCCATTCGCTGACCATTGCCGCCGGCCAGGATCTGGTGCAATGGGGAATACTGCTCGCCAACGGCGTCCTCATCAGCCTGCTCAGCGCCGCCATGCACAGCTCCCGCGCCAGGGAGACCCAGCGCTGGCAGGAGCTGATGAACATCCAGTCCCGTCTGCAGCAGAGCGAAACCCGCTTTCAGGCCACCTTCGAGCAGGCGGCGGTGGGCATTGCCCTGGTCGCCCCGGACGGCAAATGGCTGCGGGTCAACCAGCGGCTGTGCGACATGGTGGGTTACCAGGCCGATGAGCTGATGGGCATGACTTTCCAGCAGATCACCCACCCGGACGATCTCTTCATCGATCAAGCCTATGTTGGCCAGATGCTGGCGGGCGAGCGGCCTCACTACACCCTGGAAAAACGTTACCTGCGCAAGGGGGGTGACATCCTCTGGATCACCCTCACTGTGGCGCTGGTCCGGGATCTCAAGGGGGAGCCCGACTACTTCATCTCGATCATCGAGGACAACCAGCAACGCAAGGAGACCGAAGAGGCCCTGCGCCGCAACGAGGTGATCCTGCGCGAATCCCAGCATCTGGCCAAGATAGGCAACTGGCGCTGGCATATTGCCGACAACAGCCACTACTGGTCACCCGAGATCTACCGTATCTATGGCCGCGACCAGTCTCTGCCCCCCGCCGTCTATCCCGAGGTGAGGAAATATTTCACCCAGGAGGGGTGGCGCGCCATCGCCCAGGCCGTCGAGCATTGCCTGCAGACCGGCTATCCCTACGAGTGCGATGCCGAGGTGATCCACGAACAGGGGGAGCCCATCTGGATCATTGCCCGGGGCGCCGCCTTGCGCGATGGCAGTGGCACCATCGTCGAGCTGTACGGCACGGTACAGGACATCACGGAGCGCAAACTGACCGAGCAGCAGCTGTTGCAAAACCAGCAGGTGGCACTCGATACCCAGCGCCGTGCCCGCCTGGCGGCACTGAATCTGATGGACGATGCCATCAGCGCCCGCATCCGCGCAGAGACCACCAGCACAGCCCTGCGCAATAGCGAACAGCGCCTGCTGATGGCTCAGGAAGGGGCACACGTCGGCATCTGGGAGTGGGACATCCCGAGTGGCCAGCTGTTCTTCTCCCCCGAATGTGCCCGCCTCTATGGCCGCAGTGTGGAGCAGCTCAACACCTTCAGCACCTGGCAGAGTTGCGTGCATCCGGACGACAAGGCCCGCATCGACAAGCTGCTCTCCGACTTGCCCGCGGCGGGCAAACCCCTCGAGATAGAGTTTCGCATCCTGCTGCCCAGCGGTGACATTCGCTGGCTGGTGAGCAAGGGCAGCGTCTATCGGGATTCACAGCAGCGCCCGCTGCGCCTGCTCGGCATCAATCTGGACATCACGGAGCGCAAGCAGGCCGAACAACAGTTGCGACAACTGTCGCTGGCCCTGGAGCAGAGCCCGGATGGCGTCTTCATCACGGATACCCAGGCGCGCATCGAGTACGTCAACGTCGCCTTCCTGGCCGCCAGCGGATACCAGCAGAGCGAGGTCTTGGGCCAGACCCCTTCCCTGCTGCGCTCAGGTCTCACCCCCAAGGCGACCTATGTTGCCCTGTGGGACGCCATCCATCAGGGTCAGCGCTGGCATGGCGAGTTCATCAACCGCCGCAAGGATGGCTCCCACTATCAGGTGCTGGCCACCGTCTCCCCCATTCGGCAGGAGAACGGCGTCATCACCCACTATGTGACAGTGCAGGCGGACATCACGGAGAAGAAACAGCTCGGCGAGGAGCTGGATCAATACCGCTACCATCTGGAAGAGATGGTCAACGAGCGCACCCTGCAACTGGCCCAGGCCCATCAAAGGGCGGAGAGCGCGAACCGTGCCAAGAGCGCCTTCCTGGCCAACATGAGCCACGAGATCCGTACCCCCATGAATGCCATTTTGGGACTCACCTATCTGCTCAAGCGCGACACACCGGATCACACCCAGCACGATCGGCTGGAGAAGATAGACAACGCCGCCCAGCACCTGCTCACCATCATCAACGACATTCTGGATCTCTCCAAAATCGATGCGGGCAAGATGGTGCTGGAGCAGAGTGACTTCTCCCTCACCGCCATGCTGGACAACGTCAGCGCCCTGATGAGCGAGCAAGCCCGCGCCAAGGGGCTCACCATCATAGTCGACATAGGGGATACACCCGCCTGGGTCCATGGCGACATCACCCGCCTGCGCCAGGCGCTGCTCAACTACGCGGCCAATGCCATCAAGTTCACCGAGCAGGGCTCGGTCACCCTGCGGGTACGGATAGAACGTCCGCTGCCCACGGGGTATCTGCTGCGCTTCGAGGTGGAAGACACCGGCATCGGCATCAGTCCGGAACAGAGCGAGAAGCTGTTCCAGGCATTCGAGCAGGCCGACGTCTCCACCACCCGCAAGTACGGCGGTACCGGCCTTGGCCTGGCGATCACCAGCCGGCTCGCCACCCTGATGGGGGGTGAGGTCGGTCTGAGCAGCGTGCCGGGCAAGGGCAGCTGCTTCTGGTTTACCGCCCTGCTCTCCCTGGGGCAGAGCGAGCCGCAGCAAGCCGCGCGACTCGAGCAGACGGTGCAACAGACGCTCTTTTTCTCCAACCACGCCCGCGTGCTGCTGGTGGAGGACAACGCCATCAACCGCGAGGTGGTGCTGGAACTGCTCAACAACAGCGGCCTCGTCATCGAGACCGCCGTCAACGGCCAGGAAGCGCTGGAGCGCGTCAGCCAGCACGCCTTCGATCTGATCCTGATGGACATACAGATGCCCCTGATGGATGGCTACAGTGCCACTCGCGCCATCCGTGTCTTGCCGGGCTGGGAGCAGATCCCCATTCTGGCGCTGACCGCCAGTGCCTTTGAAGAGGACAGAAAAGCCTGTGAGGCGGCGGGCATGAACGATTTCATCGCCAAGCCCGTGACCCCCGCCAAGCTGTTTGAGGCGCTGCAACTGTGGCTGCCCGCCAGCACGCCGGTGCAGCCTCAATACCAGCGCCGGGCCAGCGATACCCTGATAGCCCCGCTCGCCCGGCTGCAATCCTTCCCCGGCCTGGATCTGCAACAGGGGCTGGCTGCGCTGCAGGGCAACCAGGTGAAATACGCCGCCTTGCTGCGCCATTTCGCCAGTGAACACAGCCAGGACATGCAACTGCTCAGCAGCCATCTGCAGGCGGGTGATCAGCCGGCCGCCACGCGCCTCGCCCACGCCTTGCGCGGCGTCGCCGCGACCCTGGGCTGGGTATCCCTGGCCGACCAGAGCCAGCGACTGGAACACGACCTGTCCCGCGATGGCAGCGAGCTGACCGATCAGATGGCGGAGATAACGAACGCACTCGGCGCCCTGCTTGAGCTGCTGGGTCAGGAAGAGCCTGAACCCGCCGCCGTGTCGGCCCCCCTCAACGGCCACTGGCAGCAGCAGTTGCTGCGCCAGATTGAAGGCCTGCTGCTGCAGAGCGACACAGCCGTCATTCCGCTGTTCGAGCAGTACGCCGGTCCCCTGCTCCTAGGCCTCGGACCCAAAGGGGATACGCTGGCACGCCAGTTGAAGGTGTTCGATTTCGACGGCGCCCTGCTTACCCTGCGCAGCCTGCAGGCAACGCAGGAACATACCACCGGATTTGAACCGGCTGGCCCGGATGCACCGACCCGGCATCCTGCGGCGACAAAGAGAGATAAAGGGTTGAATCACTGAATAAAGTCATGCATATAGTGTTGGTTCCCCTGTCGAACACGTCCCCTTGCGGCCACGTTGTCGCCCGGCTGGGCACCACCTGTTGAAGCATGCCGACGATCTTCACTCATTGGCCGTCTGACGCCCGCGTCACCCGGCAATAACGATGTTTTTAACCGTGCGTTACATGGAGCAACGAGCATGTTGTCAAAGCGTATTATCCCCTGTCTGGACGTCAAAGATGGCGTTGTGGTCAAGGGAGTGCAATTTCGAAATCACGAGGTGATGGGCGGTATCGTCGAGCTCGCCCGCCGCTACGCAGAGGAAGGGGCCGACGAACTGGTGTTCTATGACATCACCGCCTCGAGCGATGCCCGGGTGGTCGACAAGAGCTGGGTAAGCCGGGTGGCCGAGGTGATCGACATCCCCTTCTGCGTCGCCGGTGGCATCAAGAGCGTGGAGGATGCTCGCCAGATCCTGGAATTCGGGGCCGACAAGGTCTCCATCAACTCGCCAGCCCTGGCCGATCCAACTCTCATCACCCGACTGGCGGAGCGCTTCGGCGTGCAGTGCGTGGTGGTGGGTATCGACTCCTATTTTGATGCGCAGACCGGTCACTATCAGGTCAAACAGTTTACCGGTGACGAGAGCCGCACCCGCACCACAGCCTGGCATACCCTGGATTGGGTGCAGGAGGCGCAAAAGCGCGGCGCCGGCGAAATCGTGCTGAACGTGATGAACCAGGATGGCATGCGCCAGGGCTACGACCTCGAGCAGCTCAAGCTGGTGCGCGCCGTCTGCAAGGTGCCGCTGATCGCCTCCGGTGGTGCCGGCACCATGGCACACTTCCTCGATGCTTTTACTATCGCCGACGTGGACGGGGCCCTGGCCGCCTCCGTGTTCCACAAGGGCCTTATCCCCATTCCCGAATTGAAACGCTGGCTGAAAAATGAAGGAGTCGCCATCCGTGAATAATCAAGCTGTAAACAACGAGCTACCGCTCGCCGAGCGCCTGGACTGGGCAAAGTGTGATGGCATGATCCCCGCCATCGTCCAGCATGCCGCCAGCGGCGAGGTGCTGATGCAGGGCTTCATGACCCGCGAGGCGCTGGAAAAGACCCAGGCCAGCGGCCAGGTCACCTTCTTCAGCCGCAGCAAGCAGCGCCTCTGGACCAAGGGTGAAAGCTCGGGCCATGTGCTCAAGCTGGTCGCCATCAGCACCGACTGCGATCAGGACTCTCTGCTGATCGCCGCCAACCCCGTCGGCCCCACCTGCCATCTGGGCACCCCCTCCTGCTTCGACGGCCACCCTGTGCCACCGCTCGGCTTCCTGGCCGAGCTCGAGCAGATCCTGGCATCACGCAAAGGTGCCGACCCAGCCACCAGCTACACCGCCAGCCTGTATGCCAAGGGCACCAAGCGCATCGCCCAGAAGGTGGGTGAAGAGGGTGTGGAAGTGGCGCTGGCCGCCATGGCCAAGGATCGGGAGGAGCTCATCAACGAATCCGCCGATCTGCTCTACCACCTGACCGTACTGCTGCAAAACGAGGGGCTGGAGTTGAAGGATGTGGTGCAGCGCCTCTATGAGCGCCATAACAAGTGAACAACGAATCCCTCCTGACGGCTCTATCACCTCACAGTACTGCTGCAAAACGAGGAGCTGGAATTGAAGGATGTGGTGCAGCGGCTTCATTAGCGCCATAACAAGTGATCGTAAAACCGATTTGAAAAAAGCGGGCCCTGATGGGCCCGTTCTGTTTTACGGCTGTGGCAGCTTCAACTGCCCAGCTGCTGGCGCAGCATGTATTTTTGTACCTTGCCGGTGGAGGTTTTCGGCAGCGGGGTGAAGATGATGCGCTTGGGGGCTTTGAAGTGGGCCATCTGCTCGCGGCAAAACGCAATCAGCTCGGCCTGGGTGAGCTCGCGCCCCTCCTTGAGCTTCACAAAGGCGCAGGGCACCTCCCCCCACTTCTCGTCAGGCATGGCGATCACCGCCACCTCGTCCACATCGGGATGGCGATAGAGCACGTCCTCCACCTCCAGGCTGGAGATGTTCTCTCCGCCCGAGATGATGATGTCCTTGGATCTGTCCTTGATCTCCACATAACCGTCCGGGTGCCAGACCGCCAGATCGCCGCTGCGAAACCAGCCCTCCGCCATCGCCTCGGCGCTGGCAGAAGGGTTCTTGAGATAGCCCTTCATCACCACATTGCCGCGCAGCACTATCTCCCCCAGGGTCTTGCCATCCTGGGGAACCGGCTCGCCGCTGACCGGGTTGATGACCCGCATCTCCCCCTGCAGCGGGGATGCTACCCCCTGGCGCGCCTTGAGGCGCGACAGCGTGGTGGCATCCTGCCCCTGCCAGCTTCGCTGCGGTTCGCACAGCACGCAGGGGCCATAGGTTTCGGTGAGGCCGTAGACATGGGTCACGGCGATCCCCATGGCCTCCATGCCGGCGATCACGGTGGCGGGCGGCGCCGCCCCCGCCGTCATCACCTTGATGGGATGATTGAGCCCATATTTAAGCGCAGGGCCGGCGTTGTTGAGCATGTTGAGGACGATGGGCGCGGCGCAGAAGTGGCTCGCCTTGTGCTCGCGCAGGGCATCAAAGATGGCTCCCGCCTGCACATGGCGCAGGCAGACGCTCACCCCGGCGGTGGCCGCCAGGGTCCAGGGGAAGCACCAGCCGTTGCAGTGAAACATCGGCAGGGTCCAGAGATAGATGGGGTGTTTGGGCAGCTCCCAGGAGAGCACGTTGTTGACCGCATTGAGGTGGGCGCCGCGATGGTGATAGACCACCCCCTTGGGGTTGCCCGTGGTGCCCGAGGTGTAGTTCAGGGAGATCGCCTGCCACTCGTCATCCGGCAGCCAGCCGGGCTCATCCCCGTCCCCTTGGGTAAGAAACGCCTCATAGTCGAGCTCGCTTATCAGCTCCCCCTCCCGATAGAGGGGATCGTCGATGGCGATGAGCAGAGGCTGCGGCTTGACAAGGGCCAACGCCTTGCGCACCACGGCGCCGAACTCCCTGTCCACCAGCACCACCTTGCTCTGGGCATGCTGGAAGATGAAGGCCATGGACTCGACATCGAGCCGGGTGTTGAGGGTGTTGAGCACGGCGCCGCTCATGGGCACCCCGAAGTGGGCTTCGAACATGGCCGGGGTATTGGGGGCGACGATGGAGACTGTATCCCCCTCGCCTATGCCATGCCGACGCAGGGCCGAGGCGAGCTGGCGGCAGCGCCGCTCGGTCTGGGCCCAGTTTTGACGCAAGGCCCCATGGATCAGCGCCGGGTAGTCGGGATAGACCCGCGCAGCCCGAGCCAGGAAGCTGATGGGGGTCAGCGCCTCGAAATTGGCGGGGCTTTTATCAAGGCCGGCCTCATAGATGTTCTGCTCTGTCATCGGGTTCCTTCCTCGCAGGTGGCACAAAGCGGCTGGATCGGATTGGGCGGGAGATCTCGTCGGCATCATGCCCTGCGCCGATCTCTTATGGGGCTGACAGCCTAACAGCAGGGCCATGGCGGCAGGTATTAGCAAAACGTCTTAGGCGATGGCGCTGCTTGGGTTTTCACCCGGTCAGACCGGTCATGATGCGGGGCATTGCCAGCCTTGAATAATATGTATCCATTATCAAACCGGCATGGGTTGCCATGCATCCTTTACATCTTTATTTGCAGCCTGTGGCATTGTTGCAAATTATATCCACCAGATGAACCGGGATAATTATTGAATATAATGACCCAGCATGGGCACGATATTTAAATTAACGACAATTCCATCAGCCAATATATTCTGTGAGCCAGCCCATAAAGCGGGCCCCGCTTCGTATTCATCCCGACACCAGCAGGTTATGGTTACATGGTGAAACAATCTACCGCATGCCCAATATCAGGCCAGACTTCTCGCCAACGAGTGCGCCATTACCAGTAGATCTGCGCATTCCCGCCCCATGACGAAGGAACCCTGTCGACCCGATATTCCGCCGAGCCCGAACCTGCTTTATCGAGGAGCATTTTATGTGTGCCGAGCCGAATACCAAGCCACGCAGACAATTTCCCACTGCCTTTACCATTTTGTTTCTTATTATGTTGCTGGCCATTGCCCTGACCTGGATCATTCCGGCGGGGGCCTATTCCAAGCTCTCCTATAACTCGGCCAACCACACCCTGATGGTCAATAGCCCGCAGGGAGAAATAAGCCGGCTGCCCGCCACCCAGAGCGAGCTTGAAAAACTCAATATCAATATCGGGGTGGAACAGTTCACCAGCGGCACTATCCGCAAGCCCATCGCCATTCCCGGCACCTATGAGCGACTGGCACAGGCCCCCAAAGGGCTCGCCGACGTGGCGGTCAGCATGGTCAAGGGCACCATAGAGGGGGCTGACATCATAGTCTTCATCCTGGTGCTCGGCGGGCTCATCGGCGTCATCAACAAGACGGGGGCCTTCAGCGCCGGTCTGGTGGCGCTGTCGCGCAGGACCCGGGGCAACGAATTCATGTTCGTGGCGCTGGTCTGCTTCGTCATGGCGCTGGGGGGCACCACCTGCGGGCTGGAGGAAGAGGCGGTCGCCTTCTACCCCATACTGGTGCCCATCTTCCTGGCGCTCGGCTATGACGCCATCGTCTGCGTGGGAGCCATCTTCCTCGCCGCCTCCATGGGCACGACTTTCTCCACCATCAACCCCTTCTCGGTAGTGATCGCCTCCAACGCCGCCGGCATTCCCTTCACCGAGGGGCTGATCTTTCGCGCCGTCGGCTGTCTGGTGGGCACCCTGGTGGTCATTGGCTATCTCCACTGGTACTGCAAGAAGATCAAGGCCAACCCGGCCTTCTCCTATACCTATGAGGACAGAGAGAGCTTCCGGGCCCGCTTCCTCAAAGAGGGATCTCTCGATGAAGGAGTCCCCTTCACCCTGCGCCGCAAGATCATCCTGACCCTGTTCATCCTCGCCTTTCCGCTCATGGTGTGGGGCGTCTCCATGGCCGGCTGGTGGTTCCCGCAGATGGCGGCCTCCTTCCTCGCCGTCGCCATCATCATCATGTTCATCTCGGGGCTGAAGGAGAAAGAGGCGGTCGAGGCCTTCACCCAGGGCGCCTCCGAACTGGTGGCGGTGTCGCTGATCATAGGGCTGGCGCGCGGGGTCAATCTGGTGCTGGATCAGGGGATGATCTCGGACACCATACTGGCTTACGCCTCCAGTCTGGTTGCCGGCATGCACGGCGCCGTGTTCGCGGTGGCCCAGATGCTGGTGTTCACCCTGCTGGGGCTGGTGGTGCCCTCCTCCTCCGGATTGGCGGTGCTCTCCATGCCCATCATGGCGCCGCTGGCGGATACAGTGATGATCCCGCGCTACATCGTCGTGTCGGCCTACAACTGGGGGCAATACGCCATGCTGTTCCTGGCCCCCACCGGGCTGGTGCTGGTCACCCTGCAGATGCTCGGCATCCAGTTCAACCAGTGGGTCAGGTTCGTGCTGCCCATGGTGGGCTTCGTGCTGGGCTTTGGCGCCCTGATGCTGGTGGTGCAGGTGATGATGATCTGAGGCGAACCTCACTGCCAGAGCGCGCCCGGCCCACAGTGCCGGGCGCGCTCTGTGCGGTCCACGGCTCCAGGGAAACGCCCACTCACTCGTGCATCAATGACGCACCCGACCTTGCTGGCGAAAGCAGTAGAGCTTGAGGCTGATGTCGACTATGTCGGCGGGCAGCTCCTGCGCCACCTCGGAGAGGGGTTGATAAAGGGATGCCAGCAGTCGCTGTGCCTGCTGCTGGGTAATGATCTCGGCCTGTACGGCCGGCTGTATCCATCTTGGCAGCATCGACATAAGTCCCCCTTGCCGATTATTGCTTGACCACCACAGTCCCAACGCGTGCCGCGTCGGGATTGCCCCGGTATTGCCGTTTCACTTTCACTGGCCCCGAGATGATGACGGCGTTATCTGGCTCACCGGCACTGCATCGCGCCTGTCGGGGTGAGCCACTGTCGCTCATGGGCCCGTCACTCTCTCTGCCAAATGACCAAGCATAATGCTTGCCGTGATCTGTTATCGGCAGTCCCCCTGCGCCGGTAAAGCGATTTATCAAGCACTTGCGCACGAGTCGGTGCCTACGGGCAAGCCCTTAAAGCCCGCGTCGGGGGGCAAGCGCGGCAGAGTGCCGCTCTATGGCGGTGGCGCGGCAGTGGTTTGACGCAAAATGGATAAAAAGACCCCATATGAATCGCAAATTGCGACGCATCCACCCGCTCCGGAGTGACATGCCCATTGTCCAGTCCCAGCTCCACGGCCTTTGTCGCCAAAGCCCGACACCTTTTTGACGAGGGGCTTTTTGGTGAAGTCAGGGCTTGTCGTGCCCGCACGCTGGCCGCCTTGTTCATCCTCCGGGTTGTGCCAAGATCGCGGCAAGCAACAGCCGCATCAGGTGATGCATTTCAGGAGAACGCAAAATGAACAAATCCATGTTGGCAGGTGTCGGGATCGGTGTGGCCTCTGCGCTGGCATTGTCGGCCGCCGCCAGCGGATCCCTGTTTTCAGCCCAGCCTCAGTTTGCCGAGGTGCTGGCCAGCAAGCCGGTGACCGAGACCATCAAGACGCCCCGTCAGGAGTGCCACAACGTCACAGTGACCCACCGCAAACCCGTGCAGGATGAGAACAAGATCCTGGGGACCGTGGTTGGCGCCGCGCTGGGCGGCGTACTCGGCAACCAGTTTGGCGGCGGCAACGGCAAGAAGGTGGCCACGGCCGCGGGCGCCGTGGCCGGTGGCTATGCCGGCAACCAGGTGCAGGGCAACATGCAGGCGGGCGACACCTACACCAGCACCCAGCAGCGCTGCAAGACGGTGCAGGAGAGCAGCACCCGCACCCTTGGCTATGACGTCACCTACCGCCTCGCCGGTCAGGAAGGGGTCATCCGCATGGAGAAGGCCCCCGGTGCCACCATTCCGGTCAAGGATGGCAAGCTGGTGATCGACAGCGCCCAGAGTCAATCCTGACAGACTCTGCCCTATGAATACCCCAAGGCCCATCACACCGATGGGCCTTTTTGTTGCGCGCCAGCCACCTCGTCTGGCATGGCTGCCGGCCCAATCCAACCCCATCATGCCCAGCAAAAAGGGGCCCGCAGGCCCCTTGTATCACGCATATCCATGACGACTATCAGTGGCGGCCAAACGGCCACCAGGGCTTGTCGTTGTCCACTATGTCGACCCGGGTCTCCTGCAGGTTGCCGGGCTGGCCCCCCTGCAGCTGGCGCAGGCTTATCTTGAACTGCTCGGTGGGCTCCACAAACCAGTCATCCAGGATCAGCACCTTGACCGACTTGCTGCCCCCCTCACCGGCGGCCCAGCTCACCGACTGGCTGAACCAGGGCAGGAAATCCAGACCCCAGCGCGCCGTAACCCCCTCAAGGCCCAACTGGGCACGGGCCGGCTTGCTCAGATCGCCGCTGCGCACCACGGGGATCTCGGCAAACCACTGCCCCTCGTTCACCGTCATGCTGGCGCGAGCCAGCGCAATGGTGGACGGCGCCAGCTTGTCCTTGATGGTCACCAGAGTCTGACGCTGCTCGCCAAGGCTGGCGCCGCTGGCATCGAACAGTTCCAGAGTGAAGGTCTCATCCCCCTCGTGCAGGGTATCGCTCTTCACCGGGATGCTGATGGTCTGGCTGTCGCTCTGACCGGCCGCCCAGTTCAGGGTGCCGGTCAGTGGCGCCACGTCATTGGCGTCCGCGCTGCCGTAGGAAATGCGATAGCTGACGCTGGCCTCCCCATAAGTGCCGTCGCGACGCGCAACGCTCAGCGTGAGGGTACTGCCCTCCTCCACGCTGGCGACTGCGCTCTCCAGACTGATCACCCCGGCTGGCGGCAACGGATACTGGATCGCCACCAGCACGGGATCGTGATCCGAGGCGCTGAAGGGGCCGTCCGATTTGGCCAGCTGGCCTGTGTACTTGCTGCCGTACTCGAAGAAGTTGCTCTCGGCGGAGTTGATGTGCCAATCCTCTATGCCGATCACCTTGGCCGCCAGGCTCGGGCTCGCCAGGGCGTGATCCAGGTTGCCAAGCTCACCTTCATAGCTGTAGGAGTAGGTGTCGGTGCCGTGGAAGCGGGTGTTGAGGTTCACAAAACCATACCCCTTGCCAAGGGCGCTGCCACTCTCCTCATAGGGCTGGCCCGCCAGCGTGGTGAAGGAGGCGCTCATGATCTGGCGCGGCTGGGCCGCCGGATCATAGCTGGTCAACACCCGGATGGGATCCTCCATGCCATAGGCGTTCAGGTCGCCGATGAGCAGCAGATCCCCGCTCATGTCCTTGAGACTCTCCCCCAGCACCTTGGCGGCGGAGACCCGCAGCGCGTTGCAGTGACCCTGGCCATCCAGCGGATCGGCGGTTGCATAGTCGGGGTAATCCTCGAAGCAGGCGGAACCCTTGGACTTGAGGTGGTTGACCACCAGGGTCAGAGGCGCATCCCCCTTGGGCGAGCTGAACTGCTGCAACAGCGATTCGCGCATGCCCTGCTTGATGGCCACCGGCTTGCCGCTGGCGTCCACCGCCTCGGCCTGCTGCACCGGCAGCACTATGAGGCTGGCTGCCCCTTGCGGCGTCACGCTGGCGGGTCGGTAGATGAGACCCACGGTAATGGCATCTGTGCCTATGGGCTGACCATCCGGCGAGGCAATCCAGCGGTAGTGATCCGCCTCATCCGGCTGGGCGGCGTTGAGGGCCGCCACCAGGTTGGCGATGGCGGAGTTGTCGCCGTAGCCGTTGTTCTCTATCTCCATCAGCCCCACCACGTCGGCGTTGAGGCGGGTGATGGCGCTGACGATCTTGGTGCGCTGCTTCTCGAACTCCGCCACTGTCAGGGCGCCACGATTGCTGCCGGTGGGGTTGGCATCCCCGCTCACCACAGTGGTGAAGAAGTTGAGCACGTTGAAGCTGGCGACCCGCAGATCCCCCGCCTCGGCGAGTTCTGGGGTCTCTACCCTGTCCCAGCCGCTGTGATCTATGTCGCTGCTGTCGATGCGGTTATTCGCCACCAGCCGGAACAGGTTGTAGGAGTAGCCGAGCGCTCCCTCCAGGCCATTGAGTTTGTCGCCGATGCGCAGGTAGCCATCTTCGGCATTGAAGGCGGGATACCAGGGCAGCACCCCATCCGGCGTCTTGGCGTCCGTCTCCACCACCAGCTGATTTTGCTGGTTGCGCAGGGCCCACTGGCTCGCCTCCTCGCTCATGGCGGCAAACTTCTGGGTCGACTTGATGAGGGGCGCGCCATAAGCCAGCACCAGGTTGTTGCGCTTGCCGTCGTAATCGAAGCTGAAGTTGCGGGTCACCACCAGGCTGGACTCGGGCACCAGCCGCACCCGCATCCCCTCGTGGCGCTCCAGCAACTGGTTCAGGGTCTCGCCCGCCACCGGCACCAGATCCACCGCTGGCAGCAAGGCCACCATGGGCTGGGTCACCACCAGTTGATCGGCATTGAGCTGGGTCTGGTTGAAGTACTCCTTCACCTTGCCCGAGACGCACACCTCGGCCCCCGGCACTATGGCGCCGTTGGCCTGGGTGCTGTAGACGAACAGACCGTCCGAGCTGGCCGGATCCCCGTCCCCTTGCAGATCCTGGATGAAGAAGCCCTTGTAGAGACCGTTCACCACCTGGGTGACGATGCCACGGGTGGCATAGGCCTGCTCGGATTCAAACTTGCCGGCCGGCACCAGCGGGCTGCTGCTGCCGGGCCCCTGAATGGCGGGCACGGGTATCAGCTGATCGACCGGGCAGACGAAGGCCGGTGGCAGAGTGCCATCGCAGGGGCCATCGCCACTGCAACCCAGGCCGCTGGCGTCATCCTTCGCGGCGGCCACGTATTCAAGCGCCGGATCGAAGGGGCCGGTCGCATCAGTCCGGCCCGTGGTGACTGTGGCCTTGCGGCGCAGTGTCATGTCCAGGGTCGAGACACTGCCGGACACCCAGGCCGTGCCCGGATCCACCCCCACCTGGCCGAAGCTGTCCACTATCTCGCTGCCGCGATAAAGCACCAGGGCATCGTCACCGTTGAACACCAGGTTGCCGCTGGTCTGATTGGCCTTGGCCAGGATCTCGGCGTTGGCGGAGGGGTTGGCCAGCACCAGGCTGGCGCCCGGGGCCAGGGTGCCTTGCAGCGCCAGGCTGTTGGTGGGGGTATCGGTAAGAGGTTTGCCGTTGGCATAGAGCGCCAGCCGGTATTGAGAGAGATCGACGGGCGTCGCGCCCAGATTGCTCAGCTCCACCGCCTTGTTGTTGCTGGATCCTTCCAGGTATTCGCTGATCAGCAGTTGTGCCTGTGCCTGTCCTGACAGCGCCAACCCGACCGCGAGCGCCACCAGAGAGTGTCTTCCTGACATAGCCAATGTTCCTTTTCTTATTAGCAGATATGTTATTGGCGCCCCGCGTTAGGCGGGCCGCAGCACCTTGTTACAGCTATCAAAACCGTCGATACGGGCCCATGGCCAAATATCGCGCCTACTCTGCCCGTTTGGCCCCGGGGCCGCCGCGAGCTGGCTAACAATTACAGAAAATTGTTGCGAGCAGGTGACGAAAAATAATGTTTTTCCGCTGACATCTCTGCCACAAGATGAGCGGCGCACCACAGTTGGCATTTGCTGCCGCCAATATCCGGCAACGGCGCACAATATGGCGACACAAGCTGACATAGGGAGAAAAAACAGCAGCTTGAGAAAGGATCCCGCCAGCGATACCCAGGGCGAATCGCGATCGGCCATTCACGGGACAATTAGCTGGAAATAACGATGACGGCAGAGGATACCCGGCCATATGGCGTCACAGTATCGCCGGGCGAAAATACCGCTCACCCTCTCATGGATAAATATCACGCCATTAATATGAGACAGCCAAAATAAGGTTTTCCAGGCCCCGCCTGTTGTTTGCATGGCCGTCAGATGCCGCCTTGCCGGCGGTGATATCGGGAGCAGGCATGCCCCCAACATAGCCGCCCCGCACATGGCGTTCGGGGCGGCAACCTCACCCTAGCCCTTGCAGCACTTTTTCACCGCCCGCACCACGTTCTGGTAGCCGGTGCAGCGGCAGAGATTGCCGGAGAGGCCACGGCGGATCTCCTCGTTTGTCAACGGGCGGCGATCTGTCTTGTCGAGCAGGGCGGCGCTTGCCATCACAAGGCCGGGGGTGCAAAAGCCACACTGCACAGCCCCCTCGTCGATGAAGGCCTGCTGCACATCGGAGAGCTGGTTGCCCTGCCGCTCCCCCTCCACGGTGCGAATGGATTTGCCATCGGCCCAGACAGCCAGATAGAGGCAGCTGTCGATGGCTGTGCCATCCACCCGCACGGTACAGGCGCCGCATTCGCCGACGCTGCACCCCTCTTTCACGCTGATCAGCCCCTGGCCGCGCAGGAAGTGGAGCAGCGACATATTGGGGGACACAGCATAGGAGTAAGGCTTGCCGTTGATCTCGCACTGGATCGCAACAGTGGGACAGCTTTGCGGTTGCATCATAGGATCTTGCCTCCGGCACGTTCGACGGCGCAGGTGATCACCCGCTGCGCCAGGGTTTTGATCAGGTGCAGGCGAAACTCTTTTTCTGCCCGCCAGGAGGAGCGCGGCGTCACGTCGGCCACCACCGCCTCGGCAATCGCGGCCAGCGTGGCGCGAGTCAGGGGTTGCCCCTCAGCCGCCGCTTCGGCGTACGGGGTGCGCACCGGCGTCGGCGCCGCCACCCCGTAGGCCAGCCGCAGGCGCTTGAAGCGGCCATCCTCAATCTGGCAGTAGGCGGCGCAGCCTATGGTGGCTATGTCCATGGCCCCGCGCATGGCGTATTTGAAGTAGTGGGAGCCCACCTGGGGATGGGGATCGGGGGCAAAATGAAACGCCACCAGGATTTCTGCCGGTTGCAGTGCCACCTTGCCCGGCCCTGTGTGAAAACCGGCGATGGGGATGCGGCGCGTGCCGCCCGGCCCGGCGATTTCCAGCTCGGCCTCCAGCGCCACCGTCGGCGCCGCCGAGTCGGCACTGGTGGCACCATTGCAGATGTTGCCGCCATAGGTGGCGACGTTGCGGATCTGCGGACCGGCTATGGTGGCGGCCGCCTCGGCCAGCATGGGCAGGCGGCGCTGCACCAGTTCGTTCTCGATAAGCTCGGTAAAGGTGGTACCGGAGCCGATGCGAATAGAACCATCAGGCCGTTCACTCACCCCCTTCAATTCGGGCAAGTCGTGAATATCGACGATATGGCGATAGGCTGCGTTGAGGTGATGAAGCTGGATCATCACATCGGTACCGCCGGCCAGCAAGCGCGCTTGCGGGTCGGCTTGGCGCAGGGCCACGGCCTCGGCCACGCTGCGGGCCTTGTAATAACGGGCAATATCAAACATGGTGTTGCTCCTCCCCTGCTCCCTCGCCAATAAGACCCGCCTGCACAAACTCCCGAAACAGGGTCTTGGGGGTGATGGGCAGCTCGTTGATGGCCACCCCGGTCGCCATGCGAATGGCGTTACGAATCGCCGGGCCGGGGGAGATGATGGGCGGCTCCCCCAGTGATTTGTGGCCATAGACAGACTGGGGCTCGTAGGTCTGTACGAAGTCGCATTCGAGCTCCGGCAAATCCAGCATGGTGGGGAACTTGTAGTCGAGCAGGTTGGGGTTGCGCACCACGCCGCTCTTGGGGTCTATGATCATCTCCTCGAACAGGGACCAGCCGATCCCCATCCCCATGCCGCCGTGCACCTGCCCCTCTGCCAGCTGCGGATTGAGGATCTTGCCCGCATCGTGCAGGTTGATGATGCGGTTGATGGTCACCTTGCAGAGATCGATATCCACGCTGAGATCGACAAAGGTGCAGCCAAAGCTCGGCGGGTTGGTGGTGGTCTTGTGGGAAACCTCGGCAGTGATCTGGCCGCCTATGGTGAGGTGGTAGTAGGCATTGACCGACACCTCGGCGACGCTTATCAGCACCTTGTCCGGCGCACCCGCCAGCACCACGTAACCGTCGATCAGGGTCAGGGATCCCACATCCTGATGACAGAGCTGGGCCGCCAGCGACAGAATGCGGGCTCTCAGTTGCAGCGCCGCCTGATGGATGGCGGGGGCCGCCACATAGCTCTGGCGCGAGGCGAACGAGCCAGGGTCGTAGGCTGTGATGTCGGTATCCTGGGTCGAGATGACCCGGATCTGCTCAAACGGGATCCCTAAGGTCTGGGCCGCCATCTGGGCAAAGACGGTATCCGATCCCTGTCCTATCTCGGTGGCGCCTATCTGCAGGTTCACTGTGCCATCCTGATTGAGCAGCATGCGGGCGCCCGCAATTTCGACCCCCACCGGATAGGTGTTGGAGCCGTAGCTGAAGCAGGCCACGCCCACTCCTCGTCGCACCCGGCTCGCCGGATCCTGTGCCAGACACTCGGCCCGCAGCCGTTCCCACTCGAACTGCTCGCCGCCCCGGCGCAGGCACTCGGGCAATCCCGCACTGTAGATGGTCTTCTGGTTGACCTGATTGACATCCCCCTCCCGCGCCACGTTGGCGATGCGCACGGCGAGCGGATCCAGACCCAGCTCGGCGCAGGCATCATCCAGCATGCACTCGAGGGCAAAAATCACCTGGGGCGCGCCGTAACCGCGCATGGCACCGGCGGTGGGCAGGTTGCTGTAGAAGGTTTTGGCGTCATAGCCAAAGGCACTGCGCGGATAGAGGTAGCTGATTTTGTTGCCACCGGCGCTGGCGATGGAGTGGCCGTGGGAGGCATAACCGCCGGTGTTGGAGAGCACGTCCAGCTGATAGCCCTTGAGGGTGCCGTCGCGGTTGAGCCCTATCTTGCCGTCGATGGCAAAGCCGTGGCGGGTGCGGGAGGCAAAGAAGCACTCCTCACGGCTGAGCGTCACCTTGACCGGCACACCGCCCAGCTGGTGGCTCAGAAACGCCGCCATCGGCTCTTCCAGCACATCCTGCTTGTTGCCAAAACCGCCGCCCATGTAGGGCTTGATCACCCGCACGCTGGACCAGGGCAGGCCGAGGGATTTGGCCACCCGGCTGCGCACTATCTGGGGGATCTGGGTGCTGGAGACCACTATGATGTGGTCCGGCTGATCCATGTAGGCGTAACAGGTCACAGTCTCCAGATGGCAGTGCTGCACCACAGGTGTCTGGTAGTGCGCCTGAAACTGCAGATCGGCAGCGGCGATGGCCTGCTCCGGTTCATTGGCGCTGAGCTGGCTTTGGCGCAGCAGATTGCCGGTCGGGTGTATGGGGTAGGCGCCCTCGGCCAGCGCACTCTGGGCATCCGTCATCACCGGCAGCGGTTCGTAGGTGACCTTGACCAGGGCCGCCGCCTTCTCGGCGACCAGGGGATCGCGGGCCACGACTATGGCCACACCATCGCCGAAGTGGCGCACATGGTCGGTGAGCAGGCGCCTGTCTTTCACATCCCGTTTGGTCTCATCGAGAGACCAGGCGTGACCGGCGGTACGAAAACAGGTGGTGGGCACATCCTCATGGGTGAACACGGCTTCGACCCCGTGCAGGGCCAGCGCCTCGCTGGCGTCGATGGCAGTGACCTTGCCGTGGGCGATATTGCTTCGCACGTACTTGGCGTGGCGCATCCCGAGCATGATGTTGTCATCGGTATAGCGGGCGCTGCCGGTCACCTTGGCCTCGGCATCCACCCGCTTGAGCGGTAATCCTATGGACATATGCAAGTCCTTGCTTCAGGTAAGAAAATCCAGAACCAGGATAAAAAACAGCAAGATATGCGCCTGTTTCCCGCAGGCTGGCCAGCGATGGGGATAAGTGTGAAGAAGATCCCATCCGGCACCCAAGCCGGGCTCAAGGCGCAGCCGGATTGCCGATTTTTCATGCGCATCAAGCCACTGGCATGCGCCCCGTTATCAATCTGGTAATCCCCATTATCAAAATGGTACCTGCCGCGGCTGAAAAGCATCGGGGGCCACCTGCCGGTGGCCCCCGATGAGACGCTCGCAATGACACAGGCCCCTGGACTAGATGGCCCAGCCACCGGCGTAGAAGAGCACCAGCGCCAGGGCGATGATGACGGTGCCGACGTTGAGCTTGCGCCACTCGTTGGAGCAGATGCGGCCTATCACCAGGGCGCTGAAGCCCAGCATGATGCCGGTGACTATGTTGCAGGTGAGCACGATGAAGACGGCGCACAGCAGGCCGGACATGGCCCCTACGAAGTCATCGAAATCGAGCCGGGCAACGTTGCTCAGCATCAGGAGTCCCACGTACATCAGGGCCGGCGCCGTGGCATAGGCCGGCACTAGGTAGGAGAGTGGCGAGAGGAACAGCATCAAGAGGAACAAGGCTCCCACCACGGTGGCGGTGAGGCCGGTCTTGCCGCCCGCGGCCGTGCCCGCCGCCGATTCGATATAGACGGCGGCCGGCGCGGCCCCCACCAGGCCGGAGAAGATGCTGCTGATGGAGTCGGCGCTGAGCGCCTTGCCGCTGTTGATGATGTGGCCATCCTTGTCCAGCAGGTTGGCCTGCCCCGCCACCGCCCTGATGGTGCCGGTGGCATCGAACACGGCCGTCATCACCAGCGCCAGCACGCTGGGCAGTACCAGCGGCGAGAGCGCCCCCATGATGTCCAGACTGAAGATGAGGGACTTGCCCTGCTCATCGGCCAGACTCGGCATGGCAAACAGCCCCTGATAGGTCACCGCCGGATCGAAGATGAGGCCGAAGAGGGAGATGGCGATGATCACCAAGAGGATCCCGCCCGGCACCTTGAGCTTCTCCAGCCCGACGATCACCGCCAGGCCGATGAGAGACATGATGACCGGCATGGAGGTAAAGGCCCCCAGCGCCACCGGCAGCCCCTCCAGCGGGTTCTTGATCACCAGCCCTACCCCGTTGGCGGCGATCAGCAGCAGGAAGAGCCCTATGCCGATGCCGGTGCCGTGGGCTATCCCCATCGGCAGGTTGTCGAGGATCCAGCTGCGCACCCCGGTCACCGAGATGGCGGTAAACAGCACCCCCATCAGGAAGACGGCGCCGAGCGCCACCGGAATGGAGATGTGCTGCCCCAGTACCAGGCTGAAGGCGGTAAAGGCGGTAAGCGAAATGGCGCAGCCGATGGCCATGGGCAGCTTGGCCCAGAGCCCCATCAGGAGCGAACCAAAGCCCGCCACCAGACAGGTGGCCACGAACACGGCGCCGGGGGGAAAGCCCGCCTTGCCGAGCATGCCGGGCACCACTATCACCGAGTAGACCATGGCGAGGAAGGTGGTGAGCCCCGCCAGCACCTCCTGGCGCACATTGCTGCCGCGCTCGCTGATCATGAAGTAGCGATCCAGCGCACCGATTGAGGACGGCTGTCGCCCCGATGCCTCACCCTGGCCACTGGCCGCCTCTTTCACACTGTTTGTCCTGCTTGCCTGGGTCATAACCCACTCCTTCCAGCATCCCTGAATATGTGTGACGAAATGGCGGCCCGTGCCGTGGCTCTGTCATGCCACGATCGCAGGCGATATGGTGTTCGGAAGATCAACAAACGTTTGCTTTGCTGATCAAAAAAACCGGGCCATTTCACCTTCTGTTGCGGGGAAACCTTCCCCGCGCTTGCTCGCTTGCTTAAGTGCCGGCCTCCCTGTGGGCCCGCCAGCCACCGTATTCTATGGGGCTGCGCCCAGGCAGCCCCTCCATCCTTAGCCCCGTTCGTGTACCAGCTGACCATCCACATAGGTGCGGTAGATGGATCTGTCATCCCCCAGGGTCAAGAGCACAAACAGCTTGTCCCGCAAGGTGGTGGAGTTGTCATAACGCAGCTGCTGCAACGGGGTGGCGACGGGGTCGAGCACCACGAAGTCCGCCTCCTTGCCGATGGCAAAGCTGCCGATCTTCTCGTCCAGCCCCAGCGCATGGGCGCCGCCCAGGGTGGCGAGATAGAAGGCCTGATAGGCCGAGAGCCGCTCCCCCTGCAACTGCATCACCTTGTAAGCCTCGTTGAGGGTCTGCAGCATGTTGAAGGTGGTGCCGGCGCCGATATCCGTGCCCATCCCCACCTTCACCTGTTTGCGCCACGCCTTGTGCAGCTTGAACAGACCGCTGCCGAGATAAAGGTTGGAGGTGGGGCAGAAGGCGATGGTGGAGCCGGTCTCTTTCAGGCAATCCCACTCCTGCTCTTCCAGATGGACGCAGTGGGCAAACACGCAGTTGTGGCCGGTCAGCCCGTGCTGGTGATAGACATCGAGATAGCCCTGGTGCGCCGGAAAGAGGGATTTGACCCAGGCTATCTCCTCCTTGTTCTCGCACAGATGGGTGTGCAGATAGGTGGTGGGAAACTCTTCGCGCAGCCGTCTGGCCATAGCCAGTTGCTCCGGGGTCGAGGTGGGGGCAAAGCGCGGCGTGATGGCGTAAAGCAAACGGCCGTTGCCGTGCCAGCGCTCGATGAGTGCCTTGCTCTGTTCATAACTGCTCTGCGCGGTATCCAGCAGATAGTCGGGCGCGTTGCGATCCATCATCACTTTGCCCGCGATCATCCGCATGTTGATGCGGCTCGCCGCCTCGAACAGGGCATCCACCGACTCGGGGTGGACGGTACCGAACACCAGCGCCGTTGTGGTGCCGTTTCGCAGCAGCTGCTTGATGAAGAAGGTGGACATCTCGCGGGCGTACTCGAGGTCGTTGTAGCGCCGCTCTGCCGGAAAGGTGTGGCGGTTGAGCCACTCCAGCAACTGCTCGCCATAGGCCCCCACCATCTCGCTTTGCGGGTAGTGGATGTGGGTATCGACGAAGCCCGGCACTATCATCTTGCCGCGGTAATCGCGCACCCGCACCTCGGCCGGAATGCGATCCTTGCCCTCCTCCCACTGACCGAACCAGTCGATGCAGCCGTTGCGAATGATCAGCAGGCCGTCTTCGATGAGGCGGGCATTGGGCTCGATTTCCTCGGGCTGGTCCACCACCCGGCTGATATCGAAGAAACTGCCGCGCACCGCTTTGACGGAGTTGTCGTTTTTCATAACCGTGTCCCTGTTTCTCTTGTTCTGTTGACGTTCTTGTTGCATTGACAATCAGATGCGCTCGGCTTGAGGCGCGACCCCCGACTCGGGCTCAGCCGGCCTCTGCTCTTTGCGCGAACCCGGCTGGCCCGCGTTGCGGGCGGTGAAGATCACATCCGGCTTGTCGCTCAGCTGGATCAGCTCCACCGCCTCTGCATCCCTGGCGGCCGCCTTGCGTTTGCGACTCTGGGGCAGCACCAGGTTCATGATGATGGCGGTGATGCCGCCGGCGCAGATGGGGTTTTCCACCAGCATGTAGAGCCCGGCCGGCAGCACCTTGAAGACGTTCGGGTCGTAAGATACGCCGAGCCCCAATCCCAGCGAGGTGGCGACTATCAGGGTCTCCCGCCGATCGAAGCCGTGGCTGATGATGATGCGGCCACCGGCGATGGCGATCATGGAGAACATGATGACCATGGCCCCCCCCATCACCGGCGAAGGAATGGTGGTGAAGAAGCGTCCCACCACGGGGAAGAGGCCGAGCAGCACCAGGATCACGGCGATGAACTTGCCCACGTGGCGTGAGGCCACCCCCGTCATCTGGATGACGCCATTGTTCTGGGCGAAGGTGGTGAGCGGCAGGGAGCCGAGCGCCGAGGCGATCACCGACACCAGGCCGTCCGCCAGCACGCCTCCACTGAGGCGTTTTTGAAACTCGGGGCCCTGGATATCCCGGTGGGAAACCATGGCGGTGGCCGTGATGTCCCCCACCGCCTCCAGCACGCTCAACAGATAGATGGTGCCGGCCAGCACGAAGGCGTGAAAATCGAAGGAAAAGCCGTATTTGAACGGAATGGGAACCGTGATAAGTGGCAGGTTCTCCAGCGCGGAGAAGTCCACCATGCCTAGCATCAGGGCCACCACATAGCCCACCAGCAGACCGATGGCGATACCGCTCATGCGAAGCAGCGGGCTCCTGCTGCAGTTGAAGGCGACGATGACGCAGAGCACCAGCAGCCCCAGCCCGATGTTCTCGTATTTGCCGAAAGTGCCGCTGCTCATGGCGGAGAAGCCGCCGCCAAAGTCGATGATCCCCACCTTGATAAGGCTGAGGCCAATCATCAGCACCACGACCCCGCTCACGGTCGGGGTGATCACCCGCTTGAGGTAGGGCAGCACGAAGGAGGAGCCCACCACCAGGAAGGCCCCGACGAAGGAGACCCCCAGCAGGGTCGAGACGATCAGCTCCTCGTGCAGGCCATCCTTTTTCATGGCGCTGCCGAGCGCGATCATCACGGTGACGAAGGAGAAGTTGACCGACTGGATGGAGAGCAGGCCCGATCCTATTGGGCCGTAGCGGTTCACCTGCAACCAGGTGCCGATGCCGGAGGCGATCATCGCCATGGAGACCAGATAGGCGGTGGTTTCGGTGGAGAGGCCGAGGGCCCCGCCGACGATCAGCGCTGGGGTCACCATGGGCACAAAAATGGCCAGCAGGTGGGTCACGGCGCCCATCAGGGTTTGATAGAAGGGAGGCTTGTCGTCCAGCGCGTAAATCAGATCCGAGTGCTTGCGTGTTGTTTTAGACATCATGTTTGTCCCATCACACAGAATGTGGGCGGAGTACTCATTCCGCCGTCAGGTGCTGGGGGCGAGCCTGTGCCCGCCCCTCACCTTTTCTTTTGTTATGCCGACTCTTTTTGCTCCAGCTTGCCCAGTTCGCGCAGGATCTGCTCCGGCGTGAAGTGCCACTTGCGCAGCCAGACACCGCAGGCGTCATGGATGGCGGTGGCGATGGCGGGCGCGGCCCCGTTCACCCCTATCTCCGAGATGGACTTGGCGCCGTAGGGGCCGACCTTGTCATCGCTCGGCACCAGGAAGGCCCGAAAATCGCGCGGAATGTCGCCAATCTTGGGGGCGCCATAGCTCTTGAGATCCCGGGTGAGCGGAATGCCCCTGCCGTCGTAGCAGATCTCCTCCGTCATGGTGTGGCCTATGGCCCGCATGGTGGCGCCATAGATCTGGCCGAGTGCCAGTTCCGGGTTGATGGGGGTGCCGCAGTCGAGCAGGGCGTAGAACTTGTCGAGCCGGATCTGACCGGTCCTGACGTTGACCGCCACCTCGGCGAAGTTGGCCCCGTACGGGAAGGCGAGCTCGGAGGTGATGTAGCTGGCGGTGCCCACCAGAATGCCGAAGCCGGTGCCTGTCTCCGACTTGTGGGCGATCTTGGCAAAGGAGACCTCCCCCAGCTTGCCACGCACCAGGCCGGGGAACTCCAGCGCAACCTCTTCCACCGGTTCCCCCAGCATGGCGGCGCCGTGGAACAGGATCTTTGCCTTGAGGTTCTCGGCCGCCATCTTGGCCGCGTTGCCGGAGAAGCAGGTACCGGACGAGGCGTAGGCCCCCTTGTCGAACAGGGCGTGATCCGTGTCGCCCGAGATCACATGCACGTCGCTGAGCGGGCAACCCAGCACCTCGGCGGTCAGCTTGGCCACCACTGTATCCAGGCCGGTGCCGATATCGGCGCCACCTGAGTGGACAATAAAGGTGCCGTCCGATTCCAGCTTGACCATGCAGTTGGCCTGATCGATGTCCGGGATCCCCGATTTTTGCATGATGATGGCGACGCCACGACCGATGCGCCAATCCCCGTCGGCGGGTTTGGGGCTGTCCCAGGCAATCAGTTCACGACCCTGCCTGAGGATAGGTTCGAGGGCGCAGCTGGCCGCGTGGGGCACAGAGGTGGGCATCTTGCCCTCGCCGATGGCCCCCAGCACCTTGAGAATGTCCCCCTCATGGACCCGGTTGTGCTCCACCATGTCGAGCTGATCTATGCCCAGTTTCTCGGCCAGTTCGGCAATGGCCATGGTCAACGCGAAGTTACCCTTGGGCGCGCCGTAACCCTGATAGGCCCCGGTCGGGCAGATGTTGCTGTAGTAGGTGTTGACGGTAAAGCGCACGTTGTCGCACGGATAGAGCGGCAAGGAGAGCGCCGGGCCGTTGCTCGGTACCGTCAATGAGTGGTTGCCGTAAGGGCCTGTGTTGGCACGAAAATCCATCTCGATGGCGGTGATGGTGCCATCTTTCTTGGCCCCCACTTTCACCGTCACCTTGGCCACGTGGCGGGAGGTGTTGCTGATGAACTCCTCTTCACGGGTGTAGCGGAAGGTGACCGGACGGCCGGTGACCTTGGTCGCCCAGGCGCACACCTCTTCCAGCAGGATATCCTGCTTGGAACCAAAGCCGCCCCCTACCCGCTCCTTGATCACATGCACCTGATGTTGCTTCATGCCGACGATGCGCGCCACCTGACGGCGCACGTGCCAGGGCACCTGGGTGGAGGCATGAATGACCAGACGATCCCCATCCATGTAGGTGAAGCAGATGTGGGGCTCGGTCGGGCACTGCTGGGCCTGGGTCGATTCGTAGGTGCGCTCGACGATCTCGTCCGCCTCGGCAAAGCCATTGGCCACATCGCCAATCTGGCCATAGACGCTGGCTGCCAGGTTTTCGTGCGGGCGGGAGCCGATGGGGAAGTTGATGATCATGTGCTCGTCGCCGCGGCGTACCGAGCAGGCGTTTTGCTGTTCCAGATCCGCCGGGGCACCGGCCATGTAGATGATGGGCTCGTCGTGCACCAGGGGTGCATTGGGGGCCATCGCCTCATCGATATTCATGACCGCAGGCAGCACCTGATACTCGACCTCGATGAGTTTGAGGGCTGCCAGCGCGACCGCTTCGCTCTCGGCCACCACGGCGGCGACCCGGTCACCGACGTGACGTACCTTGCGGCTGAACATGCGGCGATCGAGCGGTGACGGCTCGGGGGCACTCTGGCCACCCGGGGTGTAAAACACATCCGGGCAGTTGAGATAGGTAATGACGTGCACCACACCCGGCAGCGCTTCGGCTCGGCTCACATCGAGTTTGGTGATCACCGCATGGGGATGGGGGCTGCGCAGCATCTTGATGATCAGCGCATCGTCGGTAACCCGATCCTCCACGTAGCAGGGCTTGGCCTGCACCATCTTGGCGGCGTCCACTTTCGGGCAGCTCTTGCCGATGTGGCGCAGGTCGTCTCGAAACTCCGGGGCGATCTGGCACAGGTAATCCGGGTCCTTCATCCGTGAGCAGGCAAGCTCGATGGCCTGATAGAACTGCTGGTAACCCCCGTCGCGGTGAAACAGGCCCGAGAGGGCATCGTCGATTTGATCACGGCTGGGCTCGGGATGGCGATCAAGCAGGTCTGTGACGATAAGCGCGGCGGCCGGATCGTTGTAACCGGATTGCACCACACCCACGTCCACCATGGCCTGCTGCACCAGGCTGAGCTGGTTCCAGCTGCCCAGCGACTCGGCGGTGCGCACCTGGGCCCCCTCCAGCTGGGCGGCGATCAGCAGGGAGGCGTTGATCACCTTGCCATTGAACAGGATGGCGTCGGAACCGGCAAAGCCGAAACCATCGTCACTGTTGCGTACCGAGTGCATCCGGCACTGGTTGAACAGCACCCGCTGGGCATTCTCGCCAGCCGGGGTGATGACGGTGCGCAGGGCACCGTTCAGGGTAAAATTGAGTTCCATCATGCCTGTACCTCCTGCTGCTGGCACTCCACCAGCAGATCCGCCACCACTACCCCGCTGATATAGCGCTTGTAGGCCACGCTGCCACCGAGATCCGCACGCGGCGCAATCAGCGCACTCACCGCCGCCTCCAGCGCCGCATCTCGCAGCTCATGACGCTCCACGTCCCGCAGGCGCATCGGCTGCGGGGTGACGCCAGCCAGGGCCACCCGCATCTCACCAATGCTGTCGAGGGCCACGGCGGCCGTCATCACCGCCAGACCATCGGCGTTGCGGCTGATGCGGCGGGTGGCGCAGCGCAGTTCAGGCTCCGGCAGCACAATCCCCAAAATGAGCGCATTGCGCTGCCCTGCCAGATAGGCGTCTATGGGTTGCAGCTGGTTGTTCTCCAGCACAACCACGGCTTCGAGCACCAGCAGCACCGGCAGCAGCGGGGAGTCCTGCTGCTGGCAGGCAAGTTCGCCGCCGACGGTGGCCTGATTGCGCAGATGGCGGGAGTAGACAAAGCCCAGCGCCTCGCACAGGGCGGCCGGGGTACGGGGGTCATCTTTCAGGGCTTGCAGGGTGACGGTGGCGCCGATATGGAGCTGACCGTGCTGCTGCTCAATCTGGCCAAGTCCCAGCCGGGCCAGCGAGATGGCGACCTTCTTGTCGGTGCGGGTCGGGGCGGCGTTGAGCTTGCTGCCGCCCCCCATGTAGACGGCGTCGCTGCCAAAGCGGGCCTTGAGTTCCAACGCCTGACCCAGTTGCTCGGGTCGGAAGAATTGCTCAATCATGTGTCGTCCTCACTCTTGCTGCCCGCCGCCGGGGCAATCCACTGGGCGGGCAATCCGGTCCAAAACTGTGGAAAATGGCCTTAGGCCAGCTGATCCATCCGTTGCCACAGGCGGCTCGCCACCTTGCTGGCCTGCTCATAAAGGGGCGCGACATCGAACGGGAACTCGCGGTCCTGATAGACCATGCGTCCCTCCACCATCACGCTGTTGACGCTGTTTGACCCCATGCCGAAGGCGAGATGGCCACCGAGGTTGCGCGGGGCCAGCGGGGTCGGTGCGTCGTAGTCGAAGAGTGTGAGGTCGGCCTTGTAGCCCGGCTCCAGGCGACCAAATTTGGCGCCGAAGTTGCGCTCCAGCAGGGTATTGCCGTTCCACAGGAAGCGGGCAAAGCTGTCTGGCCAAAGCGCCCCGCCAGCATCCTTGTGCTTGAAGTAGGCGAACTTGAGCTCTTCGAGCATGTCGGAGCCGATGCCGTCGGTGCCGAGCGCCAGATTGCGAAACTGTGGCAGGTGCAGGTTGTAGCCCACGTGGTTGTTCATGTTGGAGCGGGCGTTGTGCACCAGGAAGGCATCGCGGCTGTTGAGCAACTCGATGTCGGAGGGGCTCAGGTAGATGCCGTGGGCGATCAGGGTCTTGCTGTCGATGAGGCCAAACTCGTCCAGCCGGGCGATGGGCTCCTTGCCATGATGGTGGTGGCCGTGGGCCATGTCGTATCTGTCTTCCGCCACATGGATATGCAGACCGCGACCGGTCACCTGCACAGCTTCGCGCAGCATGGCCAGCCCTTCATCAGGTACGGTAAAGGGGGCGTGAGCGCCGATGTGCGCTTCCACCAGATAGGGGTCGTTCCCCTTGGCCTTGGCGGCATCAATGGCTTGCGCGAACAGGATGTTCTCCTCCACCCCGGCCTGCAGCTCGGCGAGGCCGCCGTTGCGATCCGTGGTCTCGAAGCAGGTCATGCCGCGCAGACCCGCCTCCACAAACCCTTTGCGCAACACGTTGAGGGAACCCTTGATGAAGTTGGGCGAGGCGTGGTGATCGATCACAGCGCTGCAACCGCTCTTGATCGCCTCCAGCGAGCAGATGAGGCCGCTGTAGTAGAGGGACTCCTCATCAAGCGCCCGATCGAGCCGCCACCAGAGGTTTTTCAGGGTGGAGATAAAGTCCGGGCAGGGGGCTATGTTGGCCATGATCCCCCGCGACAGACCGGAGTAGAAGTGGTTGTGGGCACAGACGATACCCGGCATCACCAGCTTGCCGCCCATCTCCCGATAATTGGCCTCCGGGTAGAAGGCCCGCAGATTGGGCCCCACCGCCTTGATAAGCGTCCCTTCGATGGCGATGTCCACCCCTTCCAGCACCCGGGTCGGCTCCAGCTGGACGGCGGTGACGTTCTTCAGAATAAACATGGTTTGCTCCTTCGCTTATTCGTTCGCTCAGGCCGCGACGGCCCCCAGCAGGTAGTGGTGATGGGCGTGGACATGGCTGATGATGCGGCACATGTCAGCGAGCGCCTCGGGGGCATCCTGGATCCGGCTCTGCTCGTCTATGGTCAGGCGATAGGTCTCGCCACCCTGACGGATCCTCAGTTCACCGCCATCGGCCAGATAGAACCCGGGGTTGCGGCTGTTGTCGAAGTCCTCGGGCAGGCTGAAGATGGTGACCTTGTCCTGATAGGGCTTGCCCTGCCAGGGGCAGAACTGGGCGCAGTTGCCGCACTCGTTGCAGTAGGCATCCAGGTGCAGGGTCTGGAACTGATCCTTGAAGCCAGGCACTGCGATGGCGACGTTGGCCCGGTTGGGACAGACATCCACGCACTTGCTGCAGAGGTAGTTGCACTCGAGGCAGCGGTGCGCCTCCTGCGCCACGAAGGCCTCCCGCTCGCCCTTGTCGACCAGGGTGACGGCGATACTTCCCTTGCGGCGGTAGATCTCATCCTTGCCCGATGGCTGGGTAGCCACGTCACTCTGCTGGCTGGCGATATGCTCACGGGCCAGCACCAGATCCGCGGCGCGGCGAGCGCCACCGATGGCCGCGACTATGGAGGATGGGCCGCTCTGCACGTCACCGATGAGGAAGACGTTGCGACGGCTGGTCTCGCCCTGGCTATCCACCTCGGGCCAGCCATCGCTGCCAAGGGGAATCCCCATCGCCTCGAGCACGTCACAATCGGGCTGCTCGCCGATGGCGGTGATCAGCGCATCCATCTGCATCACTTCTGTCTGATCTGTGGGTACAGGACGGCGGCGGCCCTGCTCGTCAGGTTCCCCCAGCGCCATCATCCGCACGACAAGCTTGCCATCTTTGTCAAAGTGCTCCGGATTGGTGAGGAAGCAAAAACGCACCCCATCCTCCACCGCTTCCAGATACTCCTCGCGATAGGCGGGCATCTCTTTCTCGCTGCGGCGGTAGATCACGGTCACATCGCTGACACCGGGCACCTTGAGGGCCGCGCGGGCGCAGTCCATGGCGGTGTTGCCGGCGCCGATCACAGCCACATGGCGGCCCAGCGGCAGCGGTTTGCCCTGATTGAAGCTGCGCAGGAAGTGGAAGGATTTGTAGACCCGATCATGACCCCCATCGAGGCGCATGCCACCGTTCTTGTCGGCACCTATGCCGACGAAGACATAGGCAAAGCCCTGGGCATGCAGCTTGTCGACAGTCAGGGCCGTATCGCAGCCAAACTCGAATTTGACCCCGTGGGCGGCGACAAAGTCGATGTCGTGCGCGATAAGCTCGGCCGGGATGCGGAACTCGGGGATGATATGTTTGACCACGCCACCGGCATCGGCTTCGCGCTCGAAGATGGTGACCGGATGGCCGGCACGGGCCAGGAAGTAACCGGCGGAGAGACCGGCCGGGCCGGCGCCAATCACGGCCACCGGGTACTTGTCACCACTGCCTGCCGGTTTGTGCCAGCGCGCCTTGTACCCTTCCCAGCCACGCTCCAACGCGACCTTCTTGAGTTCGCGGATATTGAGCGGGCTGTCGTAATCCAGACGGGTGCAGTTGTACTGGCACTGGTGATCGCAGATATGGCCTGTGATGGCGGGCAGGGCGTTGCGCTGATAAATCAGCTCGAGGGCAGCCACATATTCCCCCTCGCCCATCAGGCGAATGTACTCGGGGATATCCTGATGCACGGCGCAGGCGGTGACGCAGGGCGCCACATAGCAGTCGGTCAGCGGCAGGCCGCCGCCCACTTCGATGCGATCCCCGGACTTCCACTCCTTCTGGGTGTAATCCATGGTGAGCGCCCTGGCGGCAAGCCGCTCCAGCTTCTCTACATCCACCTGACTCATGCCCCAGCACTCTGAAGCGTCTATCTCTTTGAGGCACTCGAGCTGGCGCAGGTAGCCACCCGGTTTGAGCAGATCGGTCGCCATTGTGATGGGGCGAATGCCGGTCTCGAAGATATCCGCGATGTTGAACTTGCTGGCGCCACCCGAGTAGGAGATGGGCAGCTTGCCATCGAAGGCGCGTGACAGCACGGCGGCCACATTGATGGAGAGCGGGAACAGCGCCCGGCCGGACATGTACATTTCATCACCCGGCAGCGCCCCCTTGCGGTTGATGGTGCCGAGGGTGTTGGTGAGCTTGACCCCGAAGGTGAGCCCCTTCTCGGCACCTAGCGCCATCAATCGGACCAGCATGGCCTTGGCCTGCTCCAGCTTGAGGTCGTGATCGAACGACGCTTCGCTCAGACCTATGTAATCAAAGCCGCAGGTGTCGAGGATCTCGCGCACCCGCGGGTAGCCAAGCAGGGTCGGATTCAATTTGACGAAGGTGTTGAGCCCCTTCTCTTCCAGCATGTAGCGGCAGATGGCCTCAATCTCGTTCGGCGGGCAGCCGTGCATGGTGGAGAGGGTGACGCCGTGAACCAGATTGGCCGGGATGCAGTCCGCCAGCTGTTGCAGGCGATCACGACGAGCCCCCAGTCCCAGCTCGGCGATAAACTGCGGGTCGGCCACCAGTTCGCGCAGCACCTGCTGATACTCGGCAAATTTCGGGCTGGTGCTGGCATCCATCAGGCTGTGGATGAATTGCTGCATCGGCGGCTGTTTGATGCCATCAAGGTTGTAGCCCACGCTCATGTTGAAGATGAAGGATTTGGCCTCTCCATCGAGGCGGGGGTCAAACACCTCCTCCAGCAGATAGAGGGCAAACCAGGCTTTCAGGTACTCATCGAACGCCTTGGGCAGGGTGAACTCGGTGGACCACTCGGTGTTGAAGCACTCATCCTCGGCATCGATACAGGGCTTTGCCAGTTCAAGACGGTCCAGGATCTGCACCGTCTTGAGCTCGATAAAGCGCCCGCCGGTCAGCCAGGAGGTGACGATATTCTGGGCCAACTGGGTATGGGGGCCGGCTGCCGGGCCGATGGGGGTTTCGCAGGTTTCACCGAACACCTTGATCTTGCGCTCGTCCTGCTTGCGATAGAATTGCGCGGCGGGAATACCGAAAATGCTCTGACTCTCTTTATATTCCGCGAAAATACGGGTCAGAAGGTTCTTGAACGGAACGGGTCGCATAATATCGCCCATGATGATCTCCTTGCAGCGGCTCTGCTCATTGACTGGGTGAATAAATGGGGCTCATTCACAAGGCAGCCCCTTGAAACAGACAAGAGCAACAATCAGGCCAGTGCTGGCACATTTAAATTTGTGAGCGTAAAAGCGTGAGGCACCTCGAATTAATGAAATGTCGACAGGAAATACCTGTTTCGGGAATGAGAGCGGCTATCAATAACGCACATTAATAACGCAGTAATCGCGATAGATGCTGAGAAAGTCTCACGTTGGCGGGGTTGGAATATCAGTTTGATAATCTCGTTGCGCCTGCCTTTATCAGGCCACGCAGGGTGATAATGTCGGCCACCACAGCGGCAAAAATGCCGCGTTCGCCCTGGCTCCGACTTTCATAATTATGCACTCACCAACAGCCAGGCTCAGCCAGCACCGTCTGCCCGCAACAGCGCCTGATAACGCTCCGGGGTGTCCACATCCAGCAGGATGGCGTCACTTTGCACCTCGACGAAGCGATGGGGATGTGCCATCAGCCAGCGACGGATGGAGCCTTGTACCGGCGCCTCGGCCAGCGCCTTGCCAAGCGATGATGGCAGCAACACCGGGTGCCCTGACTCTCCCTGATAACGGGGGAAAAGTGTGTGGGGGCCCCGTGCCTGCCAGAGCGTCTGGTAGACATCGAGGGGAATGCAGGGCAGATCGCCGTGGGAGATGAAGAGGTAGTCGCTGCTGCTGGCCGCCAATGCCAGCCGGATGGAGCTACCGAGCCCCTGTGCATAATCATGGTTTTCCACCAGCAGGATCTCGGGTCTGTCTGCATAGCGAGCCATCAACTCATCACCGCGATGCCCCACCACCAGAATAATCCGGTCACAGAAAGCGAGGGCATTTTTGAGACTCTCATCAAGAATCGTGCTCTGGCGATACGGTAGCATCAGTTTCCACGCGCCCATTCGCGACGAGAGGCCGGCCGCCGTTATTATGCAGTCGCATCTCGTTCTGGAATGACAGTGCTGTTCACTGCCTGCGCCCTTATTTGAATCGGTCGTTGCCATGCCCATCCCCTCACCTGTCCAGCGTGCCTTTCCCGATATTGAGACACTATTAAACCCGCTCACCGAAAATATAGATAGCCGTACCACCTTAATTAGCCTCTGCGGCGCCGGCGGCAAAACCAGCACCCTGTTCTGGCTGGCGGAATATTTTTATAAACAAGGCAAAAGGGTGCTGATTACCACCAGCACCCGGATGTTTCTGCCAGCCCAGTCACACTATCGGGAATTGATCCTGGAAGCCGATCCCGTCCGCCAGCTCACCCGCTGTCAGCACCTGCCCGATGGCCCCACCCTGGTCGCCCTGTTCAGCCATCTCGATCAGGCCAGCGGCAAGGTAGCGGGCCCCACGCCCCAGCAGATTGATCTCATCAAGGGGCAGCAGCGCTTCGATCTCATCCTGGTGGAGGCGGACGGCGCCCATCACAAGTTATTGAAAGTGCCCGCTTTGCACGAACCTTGCATTCCCCAGAGCAGTGATTGGGTGATCGCCCTGGTGGGCGGCGCCATGGTGGGGGCCAAGGCCGACCCCCAGCAGATCCATCGCTGGGCCGAGCTCCAGTCCCTGTGCGGGATAGAGGCCGGTGAGCCGCTGGATTGGGCGCTATTTGACCGGCTGCTCGCCCACCCCCAGGGGGTGTTCAAGGGCACCCCGGCCAGGGCCCGGCGAGTCTGGTTTATCAATGGCGATTATCAAAATGAGGCGTCATGGCAGCCACAGTTGATAACGCTGCTGGCCCGTCACCCCGAGCTCCACGCCATCTGGCAGGGAGCGGTACGCGAGCCCATCGCCATTCGTCATGTGGTGAGCCAGGCCCCTCTGGATGGCGAACCGGTGGCGTCACCGCGCGCATGACCCGTTAAGGATGAAATGAGGTACCTTATGAATCTTTTTTCACACGCAGCCCGACTGGAACAAGCCAACACCCCGTTCGCGATGGCCCAGATCATCGAGAGCCGCGGCTCCACGCCCCGCCATCAGGCCCAGATGCTGGTGATGGCCGATGGCCAGATCCTCGGCACCATAGGCGGCGGCATGATAGAGCGGCTGGTGATAGAGGAAGCCGTCGCGGCCATTGGTGAGCGCAAGCCGCGCATCTTCCATGGCCGCATGGCCCGCAACGGCGAGCATGCGGTGGGCTCGGATTGCGGCGGCGCCATGTCGGTCTATATCGATGTCTACGGCCTGCGCCCCCGTCTGGTATTGATCGGTGGCGGCCATGTCAACCGGGCACTGGCCCATGCCGCTGCCCCCTTGGGCTTTGATATCCATGTCGGCGACTGTTTTGAAGGGAGTCTCAACCCAGAGCTCTTCCCCGCCGGTACCCATCTCAAGCAGGCCGAGAGCATGAGCGCGGTGATCGAGGCGCTGGCCATAGAGCCCGCCAACTTTGTCATCATAGCCACCAACCACCAGGACAAGGAGGCGCTGGAGCGGCTCATCTCCCGTCCCCTCGCCTACCTGGGGCTGCTCGCCAGCAAGCGCAAGGTACAGACCTTCACCCAGGCCCTGCGCCAGCAAGGCATCAGCCAGGAGCAGTTGCAACGGCTGCACGCCCCCATCGGCTACAACATAGGTGCCGAAACCCCCGAGGAGATCGCCATCAGCATACTCGCCGAGCTGCTGCAGGTGAAAAATGGCAAAGCGGGCGGCCTGATGCAGGACGATGTGCGCCTCAAGCGGGATAGGCTGGTGGTGATGCGCGGCTCCGGCGACATAGCCACCGGCGTCGCGCTGCGGCTCTACAATGCCGGCTTCAAGGTGGTGATGCTGGATCTCGACAAGCCCACGGTGATCCGCCGCACCGTCGCCTTCGCCCAGGGGATGTTTGACGGCGAAACCAGCGTCGAAGGGGTGCGTGCCAAGCGGGTCGACAGCGTCGAGCAGGCATTCGAGCAGCTGGAACTGGGCATAATCCCGCTGCTAGTTGACCCCGACTGCGCCACCCTCGCCGAATTCAAGCCCCGCTATCTGGTGGATGCCATCCTCGCCAAGCAGAACCTCGGCACCCACAGGGAGATGGCCCCCATTACTGTGGCCCTTGGCCCGGGCTTCGAGGCGGGGCGCGACTGTGATGCGGTGATCGAGACCAACCGTGGCCACCATCTGGGACGAGTCATCTATCAGGGCCCCGCCCAGCCCAATACCGGCATTCCCGGGGTGATAGAGGGACACTCGGCCCGCCGGGTGGTGCGCGCCCCCGCCCCTGGAATGATGCAGAGCCTGATCAAGCTCGGCGATCTGGTGCAGGAGGGGGACGTGATCGCCCACGTGGGGGACGCCCCCATCATCGCGCCGCTCTCTGGCATGGTGCGGGGACTGCTCAGCGATGGCATCGAGGTGACGGTCGGCTTCAAGATCGGTGACATAGACCCACGCGGCGAGCGCGCCGACCCCACTACCGTCTCTGACAAGGCCCGGGCGATCGGCGGCGCCGTGCTGGAAGCCATGATGCACCTGGCACAGCGCAGATAAGCCAGCTCGCCAACACAAGGGGCCCGCCATGATGGCGGGCCCTTTTCCATTCTCGTTCCTCTAATCGGCTCAACCCTGCTTGATCCGGGTCTCCCCCGCCACCGACACCACGGAACGCTTGCCCTTGCGGCTTATGACAACAAGCGCCAACACGATAAGGCCGATACCGCTCCCCTCCACCGGCCCCGGGTTTTCGCCAAGCAGCCACCAGGAGAGCAGCACGCCTGTTACCGGCACAGCCAGTGTGCTGAGCCCGGCAATCCCCGCCGGCAATTTTTTCAGCACGAACAGCCAGAGGCTCCAGGCCAGCGCAGTGGCGAAGATGGCGCTGTAGGCGAGCGCACCAAACACATAGGGCTGCCAGTCGATGGACCGCTCCGGCACCAGGGCCGCCACCAGTGCCATCACCAGGGTGGCGTAGATCATCTGCCAGGTGGTGAGGGACATGAGATCCACCCTGGGGTGGCGGGCATACATCCGCTTGGCGATGATGGCACTGATCCCCCAGCAGATGCCGGAGGCAATCCCGAGCAGCGCGCTCTTCATGGAATCCAGATGCAGCTGCCAGGGCTCTATCACCAGCAGCAGGCCGCAGGCCGCCACCCCGACCGCTACATAGTGAAGCCGTCGCATCCGCTCGCCGAGAAAGAGGGCCGCGAAGATCACCACCCAGAACGGCATGGTGTAGCTCAGGATCGCCACCTTGCCCGCCCCGCCGCTGATGAGCGCCCACTGGGCCAGCCCCACCATGCCGCAGGTCTGAAACAGGGCGATGGCCAGGGTATAGCGAAACGGGGTGGGTGTGAGGTATTGGCGGCCGCGCAGGCACTGCACCAGCAGCAACACCAGGGATCCGCACAGGCAGCGCAGGGCGGTGAACTCGAAGGCCCCCGCGTAGAGCATCACCTGTTTCATCACTATCCAGCTGTAACTCCAGATGGCGGTGAGCAGGACCAAGCCCCCCAGCGCCGCCATATTGATCTTTGTACTCATTGCTCTGCCTTGTCGCCTCTACTGCTGGCCAATCTTATGCCAAGGGGAGCCATCTTACGCCTCTCCTTTCGTCCTGCCCATCGTCGGGTGGCGGGTCTGTCGGCTAACACAAAGGGGGCCTTGGCCCCCCTGTTTGCAACCATCAAAGGCGAGGCTATTGGCTGATCAGGGTCCCCGTCTTGCCGGCGATCCCCTCGGCCGCCTTTTCCAGCAAGGTGATCAGGGATTTGCGCCCCGGCAAGGATGTGGCGAACGAGAGCGCCGCCTCCACCTTGGGCAGCATGGAGCCCTTGGCAAACTGCCCCTGGGCGATAAAGCCGTTGGCATCGGCCACGCTCAGGGTATCGAGCCACTGCACATCGGGCTTGCCGAAGTTGATGGCGACCTTCTCCACCGCGGTGAGGATGATCAGCATGTCGGCATCGATCAGCTCCGCCAACTTGGCGCTGGCCCAATCCTTGTCGATCACCGCGCTGGCACCGCGCAGATGATTGCCTTCGCGCAGCACAGGGATGCCGCCACCACCGACCGTGATCACCACCTGACCGGCGGCCAGCATGGCAGAGACTGTCCCCTTCTCTATGATGTCGACGGGTTTGGGGGATGCCACCACCCGGCGATAGCCACGGCCGGCATCCTCTTTGAGACGCTCGCCCCTGGCCATCAACGCCTCGGCCTCCTCCTTGCTAAAGAAGCCACCGATGGGCTTGCTCGGATCTAGGAAGGCGGGATCGTTTTTATCCACCTCAACTTGAGTCACCAGAGTAGCGACCGGCTTGTGAATGCCGCGCGCCAGCAAGGCCTCGCGCAGGGCGTTTTGCAGGTCATAACCGATATAACCCTGGCTCAGGGCGACGCAGACCGACATGGGCAGATGGGGAGCTTTGGGGTCGTGGCGGGCCGCCACCTCGAACGCCTGCTGGATCATCCCCACCTGGGGGCCGTTGCCGTGGGTCACCACCACTTCATGCCCCTGGGCAATCAGGTCGGCTATGGTGCCCGCCGTGCTCTGCACCGCCTTCATCTGCTCGGGCAGGTTGTTGCCAAGGGCATTGCCACCCAGAGCCAGTACGATTCGCTGTTTCATCTTGTTATCTCCAGTGATGAGACAAGCCGGCGCGATACCGGCCCACCTTTCGTTGTTCACATGCTCTTGTTGATTTGCGTGTTTCGAACTGCCTGTCAGCCCGCCACTGCGGAGCAAGGCGAGTGCAGATCCGGCGCCAAGGCCGGATCAAAAGGCGCTCTGGCCAAAAATCGGCCATGGCCCCGTTGCCCGGTGAACTCGCCGTCGCGGGCCACTGTCTCACCGCGGCTCAGGGTCATCCTGATCCGGCCGGGGCAGCGCATCCCCTCGTAGGGGCTGTAGTCGCCGTTGTCGTGCAGCGCGGCGTGGCGGATCCGGGTCTCGCCACGGGGATCCATTAGCACCAGATCGGCGTCAGACCCAAGTTGCAGGTTACCCTTGCGCGGCCAGAGGCCAAAGAGGCGCGCCGGATTGGCGCTGGTAAGCGCCACCAAGCGCGACGGCGAGATGCGCCCACCCAGCACCCCATGGGCAAACAGCAGCAGCATCCGGTTCTCCACACCTGGCAGCCCGTTGGGGCAGCGGCTGAAATCGCCGCCTGACAGGGTCATGCGCTGGGCGTGGGAGAAGTTGCAGTGATCGGTCGCCACCGTATCGATATCGCCGGCAGCGACGCCGACCCACAACTTGTCCTGCTCGCAGCGCCCGCGCAGCGGCGGGCTGAGCAGGTAGTCGACCCCGTTTTCGCGGTAGTAGCAGCTGTCATCGAGCAGCAGATATTGCGGGCAGGTCTCCACCCAGACCGGCTGCCCCTGGCGGCGCGCCAGTTTCAGGTACTCGAGCCCCAGCCCGTTGGAAAGGTGGACGATATAAAGCGGCGCATTGCCCGCCAGCGCCGCCAGATTGATCATCCGGGCCACCGCCTCGGCTTCGCACTCCAGCGGGCGGCTCTGGGGGTGATACCAGGGTTCATGGTGGCCCGCGGCCAGCAGGGCAGCCCGGCGCGCCGCTATGGCGGCGTCGTTCTCGGGATGGACTGTGGCGAGCGCCCCCACCTCTTTGAGGCGAGCCAGGGCGCGCAGCACGTCATGGTCCCCCAGCTTGTACTGGTAGGTGAGATAGAGCTTGAAGCTGCTGATCCCCTCCTCCTGCACCATGGCGGCCATCTCGTGGAGGATGGCGTCATCCACATGCTGGATCACGCCGTGAAAGCTGTAATCGATCACGGCCTGATCGGCGGCGTAATCGTGATAACGGGCCAGCTGGTGATTCAGCTTGCACCCCGCCGGGCCAAAACCCATGTGATCGACAATGGTGGTGGTGCCACCACAGGCGGCGGCACGGGTACCGCTGAAAAAGTCATCGCAACTGCGGGCAATCCCGACATCTATGTTGAAGTGGGTGTGGACGTCGATGCCGCCCGGCATCACGTAGCAGCCGCTGGCATCGAGCACCTCGGTCTCGCCATCGGGCTGGATATCGGCGGCGCGCTCACGGATCACCCCGTTTTCGATCAGCAGATCCTGACGATATTCCCCTTGTGCATCTACCAGGGTGCCGTTTTTCACAAGCCGTTTCATCCCCACCACCTCGAATATCGCATCGCTTCAAACAGCAAGGCCCCGCCTCAATGGAGACGGGGCACTTGCAACAGAGGGGCGGCGACAGCGCTCGCCGCCCGGCAGACCCCTCATTCGTCCAGCTCGGCCAGATAGAGCATGGGGATCACGGCGTACATGGCGGCGCACTTGACCAGATGCTCCTTCCAGGTCTTCTCGTTCGGCGCGTGGGCTTCCGGCTCCTTGCCCGGGCCAAAACCGATAACAGGAATACCGTGGCGACCCATGATGGAGACGCCGTTGGTGGAGAAGGTCCACTTGTCGACCACAGGCGCCTTGTTGAACAGCTGGGTGTAAGCCTTGGAGAGAGTCCGGACCGTGATGTGATCCTCTTCCACCTTCCAGGTCGGGAAGTAGCACTCGGTCGGGTAGACCAGCCCTGTGTAGGCCGGGCGGTCGTACTGGTACATGGAGACCTCGGCCCCGGCGGCTTGTACCGCAGGCAGGGCACGGATCTCGTCCAGCGCACCTTGCCAGCTCTCGCCCCAGGTGAGGCGGCGGTCGATGGAGACGGCGCAGCTGTCCGCCACGGCGCAGCGGCTCGGCGAAGTGAAGAAGATCTCGGAGACGGTCAGGGTGCCCTTGCCGAGGAAGTCGTCATGGCCGAGGTTGTGACTGAGCTCCTGCAATTCGCCGAGGATAGGGCCCATCTTGAAGATGGCGTTGTCACCGCGCTCCGGCGCCGAGCCGTGGCAGCTCACCCCCTGCACCTCGACGCGGATCTCCATGCGGCCGCGGTGGCCCCGGTAGATCTGGCAGTCGGTCGGCTCGGTACTGACCACGAATTCGGGGCGGATCTTGCTCTGCTCTATGATGTACTGCCAGCAGAGGCCGTCGCAGTCCTCCTCCTGCACTGTGCCTGTCACCAGCAGGGTATATTGATCTTCCAGCCCCATCTCCTTGATGATCTTGCCGGCATAGACCATGGAGGCCATGCCCCCTTCCTGATCGGAGGCGCCGCGGCCGCCGACTACCTCGTGATCCTCCATCCCTTCATAGGGATCGAAGGTCCAGTTGGCGCGGTTGCCGACCCCGACGGTATCTATGTGGGCATCCATGGCGATCAGATGCGGGCCCTGGCCGATATAGCCGAGAATGTTGCCCATGGGATCGATTTCGACCCTGTCGAAGCCGACCTTCTCCATCTCCTGCTTGATGCGCAGCACCACCCGCTTCTCGTCACAGCTTTCGCTCGGGATGGCTATCATGTCGCGCAGGAACTGACTCATCTCGGCCTTGTACTGGTGGGCCTTCTCCAACACCATTTCAAACGGAATCTGCTTGCTCATTGTGATTTCTCCAAACATTCGAGAGTGTGCTGCCTGTTCGTCGGCAGCGCCCTGACCCCTTCACCGCGTCCCGTTGGCGAGGCGCGATCTGTTCTTTAATTCGCAGTTCTTCAATTCGTGTTTCTTACTCGCAGGCGGGATGCTTGCCTTCCCACACCACTTCCCGGTAGTGGGCCACGTCGGTGTCCCCTTCGGTGTTGATCAGCAGCACCACAGAGTTGCGGTCCAGCCCGAGACGGGTCATCAGCGCCGCGCGATCCGGGTGGTGGCGCACCGCCGCCAGCACGCCGGTGCCGACCGAACCGGATTCGCCGGAGATGATGCGGGGATCGTCGCCAAGGGGGTTGCCGAGCACCCGCATGCCGAGCGCCGATACCTTGTCGTGACAGGAGATGAACTGGGTGGTGCAGCCGCGCAGCACGGGCCAGCCGAGGGGGTTGGGTTCGCCGCAGGCGAGACCGGCCATGATGGTGCGCATGTCGCCCCCCACGTTGACCATCTCCCCCGCCACGCCGGAGCGGTAGATGCAGTCGGCCTGATCCGGCTCGACCACGATACTGTGCAGGTTTTTCGCCCCGAAGCAGTCCACCAGATAGCCGAGCACGCCGCCCGCCAGCGCCCCGACCCCGGCCTGCAGCAGCACGTGGGTGGGCTGCTGGATGCCCATGGCCTGCATCTGCTCGACCGCTTCGTCGGCCAGGGTGGCGTAGCCCTGCATGATCCAGGTCGGGATCTGGGTGTAGCCCTCCCAGGCAGTGTCCTGGACTATGTGCCAGCCGCGCTCCTCGGCCATCTTCATGGTCAGGCGCACTGTGTCGTCGTAGTTCATGTCGGTGACGATGCACTCGGCCCCCAGCGCCAGAATGTGCTCCACCCGCTCCTGGGCCGAGCCCTTGGGCATGTAGACCACAGCATGCTGACCCACCTGCTTGGCGGCCCAGGCGACGCCGCGCCCGTGGTTGCCATCCGTGGTGGTGGCGAAGGTCATCGGCTCCTTGATGGTGCGCTTGATGAGATCGAAGGTGAAATCCTCCACCGCCACCCCGTATTTTTCGCAGAGCAAATTGGCGATGGCGTAGACGCCCCCCAGCATCTTGAAGGCGTTGAGGCCAAAGCGCTTGGACTCGTCCTTGACCAATATTTTTTTCACCCCGACATAGGCGGCCAGCGCGTTCAGATCGCACAGGGGGGTGGGTTCATAACCGGCCAGTTTCTTGTGAAAGGCGCGGGCCTTTTGCGCCTCTGCCCGGGAAAACAGAGACAGGGATTCACCGGTAAAGAAACGGTTATCGGCAATATCCATCTTCAGGGAGAATTGGGACATGAATACCTCACAGAGAGTCATCTCGCCGGGGATCATTGATTAAAAAGCGCCCAGGAGAGAGAACCCGTGATAATGATTGCGCCATGATGGCCGGGCGGGGAAATATTCCCGGCCCGGCCCAACCATTATTTGACGCGTTTTTGCGCCTCTTTGATTAATCCCTCGAGCGCAGCGCCCGGCGCCGAGAATTTACGGGCAACTATCATGGCGGCGATAATATAGGGCTTCCAGCTCGCCTCTTTATAAGTGGCGATGCGGTATTTCTCGAATACCCCTTCGCTCACCTCGCCCGCCTGACAGGAGACGCCGGTAATATCGGCGGGCAGGCAGTGCATATAGAGCGCCTCACCCCCCTTGGTGAGGGCCATCATCTCTTCGGTGCAGTGCCAATCCTGATGCTTGGCGTTTTGCGCCAGGCACTGCTTCTCCAGCTCCTTGAGGCCGGCGTGATCGTTGGCCCGCAGCAGCTCGGTGCGCTGCTCCATCACCTGGTAGGGAGCCCAGGACTTGGGATAGACGATGTCGGCATCCTTGAACGCCTCCTCCATGGAGGTGACCTGACGAAAGCTGCCCCCGGAGGCCTTGGCGTTCTCATGGGCCACCGCGATCACGTCCGGGATCAGGTCATACCCTTCGGGGTGGGCCAGGGTCACCTCCATGCCGAAGCGGGTCATCAGCCCTATGATGCCCTGGGGCACGGAGAGCGGCTTGCCGTAGCTCGGGGAGTAAGCCCAGGTCATGGCAATCTTCTTGCCCTTGAGGCTTTCCAGGCTGCCGAAGTGTTCCTGCAGCCAGGCGAGATCAGCCATGGACTGGGTCGGGTGATCAATGTCGCACTGCAGGTTGACCAGGGCCGGGCGCTGGGGCAGCACCCCCTTCTCGAACCCTTCGTCCAGTGCCGCGCCCACTTCACGCATGTAGGCGTTGCCCGCCCCCAGATACATGTCGTCGCGAATGCCGATGGCATCGGCGCAAAAGGAGATCATGTTGGCGGTTTCACGCACCGTCTCGCCGTGGGCAATCTGGGATTTGCCCTCGTCCAGATCCTGCTGGGTGAGGCCGAGCAGGTTGAGAGCGGAGGCATAGGAGAAACGGGTGCGGGTGGAGTTGTCACGAAACACCGAGATGCCAAGACCGGTATTGAACAGCCTGGTGGCTATGTTCTCGGCCCGCAGTCCCTTGAGGGCCTCGGCCAGCTTGAGGACCAGCGCCAGCTCCTGGGGGGTCTGCTCCCAGGTCAGCAGGAAGTCCTTTTCATGCAGGTTGGATTTGAGCTCATTGATCTCTTTGATTAACTGGTTCACTGCTTTCATCGTTAGCCCCAATCTGTTGATGAGATATGGATTGCTCCCCTTCCACTCACAAGGTCACCGAAAATAGGGCCATTGGGTGAGTTCATCGGTCAGCGTCAAACAAGAGCAATCAATAAGCGTGCCAATGCGCTATTTAAGGGGGAATAACGAGAAACAGGAAAATAGATGTGAGCCAGCGCACATGACAACGCCATTCAGGCATATGGCGTGGCACTTTCACGATAAATGCCGGCACGCCAAAGCCGTATTTAAAATAGTGCCAAGATGCGCACTGATAATTATCACCCTGGCTATCAGATGCGGGCCGTTAATTGATAGGCGATGCGAGGGAATTATCATAATGATAATGGCCTTGCCCCAGGCGCAGCCATTATCTGCGAGCAGGTCGCCGCTTGCGACCAGCGGCGGTGTGAGGATCAGGCCTGCACGGCGATCTCGTACTTCTTTATCTTGCGATAGAGGGTCGCAATCCCAATCCCCAACGCTTGGGCGGCCAGCTTCTTGTTGCCAAGACGCTGCAAGGTTTCCTCTATCACCTGCTTCTCCATGCTCTCCAGCCCGTTTTCCCCGAGGGGCAGCTCCAGGCTTCGCTCGGCCTGGCCTGCTCCCCGCGCCGCTGCGTGGCCTTGCAGGCTCCCCTCTCCCGGCAGAGGCCAGGGAACCCCGGCCGCACCCTGCGTACCAGGTGCAGGGCTGACAGCTGCATTATGGCCAAAGGAGGGATCGGAGACCGCTGCATTGGCGTAGGGCTCGGGCGCGAGCGGCGCCCGCGCTATGTGCGCCGCGCTGCCAGGTTGCTCGTCCGCCGCGCCGCGCTGGTTGCGCAGGATATTGGGGGGCAACAGTATGCTCTCGATCACCTCCCCCGCCTGCACCACGTTGACCAGGTATTCGATGAGGTTGCTGAGTTCGCGCACGTTGCCGGGCCAGCGATACCCCTCGAGCAGGCCCATCACCTCAGGGCTCAGTCCCGGATAGATGAGGCCGATGCGGCTGGTGTGCAGGTTGAGGAAGTAGTGGGTCAGCAGCGCCACGTCCCCTTCCCGCTCGCGCAGCGGCGGCAGGTGGATGGGGATGACGTTGAGGCGATAGAAGAGGTCTTCGCGAAACTTGCCCTCGGCAATGTACTGCTCCAGATGCTGGTGGGTCGCGGCTATGATGCGAATGTCCACCGGCACGGGCCGGCTGGCACCTATGGGCGTCACCTCCCGCAGCTCCAGCACCCGCAGCAGCTTGGCCTGCATGGTGAGCGGCATGTCTCCTATCTCGTCGAGAAACAGGGTGCCCTGATGGGCGGCCTGGATCAGCCCCTGCTTGCCGCCGCTGGAGGCGCCGGTGAAGGCCCCCTTCACGTAGCCAAACAGCTCGCTCTCCAGCAACTGCTCCGGAATGGCGGCGCAGTTGATGGCGATGAAGGGCTTGTCATGACGCGGGCTGAGGCGGTGAATGGCGCGGGCCACCACCTCCTTGCCGGTGCCGCTCTCGCCGCAGACCAGCACGCTGGAAGGGCTCAGGGCGATGCGATGGAGCAGTTTTTTCAGCGCCCGCATCGGCTTGCTTTCGCCGATCAGCAGCGCCATGCCCTCGTCCGGCTCCAGCGGCTGACTCAGGGCTGAGTGGGACTGGTGAAACGCCATCAGAAACAGCTGCTGGCCCTGCACGTGGTGCAGCTGGCCTATGATGAGCTCCTGACGATCCGCCAGTGTGATGATGTGCTGCATGTGCCCGGTCAGCCCCTGCTGGGCGAAGGTGAGCGGACGCACGCCAATCTCGCGCCCCAGCAACTGCTCCTGCTGGCAGTTGAGCTGCTTGAGCGCCACCTCGTTGGCATAGCGCACCTGGCTCTTCTCGTCGAGCAGCAGGCAGCCCTGATCCATGTGGCTCATCAGGTTCAGGAACACCTTGTTGACCCCGTCCGACAAGCCGCGGGAATCGAGCAGCTTGGCCACGAAGATGCTGGAGATGTGCTGCACATAGTCGCACACCTCCTGCAGATTGTTGTTGAGGCGCGCCTGCTGCTCGGCGTTGAAGGCCACCAGGCTGATGACCCCGATGCAGGTCTCCTCCACCATGATGGGCACCCCGAGGAAGGCGCGTTCCCGGCAGCTCTCCTTGCAGCTGCACCCCTCACAGACAGGATCCTCGCTGGTGTGGGTGACTATCTTCTCGCTCTGGTGTTCGATCACGTAGCGCAACAGGCGGGAGTCTCCCTCCAGCTGGCGGCCGAAAAACTTGCCGTAAGGCCCGGTTCCCGCCACCCGCACCATGTTGGCGTCGACGATTTCCACTTCCAGTTGCAGCACGCTGGCCAGCATCTTGGCAAAGCGCAAGATGGTGGGCTGGATCTGCATCAACAAACATTGGTTACTGACGGACATCATGTTGTTAATCCCTTGGCTCCCACCCTGGGTGGGATTCATGCTGGCCAGATACTATGCCAATTCGACGGCAGCGACTTCGCCGAGGATCACGAAAAGGGAACTTGCACCCACTCCGCTGCCGGGAGTGGGTGCTGGCGCAGCCTGGGGAAGATAAGCGCGAAGGAGCAAGCCGTGGACGCCAGCAGGCGTCCACGAAAACTGCGGAAAAAACCGGCTCAGCCGTTGATGTGCAGGGCCAGCCAGACCGCCAGCGGGATCACCACGACCGAGAGCGCATTGCCGCCGAGCACGATACTGGCCACCTTCTCGGGCTGGCACTGGTACTGCTCGCACAGCATGTAGTTGAGCACCGCCGGGGGCAGCGCTACCGACAGCATCAAGAGCGGGATCCAGGCCGGCTGCAGCGGCAGCAGCCAGACCGCGAGTCCAAGGGAGATCCCGCCCGCCAGCAGGTAGAGCAGGTTGCACTTGAGGGCGAGCCCCAGGTGATCCAGCTCCCCTTCCATCAGGCGGATGCCGAGGGCAAACAGCATCAAGGGCACCGAGATCTGGCCGAGCAGGGAGGCGCTGGTCACCAGGTATTCCGGCAGCGCAATGTGCAGGTTGGCCACCAGCAAGCCGGCAAAGGCGGCCCACAGCACAGGGCTGCGCAGCCAGAGCCAGCGGGAGGTGTTGGCCGAGAGGATGAACATGCCCACCGAGAAGTGGAGCAGGTTGGAGAGCACGAACAGTATGACGATGGCGCCCAGCTGCTGCTCGCCAAAGGCCAGCACCATCAGCGGAATGCCGAGGTTGCCCGTGTTGCGAAACATGGCGGGCAGGATCAAGGCCGGTCTGCTGATGCTTTTCAGTCTGAGCAGGGAGAGCAGCAGACCCGGCAACAGGATCACCAGGGCCCCCGCCGCGATGAGCGGCAAATGGGCCATCAGCGCCAGCGGATATTTGACCAGCGCCGAGAACACCAGCGCCGGGGTAAACAGCTCGATATTGGCCCGGTTGACATAGCCCAGCGCCCCGCCCGGTCGCAGCCGGCCATAGAGGGCACCCAGGCCCACCACGGCAAACACCGGGATGACGATATTGAGCAGTGCGCTGAACATGGGCGAGCCTCTTTACAGTTCGCGGGCGGCTGGCCCCATCAGCAAGACGGGATCCAGCGTCACTTCCAGCGTGCCGTTGCTGACCCAGAGCTGACCGTCGGAGATGGTGCAGGTGAGGTGCATGGTGCGCGCCACCATGGCGGTCAGCGGCAGGGTCTGGCTGTCGGAGAGCTCGATCACCGTGAGGTTGTCGTGCTGGCTGAGCTTGCCCTGATTCTGCTTCCACCAGACGTTGGTACCACGGCCACCGTAGAGGTAGAGCACCACATGGCGGGAGCGGTTGCACGCCTTCTTCAGACGACGCTCGTCGGGCTGGCCCAGCTCGATCCAGAGCTCGATTTCATCGGAATAGTTCTTGCGCCACAGCTCGGGCTCGTCGTCGGCAGAGAGCCCCTTGGTGAACTCCAGCCGCTCGGCGGCGTGCCAGGCGAAGGCTGCCAGCCGGATCATCATGCGCTCATCGGTCTCGGAAGGGTGACGAGCCAGGGTCAGTGAGACGTCCTGATATTGGTGGCGGTCCATGTCGGACAGGCTGAGTTGAGCCTTGAATACGGTTGCCTTGAGAGCCATAGAAACCTTGAATACCTTGAGTGGTCAATCCGGGGTGGAAAAACTGCGCGCCAGTGTAATCAAAATCGGCGATCGGTTCGACCACCTTGGCCAAACATTTGCCCTGAGCGGCGCGGATAAGTGCCGAAAAAGGCTCAAAAAACAAATGCCAGTCCGAAGACTGGCATTTGGCGGTATGAACGAAAGAAGCGGATCACTTCTCGGCGGACTTGACCCCGAAGGCATTGAGCAGCAAGCAGCAGGTCACTGCCACCGCCACAAACCCGCTCAGGAAGATAAAGGGCATGGCCCCGTATCCCAATACAGTCCAGATGGTTTGTTCAAGCAGACTCATTATGTGTCCTTCATCCAGTGAAATGGGTGTCCCTTTCGTGACGGGGTTATCCCCCCGTTCCTGATGATGCTATTTGACCCCAACCAGCGCCTGAGTCCTATGCCACCAAAGTAATAAATAGGGGGCTACTTTGCGCTGGATCAACAATTTGGCCCTTGGCCAGGACAAATATGGACGCAATTCAGCCAGTTGTCAGCCGACTGTGCCTGCCGCCCACGGCATGGATCGCGCAAAACGAAGGAGGCGACCCTGGGGTCGCCTCCTTGACATCAGCCCTGCCGTCACCGGCAAGGTGCGATGCTTAGTAGAAGCTCAGCTGCTCCGCCGCCATCGCCTTGAGGCGCTCACAGGGTGCAAAGCGGTCACCGTAGCGTTTCTGGTAGTGCTCGAGGCGCCCCACCAGATGTTCTATGCCGAGGCTGTCCATGTAGCGGAAGGGGCCGCCGAGGAAGGGCGGGAAGCCGATGCCGAAGATGGCGCCTATGTCGCCGTCACGGGCCGAGGCCACCACGCCGCTGTCCAGCGCCATGGCCGCTTCGTTGAGCATCATCAGCACGCAGCGTTCGGCAATCTCCATCCGGGATTGCTTGGGCACAGGCTTGACGCCCAGCACGGCGTAGACACTTTCGTCCACCTTCTTCTTGCCTTTGGCCGCCTTGCCATAGAGGTAGAAGCCCTTGCCGTTCTTGCGCCCCTTGCGATCGTTTTGCAGCAGCTTGTCAAACGCCGCCGGCGCCTGGAAGCGCTCGCCACCCAGCTCTTTCTCCAGGATGGGCGAGATCTTGGCGCCCACGTCTATCCCCACCTCGTCGAGCAGGGTGATGGGACCGACCGGGAAGCCGAAATCGAGCAGAGCGCCGTCCAGCACCTCCACCGGCTCCCCTTCCAGCACCAGCCGTGCCGCCTCGTTCATGTAGGGCGCCAGGATGCGATTGACGTAGAAACCGGCCTCGTCTTTCACCACGATCGGGGTCTTGCCCTGGGCACGGGCAAACGCCAGCGTGGTGGCCACCGTCTCGGGGCTGGTGCCGGCGTGGGGAATGATCTCGGCCAGCGGCATCTTATCCACCGGGCTGAAGTAGTGCAGCCCCACGATCCGCTCTGGGTGCGCCGCCCCGGCCGCTATCTGGTGGATGGGCAGGGAGGAGGTGTTGGAGGCAAACACTGTGTGCTCACCGCACTCGCGCTCCACCTCCTTCACCATCTGATGCTTGAGGGCGAGATCTTCAAACACCGCCTCCACCACCATGTCCACCCGGTGGAAACCCGAATAGTCCAGCGTGCCTGACAGCAGGCTCATCTGCTTCTCCAGCTCGCTGCGCAGGATGTGGCGACGCTTGAGCTTCTTGGCCAGGATCTCGTAGCTGTAGCGCATGGCATTGCCGATGCCGGCACTCGCCACGTCCTTGATCCGCACCGGCACCCCCGCCTTGGTGGCGGTGACGAAGGCGATGCCGCCCCCCATCAGGCCCCCGCCCAGCACGGCGGCGTGGGTGACCTTGCGCGGTTCGGCCCCCTGATAGGTGACCTCCTTCTTCATCTCTGTGGTGGCGAAGAAAATGGAGCGCAGGGCGGCGGATTCCGCCGTCATCACCAGCTCGCCAAAGTGGCGGGACTCGGCTGCGAGGCCGGCCTGCATGCCCTCTTCCACCCCGATGCGTACCACCTCGAGGATCCGCTCCGGCGCCGGGTAGTTGCCGCGGGTCTTGGCTTTGACCCCCTTGCGGGCCTGGTCGAACAGCACCTTGCGGCCCAGCGCATTGGTCTCCAGCAGCTTGCCCTGCAGATCCCGCTTCAGCTCGTGGCGGGGTTTGCCCTTCTTGGCCAGCTTGATGGCTGCTTCCAGCAGAATGGAGGGCGGCACCACATCGTCCACCAGCCCCAGTTTTTTGGCCTGTTTGGCCCGCACCTGCTTGCCGGTCAGCATCAGATCCAGCGCCTTGGCCACCCCGATGAGACGCGGCAGCCGCTGGGTCCCGCCGGAGCCCGGCAGCAAACCCAGTTGTACTTCCGGCAGCCCCAGCACGGTTTTGCCGTGATCTGTCACCACCCGGCCATGACAGGCCAGCGCCAGCTCCAGCCCGCCGCCGAGGCAGGGGCCGTGAATGGCGGCGATCACCGGGATGGCCAACGACTCGATCTCGGCAAAAATCACCTGCCCTTCCCGCGACAGCGTCTGGGCATCCTGGGCACTGGTGCAGGCCGCCAGCATGCTGATGTCGGCACCTGCGATGAAGGAGTCCTTCTTGCCGGAGGCCACCACCAGACCGATCAGTTCCTTGTTGGCCTTCACCTCGGCCAGCACGGTGCGGATCTCGTCCACGAAGGCGGCCTTCAGGGTATTCATGCTCTCGCCCGGCACATCCATGGTGAGGATACCGATGCCATCCTGGCGCACCGCCAGGGAAAAAGTCTTCTCGCTCATCACTCTACCTCCAACACCATGGCCACACCGAGCCCACCCGCCGCACAGGCGGTGTTAAGCCCCAATCCCCCACCCCGACGACGCAGCTCGTGCAGCGTCTGGGTGATCATGCGCGCACCGGTTGCGGCAAAGGGATGGCCATAGGCCAGGGAGCCACCGAGCACGTTGAACTTGTCCATGTCCACCTCGCCGATGGCCTGATCCCGACCCAATTTGCTCCGGGCAAACTCCAGGCTTGAAAACATCTTGAGGTTGGCCAGGGTCTGGGCGGCAAAGGCCTCGTGCATGTCGATCAGGGTCAGATCGGCCAGGGTGATGCCGGCGCGGTCCAGCGCCAGCGGCGTGGCATAGGAGGGGCCCATCAGCATGTCCTGCCAGACATCGATGGCAGAGAAGGCGAAGCTGCGGATATAGCCAAGCGGCTCGAGCCCCAGCTCTTTGGCCCGCCCTTCGCGCATCAGCAACACGGCGGCGGCGCCGTCGGTGAGCGGGGTGGCGTTGGCGGCGGTGACAGTGCCATGCACCCGGTCAAACACGGGTTTGAGCTTGGCGTAGCTCGCCAGATCGGACGCTTCGCGGATGTTGTTGTCCCGCTCCAGCGGCGACTTGTAGGGGGGCACGTGGGCGGTGAACACCTCGCCGCTCAGCTTGCCATCGGCCCAGGCTTGCGCCGCCAGGCTGTGGGAGCGGTGAGCCAGCGCGTCTTGCGCCTCGCGGCTGATCTGGTGGCTCTTGGCCATCTGCTCGGCGGTCTGCCCCATGGAGAGACCGGTGGAATACTCGGCCACGGCGGGCGGCACCGGCATCAGATCCTTGATCCTCAATGCCCGCAGAATATTGAAACGCTGCTGCAGGTTGCGAGCCTTGTTGAGATCCACCAGGGCGCGGGCCAGCGTCTTGCTGACGCCGATGGGCAGCACTGAGGAGGAATCGGCCCCGCCGGCGATGGCGATGTCGACCGTGCCGGCCATGATGGATTCGGTGACGTTGGCCACCGCCTGGAAACTGGTGGCGCAGGCGCGCGACACGCTATAGGCATCCGTGGTGACGCTCATGCCGGTGCCGAGCACGATTTCACGGGCTATGTTGGGCGCTTCCGGCATCTGTACCACCTGGCCGAACACCAGCTGGTCGATGAGTGCGGGATCGAGATCGGTACGGGCGAGCAGTTCACTCACCACCAGCTTGCCGAGATCCACTGCGGGCACGCCGTGAAAGGCGGTGGCCTGCTTGGCAAAGGGGGTACGCAGACCCGCCACGACGGCAATCCGTTCGCCCTGGCGAGTCGTCAGTTTCAATGGCTGTTTCATCCTGGCTCCTTGGGTTAAAAGGCAGAGGTCTGACCTCATTGGGCCACATCTTAACAATCCACTCACAAATTTCATACGGCTGATTGAAACTAAATTGCCCCCATCTTTGCCCCCTCCCTCGCCCTCGGGGGCCAACTGGAGTATAAAAAGATCAACCTCCATAAAAACAACGGGTTCATCACATGGCAGCGGCCGAGTTCAGAGCGCTTGGGGACTATCTTGGCAGTCAGATTCTGGGACAGGGAGCACTGATAGAGGGGCTGCTGATCGCCCTGCTATGTGAAGGACATGTGTTAATCGAAGGGGCCCCCGGTCTTGCCAAGACCCGCGCCGTCAAGGCGCTGGCCGGTGCCGTGGAGGGGCGCTTCGCCCGCATCCAGTTTACCCCCGACCTGCTGCCTGCCGATCTCACCGGCAGCGAGGTGTTTCATCCCCAGGATGCGAGCTTCGTGTTCCAGCCCGGCCCATTGTTCAACCACCTGGTGCTGGCGGACGAGATCAACCGGGCCCCCGCCAAGGTGCAATCCGCGCTGCTGGAGGCCATGGCCGAGCACCAGATCACGGTGGGCAAGAAGAGCTGGCGCCTGCCACCGCTGTTTATGGTGGCGGCCACGCAAAATCCGATAGAACAGGAGGGGACCTACCCGTTGCCGGAGGCCCAACTCGACCGCTTCCTGCTCAAGCTGCTGGTAGATTACCCCAGCCCCGCCATGGAGCTGGCTATCCTCCAGCTCAACGCCCGGGGCGAACAGCTGACGCCACCGCCGGTCACCCTGAGCCAGGCCGACCTGCTGGCGGCCCGCTCGGCGGTACAGGCAGTCCAGATGCAGGGGCGGCTCGAACACTATCTGGTGCAACTGGTGTGCGCCACCCGCCCGGGCAGCGGCCTGTGCCCCGAGCTTGAGCCCCTCATCGCCGTGGGGGCCAGCCCCAGGGCCAGCATAGGCCTGGCCCGCGCCGCCCGTGCCCAGGCCTGGCTCGCCGGACGGGACTTCGTGCTGCCGGAGGACATACAACAGCTGGCGCCGGCCATACTGCGCCACCGCCTCATTCCCAGCTATCAGGCGCTGGCAGACAACCTGGACAACGACACCCTGATCGCCCGGCTGCTGGACGCGATACCGTGCCCTTGACTCCCCAGCCGGATCCCCGCGCGCATCCCGCTATTGCCCTCACCCTGGCCCAGTTGCTGGCCATCCGGCTGTGGGCGAGACAGGGGCCGAGGGCGCGGGTCCAACCGGCCCAGCAGGGCAGGCTTGGCCGCATGCCGGGGCTCACCTTTCGCGAGCTGCGCGCCTATCAGGCGGGGGATGAGGTGCGCCACATCGACTGGCGGGTCACAGCCCGGCTCGGTCGCCCCTACACCAGGCTCTACAGCGAGGAGCAGGATCAGGCCCACTGGCTGCTGCTCGATCTCTCCCCCGCCATGTACTTCGGCTCACAGCTGCAACTCAAGGCCCGCCTGGGCTGCGAGCTGGCAGCAGCCCTCTTGTGGCAGGGTGAGAAACAGGCCAACACCCTGATCTGCCACGGTGTTGAGTGCCATGTCCAGCCCCAGCGCGGCTCCCTGGTACCCTTGCTGGAGGCCCTTTGCCACCACTACGACCAGGGGCTGGATCGTGCGCCCCTGCCGCACTCGCTGGCGCGGACTCTGGCTCGGCTCACCCTGCCCCACGGCGCCAGGTTGACGATCATCACGGATCACCAGCCCTGCGATGAGGCCCTCCGCCAGCAGTTGCAACTGCTCGGTCGCCGCCACGACATCCACTGCTGGCAGATCCGGGATCCACTGGAGGCAGGCCTGCCCGCGCAGGGACGACTGGCGGTGCAGGCGGGCAGACAGCGCGGCTGGCTCGATGCCACTCAGCCCGGCTTTGCCCACCGCTACCAGCGGGCGGCCGAGCGGCTGGCCAGGCAGTGCCATCAGCAACTGCTGCCGCTGGTGCAGCGTCTCTACCGGCTCGACAACGGCCAGCCGCTGCAGCGTCAGTGGCAGGAGGGCGCATGTCGCCAGTTCTGAGCCTGCTCGCCGCCGTCTCAAGCGCGCCCCCCATGTCTGTGCTGGTGGCGCAGCTGCGCGATATCCATCCTGGCCCCATGTTGACCCAGGCAGCGGATCCCCGCCTTCAGGGCTGGTGGGCGCTGCTGATCATGCTGCTGATGGGGGCGCTGATCGGTGCAGCCCTGCTCAGCCTGCTGCGCTATCGCCGCTGGCAGCGACAAATCGACTGGGAGGCGCCCGAGCTGGTACCCAGATTGCAGGCAGTGCTGCGCGAGGCCGCCCTTGGCCGCTGGCCCGAGGCGCGCACCTTGCAAGGAGAAGCCTGGCTCGCGTTTCTGGACAGACAGGGCGGCAGCCAGTTCCGTGAATTTGCGGCCCTCTGGCCACACTGGCTCTACGGCCAGGGGATACCGGATGCCCGCCAGTGCGAGGCGCTGCGCCGCGCCTACCTCAGCTGGGGGCGAGCCTGCTGCTGCCTGCCACCTGGGGTGATAGCTCTCAGACGCCGCTGGCAACAGAGCCTGACGCGCCTGCGCATCAGGACCGGGAGATCGTCATGATCCTCGCCTGGCCCTGGTTTGCGCTGACCCTGGCGCTGCCACTCCTGGTGCGCTTCGGCCTGCCGCCACGTTCAACCGACCCGCACAACGGCACTGCGCTGGCACACGACGGCTTTCCTCTGTTGCGTGCCCATGCCGGCCAGCCACTGTGGCGCATGGCCCTGTGCTGGTGCGCCCTGGTGCTGGCGCTGTGTCGTCCCCAATGGCAAGAGCCGCCCATCGTCAGTTACCAGAGCAGCCGGGATCTGATCCTGGCGGTGGATCTCTCCGACAGCATGCGCACCCAGGACATGCTGGATGAGGGGGAGCAGCGGGACAGGCTCAGTGCGGTGCGCCAGCAGATAAGTCAGCTGATCCAGGCGCGCCCCGGCGATCGCATCGCCCTCATCGTCTTCGCCGATCACGCCTACCTGCTCTCGCCCCTGACCCAGGAGACCCAGGCCCTGCTCACCCTGGCCCGCGAGCTGGACTTCGATCTGGTGGGCCGCACCACGGCACTGGGGGAAGCCATACTGCTGGCTCGCCAGCACGCCGACCCCAAGCGTCCCACCGCCCTGCTGCTGGTCACCGACGGGCGCAACACGGCGGGCAGCGCCGATCCCCTGAGCGAGGCCAAACGGGCCGCCGCCAGCGGCATGACCCTCTATACCCTGGGGGTGGGGGCCGATCCCGATACCTTCGCCGAGGCAATGGCCCCGGCACTGGCTCCGGCACAGAGCGATCCCAGCGCCGAGCTGGACGAGGCCCTGCTGCAACAGCTGGCCAAGGTGGGCCATGGCCGCTATTTCCGCGCCCGCACCCAAAGCGATCTCGCTGCCATCAACCAGACCCTGGATACCCTGGAGCCCGTCGCCACGCCCCACACCCGCTATCGGCCAAACGTGGAGCTCTACCCCTGGCCGCTGGCATTGGCCTGGCTGCTGCTGATCTGGCCCGCCCGGCTGCGCTGGCCCCGCTCCTTGCGTCTGCGCTTGCGACCGCCACGGGAGCAGGCTCATGATTAAGCCCCCCTGCCAGGCATGGCCGTCATGGAGCTGATCCTGTTGCGCCCGCTCTGGCTGCTGGCCCTGCTGCCCTGGCTGTGGCAGGGCTGGCGTCGCCGCCGCCAGCCACAGCTGCTCGCCCCCGCCATGCAGGCCTACCTGCTGCCGGGCCGCCGACGTACCCTGCCCTGGCTCTGGCTGGCGGGCCTGCCCGTCATACTGGCCCTCAGCGGCCCCGCCCTGCGCCAGCAGAGCCATGCCATACCAACGCCGGCCCTCGACATCTGGTTGCTGGATCTCTCTCGCTCCATGCTGGCCACCGATCTGCTGCCGGACAGGGCCACCCGGGTGCGAGTACTGCTGCAGGATATGCTGGCCGAGGCCCGCTCGAACCAGGAGGGACGCCCCATCGCCCTCATACTGTTTGCCGGCGATGCCTACCTCGCCATGCCCGCCACCCGGGATCACCAGGCCATGGCGCTGCTGTTGCCCGACCTGCGCCCGGCCATCATGCCCAAACAAGGGAGTGCGCCCGAGCGCGCCGTGGCGCTGGCGCTCGGCCAAGTCCCCCCGGGCCAGCAGGCACGCCTGCTGCTGGTCACCGACGGTCTCTCGGCGAGGCAGGCAGACCGGATCCGTGCGCTCTGGCCCTGTCAGGGCAGCCTGTTTTGTCATGAGCGGGCGGCGCCCCGTCTCGACATACTGCTCGCCAACGGCGGCAAGATCAGCAGGCTGCCGCCGGCCGCCAGCGAGGTACAAGGCGTTGGCGCCCCCTTCGGCCGCGAGCTGCCCGCCCCCGATGTGGCAACCATGCAACAACTTGCCAGCGAGCTTGGCGGTCAGTTGCAATGGCTACAGGCCGGGCTGCCACGCTTTGCGCCCCTGCCCATGAGCCAGACGCTGACGGCCCATCAGTCGCGGGATCTCGGCCCCTGGTTGCTGCTGCCCCTGCTGCCGCTCGCCCTGCTGGCTCGCGTCGGCACGCTCTGGCTGCTTCTGCTGGTCGCAGGCGCGGGTCTTTTCACCCCACCTCCCTCGCAGGCCAGCCCAGCCCCTGCGTTCTCCGCACAGGAGAGCCAGGCCTGGCAAGCGTTCCAGCAGGGGCACTATCTGGCGGCGGCTCGCCGCTTCCAGGACCCCGTCTGGCAGGGGAATGCCTGGTACAGAGCCGGTGACTACGCCCGGGCCGTCACCGCCTACGCCAGTGCGAACAGTGCCACCGCCCACTACAACCGGGGCAACGCGCTGGTGCAGCTCGGGGATCTGGTCGCCGCCGAGCAAGCCTATCTGGCGGCGCTGGCGTTGGAGCCGGGCCACCAGGATGCGCTCTACAACCTCGCCCTGCTGCGGGCCCAGCCGCCCCAGGCCAGCCCGGCAGCGCAGGATCCCAAGCCCATCGACGCCCCCGAGCAGGCCGCCACCCCGGACGCGCCGCTGCCGCCAGCCCCCCCTGTGGTGCTGCTGGAGCAGCGGCTGCGCAAGGAGGCCCAGCGTCGCCAGCAGATCAAAGAAGAGGTAAAAGGCGCCTGGCCTTCAGCGCTGAAAGGGGATGACATCTGGTGAAGAGCAATCCTCTGCTGCATGGGCTGTCTTGCTGGCTGCTGCTCTGCCTGCTGTCAACCCCGGCCCTGGCCGCGCCGCCCAGGGCCGAGCTGTTGCCGGGGGCCGACAGCCGTGACTGGCTGCTGATCATAGAGGCGGACGGGGAGCGCCAGAGCAATGAACTCGCCATTGCTCCCCTGCTGCGCCAGTTCGCGGTGGGCAAGGTGACCATGAGCCGGGTCACCACTCCCGTGCACAGCCTGACCCGCTGGCAGATCCCGCTGCACACTCTGGATACGGGCCCCGGGGTCGTGCCCTCCCTGTCACTTGGGCCGGAGCAGACCCCGGCCTTGCCCCTGCCAAAGCGCAGCCAGGCGGGCACGCTGGCAGCGCAACCCAGCCAGCCCATCTCCCCCATAGAGCTGCAGGCCAGGGTGCTGCATCAGGGGCCGCTCTATCCGGGCCAGCCCTTCATCTATCAGCTCAGCCTCTGGCTGCCCGCCAACATGGAGGCCCCCAACCTCACAGAGCCGGCCAGCGACGCTTTCACCATCCGCCGCCTGGGCAACGATCAGTGGCAGGCTCCGGCGGGGGCGGGATTGCCGGGTCGGCTGACCCGCAACTGGCTGCTGCAGGCCAGGGAGCCCGGGCTGCATCCGCTGGTGTCGCCGCGCTTTCAGGGCCGTCTTCCCCAGGATAACGGCACCAGTGACCCCCTCTCGGCCAGAGCGGCCACCCTGTTTGTGAAAATCGATCAGGCGCCGCAGCAACCCGTGGCCAGCCAGCTGACTCTGAGCCAGCAGTTGAGCCCAGCCTCGGGTGCCAGGGAGGGCGAGCCTGTGATCCGCACCCTGACGCTGGTAATGGAGGGCGGCGATGGCAACCGGCTCACCCTGCCCGGACTCACCGGGCCCGTGGCCCTGCCCGCCGGCATGCAGGCAAGACCGGATGGGGAACAGCAGCAGGAGCGCTTTCTCGCCAAGGGGGCGCTGCGCTTCGAGCGCCAGTGGCGCCAGGCCCTGACGGCCACGGCGCCAGGCGACTACCTGCTGCCGGCCATCACCCTGCCCTGGTTCAACACCCGGAGCGGGCGCATCGAATACGCCCGCCTGCCCGCCACCCCGCTGCGCATAGAGGCGGGCGCACAGGCACAGGAAGCCTTCACAGAACCAAACCATGAGAGCCTTCACTGGGCGATCTGGGCCCTGCTGCTGCGGGCTCTCTGGCAAGGGTGGCCACGCTGGCACGCCTTCTATCGCTTGCAGCAGGCACTGCGGCGCGAGGATGCGAACCACGCCAGAGCGGCCCTGCTGGCATGGGCCAGCCAGCGCTGGCCAAGGCGCCATACGCACCTCACCGGCTTGCCCTGTCGCCATGCCCCTGCGCTTGCCGCCGGACTCGCCGCGCTGGATCGCGCCTGTTTTGCTACCCAGGCTACCCTCGCCGACCATCAGCGCCCATGGCAAGGCCTCGCCGGCCCGCTATGCGCGTATGAAACTTTTGCGATAGCCTATGGCATCAGGCAACTGGCCCGCCTGGGTCACTGACCCTTGAGGACCCCATATAAAAAGGAAGCCCAGCGATGGCGTTAGGTTTTTTCAGAAAAAAAGGTGCCACGGTCGGAAAGGATCCCACGGCTTCCCCGGTCTATGGAGACATGGCAGACAAACAGACCAAATACGAAGCCCTGGTGCATGCCCTGCACGGGGACATTTATCGCTACGCCTACTGGCTGTGCCGGGATCCGCAGGTGGCGGAGGATCTGGTGCAGGAGACCTTCCTGCGCGCCTGGAAGGGCATAGACTCGCTGCTCGATGACAAGGCCGCCAAGGCCTGGCTCATCACCATATTGCGACGGGAAAATGCCCGCAGGTTCGAGCGCAAGCAGTTCGATCTCATCGATCTCGACGAGCATCCCCAAAGCGATCCGGATGCCTTGCACAACGAGCAGGAGATGGAGAACGAGTGGCTCAGACGCCACATAGCCCGCCTGCCCGCCGAGTATCAGGAGCCCCTGCTGTTGCAGGTGCTGGGGGGCTTCAGCGGCGACGAGATAGCGGCGCAACTGGGATTGAACAAGAACACCGTCATGACTCGCCTGTTTCGGGCCCGCAACCAGATCAAAGAGGCCATGGAGTCAGCGACACAACAGAGAGGACACACCAATGGATGAGCTGGAATTTCGCCGTCGGGCCATCGCCCATCCGCTGGAGCATGATCCCGCCTTTGTCGACGCGGCGCAGGCCTCCCCCGCCAATCGCAAGCATCTGGACGAGATGAAGCAACTGGATCGTCGCCTGCATCAGGCGCTGGAGGTCGAGGTACCGGCCGGGCTGGCCGAGCGCCTCCTGCTCAGACAGGCGCTGGAGGCCGAGCAGGAAAGCCGGGTTCCCCTGCCGGTGCGCCCGCGCAGCCACTGGCGTCCGCTGGCCATGGCAGCTTCGGTCGCCTTCCTGCTCGGCATGAGCACCCGCTGGCTCAGCTGGCCGCTGACACCGCCCGCTGAACTCTCCCTCGCCCAGGTCGCCATGGCCCACGTCTACGGTGAGGAACCCTTCATCAAGGATGTAGATGAGAAGGTGAGCCTGCGCACCATCAACGCCAAGATGGAGAAATACGGCGCCACCCTGATGGGCATGCAGGGCCTGAAGGTCACCTACGTCAATCACTGTGCCTTCTACCAGGGACCGGCGCTGCACATGGTGTTCCAGGGCAAGATGGGGCCCGTGACCCTGTTCCTGGTGCCCAAGCATGTGCCGCTCACCCTGCAGCCCACTTTCGAAGATGGCCAGCTCAAGGGGGAGATAGTGCAACTCAAGGGGGCCAACATGGTGTTGATCGGCGACATGCAGGAGCCGCTGGATCCGGTGGCGCAGGCGCTGGAATCCCGTCTGCACTGGTCGATTTAACAGGGGTTAACCCAATCCTGACTCGCACCGCATAGAGTCAACTGCACGGGCAGACAATCCGGTTGTCTGCCCGTTCCTCTCCATTCCCACCACAATCCTCACTCATTTGCCGCCCAATCACCGCAAATGGTCAAAATTATTTTTGTGACGCAGATCATCCTTAACGCTCAGATTTCACTCAATAAGTGGCAAAAGAGACTATTTAAACGCCAAGTTAAAACAAATGATTAACACAATAGACACTTTTATGTATTCTGCTGTCACTGGTCTGATTTCTTACCTCCTACCAGATCCATAGAATCACGCCAGAATTGAATGGGAAGAAGCTGAAATAACAACAGATCTTGTCGTATACGGTGGCAAAAAAGCCCTGATGCTGACAGAAAATCTGCCTACAAGAGAGAACACTATGACAACTGCCTTTTTCAAAAAGAGCCTGATCGCTGCCGCCGTCACCCTGGCCAGTACCCAAACCTTCGCCGCCGCGTTCCAGTTGAACGAACACTCAGCCTCCGGTCTGGGTCGCGCGTATGCAGGGGAAGCCGCCGTGGCGGACAACGCCTCCGTGTTGTCCCGCAACCCGGCAGCCATGACCCGCTTTGACAAGATGGCACTCTCCGTCTCCGGCACCTATATCAAGCCGGACGTGGATGTAAATGGTGATATCTATGCCGGCTCCACCAAGTTGGCAAGCGCCAGCGAAAGCGGTATCGCACCGAGCGCCTTCGTGCCTGCTACCTACTTCATCCAGCCGCTGAACGACCAGTGGGCCTGGGGCATCGGCATGTTCTCCAACTACGGTCTGGCCACCGAGTACTCCGACAACTTCAACGGGGGCTCAGTTGCCGGCAACACAGAACTGCTGACCTTCAATATCAACCCGAACATCGCCTACCGCGTCAACCAGCACTTCAGCTTCGGTGCCGGTCTGAACCTGGTGTATGCCAAGGCTGAATTGAACCGCCGCGCCGGTGTACTGGCCGCCGTACCGCCGCTTAGTGGCGTGCCGGGTATCGGCAAGGACACCATCGTCAGCCACCTGAAAGGAGATGACTGGGGTTACGGCTGGAACGTGGGCACCATGTATGAGGTGAACGAGAACAACCGTTTCGCGCTGACCTATCGCTCCCAGGTAGATCTGAAGTTCAAGGGTGACTATCAGGGCACCTCCTCCGGCTTCAAGACCGTCAGTGGCGAACTGCCGCTGGATCTGCCGGCTCAGGCCGAGTTCGCCGGTTACCACCGTCTGAACCAGCAATTTGCCGTTCACTACTCCGTCAACTGGACCGACTGGAGCGCCTTCCAGGAGCTCAAGGCCACCAGCGACCAGTGCAAGAGCACCGACGGCGCTGGCGTCTGCCTGTACAAGCCGGAGAAGTTCAAGGACTCCACCCGTTACTCCCTGGGCGGTACCTGGTACGTCAACCCATCATGGGAAGCGCGTATCGGCTTCGCCTACGACAAGACCCCGATCGAGCCGGAATACCGCAGCCTGAGCATCCCGGATTCCGATCGCGTATGGTACAGCGCCGGTGCCACCTACCACATCGACAAGGACATGAGCGTCGACTTCGGCATGGCCTATCTGGACGGCAAGAAAGTTGACGTCAACGAGAAGCTGGTTGAAAGCAATGAAGCGCTGCGCTGGAAAGGCACCTCCCACGGCAACGCCTTCCTCGCCTCCGCTCAGTTCAACATGAAATTCTGATCATCAGCCTATCGACAAGAGCGCCTGCGGGCGCTCTTTTTTTATGCCAAATTCCATTTTCAGCGTACAGCTGTAGCAAACAGCTGTACACTTTTCCTTTTTTATCAAGCTATTAGCCCCCTATCTCTCAGCATTTAATCTTGTTTTTCTCCCCACGGCTCCCCTGCCGTTGCCTTACTGGTCATACCATATAAAATCCTGCACCCAACCATAAGACAGATTGAACACCGAGTTCACTTTCAAGGACCATTCAATGCACTCCATCATGAAGCCGTCTCTCATCGCCCTGCTGGTGCTGTCAAGCCAGGCCCAGGCGGCAGGTTTCCAGCTGGCCGAACAATCCGCCACCGGCATGGGCCGCGCCTTCGCAGGCGAGGCCGCCATCGCCGACAATGCCAGCGTGCTCTCCCGCAACGCCGCCGCCATGACCCGTTTCGATCGCATGGCCTTCTCCGGCGGCTTCATCTATGTGCGCCCCGACGTCAACATCGAAGGGATCACCCGGGTGCCCACCGCCATCGGGCCCGTCACGCTGGATGCGAGTGCCCACGACATTGCCGATGATGCCTGGGTACCGAATGCCTATCTGATAGTACCGCTCAATGAACAGTGGCGACTGGGGCTGGCGGCAACCTCCTACTACGGCCTCGGCGTCGAGATGCCGGACAATTACAATGCCGGTCACTTCGGCAATGTCTCCGACATCAAAACCCTGGATCTGGGGGCCTCGCTGGCCTATCGCATCAACCGTGTCTGGTCAGTCGGTGCCGGCCTCTCCGCCATTCAGGGAGAAGGAGAAGTGGGCGGTACCTTCCCCTCCAACAACAAGATCGCCAAGCACCTGAAGGGGGATGGCTGGGCCATGGGCTGGAACCTGGGCACCCTGCTGGAGCTGTCGGACGCGACGCGTATCGGCCTCTCCTACCGCCACGACGTGACCCTGAAGCTCTCTGGCGATGCCATCGGCATCGATCAAAATGGTCAGCCATTTACCGATACCGGCAGCCTGGAGCTGCCCCTGCCCGCCACCGCCGAGCTGGCGCTGTTCCACCAGCTGACACCCAGCCTGGCGCTGCACTCAAGCATCAACTGGACCAACTGGAGCAAGTTCGTGCAGCTCGAATCCGAGCTCGACCACCACGGTGTCATGCACATCAAAGACGAGCACTGGGAAGACAGCTGGCGCTACGCCCTGGGCCTGACCTATCAGCTGGCACCGCAATGGCAACTGCGCTCCGGCCTGGCCTATGACCGCAGTCCGGTGCCGGCGGATCGCCGCACCATCTCCATCCCTGACTCTGATCGGGTCTGGTACAGCGCCGGGGTGGGTTACCAGATCGACCGCAACCTCTCGCTGGATCTGGGCCTGACCCTGATCGATGGCAAGAAGGTGGATGTGACCGAAACCATGCAGCTGAAACCCGGGATCCCGCAGACTACCTCCACCTTCCAGGGTACCTCGGAAGGGGATGCCTGGCTGGCCGGCCTGCAGTTGAATTACCTCTTCTAGTCCAAGCCGGGGCAGATCCTCCTCCCATACAAGCACTATGCCAGTTATTGACCGTTTCCGGCCCGGCAGCACTGGCATAGTGCGCATCTTCACAATAAAATCAATCCAGTACCCACACTGGAGAGATGCATGTATTCATACGTAGCAAGGCAGCCCATCCTGGATCGGGAGTTGAATACCCACGCCTATGAGCTGCTGTTTCGCGACAGTCTGAATAATGTCTTTCCGGTGATCTCCTCTCAACAAGCCACAGCCAGACTGGTGGTCGAGCAGTTCCTGCAACAGAACATAGATCAGCTGCTCGGTGGCCGTCCCTGCTTCATCAACTTCCCCCACTCCCTGTTGCTGGAGGGGCTGGCCGAGTGCCTGCCACAGGAGAAGGTGGTGATCGAGATCCTGGAGGATGCCGATCCCGATGATGCCCTGCTGGTCAAGGTGCAGCAGTTGCATGAGCTGGGTTATCAGCTGGCGCTGGACGACTTCACCATGTCGGACGAGTGGGAGCGCTTCCTGCCCTATATCCACATCATCAAGTTCGATCTGCGCGCCACCTCGCTGTTGCGGATCAAGATGTTCATCCAGCAGCATAAGCATCTGAAACTCACCTACCTGGCTGAGAAGGTGGAAGACAAGGCGGAGTTCGAGCGGGCAAAACGGCTCGGTATCGATCTGTTCCAGGGCTTCTTCTTCAGCCGGCCCGAGATGGTGAAACAGGCCACCATGGAGCCCGCCCAGGTGGTGGTGATGCAACTGCTCAACGTGGTCAATCAGGAGGAGCCCGACCTCAATCGCATCGAGCAACTGCTGAGTCAGGACATCTCCCTGTCGCTCAAGCTGCTGCGTTACGTCAACCACCTGAAGAGTCACGCCAATCCCATCTCCTCCTTTCGCCAGGCCGCCGTCTATCTTGGCCACGCCCAGCTCAAACGCTTCGTGACCCTGGTCGCCGCCACCAGTGCTGGCCACGGCAAGAGCGCCGAGCTCTATCAGATGTCGATGATCCGGGCCCGTTTCTGCGAGCTGCTGGCCCACGCCCATGCCCCTACCCAGCAGGCACAGCAAGCCTTCATCACAGGCTTGTTCTCGCTGTTGGATGTGCTGATGGAACAGCCGATGGACAAGCTGCTCGGCACCATTCCCCTGATCGAGGAGATCCGGGTCGCCCTGCTGGAACGCAAGGGCAACCTGGGGTTTTATCTCTCGTTCTGTGAGGATTATGAGAGTGCGAACTGGCAACGCATCACCGCCAGAACGGCCCGGCTCGGGCTCAATGAAGAGAAGGTCAGCCAGCTCTATCTGGCCGCCACGGCCTGGGTCAACCAGCAACTCCAGGCCATGGCGGACACGGATTAGCCCAGCTCGAGGGCAACCGCCGTCGCCTCTCCCCCACCGATACACAGGCTAGCCACTCCCCGCTTCAGGCCGCGCGCGCGCAGCGCATGAATGAGGGTGACCAGGATCCGGGCGCCGCTCGCCCCCAGGGGATGGCCCAGCGCGCAGGCCCCGCCGTTCACGTTCACCTTGTCATGGGGCAGTTTGCAGCCCGCCATCGCCAGCAGGCTGACCATGGCAAACGCCTCATTGATCTCGAACAGGTCCACCTCTTCCACTCGCCAGCCCACCTTGGCCAGCAGGCCCTTGATGGCACCGATCGGTGCACTGGTAAACTCGGCAGGCGCGGCGGCATGGCTCTGATAACCCACCAACCGGGCCAGCACCGGCAGGCCCAGTTGCGCCGCCGTCTCGGCCCGCATCAGGATCAGCGCCGCCGCCCCATCCGAGATGGAGCTGGCGTTGGCCGCCGTGATGGTGCCGGTCTTGCTGAATGCCGGTTTCAGATGGGGGATCTTCTCGGGCCTGGCCTTGGCAGGCTGTTCATCCTCGGCGAGCAGCAGGGCATCTCCGGCCATCACGGGTGCCAGCTCGGCCTCGAAGGCACCGCTCTGTTGCGCCGCCAGGGCCCGCTCGAGCGAGGCGATGGCAAAGGCATCCATGTCGGCGCGGGTCAGTCCGGCGCGATCGGCGCTCAGCTGGGCATAATGGCCCATCAGCTGGCCCTCATAGGCATCCTGCAAGCCATCGAGGAACATGTGATCCAGCACGCTCTGGTGCCCCATCCGAAAACCGCTGCGCGCCTTGTCGAGCAGATAGGGCGCGCGACTCATGCTCTCCATTCCTCCGGCGATCACTATGTTAGTGTCACCGAGGCGCAAGCCGTCTGCCGCCAGCATCACCGCCTTCATGCCGGAGCCACACACCTTGTTGACCGTGGTGCAGGGCACGCTGTCCGGCAAGCCGGCCTTCAGAACGGCCTGACGGGCGGGCGCCTGCCCCACTCCGGCGCTGAGCACATTGCCCAGATAGGCTTCATCGATTTGATCGCCTCTGAGCCCGGCCTGCGCCATGGCGGCGGCGATGGCACAAGCACCCAGCTCGGGGGCCGTCTGGTTGGCCAGGGCCCCCTGAAAGGCCCCCATGGGGGTACGTTTGGCTGCAACAATCACTATATCCATCAATTGCACTCTCCTTGTTACATAGACATAACATATGCTGCCACCGCAGCAGGAACAAGACTTGCGGGGCAGTTGACGTTTGGGTAAGGTGCCAGCCTGCATTGACAACCAAGATGGCAGCCAAGACAGCCGTATGACCAAATCCAAGGATGACACGCGGACCTACAGCATCAGCGAACTGGCCCGTGAATTTGATGTTACGACCCGAAGTATTCGTTTTTATGAAGATCAGGGACTTTTGAATCCGGCCCGTCAGGGACAGACCCGGATCTACAGCCGGCAGGACAGAGTGCGTCTCAAGCTGACCCTGCGCGGCAAGCGTCTGGGCTTCAGCCTGGCGGATATCCGCGATCTGTTCGATCTCTACGATGCGGACAAGAGCAGTCGAACCCAGCTGCAGACCATGCTGGGACTGGTGGCCGACAAGCGGGAGATGCTGGAGCAGCAGCTGGAAGACATCAAGATGGTGCTGCTGGAGCTCGATGCCGCCGAGCAGCGTTGTCAGCAGGCACTGACCCAACTGCGATGAGTCCCTCTCAGCCGTCATAAAGAGAGGGGCCCGCAAGCCCCGCTGGAACTCGACGCCGCCGAGCAGCGTTGCCAGCAGGCACTGACCCAACTGTGATGAGTCCCTCTCAGCCGTCATAAAGAGAGGGGCCCGCAGGCCCCGCTGAAACTCGATGCCGCCGAGCAGCGCTGCCAGCTGGCGCTGGGCCAGCTGACTCCCTGAGTCGGTAAGAAAGGGGCGACAATCCCGGCCCGAGGAAAATAAAAAGAGGGAGGCTTGCGCCTCCCTCTTGTCATTCATGGCAGTGAGCCTGCTCTCAGGCTTCCTTGCTCCAGCGATCCGGATCGTAATCCGGGCTGTAGCGGTCGACGATAATGGCGCAGGCCGCATCCCCCGTGATGTTCAGGGCGGTGCGGATCATGTCGAACAGGCGATCCAGTGCAAACAGCAGCGGCAAGCCCTCGATGGGGATCCCGGCGGCCAGCAGCACGGCCACCACCAGGAAGCTCGGGCCCGGCACACCGGCCTGACCAATGGCTCCCAGGGTCGCGGTCACTATGATGGCGGCCCAGGCACCCATGGAGAGATCTATGTTGTAGACCTGGGCGAAGAAGATGGCGACCAGACCGTAATAGATGGCGTTGCCGCTCATGTTGATGGTGGCACCGAGCGGCAGCACGAAGGACGCCGTGGCGTTGGTCACCTTCAGATCCTGCTCGCAGGTTTCCATGTTGACCGGCAGGGTCGCCATGGAAGAGGCGGTGGAAAAGGCGACGATCTGCGGCTTCTTCATCGCCGACAGGTACTTGCGCACCGGGGTGTTGGAGAAGATCGCGATCAGCAGTGGATAGACCACGAAGGCGAAGATCAGGATGGCGGCCAGATAGACCAGGAACAGCTTGAGCACCAGGGTCAGCACGTCGAAGCCGTAGGTACCTATGGCCTCGGCCATCAGACCGAACACCCCGAGCGGTGCTATCAACATCACCTTGTTGATCATCCAGACGAAGGCATCCACCAGGGTGTTGAGCCCGTCCACCAGCGGCTTGGCGCGCTCACGAGGCTGCTTGGCCAGCGCGATGCCGAGGAACATGCAGAACACCAGGATCTGCAAAATGTTGGCCTCGTTCAGTGCCTGGAACACATTGGTCGGGATCATGCCGAGCAGGGTCGACACCGCATCCGGCAAGGCGCCCTTGTCGGCGTAGTCACCGGAGAACATGGAGGCCATGGAGCCAAACTCGACCCCGACGCCCGGTTTGAAGATTTGCCCCATGACCAGCGCCAGCAGCACGGCCAGCGCAGAGGTACCGAGGAAGAAGATCAGGGTGGTGACCCCTATCTTGCCCGCCGCCGGGCTGGCGCCCAGGTTGGCCGCACCCGACAGTATGGCGACGGCCACCAGCGGGATCACCAGCATCTTGATCAGCTGGATAAAGAGGGTGCCGAGCGGCGCAAAGACGGTGGCTTGTTCACCCATGAACGCCCCCACCAGTGCTCCCAGCACCATGGCGACCACCACCTGGAAGCCAACGTTCTTGATGAGTCCTTTTGTTAACACAGAATGTTCCTTTAATTAGCAGATATTCACACTTTCCCAGTGCAATTAACCAAACAGGGGAAGAACCTCTGCTCATTCCCCTGAGCGCGCGCTTTATCTCATATTTATCTGCTGTTTTAAATCGCCGGATCGTTAACGGGAGTTATTGATAAGTTTGCAACAAAGTGTTGATTCAAAAGGGTCATGGCGATTTTTACCGCTTTGTTCATGACAACTGGCAAAACATTGTGCTATTTTTGCTGTGCAAACATGCATACAGGGATGAAAACATGCTGAAAGTTAACGAATATTTTGACGGAAATGTAAAATCCATCGCTTTCGAGCAAAAAGGCGACAAAGCCACAGTCGGTGTGATGGATGCGGGCGACTACCAGTTCAATACCGCCGCCCCCGAGCGGATGACTGTGGTCAAGGGAGCCCTCACCATACAGCTGGCCGATGAAGATGAATGGCACACCTACAGCCAGGGCCAATCCTTCGACGTGGCGGGCCACTCTTCTTTCAAGCTGGAGGTGAAGACCCCCACCGCCTATCTGTGCGAATTCCTCGACTGAGCGACCGAACACAGATTGAGTGGCTGAACAGTGCCGGGGAGCGAGCCCAAGTCTCGCTCCTTCTCTTTGATGCCCGCGCACTCATTCCAACCTTTATTGCCCGCTGCCAGCCACTCATTTGTATGCCGCCATCACACGCCTCAGCTTCCCCGCTTTCCATCGACTACAAAAAAATTACAATGTTTAGACAAAACCCATAATCGGAGTGGTGTCATGATCAGTGTCTTCGACCTGTTTTCCATCGGGATCGGCCCTTCTTCTTCCCACACAGTGGGGCCGATGCGGGCCTCCTGCGCCTTTGTCAAAGAGCTCAAGCGGCAGGATCTGCTACCCAGGATCGAACGGGTAGAAGTGGAGTGCTACGGCTCCCTCGGTCAGACCGGCAAGGGCCACGGCACCGGCAAGGCCATCATTCTGGGGCTGGCCGGTTTTGAACCTGAATCGGTGGACATAGAGGCCATTCCCGCCTTCCTCGGCGAGGTGGATCGCAACCAGTCGCTGCTGCTGGCCGGCGAGCAGCCATGCCAGTTCGCCCGCAGCGGCGCCATCATCTTCAATCGCCGCAAGACACTGCCCGCCCACTCCAACGGCATGACGCTGCGGGCCTTCGCCAGCGGCGCCCTGCTGTTCGAGCAGACCTACTACTCGGTCGGTGGCGGCTTCATCATAGAAGAGAGCCACTTCGCCAACGCCAAGGAAGAGGCGGCCCGCTTCGATGCCGCCCACCCCATTCCCTACCCGTTCGAGAGCGGCGCCCAGCTGCTGGCCCACTGTCAGGAGAGCGGTCTCTCCATCTCGGGGCTCATGCTGGCCAACGAGAAGGTGTTTCGCAGCGAACAGGAGATAAAAGCGGGACTGCGCAAGATCTGGCAGGCGATGCAGGCCTGTGTCGAGCGCGGCTGTCGCAGTGAGGGTGTGCTGCCCGGCGGCCTCAAAGTGAAACGCCGGGCCCCGGCCCTCCACCGTCAGCTCAGTTGTGAGACCAACTTCAACAAGGATCCCCTGATGGTGATCGAGTGGGTGGACCTGTTTGCGCTGGCCGTCAACGAAGAGAACGCCGCCGGAGGCCGGGTGGTGACAGCCCCCACCAACGGCGCCGCCGGCATCATTCCCGCCGTGCTGCACTACTATGATCGCTTCGTGCGCAAGGTGGATGATGAACTGCTGCTGAGCTACTTCCTCACCGCCGCCGCCATCGGCATCCTATATAAGAAGAACGCCTCGCTGTCGGGGGCCGAAGTGGGCTGCCAGGGGGAAGTGGGTGTCGCCTGCTCCATGGCCGCCGGCGCCCTGACCGAGATCCTGGGGGGCAGCCCCGCCATCGTCGAGAATGCCGCCGAGATAGGCATGGAGCACAACCTGGGCCTCACCTGCGATCCTGTGGGCGGGCTGGTGCAGGTGCCCTGCATAGAGCGCAACGCCATGGGCGCGGTCAAGGCCATCAATGCCGCCCGCCTGGCCTTGCGCGGCACGGGCGAGCACAAGGTATCCCTGGACAAGGTGATCAAGACCATGTGGGAAACCGGCAACGACATGAAGACCAAGTACAAGGAAACCGCCCGCGGCGGCCTGGCGGTTAACATTACAGAATGTTAAAAACAGCCAATTGACTCCACTTTGTCCCCCTATACCCGGCCTGGCCGGGTATTTTTATGGGCAAACGCTTAACAAAATGGATAAGCATCAAAATAAATTTTATACTCGCGCCTCTGATTCAACAAAAATAGATCTATTTCAACTTTTTTTAGGCTTTGAACCGTTACACTGCGGTTATCTGGTTCATTGACCTCGGCGACGACGCCCTCGTCCCATGGATCACCCCGTTTCTGCGAGTGGGCATGGCGCCCCCTTCTATCCTGAGGTAATTGTTACATGATCAGCGTTTTTGATATCTTCAAAATCGGTGTTGGCCCCTCCTCTTCCCACACTGTCGGCCCGATGAAGGCTGCCAAACAGTTCGTGGATGAACTGCGTGCAGGCGGCAAGATCCGTGACATCACCCGGATCCAGGTCGATGTCTATGGCTCACTCTCCTGGACCGGTAAAGGTCATCACACCGATACCGCTATCATCATGGGTCTGGCGGGTAACCTGCCGGAAAACGTCGACATCGACGCCATCCCTGAATTCATCTCCCGCGTAGAGCAGACCGGCCGCCTGCCGATCGGCCTGCACTGCCACACCGTCAGCTTCCCGCGCGATGCCATGGTATTCCATGACGAAGCCCTGCCGCTGCACGAGAACGGCATGAAACTGACCGCGCTGGTCGAAGATCAGGCCGTCTACAGCAAGACCTACTACTCCATCGGTGGTGGTTTCATCGTCGACGAAGAGAACTTCGGCAAGGCCGACAGCGGCGACATGTCCGTCAGCTACCCGTTCAAGAGTGCGGCTGAGCTGATCGCCCACTGCAGCCAGACCGGCCTCTCCATCTCCACCCTGATGCTGGAGAACGAGAAGTGCTTCAACACCCCGGAAGAGATCTACAAGAAGCTCGGCAAGATCTGGAACACAATGCGCGAAGGGATCGAGCGTGGTTGCCGCACCGAAGGTGTGCTGGCCGGCCCGCTGCGTGTGCCCCGTCGTGCGGCGCCCCTCTACCGTCAGCTGACCACCAACGAGAATCTCTCCAACGATCCGATGAACATCATCGACTGGGTCAACATGTTTGCCCTGGCGGTGAGTGAAGAGAACGCCGCCGGTGGCCGCGTGGTCACCGCCCCGACCAACGGCGCCGCCGGCATCATCCCGGCCGTGCTGGCTTACTACGACAAGTTCATCCAGCCGGTGGGTCGCGACGAGTACACCCGTTTCTATCTGGCCGCCGGTGCCGTGGGCATGCTCTACAAGATGAACGCCTCCATCTCGGGTGCCGAAGTGGGTTGCCAGGGTGAAGTGGGTGTCTCCTGCTCCATGGCCGCCGCGGGTCTGACCGAACTGATGGGCGGCAGCCCGGAGCACGTGTGTGAAGCCGCCGAGATCGGCATGGAGCACAACCTGGGTCTGACCTGTGACCCGGTTGCCGGTCAGGTGCAGGTACCCTGCATCGAGCGCAATGCCATCGCGGCCATGAAGGCGGTCAACGCTTCCCGCATGGCCCTGCGTCGCACCTCCAAGCCGCGCGTCTCCCTGGACAAGGTCATCGAGACCATGTACATCACCGGCAAGGACATGGACTCCAAGTACCGTGAAACCTCCCGTGGTGGCCTGGCCATCAAGGTGATGCAGGTTGCCTGCGAATAAGCAGCATTTGCCAGAAATACAAAAAGGCGGGAATTCCCGCCTTTTTGTTGCCCGTTATTTCGATTGTCCCGCCTGGCTCATCACCCCTGCTCATCCCATATTCCCGCGACCCATGCACCTTTCCAGATAAACACAGCGTTCAACACGTCACCCGAGCCGCCCGGCGCTGCGCCGGTTATTCCACGATGCGATCGGCCAGGGTGCCCACCGCCACCACGAAATAGTGGGAGCGATTCCAGTGGCGCAATACCAGATAGTTGGGATAAGCCAGGTAGGCGCGGCCCTTGGCATCATCGGGGCGCACCAGAGAGGCCTGCATCTCGACCCTGGGCAAGGGTGAACCGTCGAGCTGACGTACGCCGAGAGCCTGCCACGCCGACAGCAGTCGGGTCTGCTCCAGTCCGAGCAGGGCGGGATCCAGCCCCTCGGGCACCTTGACCTGGCGTCCCCAGGTTTCATCCCCGTGCCAGCCATTCTGCCGCAGATAATTGGCTGCCGAACCAAACACATCCGCCAGATTGCCCCACAAGTCCTTCTTGCCGTCCCCATCCTGATCGACCGCATATTTGAGGAAGGAAGAGGGCATGAACTGCACCTGCCCCATGGCGCCGGCCCAGGAGCCCTTGAAGGCGGCGGGGGTCACATGCCCCTGCTCTATGATGCGCAGCGCATCCAGCAGCTGACCCTTGAAAAAGTCCTCCCGCCGACCATCCCAGGCCAGGGTCGCCAGCGAGGAGATCAGCGGATATGTGCCGGTCAATTTACCGAAATTGGTTTCTATGCCCCACAAGGCGACAATAAATCGGGGTTGCACGTCATATTCCGCCCCTATTTTTGTGAGCAGCGGCAAATGCTGACGATATAAGGCCTTGGCCTGATTGACTTTCCATTGCGGAACCGCGCGGGGAATATAGCTGTCCAGCGTCAGTTTAAATTCAGGCTGGTTTTTATCGTGCTTGATGGCGGGCTCTATGACCCTAATATCGGCAAAGGCGGCCGCCACGGTTTCGGGCTTGATCCCGGCGGCCAGAGCCTGCTGTTTGAGTCCAGTGACATAGGTGTCAAAATCGGGGCTGGCCTGCAAGGGGGCACTTAACAGCCCGCTCAATAATAACAGTGCCAGCCGACCCTTCATCAGCCCGAGGCCTTTAATTGTGCCTTGTGCTGCTCCAGCAGATTTTCCGGCGGCGGTGGCACCTGCAGATAGAAGCCCTGGCTTTTCAGTGCCTCCATCACCCGGCTGGTCGAGGCGATCCCCAAGGGCCTGGCTGGGTCCAGCTTGGTCATCAATACCAGCTCGGGGCGACCAAATGTACTCATCAGCACCTCGGGTACACGGGAAAAATCCTCTCTTCTTTCAACAAAAAGATAGGTCTCGGCTTTTTTGCGACTTTTATAGACTGCACATAACATGGAAATTGATATAATCCGACGGGTTTATTGCCTCTGATGGTGGCAAACTATAACATCAGGAATTGAATAACAATAACGGATTACCGTCTCTGTCTCGGGGAAGATTCATGGTTGAGCGCGATAACGAATTGAAAGGGACCACCTTCACTATTTCTGTGTTGCATATCAGCGATGGCAAGCCTGAGCGGATCCGCCAGTTGCTGGCGGCAAAGGTCGCCCAGGCACCCCAGTTTTTTAATTGTGCCCCCCTCGTCATCAATGTGGAACGACTGACGGATATTCCTGACTTCGAACAGCTCAAAGAGCTGGTGGAGTCGGAGGATTTCGTGCTGGTCGGGATCACGGGGACACAAAACGAGGCGATGAAGACGGCCGCCAAGGCGGCGGGTCTGGCGGTGATGGCGTCCGGCAAGAGCCGCAAGGCCGAGCTTCCGCCGGAAAAAGCGCCAATCCCGGCACCCGTGATCGAGGTCAAAGCCGCCCCGGCGCCTCTGGTGCCGAGCAAGGTACACGTGGGCCCGGTGCGCTCCGGTCAGCAGCTCTATGCCGCCGGCACCTCGCTGGTGATACTGGGCTCGGTGAGCCCGGGTGCCGAAGTCATCGCCGACGACAGCATTCATATCTATGGCACCCTGCGCGGCAGGGCCATAGCCGGTGCCAAGGGCAACACCCAGGCACGGATCTATTGCCAGCAATTACAGGCCGAACTGCTATCCATCGCAGGCACGTTCCAACTGAGCGATGCACTGCCGGCCGGCCTGATACAACAGCCGGTACATGTCCGGCTGGATAACGAACAACTCCGAATAGACCATATCAAATAGAGTTACAAGGAAGCGAGAATGGCGCGAATCATAGTCGTTACATCGGGTAAAGGTGGCGTTGGCAAGACCACAACCAGCGCGGCCCTGAGCACAGGTTTGGCTCAGCGTGGCCACAAGACTGTGGTCATCGATTTTGACATTGGCCTGAGGAATCTGGATCTCATCATGGGCTGCGAGCGGCGCGTGGTGTATGACTTCGTCAATGTGATCAACGGTGAGGCCAACCTCAATCAGGCCCTCATCAAGGACAAGCGCAGCGAGAATCTGTTCATCCTGCCGGCCTCCCAGACCCGGGACAAGGACGCCCTGACCCGTGAAGGGGTCGAGAAGATCCTGGATCAGCTGGCGGAGATGAAGTTCGACTACATCGTCTGCGACTCGCCGGCCGGGATCGAAGCGGGTGCCCTGATGGCGCTCTACTTTGCCGACGAGGCCATCGTCACCACCAACCCGGAAGTCTCTTCCGTGCGTGACTCGGATCGCATCCTCGGCATCCTGGCCTCCAAGTCCCGTCGTGCCGAGCGCGGCGAAGACCCGATCAAGGAGCACCTGCTGCTCACTCGCTACTGCCCGACCCGCGTCAGCCGTGGCGACATGCTGAGCGTGCAGGATGTGCAGGAGATCCTGGCCATCAAGCTGCTCGGGGTGATCCCGGAGTCCCAGGCTGTGCTGCGCGCCTCCAACTCGGGGGAGCCGGTTATTCTGGACAAGGAGTCCGATGCCGGTCAGGCCTATGAGGATGCCGTTGCCCGCCTGCTGGGCGACACCAAGGATTTTCGTTTTCTGGAAGAAGAAAAGAAGGGCTTCTTTAGCCGACTGTTCGGGAGTTAAACATGTCATTATTGGATTATTTTCGTTCCAACAAGAAACAAAACACCGCACAACTGGCCAAAGAGCGGTTGCAGATCATAGTCGCGCACGAGCGTTCATCCAGAGGGGGGCCGGATTACCTGCCCCAGCTCAAACAGGACCTGCTCGACGTGATCCGCAAATATGTGCAGATAGACCCTGACAAGATCACGGTCCAGCTGGACAAGAAGAGTGATGAGCTGTCGGTGCTGGAGCTCAACATCACCTTCGCCGACGACAAGAAGGGATGAGCTGACGCCCCATGCGTGACCCTTTCCCTCAATGAAGACCGGATCCTGTAGCAGGATCCGGTTTTTTATTGTCACAAACGGGGCCGACTCGCGGAGCCGGATCTCGCCAAGGGCGCGGGGGCCAGCTAGAATACCGCGCGCCACCGTCCGGCATCGCCGGCGGGGCTTCTCTTTTTTATTATCTGGAACAGACCAATGTCTTTGAACGACGAAATGCACAGCGTCGAGGAACTGCTCGACACCGCCCTCGAACTCTTCATGGAGCTGGCCTCCGACAACCTGCCGAAGCAGGAGATAGCCCTGTTCAACCAAGCGTTCAACGATCGCGGCCTGCTGGCGGAAACCGATCCGGCCGATGACTGGGAAGTGGACGTGGGGTTTGCCGTGAGCGATGCCGAGTATGCCGAGATCTGGGTCGGGCTTGGCAATGCCGAGCAAGAGTATGAGCACCTGTTTGCCCGCATGCTGCTCTCCCGCCGCGTTGACGAGAAGTTCTGCCACATCGAATGGCTGCCCCAATAATTCCGGATCCCGATGATCCTGGCCAGTATGTCTGGGAACCCGAGCCCGACCCCGTGCGACCGGCGCTGAAACGCCGCCTGCTGGGCTGGCTCGGCAAGCTGCTGCTGGCAGCGTTGGTCAGCTCCATCGTCTCGGTGGCGCTGCTGCGCTTCATCGATCCCCCCATGTGGACCTGGCGCATCGAGCGGGCCCTGTTTCCGCCCGCCAAGGTGGCGGAGGTCAAGCACGACTGGGTGCCGCTCGAGCGTATTTCGCGGGAGCTGCAGCTGGCGGTGATCGCCGCCGAGGATCAGCGCTTCCCCGATCATAACGGCTTCGACATGAATGCCATCAGCTCGGCGCTCAAGCACAACCAGCGCAGCGAGCGGGTGCGTGGCGCCAGCACCCTGAGCCAGCAGACGGCCAAGAACCTCTTCATGTGGAGCGATCGCAGCTTCTTGCGCAAGGGGATCGAGGCCTGGTTCACCCTGCTGATGGAGCTGGGCTGGGACAAGTCCCGCATCCTCGAGGTATACCTGAACATCGTGGAGTTCGGTCCCGGCATCTATGGCGCCGAAGCCGCCGCCAGGCACTACTTTGGCAAACCGGCCGCCCGCCTGACCCGCTACGAAGCCTCCCTGCTGGCCGCTGCCCTGCCCAATCCCTGGCGCTATCGGGTCAAGCCGCCCTCCCCTTATGTGCAGCAGCGCTCGGCCTGGATCCGCCGCCAGATGGGGCAGCTGGGTCAGGTCACCCTCAACAGGGTGCATCAGGCCGACTAAGGCATTCGGGCTCGGTGGGCGATGCTCGAGCCTGTGGGCTCGAGGCCCTCCCTCTCCCAGATCACAGCAGATCAATCAGAGTCCGGTGGAAAGGTTTCGGCCAGCGGGCCCGGAAGATCAATCAGAGTCCGGTGAAGAGGTCTCGGCCGGCGGGCCCAGATGACCGCCTACCGTGCCCTGGTGCAGCGGCAGATAGTGCCACCACCAGGTCTCCCGCCGTCGCTTGATCTGCTGTCGCCGCACCCGTCGCTTCATGGCCTCACTCCTGTGAACAGGGCCCGGGCTCAGCCAGCCCAGGTTAACCACCTCTTCAACCATACCTCCTGCCCGCTTCGTTGGACAGGCAGCAAATGGCCATCCGCACTGGTCTGGCCGCCACCGTCAATACTTGCTACAGTAGCGAACCTCGATGTATCTGGAGTGATTTCATGGAACAGCGTACCCCGGATCAGCTGGTCGAATGGGCCTATGATCAGTTTCTTGAGCAGGCCGCAGACATGCTGGCCCCCGAACAAATCGTCGACATCACCCTGGAGTTTGAACAGCGTGGCGCCGTCGAGGCGACTCTGCCCAACGGAGACTGGTCAACCGAACTCGGTGTGCCGGTCGACATGGAGCGCTGGGTCGAAGTGTGGGTCGGCTTGCTGGACCATCAGGATGAGTTTGAGGTGATCTATGCCACCTTCCTGCTGCCCCGTTATCTGAACGAGCACCATGTCCATGTGCGCTGGCACCGCCAGCAACAGGCATAAAAAAGGCGCCCTTGGCGCCTTTCTTGTTTTTGTTCTCTGCTAAGCCTGCGCCGCTATGGCCTTGGCCAGACAGCGACGACACCAGCAGGCGCTCGCCTCGCTCATGGGCAAGACGGGCAGCTGGCTGCACCAGCACTGATCTATGGTCTGACCGGCGGAGACGGCGCAAAACGCCGGCTCGCCACAGCCCGGGCACGCATGGGTGCTTGTTGACCCATCCAGCTCGGCCATCACCGCCAGCTGGGCATCGCTCTCCATGGCCGACCAGTGCCCGATCTCGGTCAGGGTACGGCCACAGCCGAGGCAGAGCCCATCCCGGGCCTGACACAGGCCGATACAGGGACTCGGCACTTATTCGCCGTCCGGCGCGTTATCGGCAGCAACGAGCGTGATGCAGTTGTCTTCGATGACAATCTTGCCCTGCTTGTAGAGGCCGCCGATGGCCTTCTTGAAGGTACCCTTGCTCATGTTGAACATCTTGTAGATGAGCTCGGGTTCGCTCTTGTCGCCCACCGCCAGACTGCCACCCTGCTTCATCAGCCGGGTCAGGATCCGGCCACCGGCGTCGTCCATCCGATCCATACCCGGCTTTTGCAGGGTCAAGTCCAGCTTGCCGTCGTCGCGCACCTGCTTGACCCAGGCGGTCAGCGGTCGCCCCGTCATCACTCGGCCAAATACCTCGTTCTTGAACAGCATGCCGGAATATTCACCGTTGACGATCGCCTTGATGCCAAGCGGCGTGTGTTCGCCCGGCAGCGCCGTCACCTCGTCACCGGCCTTGAAGGGAGGCTTGTCGGTGCGCAGGAAACGTTCCAGCCGGCTGGTGCCCACCATGCGCCCCTCGTTGTCGAGCATCAGGTGCACCAGATAGACGTGGCCCACCTGCATCGGCTTGTTCTGCTCGCGGGTCGGCACGAACAGATCCTTTTTCATGCCCCAGTCGAGGAAGGCCCCGATCTTGTTGGCATTGACCACCTTGAGGCCGACTATGTCGCCCACCATGGCGAACGGCTTGTCGGTGGTGATCACCGGCTCGCAGTCGGCATCCAGATAGAGAAAGACTTCCACACCGTCATCCTCGGCCACGCCTTCCGGCAGCTGGCGCTTGGGCAGCAACAGCTCGCCATATTCGTCGGCCGCAAGCCAGGCGCCCCTCTCTTCGAGCTCGATTACTGTGAGGGTGTTCATCTTGCCAATCTGTAACATGGTGATCTCTTCTTTCATTATCCGGATGGTCAATTTTTCATTGCCCGTATGGGCGCGCATGTTACCTCAAGAGCGGTAACCGGGCCTAGTCCCTTGCCCTTCTCTCACACGATTTTCGGGGCGGCCGGCCTGGTTGGTGGCGATATAATCGTCAGTCAGCCAGGGCTTTGCTGCAAATAACCCCACTTTTGGGTAGACTGCGCCGCTGTTCAAATCCAGAGGAACTGTCGATGAATCCATCCACTCGTACCCGTCATCTCAATCAATGGATCCAGACCCACAGTGGGCAGGACATGACCTACCCGGCGCTGCACGGTTTTCTGTGCGCCCGTCTGGTGGGACCGGATGCCCCTGACTGGCAGGCCCCGCTGGCCGGTCTGTTGCCACATGACGCCGAGCTGGATGAGAAGAGCGCAGAGGCGCTGCACCATCTGATCGCCGAACTGGAAACCCAGGCGGACGAGGCCCAGCTCGCCTTGCCAAGTCAGTGCCGTCTCTCCACCGAGACCCCGGAGCAGGTGTTCGCGCAGAGCCACCCTCTAGGCCAGTGGTGTTACGGCTTCAGCCAGGGGTTTGCCAGCTGGCCCAAGCCGAAGGATCTGAACGATCCCACCACCCAGTACCGCTTCAGTCTGGCCGCCGAGCTCAGCCTGTTTCGCGACAAGCCCATGGCCCAGATGCTGCACGCGGCCGCCGGCAGCGAGCTGCCCTTCATGGAATTTTGCAAACGCCAGCGTCAGAACATGAAGACGGCGCTCAACCAGCTGCTGCAGCTGGATGAGTATCAGGCGGTGCCCGGCGCTCAGGCAGCCCTCGATAGCGAGCAGGCCGAGCAGTGGCAGCAGTGGTTCGAACTGGCCGATGCCTGCCGCGATCCCCAGGCTCGCCTCGGCTGGTTTGACAAGGTGATTGACGATGCCGAGCCTCTGTTCGATGCCGCCTTCTGGCAGCAGATGGCCGGCCACGGCTGGAGTGCCCACGAGGCCCGCCCCCTGCTTGCCGCCAGGGCCGGCCGGGCCGACTGCCTGCTGCGCCTCGGTCAGCTCGAACAGGCGCGCAGCGAATATCTGGCCCTGCTCGAGCTGTGCATCGCCGACGAGCTGGGTTGCCGTTATCCCCTCTCCAGCCTCTATGCCCTGCAAGGGGATTGGGCCGCCCTGCGCGACTTGCTGGTCCGCTTCGACGAGGCCTCCAGCTGGCTGCTCTACAACAGGGCGCTGATGGCGTTTGTCTGTGACGGCCCCGAGGTGGCGCAGCCACGGCTGGATGCGGCCATCAAGGCCAATGCCCATGTGCCGGCCTGTCTGCTGGGTCAGCGCAAGCTGCCCAAGCAGGAGCCACAGAGCTGGCAGGCGGGCAGTCGCGATGAGGCAGCGCTCTACACATTGCAGAGCCGCGAAGTCTGGCTCAAGCACAACGCCTTGATCTGGTTGCGTAAAGGCTGAGCAACCCGAGGCAAAAATCAGCTTCGAACAGACCCGGTTGCGGCGGATGACGTGCGCAACCGCACATTTCTCTGGTGCATGTTCAGACAAATGTCCTTGTGTTACGTATCATCAAGGTCAAAGTATCAAGAGAAACTGCACCCGATGCAGCCGTCACAGCAGGATGTCATATGTCAAAGATCATAGAGCTGCTTGCGCACTATCCCCCCTATCAGCTGGTTCACGCCGCCGAGATGGTGCGCGACACTTTTGAGCAGTTTTACCAGCAGCGCTATCAGCTGACGGTGCCCCAGTGGCGCCTGATGATGGTGCTTGGCCCCAACTACCCCATCAGCCAGAAAGAGCTGGTAGAGGCGAGCGGGATGGACAAGGTGCGGATCTCCCGCGAAATCCACCGCCTGGTGGAGAAGGGGATCCTGTTTACCGAGAGCAGCGAACAGGACAAGCGGGTCAGTCTGGTGTCACTCACCCAGGCCGGGCTCACCCTGTTCCAGCAACTCAAGAGCGAAGCGGGCAGCTGGCAGCATACCCTCACCGACTATCTGCCCAGCGAGGCGCGCCAGACCATTCGCCTGCACCTGCAAAGCGTCAGCGACGCCATCGAACAGCTCCATCTGCTGGATAACGAGCACACCTCATGAACCTGAACAACTTCGCCACCATGGACGTCAACATGCTGCTGAGCCTGATCAACATGCAGCTGCGTGATCGTTACGATGATCTGGATGATCTCTGCAAGGCGCAGGATCTCGACCAGGCGGCCCTGATCGCCAGGCTTGCCAGCGGCGACTTCCACTACCGACCGGATCAGAAACAGTTCAGATAGGGATCCGGATCACAACCCGACCCATGTCGCTGGCTCCGGCCGCAAAAGCTGCTATGGTGATGGCTACCCCGGTCGACTGACCTTCGGCAAGAAGTATGGATACATCTTGCTGTCACAGACCGCGGTTAGCCTTCCACTCACCAGCCGCAGCCAAGGATGACCCATGATGTTCCTGACCCGACAGACCAGCCTGATCACCCTCTGTGCCCTTCTCATGATCAGCCTGTTCTCCCCCCGCCTGCCCGACAGTGCCGAACAGTGGCTCAGCACCCTGTTGCTGGGCTCTCTGGTCGCCGTGTGCCTGATGGTGGGCAGCGGCTGTCGCCGCTTCATTCGGGATTGACTCGCGCCCTCTGCCCCTGTTGACCCCGTCTTCGCCCGCACAGAAACAACAACGCAGCCCTTGGGCTGCGTTGTTTCGTTTGGTACGACACGGCTCTGCGTTATGCCGCACCCGCCATGGCCTGTCTCTTGATCAGAGTGCCAGGGTCTCCAGCTGGCCTTTGGCCTGCTCTATGCCCTTGGCCTGGGCGTCCGGGCCCATGCCCATGCCCTCGGCGTAGATGAAGTCTACGTCCTTGATGCCGATGAAGCCCAGCACGGTGCGCATGTAGGGGGTCACCAGATCGGTGGCGCTGCCGACGTGCATGCCGCCACGGGGGCTGATCACCAGGGCGCGGGTGTTCTCCACCAGACCGACCGGACCGGTTTCGGTGTAACGGAAGGTCACGCCGGCACGGGCCACCAGATCGATCCAGTTTTTCAACTGGGTCGGGATGTTGAAGTTGTACATGGGGGCGGCAATCACCACCAGGTCGCTCGCCTTCAATTCGGCGACCAGCTCGTCGGACTGGGCCATGACGGCCAGCTGACGTTCATTGAGGCTGTCACCACCGCGCAAACCCGAGGCCAGCTCGCCATCCAGTACCGGCAGGTTGAGGGCCGCCAGATCACGCACTGTGACGGTATCGGACTGATGGTCGGCCAGGAAACCGTCGATCAGGGCGTTGGATTGGGAATACTGGCCCAGGATGCTGGACTTGAGAACGAGGATGTTAGCCATGGTGAAACTCCATTAGGTGGTCGGTTGAACAGCGGTGCTGTCGATGGAGGTCACTCTAAACGCTGAGCTTATATGCGGATAGCGAAAATAGATGCTCAACTTGTTCAAAAATTTTGACCTTAGTTCATTCTCTCGCCAACGGACCGCAGCCAGCCGCCCAAGGCTTGGCAGAACAAACGATTGCCGTTATGATCCGCCGCACTTTTTTCAGTGACCCGGATCCCATGGCACACTCGCGCAGGCACTCTCCTTTTGCCGGTGCAGTCTGGATGATGGTGGCAGGCCTCTGCTTCGCCGCCGTCAACAGCCTGAGCCAGTACGTCAGCTTCAAACTTGGCCTCCCCTCGACCCAGGTCGCCTTTCATCAATACCTGATCGCCCTGATCTGTCTGCTGCCCTGGCTTGTCCGCCACGGCTTGCGCCAGTCCCTGATGACCAATCAGCTGAGGCTGCACCTGCTGCGGGTGCTGCTGGCCGTGATCGGCATCCAGTTCTGGCTGTGGGCGCTGGCGGTGCCTGTGCCCATCTGGCAGGGGATAGCCCTCTTGATGACCTCCCCGCTGTTTGCCACCCTGGGATCGGCCCTGCTGCTCAAGGAGCAGGTGAGCCGGGCGCGCATCCTGGCAACCCTGGCGGGCTTTGTCGGCGCCATGGTGATCCTGGCCCCCTGGACCGATGATTTCAGCTGGGCCTCCCTGCTGCCAGTGGCGGCCGCCCTGTTCTGGGCCGGTTACTCCCTGCTGGTGCGCTATCAGGCGGCGAGCGAATCGTCCCACACCATAGTGGTCTACCTGCTCATCTTCAGCACCCCGTTCAACGCCATGCTGGCCCTGCCTGAGTGGCAATGGCCGAGCGAAACCCAGTGGCTGCTGGTGGCCGTGTCAGGGGTGCTGTCTGCGCTGGCCCAGATGTCCATCGCCCGCGCCTACAGCGTGGCCGAGGCCTCCTTCGTCCAGCCTTTTGACTTTGCCAAGCTGCCGATGAACGTGCTGGCAGGCTGGCTGGTGTTTGGCTGGGCACCGCCCGGCCGATTGTGGCTCGGCGCTACCATCATCATTGGCGCCATCACGCTGCTCACCCATCTGGAGCAGCGCGCCCACAAATCCGTTTCCTGAGGTACGCCATGCGTGCCTCTTTTTTTGCCCGCTATTCCCGCAATAGCGGCCATCAACTGTGACCAACGACATCAGGAGAGATCACATGTTTGGAACCGCCACCCGCCCCGGCGCCACCCGCGCCCTGCTGCTTGGCTCGGGGGAACTCGGCAAGGAGGTCGCCATCGAGTTGCAACGGCTCGGGATCGAGGTGATCGCCGCCGACCGCTACCCCAATGCTCCCGCCATGCAGGTGGCGCACAAAGCCCACGTGCTGGACATGCTCGACGGTAACGCCCTGCGTGCCCTGGTGGCCGAGGTCAAGCCGGACCTTATCATCCCCGAAATCGAGGCCATCGCCACCGATACCCTGGCCTTGCTTGAGCAGGAGGGGGTCAAGGTGGTGCCGAACGCCCGCGCCACCCAGCTCACCATGAACCGGGAGGGGATCCGCCGGCTCGCCGCCGAAGAGTTGGGCTTGCCCACCTCCCCCTATCGCTTCGCCCAGAGCAAGGAGGAGTTCATCGCAGCCGTCGAGGCGATCGGCCTGCCCTGCGTGGTGAAACCCGTGATGAGCTCGTCCGGCAAGGGGCAGAGCGTGCTGCGCGATCTCGCCAAACTGGACGACAGCTGGATCTATGCCCAGGAGGGTGGCCGCGCCGGTCGCGGCAAGGTGATCGTCGAGGGCTTGGTCCCCTTTGAATACGAGATCACCCTGCTCACGGTACGCGCCGTGGATGGCATCCACTTCTGCGAGCCCATAGGCCATCGTCAGGAAGATGGCGACTACCGCGAATCCTGGCAGCCGCAAGCCATGAGCGAGCTGGCACTGGCCCGCTCCAAAGCCGTGGCGGCCAAGGTGGTCGAGGCGCTGGGCGGTTACGGCCTGTTCGGGGTCGAGCTCTTCATCAAGGGCGACGAGGTGTGGTTCAGCGAAGTCTCGCCCCGCCCGCACGACACCGGCATGGTGACCCTGATCTCTCAGGATCTCTCCGAGTTCGCGCTGCACGTGCGCGCCATCCTGGGGCTGCCGGTCGGCACCATCACCCAGTACGGGCCGAGCGCCTCCGCCGTGGTGCTGCGCGATGGCCACAGCCAAAATATCCGCTATCAGGGGATTGGCGAGGCGCTGGCTCTGGTGCCGGGTGCCCAGCTGCGGCTGTTTGGCAAGCCGGAGATAGCCGGTCGCCGCCGTCTCGGCGTGGCGCTCGCCCGCGCCCAGGATTGCCCGGATGCGGTGGAAAAGGCCAAGACGGTGGCCGCCAAGGTAGAAGTGATTTTCTAACCCTCATTTTTTGTCACAGCAAAACAAACGTTTGCCGATGTGATCGGGCGCAAGGGGCATGGCAATGCCCCTTTTGCATTTGCCCGTCGTGCTTATAATCCCCCTTCAAATTTGTCAGGAGTACAAGATGTTAGCTGCCGTAATCTTCGATATGGATGGTGTTCTGATCGACTCGGAACCCTTTTGGCAACGGGCCCAGATGGCTGTCTTCTCCGAGCTGGGTCACCCCCACAGCGAGGAGGATTGCAACTCCACCATAGGCGTGCGCATCGATCAGCTGGTGGCACACTGGTATCGGCTGCGCCCCTGGGTGGGCCCCAGTCAGGAAGAGGTGGTGCAGCGTATTCTGGATCGGGTCAACGCCCTCATCCTGAGCGAAGGCGAGGCCAAGGCCGGCGTGCTGGACGCGCTGACCCTGATGGAAGCACAGGGGCTTAAAGTGGGTCTGGCGACTTCTTCCCCCTTCGCCATGGTGGAGGCGGTGCTCGGCAAGCTCGGTATCCGCGATCGCTTCCTGGCGGTACACTCCGCCGAGGTGGAGCGCTTCGGCAAGCCGCACCCGGATGTCTATATCCACGCCGCCGAGAAGCTCGGCGCCCTGCCGGTGCAGTGTCTGGCCATAGAGGACAGTTTTACCGGCCTGCTGGCGGCCAAGGCGGCCTCCATGAAGGCGCTCATAGTGCCGGATCCCGCCCTGGTGGGCGATCCGCGTCTGGCCATCGCCGATCACCAGCTCGGCTCGCTGGCCGAACTGGATGCCGACACGCTGGCCAGCTGGGTGGCGTGAACGCGCGCGGGAGCCAGGGGCGCATAGGGCCAGAAAACCTGACACGGCGGCGCCCTTGATCTCTGTCATAAACGTGCGCTTGCTCGCGGTCAACCCCCTCCCGGCCGACTAGAATCAGGGAAGATAGGCGGCCCACGGGCCCGAGGAGGTCACCATGATCGAGTACACCAGCAAGCGTATCGTCTGCCCCCACTGTGGCCATCACACCCGGGTCGAGCTGGATGCCAGCCAGGGGGATCAGGAGTTCTACGAGGATTGCATGGCCTGCTGCAACCCCATCCACCTGCGGCTGCACCGGGACGAAGCCCGCGACTGCCTGCAGCTGTTTGTGGATGCAGACGACGAGCAGATGTTTTAGCTTGTAAATCATCTTCTTATGCTCGAATGACAAGCGAAACACGGGTCATGAGGATACGAATTGATGATGCGCAGATTTATAGCAGCTGCTTTAACTTATTCCCTGTCTGTGTCTGCAGAGCAACCCGCTGTCGACTCCAGTCTGGCAATGCTACGGGCCATAGACAGTGTCAAAATTGAGCTATCCCTTGCTAGTTGTCACAATAGAAATGCAAGCGTTGCTTGTGTCAGTCTCACCATGAAGAATGTACAAAGTATGATTTCCTATGGGTATAAGACCGTAAAGCGGCACGGTATAAAATGGCAGGGCCAATATCCTACGGAAGATAAGACAGATGCCCAGACAGCTGCTGACGTGAGTGCAATTCACGATGCTTTATACTTTGTCGCTGTCAGCACATGCGATGGCAGGAGTGACCTATCACAGGCATGTATTATTGCGGAAAAATTGGCGCTTGATGACCTGATGAGACAGGGCATTGCCCTAGAGACTACAGAGAATCTTCAGCATCAACAGGGTTTAACTATGCCACCGAAAGCCTAATCCCTCCTCTCCTGCCGAGCAGCTGTTGTGACGGCGAGTGAAAGCGATCAAGAGATCACAAAGGGCCTGCAGGATGCAGGCCCTTTTCTATGGCAAATCGCCAGGGGGAGTTGAGCCAGGCAGATCACCCCGGCTGGCGCGCCGCCAGCACCCGCTCCACCGTGTCGACGATGGCCTGGGTCTGGGGATCTATCTCGATGTTGGTGTGCCAGCCGGCTTTGACCCAGCCGAGGTTGGTGCGGGCCAGGGTCTCCGGGATCAGGTTGACGCAAAAGGTGTTCTCACGCACCTCACCCACGGTCAGGCTGATGCCGTCGATACCGATGTAGCCCTTGGTCAGCACATATTTCATCAGCTCGGGGGCGAGGCGATACCACACCTGGCGATTGTTGGGGGTGTCGATGACGGAGATCACCTCAGCCGTGCCCATGATGTGGCCGGACATGGCATGACCGCCGATCTCGTCGCCAAAACGGGCCGCCCGCTCCACGTTGACCTTGTCCCCCGTTTGCAGCTGGCCCAGGTTGGTCAGACGCAGTGTCTCCTGCATCAGATCGAAGCTGACCAGATCCCCTTCCACCCGGGTGACGGTCAGGCAGCAGCCGTTGTGGGCCACGGAGGCGCCGAGCGCCAACCCCTCACCCCAGGCCTGGCTGGGCATGCGGATCAGGTGGGTGCGAAAGTTGGGCAGCTCTTCGATGGCCACCAGTTCGGCGGTCCCCTGCACTATGCCGGTGAACATGTCTCGTCTCCTGCTACGAAAAAAGGCAGGTTAACCCCGCGTCGCGGCACTGACAAGCGCGCCAGCTGACAAGCCAGCCCTCGATCGCTATAGTGACGGCGTTCACATTCGGGTTAACGAGGAAAAAGAAATGCAGGTATATCAATGTTGTGAGGCCATTCGCATCGCCTATAACCAGATAGGCTCAGGTGATCAGGGCTATGTGCCGCAGGCCATAGCCGCGACCATACGGGCGCTCAACGCCGTGGCCTCTGACGAGCGGGTGCCGGCCGATCTGCGCGAGCAGGCCGCCTATGCCGCCGCCAATCTGCTGATCAGCGATCACGAAGACGCCTGATCCCGCCACAAAGCCACGCCTCAACCGTTTCACGATGGTTGATTTTCAGGCTAGAATGACACCCCCGCATGTTGTCTCCCCACAGTGGGGAGACAAAAGCCCATCCGTTATCCGTTCTTTCTCATTTATCTGATCCACTCGGAGGTGTCAGTGCAACGTTATTGGTCCGAGGCGAGGCAGCTCGTTCGTTTAGCCAGCCCCATTCTGGTGGCCCAGGTCGCCCAGGTCGCCATGAGCTTCGTCGATACCGTGATGGCGGGCCAGGTCAGCGCCGTGGATCTCGCGGCAGTGTCGGTCGCCTCCAGCTTCTGGCTGCCGATCATCTTGCTGACCCAGGGCATCATAATGGCGCTCACCCCCATAGTTTCCCAGCTCAATGGCGCCCGCAAACGGGATGAAGTACGCCCCGCCGTGCACCAGGGCTTCTGGCTGGCGCTGATGGTGATCCCCTTCGCCATGCTGGCGCTCTATTTCAGCCCGCTGGCACTGCATCTGATGGACGTGGATCCTGTCATGGCGGACAAGACCACCGGCTTCCTGCACGCCATCATGTGGGGTCTGCCCGCCTTCGTGCTGTTCCAGGTGCTGCGCAACTTCAGTGAGGGACTCTCCCATACCATGCCGACCATGGTGATAGGTTTCGTGGGGCTGGCGGTCAATATTCCCGCGAACTACGTCTTCATCCACGGTCACTTCGGCATGCCCAAGCTCGGCGGTGTCGGCTGCGGCGTCGCCACCGCCATAGTGCTCTGGGCCATGCTGCTGGCGATGATCCTCTACGTGAAGTTATCCTCCCACTTCAAGAAGATTGACCTGTTCGCTCAACTCGCCCGTCCCAATGGCAGCCGGATCTGGCGCCTGTTCCGGCTCGGCTTTCCCATCGCCATGGCCATCTTCTGCGAGGTGACCCTGTTTACCGTGGTGGCCCTGATGCTGGCCCCCTTCGGCGCCGAGACGGTGGCGAGCCACCAGATAGCCCTGAATTTCTCCAGCCTGGTGTTCATGCTGCCGCTCTCCATCGGGGTGGGCGTGACCATCCGGGTCGGCCACAGCATAGGCGAAGGCCAGCCTGCTCACGCCAGGGTCGCCGCCCGTACCGGCCTGATGCTGGGCATGGCGGTCGCCGCCGGCACCGCCGCCCTCACTGTGCTGCTGCGCGAGCATATCGCGGGGATCTACACCGACGACATGCAGGTGATCACGCTGGCTGCCACCTTGCTGTTCTTTGCCGCCATCTACCAGATCTCCGATTCGGTACAGGTGGTGGCGGCCGCGGCCCTACGCGGTTACAAGGACACCAAGGCTATCTTCTACGTCACCATAGTCGCCTACTGGGGTCTCGGGCTGCCCACCGGCATGATCCTGGGGCTGACCGACTGGCTGCTGCCACGGATGGGGCCGCAGGGCTTCTGGGTCGGCTTCATCGTCGGCCTGACCGGCGCCGCCCTGATGCTGGGCGCCCGCCTGCGCCTCATCTATGGCCGCTTCGCCAGTCCAGAGGCCTGTACCGCCCTCTCCCGGGCCCAGTAAATGTGTGCTCGGCGAGCCGCTCACGAGAGTGGCTCGCCTGCAAAATCAACAGGCTGCGCAAGAACTGGGCAAACAGTCTCCTTTGTGTGTGCGGCCTGTTGACAGCCTTGGGGGGCATGGGTAGTATGCCGACCACGCCAGCGACGTCGTGTTCGCTTGCGTGCTGAAAAGCGGGTTTATAGCTCAGTTGGTTAGAGCACTACCTTGACATGGTAGGGGTCGTTGGTTCGAATCCAATTAAACCCACCACTTTTCGTGATGCGTCCTTAGCTCAGCTGGTTAGAGCACCACCTTGACATGGTGGGGGTCGGTGGTTCGAATCCACTAGGACGCACCATCACGACACTGTTATGCGTCCTTAGCTCAGCTGGTTAGAGCATCACCTTGACATGGTGGGGGTCGGTGGTTCGAATCCACTAGGACGCACCATAACAGTTAATAGTTTGATGAAATTGCAGATGTGGGTTTATAGCTCAGTTGGTTAGAGCACTACCTTGACATGGTAGGGGTCGTTGGTTCGAATCCAATTAAACCCACCACTCCCCTGCAACACAAAGTCGCCTTGCGCACCCTGCGTCCTTAGCTCAGCTGGTTAGAGCATCACCTTGACATGGTGGGGGTCGGTGGTTCGAATCCACTAGGACGCACCAGATTAAAGAAGCCCGCTTAACAGCGGGCTTTTTGCATTTCGGCTTCTTGCCAATCGGGAGCAGAGGTCAGCTTGCACCCGCCTGAGCTCACCTCCCCGCTTCCTTTCACTCCACGCCTTGCACGCCTTCGGATTAGAAGAGATCCAGCTGCTGGCCGCAGATCCGGTCGAATGACTCGCCGATGAAGGGCAGTATGGCGTCGGCGATGGGCCTCAGCTGCTTGTCGATGTAGTGCTCGTAATCGATGGCGCTACGCCTGTATTCCAGCGGTTCCGGGCCGCCCAGCGTCATCAGATAGGCGATGGTGCCCCTGTGCTGATAGCGCTGGGGCTGACCGCGGCGCAGGTTCTCCTCATCGGCCAGACGCGCCGCCCGCACGTGGGGTGGCACGTTCTTCTGGTACTCCTCCAGCTTCTGGCGCAGCCGCTTGCGGTAGATGAGCAAGTCATCGTGCAGGCCGGCCCGGGTCTCATCCACTATGGTGCGCACGTAGCCGCTGGGGTCCTGGTCGTGAAACACCAGCTCGTAGAGACGGGTCTGGAACTGCTTGGCCAGCATGGTCCAGTCGGTGCGCACCGATTCCAGCCCCTTGAACACCAGATGCTCTTCCTCCCCTCGCCCCTCTTCCTGTTTTCCAACCAGGCCTGCGTAGCGCTTCTTGCTGCCTTTCTCCAGCCCGCGGATGGTAGGCATCAGGAAACGGCGGTAATGGGTCTCGTACTGGATCTCCAGATGACTCGGCAGGTCGAATTCGCGCCTGATCAGCGCACTCCAGTTGTCGTTGATCATCCGGGCCAGCTCATGGCCAATCTCGTCCGCCGCCTCGGGGCTGGTGTCCCGATTAAGGTGGACGAAGGTGGAGTCGGTGTCGCCGTAGATCACCTCGAACCCCTGCGCCTCTATCCACTCCCGGGTCTGCTGCATGATGCTGTGGCCACGCAAGGTGATGGAAGAGGCAAGCCTGGGATCATAGAAGCGACAGCCCCCCGAGCCCAGCACGCCGTAGAAGGAGTTCATGATGATCTTGATGGCCTGGGAGAGAGCCTTGTTGCTGGCCGCCTTGGCCCTGTCTCGCGCCGCCCACAGGGTGGCGATGAGATCCGGCAAAAAGTGGCGAGTACGGGAGAACAGGGCGCCACGAAAGCCGGGAATGGCCTCGTCCGGGTGCTGCAACCCCTCCACCAGCCCCATGGGATCGATGCAGAAGGTGCGGATGATGCTGGGATAGAGGCTCTTGAAATCGAGCACCAGCACGTGGCGATAGAGACCGGGTTTGGAGTCCATCACATAGCCGCCCGGGCTCGCCAGCCCGCCGTCGGCAGGCAGGTTGGGCGCCACATAGCCGCCGCGATGGAGCCGCGGCAGGTAGAGGTTGGTGAAGGCCGCCACCGAGCCCCCCACCCGATCGAGTTCGAGGCCGGTGAGGGAGGCGCGTTCGATGGCAAAGGGAATGAGGTGGCAGTAGTCGAAGATCTCCCACACCAGCCTGCAATCTTCCAGGTTGTAGCGGGCGAGCGCCTCCTTGTCGGAGTGGAACAGCTCGGTGATCTTCTCCCCCCGGTTCGCCACATCCTCGATATCCTTGCCGCGACCGAGCAGCTCGCTTGCCACCGCATCCAGGCTGTAGCTGGCAAACTGCCAGGTGGCGCTTTTGAGGGTGTCGATGCCGTCGAGCACCATGCGGCCCGGGATGATGACGTTGCCGGTCTGGGGATCGTTGCGTGACGAGCGCCAAAAGCAGAGATCGCGCCCCCGCCCGAGGCGCAGCCGCCGCTTGTTGAGTTCGGCGCGGCGCAGCAGCAGGCGAAAGTCGAAATTGACCACGTTCCAGCCGATCACCAGATCGGGGTCGTGCTGGCTGAACCAGGTTTCCAGCGCGCTCAGCAGGGCATTTTCATCCGCCACCCACTCGATGCGGGTCTCCCACGCCTCGGCACCGGCTTCGGGGACGCCTATCATGATGACCCGCGCATCCTCACGGCTGTAGAGCCCCACCGAGAAGAGGGCCCCGTCCATGGCACACTCCACGTCCAGCGACACCCAGGAGAGGCTCGGCGTCACCGCCTGCGGGGCGCAGCGCGCCTCATTCACCTCCCAGTAGCCGCGCTTGCCCCCCTTCTGCCGTGCATGGCCGCCGAAACGGACCGCGGCCGTGATGAAGCGCTCCATCAGGAAACGCTCCGGCAGCCGGATATCCGCCTCGAAGTGCTCCAGCCCGCGGATCAGCAGCAGCTCGATGGCGCGGTGAAAGGCGCTCAGGGTGGAGAAATAGCAGCCCACCACGGCACGCCCGTCGAAGGTGTGCATGGGCAGACGGCGAAATCGCCCGCTCACGCCCGCCCCCTTGAACAGCTCGGCCGCCTCCTGCATATGACTCTGTGGCAGGAAGAACACGGGCTCCTGCCCCGGCACCACCAGCCGCACCGGCCCCTGCTCGCTCCAGAGCCACATCACTATCTCGGTGCGTCCCCCTTGCCCGGCCCGGCCGCGCACGTCCCGGCCATGACGGGTCAGGATGAAACCGTCGCGAGGCGGCGTGGCAGGAGAAGTGGTCGTCACTGTGGGCTGGGTCGCAGTCATTCAGGATAAAGGGGTCGGCCTTGGGATGAGACTATTGTACGTTCATACAGTGCCTGGCCGCAATTGCCACGCCAGCCTGCGCGGCAGGAGCCAAGCTGGTAAGCTCGACCCTCTGCCCATGCGCCGGGAGCCCAGTTATCGCCGCCATTCCCTGCGCCTGTTCACCCGACACGAGGAGCCCTGGTGACACTCTATTCCCTGCTGGACCGGCTGGCCATTTCCTATCAGCGCATCGACCATGCCCCCGTCTTCACCTGTGAGGAGGCGAGCAAGCTGCTGCCCGACCTGCCCGCCGCCAGGACCAAGAACCTGTTTTTGCGCGACCCCAAAAGCGAGCGGCTGTTTCTGGTAGTGACACCTGAAGAAAGCCGGGTCGATCTCAAGGCGCTGGCCAGGGCGCTCGGGGTCAAGCGGCTGAGCTTTGGCTCCCCCGAACGGCTGGCTGCCGTGCTCGGCCTCACCCCGGGCGCCGTGACCCTGCTCGCCATGGTGCGCGACACAGAGCGGGCGGTGACCCTGGTGGTGGACCACACCATCTGGCAAGCCGAACGGGTGCAGTGCCACCCGCTGGTCAACACAGCCACCCTCATCATCACGCTGGACGATGTGCGCCGCCTGCTGGCCCATCTCGGCCGGGAGGCCACCGTCATGGCGCTGCCGGTGCAGCCAACCTGACACTCCCCAGACGGGTGGCGTGATCGACAAACCCCGTCTCGTGCCCTTGATGAATCGCGTCAGCTGCCGCCATCGATCCGGTTGTGGCCAGGATCGGGATCCAGCCGCTCAAGCCATTGATAATGGGTCGGATTCATGTTGTGATCCGGCATTGTCATGGAGACCCTTAGGGTCGAGACACAGTGACCGGCAGGACGAGCCCAGAGAGACCCCTAGATGCAAAATCTGTTTTCCTCAGCGCAATTGTTGAGCCTGGTGCTGTTCGTCACGCTGTCGCACGTCGGGGTCGCGGCCATTTTCGCCTATGTGTGGCATACCCAGCGCCGCATCCGGGCCCTGCTCTACTGGTCGGCCAGCGAGCTGGCCATTGCCGCCGCCTTCGGCTGCCTGCTGATCCGCCCGCTCGCGGGGGAGACCTCCCTCGCCAATATTCTGCTGACCAACCTGCTGCTGATCGCCACCCCCTTGCTCTATGAGCGGGGCCTGCGTCATTTCTTTCGACGTGAGGCGGACCGGCTGGGCTGGCTCTGTCCCGCCATCGCCCTCACCGGCTTCGCGCTGTTTGCCCTGACCGCCAGCCTGCGGCCGCTGTCCGATGTGCACAGCCGGATCATAGTGCTCTCCGCCGTGCTCTCGCTGCAGATGGCTGTGCTGATCTGGCAGCTCTGGCGTTATCAACGGCTGGCCCCCGGCTATCGGGTGCTGCGCTTTGCCGTCCTGCTGCTCGGCCTGCAACTGCTGTTGCAACTGCTGCGGATCGCCAAGCACCTCTGGCTGCCCGAGTTCGCGGCCACCACCTTTACCGATCCCCTGCTTGGGCCCGTGATCCTGCTCAGCCTGCTCTTCACCATAGCCCGCAGCTATCTGTTGCTCAGCCTGGTGCACACTCGCCAGCAGCAGGCGCTGCTGGCGACCCAGCGCGAGCTGGAACGGCGCGCCAATCTGGACGCCCTGACCGGACTGGACAGCCGCCACCATTTCGAGCTGCAGCTGGCGGCGCGCGCATGCCGACACACCCGCCCATGCCAGCTGCTGCTGATCGATCTGGACAACTTCAAGCTGATCAACGACCGGCACGGTCATCCCGCCGGTGATGCCATGCTGCGGGTGGTTGGCCGGGTGATCCGGGAGAACCTGCCCCCGGCGGGGCTGGCCGGGCGCCTCGGTGGCGACGAACTGGCCTTGCTGGTGATGGAGACGCCGCAGACGTTGCCCGGCTACTGCCACGCCCTGCAGCAAGAGGTCACGGAGGCGACCCGCTGGCTGGCGGGCGGCCCCATCAGCCTCAGCATGGGCCTCACCTCGCTGCAGCCGGGGGAGAGCTTCGAGCAGGCCTATCTGCGGGCGGATCAGGCGCTCTACGCCGCCAAGCAGACGGGACGGCAGCGGGCCTGCGTGCAGGAGCCCCACCACAGCGCGCCCCAGCCACTGCAGACGGCAGAGCAGCGCTCATGACGGCCGCCATAGAGTGCCGGGCCGCACAGCTTTGTGATGCGCCCGCCTATCGCCGTTATGTGGCCGAATGTGGCGCCGCCGGGTTGCCGCTCTATCAGGTGGCGCAATTTGACCCGGATCAGTGGCTGCTGGATCTGCTCGCCCATGCCGATGGACGGCATCTGCCGCCGGACTACCCGCCCACCACCACCTACTTTGCCCTTGAGAGGGGGGAGATCCTCGGAGCCCTGCGCCTGCGCCACGGCGACAATCCGGCCACCCTGGCCTGGCTTGGCCACATAGGCTACGAGACCCGCCCCTCCCGCCGTGGTGAAGGGGTGGCCCGCACCCTGCTGCGCTGGTTGCAGCAAGCTGTGCTGACCGAGCCACTGCTCATCAGCTGCGACGAAGCCAACGGCGCCTCCCTCAGGGTCATAGCGGCCGCCAACGGACAATGTCTGGATCGCCGCTACCATGCAGGGGATGACTGCTGGGTGCGGTTTTACCGGCTATCTCCCGCACTATGACCACCTGCCTGACTCGGCACGGGTACAGGTCGCGGCCATAAAAAGAGCGCCTCCAGGGCGCTCATGGTGTGACTGATGAGGTGATGATGACGAGGATCAGTAGCTGTCTTCCTGCTCGGCCTTCATCCGCGCCTGACGGGCCAGCGCCTCCTCTTCGGCGCTCTCGATCTCGTGCAGCACGGCATCGATGTCGATGGCCTCGGTGCTCTCCTCGAACAGGCCGGTCAGCTCGCTCTCGGGGGTGAGCTTGCCATCTTCGAACAGCGCCCACATCTCCTTGGCGTAGCGGGTCTTGAGCAGCTCGGGGGCATACATGCCGTAGTAGTTGCGCATGTTGTTGACGTCCCGCTCCAGCATGGCCTTGGCCTGGTTGTTGGCGGCGGCATCCACCACCTGGGGCAGGTCTATGATGACGGGCCCCAGGGCATCCACCAGCACGTTGAATTCGGAAAGGTCGCCGTGGATGAGGCCGGCACAGAGCATGCGCACCACGTAGCGGATCACCTTGGCGTGATCGGCGATGGCCTGCTCGGGCGAGAGCGCCACATCGTTGAGACGGGGGGCCACGTTGCCCTCCTCGTCGGTGATGAGCTCCATCAGCAGGACGCCGTCGAGGCAGACATAGGGCTGCGGCACCCGCACCCCGGCCGCCGCCAGCTTGAACAGGGCGTCGACTTCTGTGTTCTGCCACACCTCTTCGTGCTGCTTGCGACCGTACTTGGAGCCCTTCTCCATGGCGCGGGCGCTGCGGCTGTTGCGTACCTTGCGCCCTTCCTGATAGACCACGGCCTGCTTGAAGCTGCGCTTGGACGCCTCTTTATAGACCTTGGCGCAGCGGATCTCGTCACCGCAGCGCACCACATAGACGTCGGCCTCTTTGCCGCTCATCAGCCGGCTGATGACGTCATCGACCAGGCCGTCATCAACCAGAGGTTGGATTCGATTTGGAATTTTCATGGCCGCCCTTTTACCCTATTTGCGCATCAGAAGATAGCCCCTGCGGGGCCAGCTTGCATATCCCTGTTATCTGGCGCCCCGCGGCGCCCTGATTGCCGACTTTTTGCCCACCAAACTGCCTGAAGGACAAGCAGTTGTCACCCGCCTCTGCTCAACACGCCAGCCGGTGTATTTCCCTTCAGGGTTCGGGGGGCAGACCGCTGCGGATCCGCTTAATGCCCTCTTCGTAGAGACCGTCCGGCCCCGCCTGATGCTCCTGGGTTTCGAAGATCTTGAGAAACCACATGTACTGCTCGGGATGACGGCGCAGCTGCCGCTCCACCATGCGGTTCATGGCGTTGACATCGGCATTCAGGTCCCCGCTGGGATAAGGATCGAACGGCGGTTCAATCTCCAGCCGGTAGCAGCCCTCCTCCTCGTCGTAGCAGGCGAGGATGGGCACGGCCCTGGCACCGGTCAGCTTCACCAGCTTGGGCAGCGCCGGCAGGGTCGCCTTGGGGTGGCCGAAGAAGGGGATGAACAGGCTGGCCTCGCGGCCATGATCCTGATCCGGCAGGTAGAAGAAGCTGGCGCCGCTGCGAATGGCCTTGATGGCCGGCTTGATGCCGACGCTGCGCTCGTACACCTTGCCCCCCTTGGCCCGCTCGCGGTTGATGTACCAGTCAAATACCTGATCTTTCGGGCTCTTCATCATGGTGCACAGCACAAGCCCCTCGTCGGTCAGGTAGCGGCCTATCATGTCCACCGCCCAGGTGTGGGGCACCACCAATATCATGGGACGCCCGGCAGCCTGCTCCGCCGCTATATGTTCCCAACCCCGCACCTTGATGCGGCGCTTGAGGTGGGCGGCGCTGCGCAGGGTCAGCTCGCCAAAGCCCATGAAGGTCTTGAGGCCGGTGCGGATCGCCTTGAGCAGCAGGGTGCGGCGCCCGGCCGCATCCAGCTCGGGAAAGCAGATCTTGAGGTTGGTCTCGGCGATATAGGCCTGTTTCCTGGAGAAGCGCAGCAAGGCAGGTGCCATGACATTGGCAAAACGATCGCGCAGCCCGTGGGGAACCAGCGCCAGCAGGCACAACAGACCGAGCGCCAGCCAGCTGCCCCACCAGCGCGGGTGAAGCAGGTGGGCATGAAATGAGGTGTCAAAAACCGGATCGTGTGAGGACATGGCCGCCATCAAGTCATAGAAAAGAAACGGTTATTTTAATTATCCTGATATTTTTTTCCACTTTGGGGTGCAAGGGAGTGTGCCATCCCGGGTGCGGCGCCCACAAAAATGGCCCCGAAGGGCCATGACAAACAGCAGTGACACCCCCTCAGGGGCGAGGGGGAAGATCTCCCCGGATCCGTTTAATGCCCTCCTCGTAGAGGCCATCCGGCCCCTCCTGATCCTCGCGGGTATCGAAGATCTTGAGGAACCACATGTACTGGCCGGGATGACGGGTCAGCTGCTGCTGCACCATGTCATTCATGCGGCAGGTGTCCGCCATCAGATCGGTGCTGGGATAATCCGTAAACGGCGCCTCTATCTCCAGACGGTAGCAGTAGTGCGCCTCGTCATAGCAGGCCAGCAAGGGCACGGCCCGGGCACCGCTGACCTGCACCAGACGTGGCAGGGCCGGCAGGGTCGCCTTGGGGTAGCCGAAGAAGGGGGCAAAGATGCTCTTCTCGCGGCCATGATCCTGATCCGGCAGATAGAAGAAGCTGTGTCCCCCCTTGATGGTCCGGATCACCGCCTTGATGCCGGCGCTGCGCTCGTAGACGCGGCAACCGTTCTTGGCCCGGGCCCGGTTGAGGTGCCAGTCAAAGACCGGATTGCGGGAGCTCTTCATCATGGTGCACATGGGCACACCACGCTGGGTGAAGTAGTAGCCGGCGGCATCGACCGGCCAGCTGTGGGGCACCACCAGGATCACGGGGCGGCCGGCGACCTGTTCGGCCTCGATATGTTCCCAGCCGCTCACCTGGATGCGGCTCATCAGGTAGGCGGGGCTGCGCACCGTGAACTCACCGAAGCCGAGCAGGGTCTTGAGACCGATGCGAATGGAGGTCATCAGAATGGCATCGCGCTCGGCGTCGCTCTTGTCGGCAAAGCAGATATCCAGGTTGGTCCTGGCGATATAAATCTGCTTCTTGGACACCTTGACGATCAGCGGCGCCAGCCATTCTGCCAGCTTGTCACGCCAGCGGGGCGGCACGAAGGCGAGCAGACAAAGCGCACCGAGCGCCAGCCAGCTCGGCCAGTAACGCGGGCGCAGCAAACGGGTCTGAAAAGAGGAGTCAAACACAGGATCTTGGGCAGACATGAATGAGGTCAAACGAAGAAAATGGGGTTGCATTGTATTCGTCCTGACAGGTAATACCAGTGAAATTCATCGTGAGCCCCCCACTGTGAGCGCTGGTTCAAAAAATGGATCCGCCAGGGGCTGACACCCCCGCGTTCGACCCGCGAGAAGAGACAAAAAAGCGCTCCACCCATGGTGGAGCGCTTTCGCTGCTGTCTGGTCAGCGGAGCATGTCATCACGCATGCCCTTCTCGTTGACTGACCCCTTATCCCCTTGCTCTCCAGCAGAGTCTTTGCCTAGCGGCGGGCACCGTGCCGGGCCATGCCGGACGCCATGCTGCTGTCACCCAGCGGCAGGAAGAACATCAGATAACGCAGGGCCACGTAGCCGACAATCAGGGTGGCGGCGCCCAGCTCGAAGTGGGCAAGCAGATTGATCTGTTCCACATAGTGAGTCGCTTGCGGCCACTGCTCCAGCAGGTGCCCCACCTTGAACAGGGCGGTTGCACCTATCACCAGCGGGAAGGTGAAGGCGGCATAGCCCGGTGAGAACGGCAGACGCAGCAGCTTGATGAAGGCCAGGTAGATGATGCCGGTCATCAGGATGGCGATCCCCAGCAGCACGGCCACCAGCAGCAGGGAAGGATCCTCGGTCACCGTCAGGTAGCCGGCCAGTGACAGGCTGGCAGGGGCCGCCAGAATGGCGATGGTCGGCTTGGCCGCATCCGGCACTTCATGGCTGAAGATGAGACGGTAGAGCATCAGCGGCAGCATCAGAGCGTAGCAGAGCATGCCGAACCAGAGCAGACCGTCGGCCAGCGCGGCAAACTGGCCGCCGGGAAAGGCGACGTCAGCCACGATAATGCCCACAGGCGGTACGAACCAGCTCGGTACCATGTGATGGATCTCGAACTGTCTGGCCCTGTGCCAGAGGAAGGTCGCCAGGAAGAGAAGGTGCAGCACCACGGCAAACAACCAGAGCCCCTCGCCAAGGCCCGGGCTCAGCATGCCGATCGCCTTGGAAACCACCATGGTGCCCATGGCATAGGTGGGGACCACGCTGCCCACCACGGGGTGAGCCAGATCCTGCCACAGCAGGCGCGGATGGAGCAGAAACTTGAAGGTGAGGATCACCAGCAGCACGGCGGCGACGGCGGCGCCCAGCAGCTGCAGGCGGCCATCGAACTGACCGGCATTTTCCCAGCACCAACCAAGACTGGCGATCCCGAGGGCCAGGCCCGCCATGGGGGTCGGGGCTTTGCCCAAGGATTGACGGGTTCTTGCGATCATGTCTGAAACCTCTTGTGAGAGACGATGTGCATAGGATAAAGAGCGGCTATCGTTTACGATATCTAAATGAATTGAATCAATCGTTCAGGTTAACCAAACATGAAACTGACCCTGCAACAACTCAAGGTGTTCGCCACCATAGCCCGCTACGGCAATCTGGGACTGGCCGCCAACGAGCTCTGCCTCAGCAAGGGCGCCGTCTCCCAGTCGTTGCAGGAGCTGGAGCGCCAGCTCGCCACCCCCTTGTTCGATCGCATCCACCCCAGATTGCAGCTCAACAACGAGGGGCGCCTGCTGCAACCGGCCGCCGAGGAGCTGCTGACCCGGATGCAGGATATCGAGACCCTGTTCAGCCCGGATGCGGAGCCGAGCGGCCAGCTGCGCCTCGGTGCCAGCCAGACCATAGGCAACTATCTGCTCCCTACCCTGCTGGCCAGCAGCAAGCAGGAGCTGGGCCTGCCCCCCAGGGTCACCATCACCAACACCCACAAGCTCTGCCACCTGCTGGCCAACTTCGAGCTGGATCTGGCATTGATAGAGGGGCAGAACCACCACCCGGATCTGGTCAGCGAGCCCTGGCTCAATGACGAGATGCTGATCGTGGCCCACCCCGACCACCCCCTCGCCCGGCGCAATCGCCTGTCGCTCAGCCAGCTGAGCGATGAGACCTGGGTGCTGCGCGAACCCCAGTCGGGCAGTCGCGAGCAGTTCGAGCTGCAGATCCAGCCCGAGTTGCCCCGCTGGCAGGCGGGGCTCGAGCTCAACACCCTGGAGGCCGTGATGCTGGCGGTTGAAAAAGGGCTGGGGATCTCCTTCATCTCCCGCCTGGCGGTGTCGGATCGGTTGCAGGCCGGTCGGCTGGTGGCCTTCTCCCTTGCCCGGCGCTTCCCCCGCCAGCTCTCCCTCATCTGGCATCGGCAGAAATACCACTCGGCCACCCTGCGCCGCTTCCTGCAGTTTTGCCGCGCGCAGGAGGGAGCCCTGCCTCAGCCTCAGGTGACCACAGCCGGGTCGCCAACGAGCAGATAGGGTGAGCGTCTGAGGCATGACGGCTCGCCGCTTGCCGCTCAAGCCGGCAAGAGATCAGACAAAAAGGGAGGGCGCCTCGGCGCCCTCTCTGCACATCATGATCACGAGCCGGCTTGCAAGCCGCGCTCGACCCACCCCAGCACTTGTCTGGTCAGGGCCTGCGGCACCCAGGGGGAATCGCTCAACCCCTGCCTGACACAGGCGGCGAAATGATCCGCCTCGTGCTGCATGCCACCGCCCGCCACCGGCTCCGCTATGTCTCCCGGCCAGGCAGGCAAGGGATCGCCCGTGAGCCAGCATACCTGCTGGGGGTTCCACCACTTGCCGACCAGTTGCAGGGCCCAGCCCTCGCCGCCCAGATACGCCGCCTTGTCGAGATCCTGGACGATGGAGGCATCCAGCTCGGCCACGAGGGGGCCGGCAAAGCGGAAGCTGGCGGCCTCATCCACCTCGCCAGCCTGGCGGGAAAGAGCGACCTGCGGCTCACCCGCAGCCAGCCCCAGCTGGTGGCAGATGGCGGCGTAGAGCCAGAGTGGATAGACACCCACATCCCAGGCGGCGCCGCCGGCCAATGCGGGATCAAACAGCTTGCCGCCTCGCTCCTGCACCGAGCCGAAGGCCGCCCGTAACCGGTTGGGAGCAGGCAGGGCGCCGAGCCGCCGCATCAATTCGCGCATGGCGGGGAAGCACATCACCTTCATCGCCTCCATCAGCAGCAGGCCGCGCGTCCGGGCGAGCTGCACCAGCGCATCCCAGTCTGCGACCTGAGTCACCGCCGGCTTTTCCACCAGCACGTGCTTGCCCGCCAGCAACATCTGCCTGATCAGGCCGGCGTGCTCCGGGTGGATCACCGCCACGTAGACGGCCTCCACCTCGGCGCTGGCCGCCAGCGCCTGATAGCTGTCATAGGCAAGGGGCAGTCCCTGTTCATCGGCAAAGGCCCGGGCCCGCGTCTGATCACGAGCAGCGATCGCCACCACCCGGCTGCCACTGGCGTGATCATTCACGTCCCGGCAGAAACGACGGGCGATGGCCCCCGCCCCGGCAATGCCCCAGCGCAGTGGCGCCGCGCTCAGTTCCTCTGTTTGCATCCGTTCTTTCTCCTGCACGGGTTATGCCTTGGCCAGACTGCGCAGCCAGCGGATCTCGTCGCCCCAGATAGACTCGTCTATGGTCTCCAGGATCAGCGGAATGCCGTCGAAACGCTCGTCATTCATGATGTGGTGGAATACCGCCTCCCCCAGATTGCCCTGCTGCAGGCTGTGGTGGCGATCGACCCGGCTGCCGAAGGTGCACTTGGCACCGTTGATGTGCATCCCCTTCAGATACTGGAAACCGACGATGCGGTCGAAGTCGGCGAACACCTGGGCACAGGACTCGGGCGTGCGCAGATCGTAACCGGCGGCGAAGGCGTGGCAGGTATCGAAACAGACACCGACCCGGCTCTTGTCTTCCACCCCGTCGATGAGGGCGGCCAGGTGTTCAAACGACCAGCCGAGGTTGCTGCCCTGCCCTGCTGTGTTCTCGATCACCGCCGTCACCCCCTGGCTGCGCTCCAGCGCCCAGTTGATGGATTCGCTCACCAGCTTCAGGCTGGCCGCTTCCGGGATCTGTTTCAGGTGGCTGCCGGGGTGGAAGTTGAGGTAGCAAAGCCCCAGCTGCTCGCAGCGCTTGAGCTCATCGAGGAAGGCATCGCGGGATTTGGCGAGGCCGTCGGGATCCGGATGCCCCAGATTGATGAGGTAGCTGTCGTGAGGCAGGATCTGCTCGGGGCGAAAACCGGCTTTCTCGCAGGCCTGCTTGAAGGCGCGGATGCTGGCCTCGGAGAGCGGCGCCGCCTGCCATTGGCGCTGATTCTTGGTAAACAGGGCGAAGGCGTTGGCGCCGATGGCTTCTGCGCGGGCTATGGTGTTCTCCACCCCGCCGGCGGCACTGACGTGGGCTCCGATATATTTCATGAGATCTCCTCTGCTCTGTGAGAGCGCCATTATGCCGATCTCCCCCGCCCACGCCAAACCGGGATCCTCGATGGCCGTCATAGAGGTTCTGATCACAGGCTCCCCGCATGACGGATGTAGGTCATCCGTTACCGACCCCGCATCAGGTGACGACCGCCGAGTCACCAGCCAGCGCCTCATCCAGCACCTCGCTCAGCCAGTGGATAAAGGCTCTCACCCGGGGCGAGAGCTGGCGACGATGGGCATAGAGGGCATGGATCGGCAAGGGCGGCGCCTGCCACTGCGGCAGTATGGCCACCAGCTCCCCACTGGCGAGCAGCGGCTCGACCCCGACTCCTGGCAGCTGGATGATCCCCAGCCCCGCCTGCGCCGCCGCCAGATAGGCTTCGCTGTCGCTCACCGTGAGGGTCCCCGCCATCGCCAGCACGGTGCGAGTGCCATCGGCCTGCACATACTCGAAACCGGCCTCCCGACTCCCGGGCCCGGCCCCATAGTGCACCAGCCTGTGCTGCGCCAGATCCGCCAGCGTCTGCGGTGTGCCGTGGCGAGCCAGATAGGTGGCGCTGGCGCAGTTGATCTGGCGGTAGTGACCCAGGGGGCGCGCCACCAGGCTGGAGGACTCCAGCGCCCCCACCCTCACCACGCAGTCGAAGCCCTCACGCACCAGATCGACCCGCCGATCCGTGCTGCTCAGCATCAGCTGCAGGTCTGGATGGGCCGCCAGAAAACCGGGCAGCGCCGGGATGACCAGATGGCGCGCCATCCGGCTTGGCATGTCCACCCGCAGCTGGCCGCTGAGTTGCCCCCCCTGCCGGAACAGCCCGTTGAACTCCTCCATGTCGGCCAGCAGCTCCTGGCTGCGGGCATAGCAGAGCTGACCATCCGTGGTCAGCTGCACCCGCCTGGTGGTGCGATGGAGCAAGCGGGTGCCCAGCTGTTCTTCCAGCCGGCGTATGGCCGCGGAGAGCGTTGCCTTGGGCATGCCCAGCTGCTCGGCGCTGCGGGTGAAGCTCTCAAGCTCGGCCACCCGCATGAACATTCTCATCGCATCCAGTTGATCCATGGCATCATTGTCACTTTGAACGGAACAGTGCATCTATTATTACCATCTTTATCCATGGTGCACGCACCAATAGAGTGGCACTAGCGGCTCGTCCCGAGCCCGCCTCCACCCCATTGACAGGAGTCGTACCATGACCCGTTCCATCGCCCTCATCACAGGCGCCAGCCGCGGCCTCGGCAAACACTCGGCCCTGGCCCTCGCCGCCAAAGGCGTCGATCTCATCATCACCTATCGCAGCCAGGCCGAAGAGGCGGCCACAGTGGTGGCGCAGGCCAATGCGCTCGGCGTCAAGGCCCACGCCTTGCCACTCGATGTGGCCGACAGCGCCTCCTTCGCCACCTTCGCGGCCGAGGTGCGCCAGTTGCTGCAGCGGGAGTGGCAACGCGAGCGGTTCGACTTTCTGGTCAACAATGCCGGCATCGGCATCCACGCCAGCTTCGAGCAGACCACTGAGCAGCAGTTCGATACCCTCATGAACATTCACCTCAAGGGGACCTTCTTCCTGACCCAGCAGTTGCTGCCCCTGATCCGCGATGGTGGGCGCATCATCAATCTCTCGACCGGCCTCACCCGTTTCGCGCTGCCCGGTTACGCTGCCTACGCCGCCATGAAGGGGGGAATAGAGGTGTTGACCCGCTATCTGGCCAAGGAGCTGGGCCCGCGCGGGATCGCCGTCAACGTGGTGGCCCCCGGTGCCATCGAGACTGATTTTGGTGGGGGTGTGGTGCGGGACAACCAGGCCGTCAACGACTTCATCGCCAGCCAGACCGCGCTCGGGCGAGTCGGCCAGCCCGACGACATAGGCGGCGTGATAGCAGCCCTGCTCTCGGATGACAATCGCTGGGTCAATGCCCAGCGCATCGAGGCCTCGGGCGGCATGTTTATCTAGCGCCCATCGCAGCATGCTCCTGCATCGCACAAGAGGTCGGCGGTAAAACGAAAGGCCTCCTCACACGAGGGGGCCTTTTCCGTAGCAGAGCCTGTTGTTCCAACACAATCCGAACCGAGTGATTTACAGCGTTTTGCCGCCGCTTGCGATCACCGATTGATACCAGTGGAAGCTCTCTTTCTTGATGCGACGCAAGGAGCCGCCCTGCTCATCGCGATCCACATAGACGAAGCCGTAACGCTTCTGGTAGCCGTTGAGCCAGCTCAGGATATCGGTGAAGGACCAGGCGCAGTAACCAATCAGCTCGACCCCGTCCTGCAATGCCTGCTGGCAGGCAACGAGATGACTCTTGAGGTAGGCGATGCGGTAATCATCGTGCACCTTGTCATCCGCCCCCAGCTGGTCAAACTCGCCGAGACCGTTCTCGGTGATCATCAGCGGCAAGCCGTAGCGGGAGGAGAGGCGGCGCAGGGCGATGCGCATCCCGGTCGGGTCTATGGCCCAGTCCCAGTTGCTGGTCTCAAGGTGCGGGTTGGGCGCCGTCTTGTAGAGGCCGGGAATACCGCTCGAGGGGGTGGTGCCCTTCTGCCCCGTGGTGTTGATGCGCTGCAGGGTCTGGCCGCCGAGGGGGTTGTCGGTAAAGGTCAGGGTGTAGTAGTAGTTGACGCCTATGTAATCCGGCGTGCCTTCACGCAGCAGCTCAAGATCTCCCGGCAGTATTTCCGGTGCCTCGCCATTTTCTTTCAGGTAGGCGAGCGCCGCTTGGGGGTAGCGACCGAAGCAGTAAGCGTCCAGCCACCAGTAGTTGGTGAACTCCTCGGCATTTTCGAACGCCAGCATGTCTTTGGGATCACATGACGCCGGATAGGCGGGCGAATAGGCGAAGCTCGGGCCTATCAGGCCGTTCGGCACGTGCTGGCGAAACGCTTTGATCACCCGGGCGTTGGCCAGGAAGGCGATGTGGTTGGCGGCGAAGAAGCGCTTGCGATCCTGCACTGCGGGGGGATGGGTGCCGAGCTGATAGGCGTTGGTCAGGTTGTAGTTCTGCTCGTTGAGCGATACCCAGTACTTCACCTTGCCGGCGAAGCGCTGATACAGGGTCACGCAGTAGCGCTCGAAGTCGTCGATGATGCGTCTGTCTTCCCAGCCGCCGTACTCATCCTGCAACGCCTGGGGCAAGTCCCAGTGATAGAGGGTCAGCACGGGTTCGATCTTGTGCGCCAGCAGGGTGTCGATGAGTTTTTCGTAGAAGGCGAGACCCGCCTCGTTCACTTCACCCCGGCCGGTCGGGTAGATGCGCGGCCAGCTCACCGAGAAGCGGTAAGCCTTGAGCCCCATCTCGGCCATCAACGCCACATCTTCTTCCATGCGGTGATAGTGATCGACCGCCACATCGCCGTTGCTGCCTTCAAAGGTCTTGCCCGGCAGCTTGGTGAACAGATCCCACACAGAGGGGCCCTTGCCGTCGGCATTCCAGGCCCCTTCCACCTGATAGGCGGCGGAGGCGGCGCCCCACAGAAAGTCTTTCGGGAAGTCGTTGAACATATGGTGATGCATCTGGTGTTGCTCCCTCTGCGCGTATGGTGTCAGCCATCTCTGATAAGTCGGCGCCCCAGTCAAGGCGCCCCAAATAAATTGGCATAAGCATCGAACAGTTCTAAAATTCCGTCCAATGACAAATATGGCCATTCAACATTCCCAACAGGAATGAAAGGAGCTGTGGTGGAGCTACGGGATCTGAAAGCCTTCGTGACCCTGGGGGAGGTGCTGCACTTCGGTCAGGCGGCGGTGCGTCAGCATGTCACCCAGTCGGCCCTGAGCAAGCAGATAAGGCGGCTGGAGGAAGAGTTCGGCGGTGAGCTGTTCGAGCGCAACGCCAGCAGCACCCGCCTGACCGTGCTGGGACGGGCGCTCTATGCGGATGCCAGCGCCCTGGTGGCCCAGAGCGAACAGCTAGGGCGCACCGCCCGCGATGTGCTGGCAGGCAACAGCGGCACCCTGCGCATCGGCTTCGGCGTGGCCACCAAGATACTGGTGCCCGCCGCCATCGCCCGCTTTCGCGCCGAGCGGCCGCAGGTGACCATAGAGCTCAACGACCTCTCCACCCATCACCAATTGCTGGCCCTGAGCGAAGGCAGGCTGGATCTCGGCTTTTGCCGCCTGCCCGCCCCCAAGGGGTGGCACTGCCTGCCTGTGGTGCAGGCGCACTTTGTCGCCGTACTGCCAGCCAGCTACAGCGGCATAAATGAACTCGCGGATCTGGTGGACAAGCCGCTGGCCATACTGCGCCGGGACAAGGCACCCTCGTTTTACGACAACCTGATGCACTACCTGGCCCAGAGCGGCGTGCGCTTTCGCGATATCCAGTACGTCAACGACTTCGCCGCCGGGGTCGCCACCGCGGCGGCGGATATAGCCTGGACCCTGGTGCCCTCCTCCACCACCATAGAGCACCCGGATGTGCTTACCCTGCCCCTGCGCGAAGCCGAAGCAAGCTGGACCATAGGCCTCCTTCGCCCGCCCCACAGCAAGGGCCCGCTCATCGATGCCTTCTGGCAGATTGTCGCGGCCATGGTCGCGCCAACGGGCGAGCCGGATTGACCTTTGCCGCGCGCACTCGCCGCCTCGCCCACCCCAGGGAGAGGCCCTGTCAGGGATGACGGCCCCACGACTGCCTTTATTGCGTGATCCGTGCCTGCCAGTGATGGGGAATAGAGAAGATCATCTTTTCGATCAAGGCATTGAGATGGGTGGGCCAGGCCGGATAGTAGTAGCTTTTCGGCATTGGGCTCCATTAGAATCAGCCGGCTCATTTCCACTACCGCCCCCTGATACCGGACGCCTTCCCGCTCATGCTACTTCCTCGGTTCCTGAAAATTGACCTGCGCAGCCTCATACTCGCACTGGCCGTCATCAGTGTCATGGCGACCCTGAGCAACAGTTTTTATGCCACCTACGAGGCGCAGCGGGCACTGCTGATCAGCAACACCCTGGATGCCAATCGCGTCTACGCGGCCAAGCTGGCCGAGATGACCAACACCGTGCTCCAGTCCAGTCAAAGCCAGCTGGCCTACAGCGCCGCCCTGCTCGCCCCCGCCATGAAGGATGACAGCACCCTCTTGAGTGAAATGCAGCGACTGCAACAGCAGACGGCGACCTTCAACTCGGTGGCCGTCGTGAATGCCGATGCCGTGGTCGTGGCCGCCTATCCCGATACGCTGCAGATCAAGGGCGCCAGGCTCACTTCCCAGAGCGCCAGGCTCTCCATCACGACCCGCCAGCCGGTGATCACGGATCCTTTCGTTTCTCTCTCTGGCAACTATCTCATCAGCATCTCCTACCCCATCTTCGACAAGGAGCAGGCCTATCTGGGCTATGTGGCGGGCACCATCTACCTCCAGTCACACAACATGCTCTCCGGCATACTGGGCCAGCACTACTATCAGGATGGCTCCTCCCTCTATGTGGTGGATCGCAACAGAACCCGCATCTATCACCCGGACAGTGCCAGGGTCGGTGAAAAAATCCGTGACAACGGGGTGGTCGATCGGGTGTTGAATGGCGAAGAGGGGGCACTCGCACTGACTGACGAGACGGGTACAGAGATGCTGGCCGGCTTCGCCCCCATCCCGCAGACCCACTGGGGGGTGGTGGCACAGCGTCCCCGCGCCGCTACTCTGGCCGGGCTGGATCAGCAGATGATGCACGTGCTGCTCAAGATCATTCCCATCAACCTGCTGATCCTGCTGTTCATCTGGATTTCCGCCATCTTCATCTCCAGGCCGCTGTGGCAGCTGGCCCACAAGGCCAAGCTGATGGATCAGCAAGAGTCGCTGAAGAACATCGCCAGGATCCGGGTCTGGTACTTCGAGGCCGCCCAGCTCAAGCAGGCCATGCTCAAGGGGCTGGGGCTGCTCAATACCAGGATCACCCAGCTGCACAATGACAGCCATACCGATGCCATGACGGGCCTGTTCAACCGCCGGGGCATGCAGCAGGTGCTCGACAGCTATCAGGCGCTGGGCCAGCCACTCGCCGTGATAGCGCTGGATATAGATCACTTCAAGCAGATCAATGACGGCTTCGGCCATGATGTCGGGGACCAGGTGCTGGCCGCCCTCGCGGCCTTGATGCAACAAGGCGCCAGACAGGCGGATGCCGTGTGTCGTAGCGGCGGTGAAGAGTTTCTGGTCTTGCTGCCCGGCCTGCCGCTCCCCCTCGCCTTCGAAATCGCCGAGCGGTTGCGCCAGCGGGTCGCCGCACATCCGATGCCCGGCGCCGGCCACATCACCATCTCGCTCGGGGTCGCCCATTGGCCCGGCAGCGATGACGATCTCAACGCCGTGTTGAAACAGGCCGACAAGGCACTTTATGAAGCCAAGCGACGGGGCCGCAATCGCACCGTGCTGGCCAGTCGCGATCAGCAACCCCTCCATGACGATGGATCGCAACCCCTGTCACCGCCAGAGGATCCCCCAAAGCGCGGGCATCCCGACTAGGCCGGTGTCATCCGGGCCAGTCGTCTGGTTCCCCTGCTACCCGCACACATGAGGCATGCACAGCCTGCTATCTATTACGGCAGCCGTACCTTGCCCACCGCCGGGGCATCAAGGATGTCATACCAGAATAGAGAAAACGGTGGGCCACCTTGCAGCAGGATCGGAAAACGTGCGAAGAGGGTTATTGATTTACTTGAAAGAGGTCTTAGTCATCCACATAAAGTGGATGACCAAGAGGACGGAAAGGGTATTAGAGACTGATTAATTGGATTGGTCGCCTTTACCAGGCTGCCACATAGTGGGTTACAACAGTATATCCTTTTCCCAAGAGTGGTGATGGAACAGTCAAGGTGTCGCACTCTATTAGTGATTCGCTATTTAGCGAGCATGTCTTCCAGTTTTAACTCAGCAGCCAATAAACAACGCAATCTTATTATTGAGCACCTCTGGCCATGGTATCACCTAAAAAAGATGGCCCGGAGGATTCGACAACGACATCTCATGTATCTCATATTCGAGTTTATACCTTAGCTAGTCTGCTAGGAATTTTACTACGATCAGCCACATATTTTGATTAGGCATGATAGATCAGTTTAATACGCTCCTGGCCTGTGATGACGGCATAACTATCCATTGTTCGATATCGAGTCAGATAGCATTGATGTCAATCATTGCAGTAGATATAGAAGCAAAGTGACGCAAGTACCCACCCTTTCAGTTGGCCAGTTCACTTTGATAGTGCAGCGTGCGCGCTGCATTTCAACGCCTACATTCGACGATATAGCGTGCGGATGGGATACAGGTTGAGGGATAGATGCTGGTTACAGCATGGTGTTTTTCTACGATTTACGCTAAGTCACTTCAGTGCTTTTTATGAAAATAGATGTTGAGTAAATACATCAACTATTCGAGGTTCGTAGCAAGCGCAATTAAACATTAAAAAACGCACTTGCCAAATGAATCCAAACCTGTCTATTGTCTACAAGCGCTTGCTACTCTCCTGCAGTAAATGGATTTCGGCGCCATTATCTTGTTCAAGGAGAAAAGAACATGGATCCCTTTCTTGGTGAAATTCGCCTGTTCCCTTGGGGCTGGGCACCTGAAGGCTGGCTTCCCTGTGAGGGGCAGGTTTTGCCATTCAACAGCAATGTCGCGCTGGCCTCCCTACTGGGCAAAAACTTTGGCGGCAACGGCACCACCACCTTCGGCCTGCCAGATCTGCGTGGACGGGTTGCCCTGGGGCAGAACTTTCAGGCTTCGACTCTCCCTCCGATCATGGATGTGCACGCACTGGGTAGCGTTGGCGGTAGCGAGACTGTAGCGCTGCCGCAAAGCTCGGTGGCCCTGCATAACCACGCCACACATGTCTCCACCGACCCAGGTAACGATGACCCGGGCGGCAACATTCCCGCCGTCAGCTCGAACTCCAAAGGCGTCGTGGCAAAACCAACCTACACACCGGCCACGGGCACCCTGACTGCCCTCAACAATGCGACCGTTACCCCAACGCCTGGCACACCCATGCCGAACATGCAGCCCTCCATTGTCGGGTATTTTTGCATTGCTACAACGGGTATCTATCCACCGCGCCAGTAATCGCTGTTTACAGACTCTCAAGCAAGGAAACTGACATGTCTGAAGCCTTCGTCGGAGAAATTCGCATGTTTGCCGGTAACTATGCGCCTGAAGGTTGGGCGTTGTGTGACGGTAGAACCCTGTCGATCAATAACTATCAAGCTCTGTATTCGTTACTGGGCACCCTGTATGGCGGCAACGGCAGCACCACATTCGGCCTGCCTGACTACCGGGGTCGCCTGCTGGTGGGCCAGGGCAGCGGGACGGGCCTGTCCCCGAGGACGCTGACCCAGACCTTTGGTACGGAAACCGTGACCATGCAGCCGGAAAACACAGCGCCCCATAGCCATGCCTTTTGGGTGAGCACCAACGATGCCGAATCGGCCAGTCCGTCCCCCAGCACAACACCGAACGGCATGACCTTCGGTAAATTCACGGGTGCGGGGATCATCACCGGGCTGTACAGCGCAGGAACCGGAACCTCTGCCACCGTCACGATGAATCCGCAGTTTCTCGACTCGGCACTGATCCCGGCCGGTGGTGCTGCAACCCCCCATAGCAACCTGATGGGGTCATTGGCCGTCAACTACATCATTTGCCTGGTCGGCCTCTATCCGACCCGACACCAGTGACCCTCTCTACTCAATCTGGAATGAACGATCATGGATGCTTTTATCGGTGAAATCAGACTGTTCCCCTACAACTTCGTCCCGCAAAACTGGGCGTACTGCGATGGCTCGCTCATCACCGTCCAGCAGAATCCTGCGCTCTATTCGGTGATTGGCACGCTTTATGGCGGCACACCAGGGCAGAACTTCAAACTGCCCAATCTCAACGGGCGCGTGGCCATGGGGGCCGGGGCCGGCCCCGGGCTGACCGACAGGCCCGTTGGCACGACCATGGGAGCCGACCGGATAACCATGGTGGCCAGCAACTTCGCCCCGCATACCCATCAGGTGTTGGCCAAGGACGGCAGCGAATCGGCGGCTGCTCTGGATATTCCCAACAACACCGCCTACCTGGCGCAACCCCGCAACATACGCCTGTACAACAACACCGCACCGACGGCGACAAACCAGACACTGGCTGCCACCACGGTGAGCAACGCCGGTAGTGGCGCAACGTCGACGGCCTTGCGTAACACCCTGCAACCCTTCCAGACGCTGTCCTACTGTATATGCTTGGATGGCGAGTACCCGATCAAATCCTCATGACTCATAGCACCCCTCTCCCTTTGCCAGCAGGCAACGTGGCCGTACTGCGCCAGCAGAACGGCCACGACCTGGGATTTCTTCAGAAGCTGTACGCCTCACGCCGCTGGGCCGAAGTCAGCGCAGTACCTGGCTGGAACGATGCCCAGCGCCGGGCGTTCCTGTATTCACAGGCCGAACTGCAACGCCAGCATTATGAAAATCACTTTCCCACCGCGGACTTTTTGATCGTTGAGCAGGCCGGCAGCCCGATCGGGCGTTTGTGCGTGAATCGCGAGGCCCATGATATGCGCATCGTCGATATTGCCCTGCTCCCCGCCTGGCACGGCCGGGGCATAGGTACTCAGTTGCTGCGCACCCTGCTCGCCGAGGCGGATGCCGATCGTCAGTCCTGCAGCCTGAGCGTCGAACAAGGCAGCCCGGCCCGCAGACTCTATGAACGACTTGGCTTCCAGCCCTGTGCCGATAGCGGCCTTTATACCCAGATGCAGCGACCTGCCAGGCCTGCTGTCAAACAGAACCTCGACAACCCTTGAACACCATGCAAGACCAGTGGATTGGACTAGCTGTAACCATGCCGTAACCGTAGGACCTTTATCAACATCACGTTGGATACGACCCACGAACCGGTCGCAAGGCAGGAAGCCCTCATGAGCACACTACTTACCGCACCAGGTACCAGAGTAAAACACCCGCTGATGTCACTGTTTATGTTGCTGGTCATGTTGGCACTGCCCACCCAGGCAATGGCCGCGGCTCCCGTGATCACCAGTCCAGCTTCGGGCAGTACCTTACCCAGCGTGGCGGTAGGTCAGTCCATGAGTATCCCCATCAGCTCGACCGGCGGCGCCTTGCCGCTGGACCAATGGGTGGAGTGCGATGCCAACGACCCGGACTACGATGGCGTGACGCCCTGCCTGCCCCCCGGCCTGATCCTAGACCCGTCGCCGGGCAGCCCGACCACCACGCTCCACGGCGCGCCAACTACGGCCGGCACCTACACATTCAGCATCACCCTGAATGACGGCCTGAATCAGGGCGGTGTCGCCACCTATACCCTGGTGGTCACCAGCTCCGCAGTACCGACCCTGACTTCCGCTGCACCGAACAGTGGTTCCACCACTGGTGCCACCTCAGTCACCCTGACCGGCACCAATCTGACTGGCGCTACCGCCGTAAGCTTTGGCGGAACAGCGGCCACCGGCTACACAGTCAACAATGCCACCACCATCACCGCGACCACCCCGGCCCACGCCGCCGGCGCGGTGAACGTGGTAGTCACCACACCTGGTGGCAGCGCGACCCTGACCAACGGCTATACATACACAGTACCGGCACCGATCGCAGGCCCGGTCAGCGCTACGGTTGCCGCCAACAGCAGTGCCAACCCGATCACCCTGGCCCTCAGTGGCGGCACGGCCACCAGCGTCGCCGTGGCCAGCGCCGCCAGTCATGGCACTGCCACCGCCAGCGGCACCAGCATCACCTACACCCCGACCGCCGGATTCTCCGGTGCCGACAGCTTCACCTACACCGCCACCAACGCCAGCGGCACCTCCAGCCCGGCTACGGTGACCATCACCGTCAGCCCGCCGAGCATCAGCCTGAGCCCCACCACGTTGAGCAACGGCACTGTTGGCACCAGCTACAGCGCGACGCTCACCGCCTCCGGCGGCACAGCACCCTACACCTATGCGATCACCGCCGGTAGTCTGCCAGCTGGCCTCAGCCTGAATACCGGCACAGGTGCCATCAGTGGCACGCCGAGCGCCAGCGGCGCAAGCAACCTGACCGTGACCGCCACCGATGCCAACAGCGCGACCGGCTCCCAGGCCTATACCCTCACCATCGATGCCCAGGCACCAGTTGCCGGTGCCGTCAGCGCCACTGTCGCTGCCAACAGCAGTGCCAACCCGATCACCCTGGCCCTCAGTGGCGGCGCTGCCACCAGCGTCGCCGTGGCCAGCGCCGCCAGCAATGGCACTGCCACCGCCAGCGGCACCAGCATCACCTACACCCCGACCGCCGGGTTCTCCGGTGCCGACAGCTTCACCTACACCGCCACCAATGCCAGCGGCACCTCCGGCCCGGCTACGGTGACCATCACCGTCAACCCGCCGAGCATCAGTCTGATCACCACAACATTGAGCAACGGCACTATCGGCATCAGCTACAGTGCGACGCTCACCGCCTCCGGCGGCACCGCGCCCTACACCTATGCGATCACCGCCGGCGCCCTGCCTGAGGGCCTGAGCCTGAATGCCGCCAGCGGCCTCATCAGTGGTACGCCAAGCACCGCCGGTACTACCGACCTGACCATCACAGTCACTGATGCCAACGGCGCCACCAGCTTGCAAAACTTCTCGGTCACCATCTCTGCCATGGAGATCTCCGTGCCAGCATCCAGCCAGATCCTGGCCGTGGGACAGTCTGCCACAGTTGACCTGACCCAAGGTGCCACCGGTGGCCCGTTCACCCAGGCAACTCTGGGTTCGGTCACCCCTGCCTCCGCCGGGCGAGTAACGATGACGGGCCCATTCTCGATGCGTTTCGCACCGTCGGTCGCCTTCGCTGGGACGGCAATCGTCAGCTTCAGCCTGCGGAACGGTAGCGGTGCCAGCTCAGCCAGCACCGTCAGCTTCATCATTAAGGAACGTCCAGACCCGACCAAGGATGCCGAAGTTATCGGCCTGCTTAACGCTCAAACCCGAACAGCAGAGCGCTTCGCCGGCACTCAGATGGACAACTTCAACCGACGTCTTGAGCAGTTGCATCAAACAAATTGCGACCGTAATTCGTTCAATGCCAGTTTACGCAAGGATGACAGTGCCATGCCTCTGGGCGAGATCGCCAAAGCTATCCAGAGTCAGCAAGGAGATTCCGCCAACCAGGCACAACTGGAAAAAGGCAAGGCCGCAACCTCGGTGCAGAACGGCTGCAAACAGGACGCCTTGGCATTCTGGAGCGACGGCTTCGTCAACATCGGCTCTACCCATGCGCAGGGCGCGCAAGACAACAGCTTCACTACGCTGGGCCTGAGCGCCGGTGCAGACTATCGCCTATCACCAACTGCCATCGTCGGTGTCGGTATCGGCTACGGCAACGACCGCAGTGATATCGGCAAGAACAACACTCGCAGTGATGGGAAGGCCATCGGTATCGCCACTTATCTAAGCCTGAACCAGGCGCCGCAGGTATATGTCGACGGCCTGCTAGGCTACAACCGTATCAGTTTTGATTCACGCCGTTACATCACCGACAGCGCAGATGACTATGCCAGTGGCTCGCGGGATGCAGATCAATTGTTCGCATCCCTGACTGCCAGCTATGAATACCGCAAGGGGCCGTTGTCGCTGGCGCCTTACGGCCGCTTGAACGCCAGCACAACCCTCATGGAGGCTTACCGTGAAAGTGGTGGCGGCATTTACGGTCTGTCCTATGAAGAGCAACGCCAAGAGAATTTCACATCCTACCTCGGTGTGCGTACTAGCTATGACCTGATGGCTCCGCTTGGTGTGGTGACACCCAAGGTTGGCCTGGCTTGGGGCCACAACTTCAGTCGTAGTAGCGACTACAAGATGCGCTATACCGATCAGGGCGACGAAGGCATGCTTTACAGCCTCAAGCCCGATGCTCAGGACAGCGATTTAGCCGGCCTGGATATGGGTATCGACTTCAACCTGGGACACGCCTGGCAGCTAGGGGTTTCATACAAAATCAATCTTGGATCAAATGAACGCAACGACACTTTCCGAGTGGGCTTAAATGGCAGGTTCTGAACCCAGGTCTGGGAGATAGCAACAAAACAACACTCCGCCATACTCCGGCGGAGTGTTGAGCATTCACCGTGATGAAGTAACCGCTCTAGTTCTTCTGGTTGCTGAGCGCTTTTGGTGCCCAGGAAAGTGCCCTCTCTTTCAGGGTGCGCTCACTGAGTTCTGAGAGTACAGGGGATGAAATAGCAGAAGGAGCCATCAGGGCTGACTGAGGGGCAGGATTGGCCGCAGATTGCATCTGTTGTTGTGGCTGCTGAGGTTACGATAGGGAGTTTGACTGAGGTTCTGGCTGGGCAGCTACTTGAATCGCCCCTACTTTCCTAGACACCTCAAGAGCCTCAAACTGAGGTCATTCAGGAGGTGTTATGAGCAAGCAGCAACGTTACACGGAAGAATTTAAACTGGCCGCCGTCAAGCAGGTGACTGAGC